>NZ_JBGFSN010000003.1:0-570836 GCF_044342975.1 Pantoea osteomyelitidis
ACCTGACCCCATGCCGAACTCAGAAGTGAAACGCCGTAGCGCCGATGGTAGTGTGGGGTCTCCCCATGCGAGAGTAGGGAACTGCCAGGCATCAAATTGCGACGAAGCCCCGTACTGACGTACGGGGCTTTTTCGTATCTGCAAAATCAGATGCCGTTTTTGCAGCCGCTTATTAAAGCGGCATCCCTTCCTGTAACAGCAGCAAGCAGCTTTCCAGCAACTCCAGCGCCCGATCGCACTGGCGACAAAACTGCGTCTCCAGCATCAGCCAGGAAAGATCATCGCTCTGCTCATGATAATGCCCGCGCAACAACTGCAAACCCGGAAAAGCGCCGCCGTGATAGCTTAGATCGGGATGAAAATCGTCGCCGGCCCGATAGCGTACCCGGTGAAGCAGCCCAACGGTTTGTTTCAGACGTTCAGTTGCGATTTCCTCTTGCGGCAGCGCCTGCTCCAGCGCGACCAGCTTCTGCATGATCGTCTGTAAATCGAATGCCGGATCCAGCTCGCCCTGCAATTGTGCCAGCGCATCGCGCATCGCAGACAGATAGTGGGCGGCATCAAGCGGTAAATCAGTCTCAAACAGCAATGCGTCCAGCCAATGGCGATGAATATTGGCGTCACGCCACAAATTTGCCGCATCCACCTTATCCAGCGTATCTTCCTCAGTATGCCACCACCAGCCGCCGCCACTGCCGGGAGAGAGCGAGGTACGCACTTCCGGCTCTTCACGCAAGGCAAAGTGCAGGGGGATATCCACCCCCCAAAACGACTGATCGCCACCTTTACCCAGCGGAGTGATACGGCTGGCTGGTTTACCTGTCTCGCTGAGCAAGGCGTGATTGAGGAAGGCGATCGATTCCGCACCGCTGGCATTAATCACAATCTGTGAACCCTCAAGGCACCCCGGCGAGTCGACATTGATATGCGCCAAGCAGTGCTTTATCAACTCAGCACGATAATGATCGGCATACCAGGTGGAACCACCGTAGCGGGCGTTTGAATGCCCTGGCCACCAGGCGATGCGCAGGCCGCGCTTCATTGGCCGCTTTTGCTGCGAATAACAGATGGCCATGGCGAGGCAAAGGGCATTACCCGTCGCGTTATCGGTCACGCCTTCATGCCAGGAGTCATAATGCGAAGAGAGCAAAACGAACTCCTCAGATTCACCGGCAATCTCTACCACCGGCAGCGAGCAGGTCGCCACATGCTCACGCACGTCGGTCGCCAGACGCGCAATATGCGTTGCCTGCTGCAACTGCTGTAACAACATTTTACCCTGCTGCTGATTGATGGCCGCAACGGGTAAAGTTGGATAGCGCAGCCGATCGTCCGGCACCGGCGTACCCCAGATAGGACCGACAGTCTCCTCATGCAGCGCCTGTTCAGCCGATCCCCAGATATGGATCAGTCCCAGCGCGCCGGCGCGCATCAGGCGCTGAACATAATCTTCATATCCCTGATCGGCGACGACGATTTTTCCGCGCACCGTTACCGCCCAGTCGGCAAACTCCTTTTCCGCGACAGAAGCCAGCGAGCGGGCGTCATAGACCAGCTCCGCCTCCACACCCTGCGGGCAGTGTGCGGAGAAGGATCGCGTTTTAGCCGCGATATGCCATTCAGGATCGTCCATCAGCGTTACTGAAGCGGCGAGCGGATCGCTCAGGTAAAGCGTACAGCGCTCCCGCTTTACCGGGATCTGATATGCCGTCAGCGTGTTACACAGAATATCCACGCTGCGCTCGGCATCCGGCGAGCCTGACAGGCGATGCAGATACTGAAACTGTTCCAGCAGCCGCCACATCACCCCTTGCAACTCACTCGGCAGCATTGGCCGACTCCGTGCGCGTCACCTTCATCTCCAGATTGCCAAAATAGTGCTGCTTCACTTTTTCCCAGGTGCCGTCCGCCATAATTTTTGCCAGACCCGCATTCAGCAGCTTCTGCGTTTTCTCATCACCTTTGCGCACGCCATAAGCCGAGCCGATGCTGAACAGCAGATCGTCACGCACTTCCGGGCCGGTCAGGGCAAAATCTTTGCCCTCTGGCTTATTCAGGAAACCAAAAGTCACCGCCACGCCCGGACTGAGCGCGCCATCCAGACGACCTGCCGCCAGATCCTGGTAGATCACATCCTGATCGGGATACATCACAATATCGACCCCTTTCGGTGCCCAATATTTGTTGGCGTACATCTCCTGAATAGAGCCTTGCTGTACCGCAATATGTTTGCCCTGCAGCGATGCCACATCAGGCATCAGGTTGCTGCCCTTGCGTGCCACCAGCTTGGTAGGAATATGATAGATAAAATCGCTGAAATCGATCGCTTTGCGGCGCTTAGCGGTCGCGCCCAGCGGAGAGATAAAATCAACTTTCTTCGCCATCAGCGACGGGATTTCCGCGTCGAAACTGCTGACCACATATTCACACTTCATCTGCACTGCCTGACAAACGGCGTTGGTGATATCAATTTCAAAGCCGGTGGGCGTGCCGTTCTGGTCGCGATACTGGAAAGGCGGGTAGGTTAAATCCGCGCCCACGCGCAGCGTTTCTCCCGCGGCGAGAGCCTGAGCGCTGAGCGTCAGGGTCATCATGGCTAACAGGGTTAACGATTTTTTCATCACTTCTCTCCGGTAGAATAATGGTGGGCTTTCCAGGCGTTGAACTCATCGCGGACGGCCTGTAAATGGGATGGGTTTTGCAAATCTGCCGCGGTCATCGCCAGCGCTTTTGCCGCGTTCAGCATGGTTTGCGTGCCGGTAAGGGAGCCAGCCGCATCGGCAAATTCCGGGGTATGAGGGATCGCATCGCCAATACGCAGATAAGGATGGATGGCGGCGGTGATCTGGCTGACATTACCAATATCAGAAGATCCGACGCCGCCGCGCTCCGGCGCTGCTTCCACCGTCAGGCCGAGCTGCTCGATATTGCCCTGAAATAGCGCCGCCAGCGCCAGGTTATTGTTGCGCTCCGCGTAGGTCAATCCTTCTTCGATAGTCAACCGGGCGCCGCTCATGGTCGCGGCAGCCTCGGCGGCGGCGAACACCTTTTGCCGCACTACCTGTAAGCCGCCTACCGTTGCGGCACGCAGTAGAAATTTCGCTTCGGCAAAGGCAGGAACGATATTAGTGGCACTGCCGCCGTTGGTAATGATCCCGTGCACACGCACATCGTCGGTAAAGAACTGGCGTAGCGCATTAATGCCTACAAAAGTCTGAATTACCGCGTCCAGCGCGCTGATACCCAGATGAGGCGCCGACGCGGCATGCGCGGCTTTACCATAAAATTTAAACACCGCATCCACGCAGGCTAACGCGCCACGCGTCATCATATTTTTCTCGCGCGGATGGAACATCATTACCGCGTCCACATCGGCAAACACGCCGCTGTCAGCCATGATGATTTTACCACCGCCTTCTTCTTCAGCCGGGGTGCCAATCACCTCAATAATGCCGCTGAAGGAGCCGGGGTTCTGCGCCAGCGCCAGCGCCGCGGTGACGGACGCGGTGCCGATCAGGTTATGTCCGCAGGCATGGCCCAACTCCGGCAATGCATCATATTCCGCCAGAAACGCGATACGTGGACCCGGCTTACCGCTGTCAAAGGTGGCGCGAAACGCGGTATCCAGCCCGGCCAGCGAATGTGTAATGCTGAATCCGGCCTCACGCAGCGGCGCAATCAGCGCGGCGGCGGAGTCATGTTCATTGAAGCTAAGTTCAGGCCGGGCATGAATTGTCAGCGCCAGCTGGCTCATCTCTTCCGCAATCTGATCGACCGCATAAATAATTTTATCTTTTTGCTCGTTCATGGTGCGTCAGCAAGGCTCCTTTCACCAGGGTGGTGCGAGTAATACATTGAAAAATAATTGATTGTCCAGATATATACCGCTTTCGCTAAAAAGCCCAATTCAGTGTTTTTATGACTTGCGCCGCGCAGGCAAAAATTATTTTATGGATGCAGATGAATAAGGCGGGTAGTTTATGAACGAGAAAGACTGGTTGATTATTCATACCGTCTGGCAGTACCAGAACATTACGCGGGCGGCGGAGCAGCTTTTTACCTCGCAGCCTGCACTCAGCTATCGACTAAAGCAAATCGAGCGCAAGCTTGGCATCGCGCTGTTTGCAGAAAGCGGGCGCAGCCTGAGCTTCAGCGCGCAGGGGCGCTATCTGGCGCAGCATGCGCAGAAAATGCTGCATGAATCGCAGCAGCTGCGCGAGACGCTGCGCAGCCTGAACCAGCCGCGTCAGGGCGAGCTGCGGTTGGGCGTTACCAGCAACTATGCGGCTTACCGGCTGCCGGAGATTCTGGCGCGTTTCAGCGAGCAGCACAGCGGCATTCGCGTTAACCTGGTCAGCGGGCTGAGTGAGGAGATGCATCAGAAGCTACAGCGCGACGAGATCCATGCTGCGCTGGTGAAGGATGATTACCACTGGCGCGACGGCAAGCGGCTGGTGGACATCGACGATTACTGGCTGGTAAGCCTGCATCCCATTGACCTGCGCCTGCTGCCCCAGCTACCGCAAATACGCATCAATCACGGCGGGCATATTACCCATCAGATCGAGCGCTGGTGGAACGCCAACTACCAGCTGGCGCCGCGCGTGGCGATGCAGGTCGACAAACTGGAGGTCTGTCTGGCGATGGTGGAGCGGGGACTGGGTTACGCCATTGTCTCCAGCTATCAACCTTTGTCGGATCGTCTGTGGAGCATGCCGTTGCAGGTGGCGGGCGAGGCGTTGAAGAGCCGCACCTGGCTGCTGTGGCGACATGCCAGTCGTGAGGCGTCGGTGATTCTGCCCTTTGTCGAGATGTTTGCCGATTTAAGCTGAAACATTTTCATTTTCTGCATGAAGACTCGACATCGCCGGAGCACCAGGCTAAGGTTGGGCATCTGGATGTCTAAACGTTTATACGGTTGTAAAGAGGTAAGCAGGCTATGCCAATCAGGGTTCCCGACGAATTACCGGCAGTGAATTTTTTGCGTAACGAAAATGTCTTTGTGATGACCTCGTCGCGCGCCAGTGTTCAGGAGATCCGTCCGTTGAAGGTGCTGGTGCTCAATCTGATGCCAAAGAAGATTGAGACGGAAAACCAGTTCCTGCGTCTGCTTTCCAACTCACCGCTGCAAATCGATATCCAGCTGCTGCGCATCGACAGCCGCGAATCCCGCAACACGCCGATGGAGCACCTCAATAACTTTTACTGTAACTTTGAGGATATCCAGCACGACAACTACGACGGCCTGATCGTCACCGGCGCGCCGCTGGGGCTGGTGGATTTCAATGACGTCGCTTACTGGCCGCAGATCCAGCGCGTGCTGCACTGGGCAAAAGAGCACGTCACCTCCACGCTGTTTGTCTGCTGGGCGGTGCAGGCGGCGCTGAACATTCTCTACGGCATCCCTAAGCAGACGCGGGAAAGCAAGCTCTCCGGCGTATATGAGCATCAGATACTGCATCCTCATTCGCTGCTGACGCGCGGCTTTGATGACAATTTCCTTGCGCCACACTCGCGCTACGCCGATTTTCCGTCGCAGCTGATCCGCGATTACACCGATCTCGAGCTGTTCGCCGAGTCGGAGCAAACCGGCGCTTATTTAATGGCAAGTAAAGACAAACGTCTGGCCTTTGTCACCGGCCACCCGGAGTATGATGCGCTCACGCTCTCAGGTGAATATCACCGCGATTATGAGGCGGGTCTGCAGCCGGAAATACCTTATAACTACTTCCCGCAGGACAACCCGGAACTGCCGCCGCGCGCCACCTGGCGCAGCCACGGCAATTTACTGTTCTCCAACTGGCTGAACTATTACGTGTATCAGATCACGCCGTTCGATCTGCGCCATATGAATCCTACCCTCGATTAATAAAGCCGCAGGTAAGGTTGCTTTTACCCGCCTGGAAGTTGTGCCAGTATGTCTGGCCGGCATTTCAGCCAGGCGATTGACGTGGATGAGGCAAGAGTGAGTAACAGAACTAAAGCGCTGCATCAGCAGCTCGCGCAACGCATTATGGTGCTGGATGGCGGCATGGGCACCATGATCCAGAGTTACCGGCTGGACGAGCACGATTTTCGCGGCAGCCGTTTTGCCGACTGGCCCTGCGACCTGAAAGGCAATAATGACCTGCTGGTACTGAGCAAACCGGAAGTAATCAGCGAGATCCATCACGCTTATCTTGCTGCCGGCGCCGATATTCTGGAAACCAATACCTTCAACTCCACCACTATCGCCATGGCGGATTACCAGATGGAATCGCTGTCGGCGGAGATCAACTACGCCGCGGCGAAACTGGCGCGCGCCTGCGCCGATGAGTGGAGCGCGAAAACGCCGGAGCGTCCGCGCTATGTCGCCGGGGTATTAGGGCCAACCAACCGCACCTGCTCCATCTCGCCAGACGTCAACGATCCCGCCTTCCGTAACGTCACCTTTAATCAGCTGGTCGTGGCCTATCGTGAATCAACGCGCGCGCTGATAGAAGGCGGCGCCGATCTCATCATGATTGAAACGGTGTTCGATACCCTGAACGCCAAAGCGGCGATCTATGCCGTGCAGAATGAAATGGAAGCGCTGGGCGTCGAGCTGCCTCTGATGATTTCCGGCACCATTACCGACGCCTCTGGCCGCACACTCTCCGGTCAAACCACCGAAGCCTTCTACAATTCGCTGCGCCATGCGCAGCCGCTGTCGTTTGGTCTTAACTGCGCGCTGGGGCCGGACGAGCTGCGCCAGTATGTGGCGGAACTGTCGCGCATCGCCGAATGCTACGTTACCGCGCATCCGAACGCTGGTTTGCCGAACGCCTTTGGCGAATACGATCTCGACGCCGACGTGATGGCGCAGCAGATTGGCGAATGGGCCAGAGCGGGATTCCTGAATATTGTCGGCGGCTGCTGCGGCACCACGCCCGCGCACATTGCGGCGATCGCGGATGTGGTCGCGGATGTGAAACCGCGCGCGCTGCCTGAGCTGCCGGTTGCCTGTCGCCTCTCTGGTCTGGAGCCGCTGAACATCGGCGCAGACTCGCTGTTCGTCAACGTGGGCGAACGCACCAACGTCACCGGCTCGGCCAAATTTAAGCGTCTGATCAAAGAAGAGAAATATAACGAAGCATTGGATGTGGCGCGTCAGCAGGTGGAAAGCGGCGCGCAGATTATCGACATCAATATGGATGAGGGGATGCTCGACGCCGAAGCGGCGATGGTGCGTTTCCTTAATCTGATTGCTGGCGAGCCGGATATTGCCCGCGTGCCGATCATGATCGACTCCTCCAAATGGGAGGTCATTGAAAAAGGGCTGCAATGTATTCAAGGCAAGGGAATCGTTAACTCGATCTCGATGAAAGAGGGTGAAGAAGCCTTTATTCATCATGCGCGCCAGGTGCGTCGCTACGGCGCCGCCATGGTGGTGATGGCGTTCGATGAGATAGGGCAGGCGGACACGCGTGAGCGTAAAATCGCCATCTGCCGTCGCGCCTATAAGATTCTCACCGAACAGGTTGGCTTCCCGCCAGAAGATATCATTTTCGATCCGAATATTTTTGCCGTCGCAACCGGCATCGACGAACACAATAACTACGCGATGGACTTTATCGGCGCCTGCGAAGATATCAAGCGCGAGCTGCCGCACGCGATGATCTCCGGCGGCGTCTCGAACGTGTCGTTCTCCTTCCGTGGCAACGATCCGGTGCGCGAAGCGATTCACGCCGTATTCCTCTATTATGCCATCCGCAACGGCATGGATATGGGGATCGTCAACGCCGGTCAGCTGGCGATTTATGACGATCTGCCCGCCGAGCTGCGTGATGCGGTGGAAGATGTCATCCTTAACCGCCGTGATGACGGCACGGAACGCCTGCTGGCGCTGGCGGAAAAATACCGTGGCAGCAAAGGCGATGGCGCGGAGGATAAGCAGCAGGCGGAGTGGCGCAGCTGGGAAGTGGTGAAGCGGCTGGAATATGCGCTGGTAAAAGGGATCACCGAGTTTATTGAACAGGATACGGAAGAGGCGCGCCAGCTCGCGGCCCGTCCCATCGAGGTGATTGAAGGGCCGTTGATGGCGGGCATGAACGTGGTCGGCGATCTGTTCGGCGAGGGAAAAATGTTCCTGCCGCAGGTGGTAAAATCGGCGCGCGTAATGAAGCAGGCGGTGGCTTATCTTGAGCCTTT
The DNA here is from genome assembly GCF_044342975.1 of Pantoea osteomyelitidis. Lineage (NCBI taxonomy): Bacteria > Pseudomonadati > Pseudomonadota > Gammaproteobacteria > Enterobacterales > Erwiniaceae > Pantoea > Pantoea osteomyelitidis. The sequence goes on from NZ_JBGFSN010000003.1 coordinate 8,170, forward strand.
CATTGAGGCGAGCAAAGAGGCGGGGCGCAGCAACGGCAAAATCGTGCTGGCGACGGTGAAGGGCGACGTACACGACATCGGCAAAAACATCGTTGGCGTGGTGCTGCAATGTAACAACTATGAAATTATCGACCTCGGCGTGATGGTGCCGGGCGAGAAGATCCTGAAAACCGCGCGTGAAGTGAATGCCGATATTATCGGTCTTTCCGGCCTGATTACGCCGTCGCTGGATGAGATGGTGAACGTGGCGAAAGAGATGGAGCGCCAGGGCTTTACCCTCCCGCTGCTGATTGGCGGGGCGACCACTTCGAAAGCGCATACGGCGGTAAAAATCGAGCAGAACTACAGCGGTCCGACGGTCTATGTACAGAACGCGTCGCGTACCGTGGGCGTGGTGTCGTCGCTGCTGTCGGCCACGCAGAAAGAAGATTTCGTGGCGCGCACGCGCAAAGAGTATGAAACGGTACGTATTCAGCACGCGCGTAAAAAGCCGCGTACCCCGCCGGTCACCTTGCAGGCGGCGCGGGAAAACGATCTGGCGTTTGACTGGGAAAGCTACACGCCGCCAGCGGCGCACCGTCAGGGCGTCAGCGCCGTGGAGGCCAGCATTGAAACGCTGCGCAACTACATTGACTGGACGCCTTTCTTTATGACCTGGTCGCTGGCGGGCAAATATCCGCGCATTTTGCAGGATGAGGTGGTGGGCGAAGAGGCGCAACGCCTGTTTGCCGACGCCAATGCGATGCTGGATATGCTCAGCGCACAGGGCACGCTGAAGCCGCGCGGCGTGGTAGGGATTTTCCCCGCCAACCGTGTGGGCGATGATATTGAGATCTACAGTGATGAGCGGCGCGATCGGGTGTTGTGCGTGAGCCATCACTTACGTCAGCAGACGGAAAAAACCGGCTTTGCGAACTACTGTCTGGCCGATTTCGTCGCGCCGAAGTCGAGCGGCAAAGCGGACTATCTCGGGGCGTTCGCCGTGACCGGTGGGCTGGAAGAGGATGCGCTGGCGGAGGCGTACGACAGGCAGCACGATGATTACAACAAGATCATGGTGAAAGCGATAGCTGATCGCCTGGCGGAAGCCTTTGCAGAATATCTGCACGAGCGGGTTCGTAAGGTTATCTGGGGCTTTGCGGCGCATGAAAACCTGAGCAACGAAGAGCTGATTCGCGAAAATTATCAGGGAATACGTCCGGCGCCAGGTTATCCGGCCTGCCCGGAGCATACCGAGAAGGCGGCAATCTGGAAGCTGCTGGACGTTGAGTCAGTTACCGGTATGAAGCTGACGGAATCTTTCGCCATGTGGCCAGGGGCGTCGGTTTCTGGCTGGTACTTCAGCCACCCGGATAGCAAATATTTTGCCGTGGCGCAGATACAGCGCGATCAGGTAGAAGATTATGCGGCGCGTAAAGGAATGCCGGTAAGCGAGGTGGAGCGCTGGCTGGCCCCTAACCTTGGTTATGATGCGGATTAAGATGTAAAACGAGCAAGCAAATAAAAAGGCGGCGATGACGCCGCCTTAACTCAATGTCAGTGCAATTATCGCCAGCTTTTATAGCGATTAATTAAGCCATTGGTGGAAGCGTCATGGCTGCTGATTTCGCTATCATTTTCCAACTCCGGCAAAATACGGTTCGCCAGCTGTTTACCCAATTCCACACCCCACTGATCGAAGGTGTAAATGTTCAGGATGGCTCCCTGAGTAAAGATTTTATGCTCGTAGAGCGCAATCAGCGCGCCCAGGCTGAACGGCGTGATTTCACGCAACAGGATGGAGTTGGTCGGACGGTTACCCTCGAACACCTTGAACGGCACGATGTGCGCGACGGCGTCGGCTGTTTTCCCCGCATCGGCGAACTCTTTCTCTACCGTCTCGCGTGATTTACCAAATGCCAGCGCTTCGGTCTGTGCGAAGAAGTTGGAAAGCAGCTTCTGATGGTGATCCGCCAGAGCGTTATGAGTCATCGCCGGGGCGATAAAGTCACATGGAATCAGCTTGGTGCCCTGATGGATAAGCTGGTAAAACGCATGCTGACCATTGGTGCCCGGCTCACCCCAGATGATCGGGCCGGTCTGGTAATCCACTGGGTTGCCTTCGCGATCGACATATTTGCCGTTCGACTCCATGTTGCCCTGCTGGAAGTAGGCGGCAAAGCGGTGCATATATTGATCGTAGGGCAGGATCGCTTCGGTTTCAGCGCCGAAGAAGTTGTTGTACCAGATGCCAATCAGCGCCAGCAGCACCGGCAGGTTCTGCTCCGGCGGGGTAGTGGCGAAATGGTTATCCATCGCATGCGCGCCGCTCAGCAGCTGGGTGAAGTTGTCAAAGCCGATGGAAAGAATAATCGAGAGACCGATTGCCGACCAGAGCGAGTAGCGGCCACCAACCCAGTCCCAGAATTCAAACATGTTATTGGTATCGATGCCAAATTCACCCACCGCTTTGGCGTTGGTGGAGAGGGCAGCGAAGTGCTTCGCCACATGCTGCTGATCGCCCGCCGCGTTCAGGAACCAGTCGCGCGCGCTGTGGGCGTTGGTCATGGTTTCCTGAGTGGTGAAGGTTTTCGAGGCGACCAGGAACAGGGTGGTTTCCGGGTTCACCTGTTTCAGCGTCTCGGCGATATGCGTGCCGTCAACGTTGGAAACGAAATGCATCGTCAGATGATTTTTGTAGGGGCGCAGCGCTTCGGTCACCATAAAGGGGCCGAGATCGGAGCCGCCGATGCCGATGTTGACCACATCGGTGATCGCTTTACCGGTATAGCCTTTCCACTCGCCGCTGATGATGCGCTCGGAGAAGCCTTTCATCTTATCCAGCACCGCGTTGACTTCCGGCATCACATCTTTGCCATCCACCAGAATCGGCGTGTTGCTGCGGTTGCGCAGCGCGACGTGCAGGACGGCGCGATCCTCAGTGCGGTTGATTTTCTCACCGGAGAACATCGATTTAATCGCACCGGCCAGATCGGTCTCTTGCGCCAGCGCCTGGAGCTTATCGAGGGTTTCCTGCGTAATACGGTTTTTTGAGAAATCCACCAGCATCTGATCATCAAAGGTGGCAGAGAATTTCGCAAAACGATCGGCATCCTGGGCAAACAGGTCAGCGATCTGCACCGCCTTCATCTGTTCAAAATGCTGCTGCAGCGCTTTCCAGGCTGCGGTTTGTGTCGGATTGATATTTTTCATGGCAACACTCTTGTTGATTTAAAAACCCTAATTCCTTCCGGGCGCCATCTTACCTGCCTGCGGCCTTACACTTTTCGTTTCCTACAACAGGTTGCGACTATGATTAGGCTATCCCGCTGCGTCACTGAGAGCAGCCTGGGGAGAATCTCCCCGCATATTGCCCGGAAATCGTTATCATTCAGGCTGCGGCCCATAAGCCGCTTCGCGTTTCAGTATGACCATTCTTGCTATGTAAAGGAAAAAATTTTATGGAGTTAACGCCCCCGCTGCTGTTGGTCATCATTGGATTCAGTTCCCTTGCGGCCCAGTGGGTCGCCTGGTTATTGCGGCTGCCTGCCATTTTACCGCTGCTAATTTTCGGCATAATACTGGGTCCGCTTACCCATGTTTTACAACCTGATGCGCTGTTCGGCGAGCTGTTGTTTCCGCTGGTTTCCCTTTCCGTCGCGATTATCCTGTTTGAAGGCGCGCTCACGCTGCGCTTTGAGGAGATCCGCGGACTCGGCGGCGTGGTGCGTAATTTGGTCACCGTCGGCATGCTGGTGACTTTTCTGGTGATCAGCCTGGCCTGCTGGACGCTGCTCCGCTTTCCGCCAGAGCTGGCGGCGCTGGTCGGGGCGGTAACCGTAGTCACCGGGCCGACAGTGATCGCGCCGCTGATGCGCGTGGTGCGTCCCAAAGCCGCCATTAATCAGGTGCTGCGCTGGGAAGGGATCATCATCGATCCGGTAGGCGCGATTTTTACCCTGCTGGTGTTCGAGTTTATTGTGCTGCGTCAGGAAGCTGAATCCTTAACGCATCTGTTCTGGACTTTCGGACTTACCCTGGTGGTGGGTTTAGTGCTGGGGGCGCTGTTTGGCTGGCTGCTGGGTATAGCGTTGCGGCGCGTCTGGCTGCCGGGCTATCTGCAAAACTTCGCCGTGCTGGCGATCATGCTCACCGCCTTTGGCTTCTCCAACTACCTGGCCGATGAGTCGGGTCTGCTTACCGTGACCGTGATGGGCATCTGGCTGGCGAACATGCGCGATGTGGAGCTGACTGAAATTATCGCCTTTAAAGAGGAGCTTTCCGCGCTGCTGATCTCCGGGCTGTTTATCATCCTGGCCGCGCGTCTGGACGTGAATGCGCTGATCGGCATGGGCTGGCCGCTGGTGGGCGTGCTGCTGGTGGTTCAGTTTATCGCGCGTCCGCTCTGTATCGTCCTTTCGACTGCCGGTTCGACGCTGCACTGGCGCGATCGCCTGCTGCTGAGCTGGATTGCGCCGCGCGGCATCGTGGCGGCGGCGGTAAGTTCTCTGTTCGCTCTGACGCTGGCGCGCAGCGGCTATCAGGGCGCCGATCGGTTGGTGACCGTGGTGTTCGCGGTGATTATCGGCACCGTGGTGTTACAGAGCCTCACCAGCCGACCGCTGGCGCGCTGGCTGCGGGTGCAGCAGCGCAAGCCGCGCGGCGTGCTGATTGTCGGCGCCAACACCTTTGCCCGTACGCTGGCGGCGGCGCTGCAAAAGCTCGATATTCCGGTGCAGCTTACCGATAACAGTTGGGAGTATTATCGCCAGGCGCGGATGGAGGGGATTCCCGCCTATTACGGCTACGCATGGTCGGAACACGCGGAAAACTTTCTCGATCTCAACGAAACGGCGCAGGTGCTGGCGCTATCGCCTAACCGCCATCAAAACGCGCTGGCGGTGTACCACTTCAGCCATATTTTCGGTCAGAAAAACGTGGCCGCTATTCGTACCGGAAACGCGCTGCGCGGGCGACGCGCTACTGAAAACCCACGCTTCCGTCGTCAGGAGACGCTGTTTGCCCCGGAGCAGACGTTTAGCCATTTGAGCAGTCTGATCGCCCATGGCGCGACGATCAAAGCGACGCGCCTGAATGAAAATTTCGGCTGGCTTGAGTATCTGGAAAAACATCGGGGCGTGATTCCGCTTTTTGCCCGGCACGAGGATGGTAAACTGGTGGCCGTCAAGGCAGAAGCTGCGCCTGAGCTGCCCTGTACGCTTATCGCCCTGGTACAAGATGATATTTCTTAAACGGCAGGCGTTGACAGCGAGCCAATTACCCGATATTTCTAAGCGGCTACTTGCGCCTCCGTGCGCAAGCCAGAAGAGGCGCGTCGCCCAGGCAGTGTGTTGGAGGAGCCGTATCCGCAGAAAACACATCAGGGGGAGCGACGCCGAGGTGGAGCAACACGCGGTGTGTTGCGCTGTCGACTGCAGGGGCTGAATCCTCTGAGTTGTCACCAGAAACGTCCGCAGTCGGACGTTTCGCAAGGTGGGGCGCTTCTGGGTGACTCGTCTGTTGATCTGGTCTGCCCGTTTCTGCTCTTTCTTTGTGCCAAGGCTGAAAAAGTAACTCCCGTTTATTGCGTGCGCCCTGCCATGCAAGGGAGCGATGTAACCTGACACGAGGTAGTACATGTCTCAAAATCTTATCGTGGCGAAATTTGGCGGCACCAGCGTTGCCGATTTTGATGCCATGAACCGCAGCGCCGACGTGGTGCTTGCCGATTCCGCTACGCGCCTGGTGGTGCTCTCCGCCTCCGCAGGCGTGACCAATCTGCTGGTCTCTCTATCGGAAGGTCAGGAGCAGGCGCAGCGTGCTTACCTGATGGATGAAATCCGCCGTATTCAGTACGCGATTATCGATCGCCTGCAGCAGCCCGATGTGATCCGCGAAGAGATCGATCGTATGCTGGAAAACATCGCCATGCTCTCTGAAGCGGCGGCGCTGGCGACATCGAACGCCCTGACCGATGAGCTGGTCAGTCACGGCGAACTGATGTCAACGCTGCTGTTTGTTGAGATCCTGCGCGAGCGCCAGGTCGCAGCCGAGTGGTTCGACGTGCGTAAAGTGATGCGCACCGACGATCGCTTTGGGCGCGCCGAGCCGGATGTCGCTGTGCTGGCAGAGCAGGCCAACGCGCTGCTGGCGCCGCGCATCGAACAGGCTCTGGTGATCACGCAAGGCTTTATCGGCAGTGAGAGTAAAGGACGCACCACTACGCTGGGACGTGGCGGCAGCGACTATACCGCCGCGCTGCTGGGCGAGGCGTTAAAAGCCGCGCGTATCGATATCTGGACCGACGTGCCGGGGATTTACACCACCGATCCGCGTATCGTGCCGACCGCGAAGCGCATCGATGAGATTACCTTTGAAGAAGCCGCCGAGATGGCCACCTTTGGCGCTAAAGTTCTGCATCCCGCCACGCTGTTACCGGCGGTGCGCAGCGACATTCCGGTGTTTGTCGGCTCCAGCAAAGATCCGGCCGCTGGCGGCACTCGCGTCTGCAACGAGACGCTGAACCCGCCGCTGTTCCGCGCGCTGGCGCTGCGCCGCAAGCAGACGCTGCTGACGCTGCACAGCCTGAATATGCTGCACTCGCACGGCTTCCTCGCCGAGCTGTTTAATATTCTGGCGCGCCATAATATTTCCGTCGATTTGATCACCACCTCCGAAGTGAGCGTGGCGCTGACGCTGGATACCACCGGCTCTACCTCGACCGGCGACAGCCTGCTGACCCAGGCGCTGTTAACCGAGCTATCTTCCCTGTGTCGGGTGGAAGTGGAAGAGAACCTTGCGCTGATTGCGTTGATCGGCAATAACCTGTCGAAAGCCTGCGGCGTGGGCAAAGAAGTTTTTGGCGCGCTGGAGCCGTTTAATCTGCGTCTGATCTGTTACGGTGCCAGCAGCTATAACCTCTGCTTCCTGGTGCCGGGCAACGATGCGGAAAGCGTAGTAAGCGCGCTGCATCGCAACCTGTTTGAGTAAAAGCGTTGCGCTTTTTATCAAATTTAAGCCGGACCTGAGGTCCGGCTTTTTTCTTTCTCCCGTTCCGATTCATGCCGTCATGGGCAAGACCTGTCTGCTTTGCAATGAAAGCCGTTCGCTTTTTGCTCTGTGCAGCGGGTGGCCTGTTGAGTTTTGCTTTCCTCTTAAGATAATCGCGCTCGGAAAATATCAATCCTTGTGAGGAAATAATATGCGTAAACTTATGGCGGAATTTTTTGGCACTTTTGTATTGGTGCTGGGAGGATGCGGCAGCGCCGTGCTGGCCGCCGCCTTTCCACAAATGGGCATCGGGTTTGCTGGCGTCGCGCTGGCGTTTGGTCTGACGGTGCTGGTGATGGCCTTTGCGGTGGGGCATATCTCGGGCGGTCATTTTAACCCGGCGGTGACCGTTGGCCTGACGGTGGGCGGCCGCTTTCCGCTACCGCAGGTTTTCCCCTTTATCATCTCGCAGTTGGCCGGTGCCGCTGTCGCAGGCGCCGTGCTCTTTCTGATCGCCAGCGGCAAAGCGGATTTTGATGTGGTAGCCAGCGGCTTCGCTTCTAACGGCTACGGTGAGCATTCGCCTGGAAACTACAATTTGCTGTCATGCATGATTGCTGAAGGGGTGCTGACGGCGCTGTTCCTGATAGTGATTATGGGCGCCACCGACAAACGCGCACCGGCGGGCTTTGCTCCGCTGGCCATTGGTCTGGCGTTGACGCTGATTCACCTGATCGCCATTCCGGTCACCAACACCTCGGTTAACCCGGCGCGCAGCACCGGCGTCGCGCTGTTTCAGGGCGGCTGGGCCATTTCACAGCTGTGGATGTTCTGGCTGATGCCTGTGGTTGGCGCCGCGCTTGGTGGTGTAATCTATCGCTTCCTGCTGGAAAAAGCAGAGTAATACGAGTATTTCTCAGCGGATCGGCAGCAGTCGATCCGCATTTTCCTCTCTCCTCTCTTCTCTGCCTTACGCAGCGATAACGAAATGTTATGATCCCGCGTCCGCTGTTGCAGTTGTTCCCTGTGCAGCGCGCTTTTATCTGTGGCGCACGATGTAAAAAACACAACATTCTTATAAGGAAGTCTGGCTTATGCTTGCCAAAATTACCCGCCTGTTCCCGCTGTGGGCCGTGCTGCTGTCGGTCGCGGCTTATTATTCGCCCTCTACCTTTCTCGCTATCGGTCCGTGGGTAACTTATCTGCTGATGCTGATTATGTTCGGCATGGGCGTCACGCTGAATATCGACGATTTCAAACGCGTGCTGGTACGTCCGGCCCCGGTTATTGCCGGGACGTTTTTGCACTATCTGGTGATGCCACTGGCCGCCTGGGGGTTGGCAAAACTGTTTCATATGCCGCCGGATCTGGCGGCCGGTATGATCCTGGTCGGCAGCGTCGCCAGCGGTACGGCATCTAACGTAATGATCTATCTGGCGAAAGGGGATGTGGCGCTTTCTGTAACCATCTCCTCGGTTTCCGCGCTGGTGGGAGTATTTGCCACGCCGCTGCTGACGCGCCTCTATGTCGACACCCATATTCAGGTCGATGTGATGGGCATGCTGCTCAGCATCATCAAAATCGTGGTGATCCCGATTGGCCTGGGGCTGATTATTCACCATTCAATGAATAATCTGGTGAAACGTGTTGAACCTTATCTGCCTGCGTTTTCCATGCTTTGCATCCTGCTGATCATCAGCGCCGTGGTGGCAGGCAGCCAGGGCTTTATCGGCTCGGTAGGATTGGTGGTGATCGTGGCGGTGATCCTGCATAACGCCATCGGCCTGCTTGGTGGGTACTGGGGCGGCAAACTGTTTGGTTTTGACGAATCCACCTGCCGTACGCTGGCGCTGGAAGTGGGTATGCAAAACTCCGGTCTGGCAGCTACCCTGGGGAAACTCTATTTCTCGCCGCTGGCTGCGCTGCCGGGCGCGCTTTTCTCAGTCTGGCACAATCTTTCCGGCTCGCTGCTGGCGGGATACTGGTCCGGTAAACCGATAGCGAAGAAATAAGCAAAAAAAACGGGGCCATCACTGGCCCCGAAAAACTGCAGGAGTCAGAAGTGGTAATTAATGCCTAACATGAACTGACTGTCGTTATAACCCGCATCGCCCACCTTCTGGGCAAAGTTGGTCCATCCTTTGAAGTTTGTATCCAGTCTGGCTTCAATGCCGACCTTAACCTCACCCAGATTACGTACGCCGGCCTGTTGAATCAGCGTGTTATCCATGCGTACAGCGGGCGTTTCGGTGTTGTGAATCCAGTTCACCTCGACAAAAGGCTCAAACTGGCGCGGCGTGTTGGCATCTTTGATATGGCTGCCCTTCAGAAAGGTGCGCACGCCCAGGCTGGTCATGATGTTGTCATTGCCCTGAGCTTGTACGTGAGTACCGTTTGTTTCGCGATGATCGTCTGCTCTGACCCCTTGCCAGACGACCTGCGCTTTCGGCTGAATAAACCACTGGTTTACGCTGCCCAGACTGCCGCGAAATTCTGACAGCTTCGCGGTATAGCCTGCTTCAACCGACGCGGTAAGCCCTTTGGAACGATAGTTTTCCTCCGGCAGATCCTGGCCGTTGACGCTGTTTTTGAACCAGTTGTAAAGCACCCAGCTATCGACATAGGTGCCGGTTTTATCCTGATCGTTGGCGTACCAAGTGCCGTAAATACCGGCGCTGTAGCCGTTGATCTCGCCGCCGGCCCGGTAGCCATAGGCGGAAGAACGGGTTTTGTTCTTGCTATGGGCATAGCCCGCCATTACGCCGAGATGAAAACGATCCAGCTGATTCTGGCTCCATGAAACCAAATCGCCGCCCAGCTGTGCCACATAGCGATTGCTCACCATTTTGAGCTGGCCGTTGCTGTTGTAGCCGGTGTTCTGACCGCCTACCTGGCGCAGCCACAGGCTGGTGGCATGGCCCTGATCGCTCAGGTTGTCGGTGAACTGGGTTTCGCCGAGACGATCGTGTAGCCGGGTGACAAACAGATTGTTTGCCGCCTCGAAGTTAGCGAGATAAACGCCGGATTCCGGGCGCAGCGCCAGGTTACGATCGTTAACTGCTGGTCCCGGAGGAGTAACAGGGCCGCCGGTTGGGGGAACATCAGCCACAATTTCATCCAGATGAGGGCCGTTATCCGCCGGATCGCCGCCGTCGCCGTTATCGCCGGGATTGCCGCCGTTGCCGTTATCGCCAGGATCGTTGATATCTGCGGGACCTTCGACTTCATCGTCAGGCTCGTCAGGCTTTTTATTGCTCAGATACCAGTTAGGCTGCGCCGCTCCCTCCCCGCGCAACAGGCTGTAGTCGTAAGCGCCAGCCACGATGCGTCCCTGCTGCACAAATTCACCGGCAGAATTACCCGCAACCCGAATAAGCTCAATGCCGTTGCCCTGGGTATAATCGCCTTTGCCCCCCAGGTTATTCACCACAACATTCGTGGTGCCTGCGGTATCGCCTTCCACCACCATTTTATTGGTTTCTGAATTTTCATCGCCCAACACAGTATTAAACACCAGCGTGCCGCCGTTGCCCGTGTAGTTTTGACGCACCGTCAGTACCGACTGCTCGCCCTCTTTAGGGGTAAATTCCACCGTCCCGGCATTGTCCAGGTTCGCCACATCGGAATTTCCGCTGATATTCCAGCGGCTGGAGTTATCCACCATCACGTCCGTCGCGCGGTAGGCCGCGCCATTCCACACTGATTGATTACGCAGGGAAAGATTGAGCGTGCTGTACATTTCCGCCCTGACATCGCCATTCAGCGTGACATTATTATCTGCCGCCAGGTCGATATTACTGTAATAAACGGCACCTGAGACTCTGCTGGTGCTTAACGCCAGCAGGCCATCATCGGCCGTCAATTCAGTACCGTTTTTCAGGGTGACGCTCAGATCGGCGCCATTGGCGATAATGCCTGTAAAGCCTGCTGTGGTCAGGCTGCCGTTATCGACGGTAACCTGACTGAGGCCGGTGAGGGCATCGCCATTGGCATAAATGGCGGATGCTGAGCTGCCCTGTACGTTTACTGAACTGTTCAGCAGATTAAGCTCGCCGCCTTCCAGGTATAAACCGTGAGCATAAGTGCCGGAGGCCATCACGTTAAGATTGTCGGCGGTGATGTTGGAGTGGGTGTTTACCGCCAGGCCATAAGCGGCTTCACCCAGGGTGGTAAAATTACTGTCGGCGATCTGAATCGCGCCTCCGCCGGTTGCCGCAGCGGCAATAGCGCTTTCGCCCATGGTGTTTACGCTGCTGCTATCAATTCGTACATCATCAGCGTGGCTGACAATGCCATGGCCATATTTGCCGTAGGTTTTGATTTGACCATTGGAGAGTTCGGCCTGACCATCGGCGACATCCAGCCCATAAGCGTTTGCGCCATAGGTATAAAGTTTTACTCCGCTGGCGGTCAGGGAGGCGGAGGAATCCTGAAGCGTAATGGCGTGGGAAGCCTCGCCCTTGGTCTCGTACTGACCGCCGGTAATCTCAGCCTGTGCATTGCCTTTCATATTTAAGGCGTGCGCATCTTCTGCCGTGCCTAAAGTGCTCACCCGCGTATTATTTAGCGTGATGTGGCTATTTTCTACGTCCACGCCAACGCCATTAGTAACGGTAATCTGACCTTGATTAAGGGTGATATCCGGCGCAGTGGTTTCATTCAGGCCTTTCGCCTGCAGGCCATAACTGCCGGTAGCAAATATTCTTAAACTATCGGCATTCACCTTTCCCTGATCGACATAAACCGCAGCGATAGAATTCATGCCGGTCATGCTGACTTCGGTATCATTTAATGTGACATCACTATTGCCCGTGATGCGCATCCCTGTTCCCGTACCATCTGACTGAATAAGAATGCTGTCAGCCTCCAGCGTGCTGCCATTAATAATCAACGTATCGGTTAACCCGCTGCTGTTGGAATTAAGCTGCACGTTATCTAACGAGACAACTGAACCTGCCACAGCCTCCAGCGCCGGACTGCTTTCGCCCAGCGTAATAATGGATCCGCCCGTCATGGTTAATTGGCTGTCAGATAAATAAATGCCTCTCGAATTATTATTATTTGCAACGATTGTATTGTTATTTAATTCGAGGACAGCGCCATCTATGCCTTGCGCAACGTCCAGCCCCGTTTGTTTACTACCAAAACTTAAACCCGGATTAATAACGAGATGGCTTCCTGCTCCTGCGGCGTATAGCGGGTAATCTCCTTGTGTTTCAGCGGTGTAGTTACTGGTTACATTGAGTGTGCTGCCATCCGTCACTTTCCAGGGGGATTCAGCAAGCACACAGGAAGGAAAGCAGATGAGCGTTATCGCATTTAAGCGAAACAGGGTATTTTTGAATATTCCGTTCATAGCGTAATCCATTAAAAGAGCTTGTTATTAATAAACTGAATTTGTTAAAAGCCATGGCTTTTCAGGCAAGCTTCAAAAACAGTTTACAACACAAAAAAAGTTCCATTTTTTTTAAACAAAAGCTCAATGAATTATTTTAATGATGATTAACTAAATAAAAAACGATAAGTTTTAACCAGTCTGTGCAAGTTTTAGTATGTTATAAAAACAACTGGTTAACTATTGCTGGTGAAAAATAGTGATGTAAATATAATGCTAATCTAATTAAAGGCTTATGCTTATTTAAATTAATATAATTGGGTGAATAATAAATGTATATATAATATATAGTTTGATAATGATTTTAATTGACTTGTTGTTTTTGCGATTACTTTTATCGGTTAATTAAAAGCAGGGTTCAATCAATCAATATTTTTTATCTTTCTCTGTGCGGCCTACCAGGAAAATTCCTCTTTATGCTGTTTTATTGACCATAAAGAGAACATTTTCCATTGGCAGCGCAAGCCTCAGTCTTCTTCATTTTCATTATCCGGCTGCTCCAGCACGTTGTAGGCGATGGCGCAGAACAGCGAATTCAGGCGCTTCATATCACCCAGCAAACCCAAATGCAGCGAGCTGGTTTCAATACTCTGGACATTCTGCCGGTGCAGCCTGTCTACATGCGCATGGGCGAAGCGTCGGTTGAGAATGCGGAAGCGATGTTTGGCGCGACGCAGTCGTCGCGCGCTGTTGATATCGCGCGACAGGAATACCGACAGGCTCAGGCGCAGGTTGCTCATCAGATGTTCCTGCAACGCTTCCAGCTCTTTCATCCCGTCGGCAGAGAAGGCGCGCCGCGCCGCCAGCGATTTATCGGCCACGTCGCCGCTCATGCGCTCAATGATGTCGCCAGCCTGCTCAAGATTAAGCGCCATCTCAATGGTTTCGCCCCAGCGACGAGAATCCTCATCGGCGAGGTCTTCTTTCGGCATACGCGCCAGATAGAGCTTGATGGCGGTATAAAGCACGTCGACGTCATCATCGAGCCGCCGCACGTTACGCTCTTGTCGCGGCTCGCCGTGCACCACCTTACCGAAGGTTTCCAGCATCTGCTCCACCACATCGCCAATGCGCAGGGTCTCGCGTGCGGCATTCGCCAGCGCCAGAGCAGGCGTGTCCAGCGCGCTGCGATCCAGATGTTTAGGCTTCAGGCGGGGATCGGTTTCCGTGTCGTCGCCGATCAGGCGTTGACAGAGACGCGCCATGGCCCCGGCGAAAGGCACCATCGCCAGACAGCGAATCAGGTTGTAAAAGACGTGGAAAAAGATCACCAGCTCTTCGTCATTGACCGGCAGCAGATCCAGCCATTCGGCAATCAGGTTAACGAAGGGCAAAATAATTACGCAGCCAATCAGCTTAAACAGCAGGCTGCCGAGAGCGACGCGTTTGCCTGCCGCATTAGAGCCGCTGGCGTTAAGCATCGCCAGCAGACCGCTGCCGAGGTTGGCGCCAATCACCAGACAGAGCGCCACTTTAAAGGAGATCACCCCGGTGGCCGTCAGCGTGGCGGTAATCAATACCGCCGCCAGGCTGGAGTAGCTAATAATGGCAAACACCGCGCCAATCAACGCATCCAGCATGATATCGCCGGTCAGGGTAGAGAAGAGCACCTGCACCCCGGCGGCCTGCGTAATCGGACGTGCCGCCGCCACAATCAGCTGGAGCGCCAGCAGAATAAGGCCGAGGCCGATGATGGCGCGCCCCAACTGGCCCACCCGCGACTGTTTGCGGCTGAGGAAAAATACCACGCCAAAAAAGATGAACAGCGGTGAAAGCCAGGAGAGGTCAAAAGTAAGGATACGCGCCATGATGGCGGTGCCGACGTCGGCCCCCAGCACCACTACCAACGCAGGGGTCAAGGTGACGAGATTTTGAGCGACAAATGAGGTAACCAGTAACGTAGTGGCGTTACTGCTCTGCACCAGGGTAGTGACGCCGATGCCAGCAAGAAAGGCCATCGGCTTGCGTTCCACGCTGCGGCTCAGCACGCGGCGTAGATCGGCGCCGTAAACGCGCATGATGCCGGTGCGCACGATATGGGTTCCCCACACCAGCAGCGCCACGGCGGAGAGCAGATTAAGTAAGGTTAGCACGTATAGAAACTCCTCAACCGTCAGGCTTGAGGCCATGTCCTGCAATCAGACATAAATGTTGTACGCACAGAGTGCCAGCCTGACGGAGAGAGCAACCTGTGAAAGATTTCGCCGGCCCGGTTGCTGATTTTTGCTTTGTTTTAAGCTACATGCCGCAGGGTCGACATTTCTAACTGTAGACCAATCTCTGTACCGGCGGGGCGTAAATCCGCCACGGAACGGTTCAGCACATCTACCGACAATTCAATGTCCTGCGTCACGATGCGGTAACGGATCACGTTACCCAACAGGCTGTGGCTGAGAATGCGGGCCGGGATCCCCACTTCAGGCGCGCAGAGCTGGATCGACTCGGGACGAACCGCGACCTGGCCGTGGAAAATTTGCCCGGTCAGCCGGGTTGCCTGTTCTGCGCTCAGCAGGTTGTAGTTGCCGATAAACCCGGCGGCAAACAGATCCGCCGGCTGGGTATAAAGCGCCTCGGCATCGCCGTTCTGCACGATTTTGCCGCGGTTCATCAGCACGATGCGATCGGAGAGCGTCAGCGCCTCCTCCTGATCGTGCGTCACGAACAGGGTAGTGAGCTTCAGCTCCTGCTGGATACGGCGGATCTGATCGCGCAGATGACGGCGGATACGCGCATCCAGCGCCGAGAGCGGCTCATCCAGTAGCAGCAGACGCGGCCGCGTCACCAGCGAACGCGCCAGCGCCACGCGCTGACTCTGTCCGCCGGAGAGCTGATGCGGATAGCGTCGGGCGAAGTCAGTCAGCTCCACCAGCGCCAGCGCTTCTGCTACCCGTGCGCGGATCTGCCCGGTCGGCAGCTTCTGCATCTTCAGGCCGAAAGCGACATTCTTTTCTACCGTCATATTGGGAAACAGCGCGTAGCTCTGAAACACCATGCCGATGGCGCGCTTTTGCGGCGTCAGCGGCACGATATCTTTTCCCTGCAACATAATCTGGCCGCTATCGGGCGAGGTTAGCCCGGCGAGGCAGCGCAACAGCGTCGACTTGCCGCAGCCGCTCGGCCCCAGCAGCGTCACGAATTCCCCTTCCTGAGCGCTGAAATCGATCTGCTGAAAAATCTGCGTTGCGCCGTAGCTTTTGTTCAGCTGTTTTACCTCGAGATATGCCATGGTCAGCCTCGTTCACGGTTCAGGGTGTTGGCCAGCAAGGTCACCAGCAGCACCACAAAGAAATAGGAGATCACCAGCGCGCTGGTGAAATGGCCGCTGCCGTTGCGCATGTTATAGAGATAGACCTGCAACGTTTCATAGCGGTTGCCGACCAGCAGGTTAGCAAACACAAACTCACCGATCAGAAAGGAGAACGACAGCAGCACGGCGATAAAAACGCCTTTACGTAAATTCGGCAGCACCACAAACAGCGCCGCCTGCCAGGTGCTGGCGCCGAGCAGATGCGCGGCATCCATCAGTTCTTTCAGGTTGATGGCCTGCATGTTGTTGGCGATGGCGCGATAGATAAAGGGCAGCGCGATGGTGAAGTAGCAGCCGATCAAAATCCACGGCGTGCCGGTGAGCATCAGCGGTGACGACGAGTAGAGCTGCAACAGCCCGACCGAGGAGACCACCGGCGGGATGGCGAACGGCATCAGGATCAGTACGTTCATTACCTGGTCCAGACGTGGATAGTAGTAAGCGATCACAAACATTGCAGGCAGCACCAGCACTAACGAGAAAACCAGCGCGCCCAGACAGATCAGCAGCGAATGGCCCAGCGCGGCGAGAAAGCGCCCGTCGCTCCAGAGTTCAATAAACCACTTCAGGGTATAGCCCTGCGGCAGAATGGTCGCGCTCCACTGTGACGAGAGCGCATAGAGCAAAGTGGCGATTAGCGGCAGCGCCAGAACGGCGAACAGTAGCCAGACCACCACGTGATGATAAAGTTTTTCCGCACGCGACATGCTTCTCTCCTGTCAGGGCTGTTTCGCGTTGAGGTAGCTGCGACGCACCAGATATTGCTGCGCTACGGTGATCAGTGCCATCAGCAGCACGAGCAGCATGGCCAGCGCGCTGCCGGTATTAGGATCGAGGGAGATATCGCCGGAAACCAGCGCCGCGATGCGCACCGGCACCACGTTAAAGTTGCCGGTGGTCAGAGCATAAATCGTGGCGTAAGCGCCCAGCGCATTGGCCAGCAGAATCACAAAGGTGCCAAGCAGCGCCGGGAACAGAATCGGCAGACCGATGTGCCGCCAGTAGCGCCAGCGGCTGGCACCCAGCAGCGCGGCTGACTCCTGCCACTCCTTTTTCAAACCGTCAAAGGCGGGAAAAAGCAGCAGAATGCCGAGGGGAATCTGAAACCAGGTATAAACCAGCACCATGCCGTCGCGGGAGAAGAGTTTAAAACCCTGAACGCCATATTCACGCAGCAGCAGCGTCACACAGCCATTCAGGCCGAGCAGAATCACAAAAGCAAACGCCAGCGGCACGCCGGCGAAGTTACTGGTCATATTGGTAAAGGAAGTCAGAAAGCGCTGGAGACGACCGCTGCCGAGCTGGTTCAGGGAATAGCCCGCCAGCAGCGCGATCAGCAGACCGTAAACGCTCGACCAGATGGAAATATCGAGGGAAAAGCGAAACGCCTGCAAATAAAACGGTGAGGTCAGGATGTCGTGATAGTTATCCCAGCCCCAGGTCTCGTTCATCTCGCTCCAGAAGCTGTTGATGGCAATCCACAGCAGCGGCGCCAGCTGAAACGCGATCCAGAACAGGGCGAACGGCAGCAGACACAGCAGCGCAACGCCTTTTCCTTTCATTGACGCGGCTCCGCCAGCAGGCCGCGACATACCGTTTTATCGTGAGCCACGCCAAGCAGATCGCAAATCGTGCCGCACAGGGCGGTTTGCTGCGGCGCCAGATCGGGTTGCAGCGAAAACGCCTGACCAAAGACAAACAGCGGCACCTGGGTTTCCTCCGGCAAAATCCCGCCGTGGGAGCGGTCGTCGTTCATGCCGTGATCGGCCGTGACAATCACCTGATAACCCGCCGCCAGCCAGCCCGGCATCCAGTGCGACAACCAGCCGTCGGCCATGCGTGCGCGATTGCGATATTGAGAAGAGGAGAGGCCGAACTGGTGTCCGGCATCATCGACATTCATCGGATGGATCAGCAGAAAGTCGGGATCGTGGCGCAGCCGCAGACTTTCCGCGTCTTCAAACAGGTGCGAATCGGGATAGCTGTCGTCGTGATAGAAATGACCATACTGAATCGGTAGCTCCGGCGCGTCGGTATGACGATCACGCGCCGGAACGAAAGGGGTGCGGTTATAGAGTTCACTCACCCAGTGATAAGCCGCCGCCGCGGTTTTCAAGCCCGCCGCGCGCGCATAATGAAACACGCTGCGCTCGCGGCTCAGGCGGCTGACGCCATTATGAATAATGCCGCTGCGTATCGGCGTCACGCCGGTAAGAATGCATTCATACAGCGGGCGCGACAGCGACGGCAGCTCGCAGGTCAACTGATAATAATGACCGTTTCCCTGCGCGCATTCGGCATGCAGATAGCCCATCGCATGAAGCGCCACCTGATTGCTCAGGCCATCCAGCACCACCAGGATCGTTTTCATACCCACTCCTTATTGCTGCATATTGATGATCACGTTCTCCTGCCACAGACGCGGCAGCATTTTCGAGCTTTTGTCCCAGGCGGCCTGGTCTTTAATCGGACGAGCGTTTTTATACTCTGATTCCGGCAGCAGTTTGGCCTGTACGTCAGCAGGCAGCGTCAGGTGCTGAGCACGGATCGGGCGCGCATAGCCTTTCGCCAGATTGATCTGACCGGCATCAGAGAAGATATATTCACGCGCCAGCTTCGCGGCATTCGAGTGCTTCGCGTATTTGTTGATAATGGTGGTGTAGCCGGAGATCACCGAACCGTCTGTGGGGATCACGACTTCATAGCGGCTTTTATCGATCTGATCGCGATAGTTAAGGCCGTTGAAGTCCCAAACCACCGCCATCTGAACTTCACCCTTTTCGATATTGGCAATCACCGGATCGGTCACGCCCAGACGTCCCTGCTTCGCCAGGTCGGCAAAGAAGGCCAACGCTGGCTTCAGGTTTTTTTCATCGCCGCCGAGGGCGTAGTTGGCTGCCAGCACGCCGTTAGCCGCCTGAGCTGCGACGCCGACATCACCGATAGTAACCACATACTTACCTTTTTTCAGATCGGCCCAGCTGTGGGGGATGTCTTTTACCTGCTGTTTATCCACCAGAAAAGCGATGGTGCCGGTATAGGCCAGCATCCAGTTTCCCGCTTTATCTTTCGCCCACTCAGGCACCTGATCCCAGTGCGTCGGCTTAAAGGGCATCGCCAAATCTTTAGCGACCGCGATCGGGCCAAAAGCTGCCCCCACGTCGCCGATATCCGCGCTGGCGTTCTCTTTCTCCGCCGCGAACTTGGCCAGCTCCTGCGCCGATGACATATCGGTATCGCTGTGCTTCAGACCATATTTGCTGCTGATGTCGTTCCAGGTATCTTTCCAGTTGGCCCAGCTGTCCGGCATGCCGACGCTGTTGATTTGGCCTTCGCTGCGCGCGGCTTTTTCCAGCGCGGCGAGATCGCCGTCAGCCGCCTGCGCGGTGGGTAGAGCAAGCATAATGGCACTGCTTAATACAGAGGCGATAAACGCTTTCATCTCAGATGCTCCCGGTGTAAGTTGAATGGCCTGTTGGACTAGACCAGCAAGATCCGAGCCAATGTAGCTTGCTGAGATGAAGGTTTTATGACCACAGCGGTAAATGCGGCAAGGCGAGGCGACCAGCCGCTATGCTTCTCCCTCCAGGCCGCAGTGAGCGGTTACTTTTGTTCTGTCATCGAACTGTCACAGTGCAGTTTCGCCCCAAAATGAGGCTTGTGTTGTGGTATCAGCTGCTGTGAAAACCGTGGACGTAATCTGCGAGGCGTTGCTGGCGCGTATTGCCGCCGACGAATTTACCGGCGGGCGCTTGCCATCGGAGCGGGCGTTGAGCGAACAATTTTCCACCACGCGCATCACGCTGCGCGAGGCGCTGGGCCAGCTGGAAGCGCAGGGGAAAATTTACCGTGAGCTGCGTCGCGGCTGGTTTATCGCGCCGCCGCGTCTGGTCTATAACCCATTACACCACAGCCATTTTCACGCTATGGCGGCAGAGCAGGGACGCGTTGCCCGCACAGAGGTGCTGGCGGCGCATGAAGTGTTGGTCACTGGCCGTCAGGCAAAAGATTTGTTGCTGCCGCCGGGATCGCGCGCGTACTGCATCAAACGGCTGCGCAGCATTGATGGCCGCGTCGTGCTCTATGTTGAGCACTATCTAAACCCCGCCTGGTTTCCCGGCCTGCTGGATGAGGATTTAACGCGCTCGCTGACCGATCTCTACGACCAGCGCTACGGCATCCGCTACGGCGGCGCGCGCTTCACCATTGTGCCTGGCCCGCTGCCCGATTTCGCTGCGCCAGCGCTGAAGGTGGCAACCGGTATGCCCGGTTTGCTGATTACCCGCATTAACCGCGATCAGCACAGGCGGGTTATCGACTGTGACTGCGAATACTGGCGCTACGATGCGCTTTGTGTCGATGTCGAGGTCTAACCTCAGTCTGCTGCTCCGCTGTCCTGCTCTGTCTCAAGGCTTATATTGTGATTCATGTCTCACTCCCGCATGATGGCTCCAGCAATATTTACATTTTGAGGCGAGACATGAACGCGAAAACAACCACGGGACGGCATATTGCCACCGTGCTGCAATGGGTGCTGAACCTGGGGCTGCTGATGCTGGCGGTGATCCTGGTAATATTCCTCAGTAAAGAGACTATCCATCTGGCTAATGTGCTGCTGAACAGCGGTGAGCAGGCCTCTTCCTATCTGCTGATCGACGGGATTGTGATCTATTTTCTCTATTTTGAATTCATTGCGCTGATCGTGAAATATTTCCAGTCGGGCTACCATTTCCCGCTGCGCTATTTTGTCTATATCGGCATTACGGCAATTATTCGCCTGATTATTGTCGATCACAAAAATCCCTTCGATACCCTCTGCTATTCCGTGGCGATCTTTATGCTGGTGGTGACGCTCTGGCTGGCCAACAGTAACCGGCTGAAACGGGAGTAGTTGTGCGGTTCGATAGCGCTGGCAGATAGCGGGCAGGTGTTCTGCCCGCGCCTCTGCGTTACACTATGGCATCTGTTTTGACCGGAGAGGCCAAATGTCGCAAGACGCGCTCACCCTGTTACGTCAACTTCACTGGTTGCCGCCTTCCTCGCCCGCGCTGAACGCACCGTTGCTGGACTGGCTGATGGAAGAGGATTCCATGACCCGGCGCTTTGAGCGCCACTGTCAGCGGGTGTCGGTGGAGCCGGTGCGTGAAACCTTTATCCACGCCTCGGATATTCCTGAAGAGTCCGCGCTGCTGCCTGAAGATACGCGTTTCTGGCTGCGGGAAATTATTCTGTATGGCGACGGCGAACCCTGGCTGGCTGGCCGCACGCTGGTGCCGGAAAGCACCCTGAACGGGCCGGAGGCGTTGCTGCAGCAGTTGGGCACCCGTCCGCTGGGCCGCTATCTTTTTTCCTCTTCGACCCTGAGCCGTGATTTTATCGAGCCTGGTCGTGTTGAACAGCTCTGGGGGCGTCGTTCACGGCTGCGGTTGTCAGGAAAACCGCTGCTGCTGACCGAACTTTTTTTACCGGCTTCGCCGCTCTACCGCAGTTCGATGTGAGGAAGTGAAAATCGTGCAAAATAGCTTACAGATGAGCAAGTTTCAGGCTTACAGCCGCCTGATGCGCATTGATAAACCCATTGGGACTTTGCTGTTGATGTGGCCGACGCTCTGGGCGTTGTGGCTGGCCGATATGGCGGTGCCGCCGCTGTCGGTGCTGTTGGTTTTTGTGCTGGGCGTGATAGTGATGCGCGCCGCTGGCTGCGTGATCAATGATTTCGCCGATCGCAAAGTGGATGGTCATGTTAAGCGCACCCAGGGACGGCCGTTGCCGAGCGGCGCCGTGAGTGAAAAAGAGGCCAAACTGCTGTTTGTCGGGTTAGCGCTCGCCGCTTTCCTGCTGGTGCTGACAATGAATCGGATGACGATTTTGTTGTCGGTGGTGGGGCTGGCGCTTGCCTGGGTCTATCCCTTTATGAAGCGCTACACCCATCTCCCGCAGGTAGTGCTGGGCGCCGCCTTTGGCTGGGCAATTCCGATGGCCTGGTCGGCGGTCAGCGAGACGCTGCCGCTGGTCTGTTGGCTGGTGTTTATCGCCAATCTCTGCTGGACGGTGGCGTACGATACGCAATACGCGATGGTTGATCGCGATGACGATGTGAAAATCGGCGTGAAATCGACGGCCATTCTGTTTGGTCGTTTCGACAAGCTGATGATTGGACTGCTGCAGCTGGCCACCTTAGGGTTGATGGCGCTGGTGGGAATGCTGCTTCAGCTGAACGGCGCGTTTTACCTGTCGCTGCTGGTGGTGGCTGTGCTGTTTGTCTGGCAACAAAAGCTGATTGCTCAGCGGGAGCGTGATGCCTGCTTCCGGGGCTTCCTGAATAACAACTACGTTGGCCTGGTGCTGTTTATCGGCGTCGCGCTGAATACCCAGCCTTTTATCGATCTGCTGTAAAACAAACAGGGCGACCATCTGGTCGCCCTGTTATTACGTCACGCAATGCGAAGCGCATTTATTCGTGCGCGACCGCGCTCTCAATGGTCAAGCGCACATCGCTGGTTACCAGCTCCGCCAGCATCTCCCAGGTGCCTTGGGTGCGCACCACGTCCGCATCGCCGGTATCGCTGATATAGCCTTCGTCGCGCAGCGTTAACACCAGCGTGGTGAACACCGCTTTATCAAAGAACTCCGGCGCGTTGATGCCGTGCAGCACCGACAGGCGTTGAGCCAGCGTGCGGCTCTCTTTTTCCAGCGTGCCGCGATTAATTGTGGGTTTGGCGCTAAGAATAGAGAAGGTGATGGCATAGCGCTGCAGGGTTTCGCGAATACCGGCAGCAAGCAGCTGCAGGGTGCGATAGCGCGCAGCCGTGAATTTCAGCATGCCATCCTGGCGAGTAAGCAGTCCCTGTCGCGCCAGCTCAGCGCTCAGCGCTTCAAGCAGCGCAGGCAGCTCCGTATTATCCCAGCGCAGAAAGAGTTCGCTTTTCAGCATCGGATAGATCAGGCTCACTTGACGCAGCAGTTCCGCGTCGCTGATTTCACGATGCTGCTGCACGATGGCGGCGATCAGCGACGGCATGACCAGCATATGATGAATATTGTTGCGATAGTAGGTCATCAGCACCGCCTGCTCGCGCGGCAGAATGATGATATCGCCAATATTATCCTGCTCGGTTTCAAACTTGTTCATGCTCATCGCATGGTCAAGCAGCGCCTGTGCGGAAAGATCCGGGACAGTCGCATCCGGCGAGTAAGGGACGTTACGCAGCAGCTGGGTGTAGCATTCCAGCTGTTCAACTAGCTGTTCACGGGTCAATGAGCGCTGACGTGACGCCAGCAAGGCGGTTACGCACAGGTTCATGGCATTGGCCGCGCCAGCTTCATTGATGCGCACCATCAGACGCTGGGCGATATCGTTAACGGTAGGCGTCAGCCAGCCCGGACGCTGCGGCTCAATCGGATCGATCGCGTCGCGCCATTCCGGTACCCGTTTGTTCAGATAGTTCACCAGCGGCAGCGGTTCGCCAAAGTTAACGTAGCCCTGGCCGAGATTACGCAGCTTGCGCAGGCCGCGCACCATCTGCATAAAGCCTTCTTTCTCTTTCGCCGCGCCGCGCAGCTCTTTGGCGTACGTGCCCACTTCCATCACATGCTCGTAGCCGATATAGATCGGCACCAACGTAATCGGGCGATTGCCGCCACGCAGCATCGCCTGCAGCGTCATCGCCAGCGTACCGGTCTTCGGGTCGAGCAGGCGACCGGTGCGCGAGCGTCCGCCCTCGACAAAATATTCCACCGAGTAGCCACGGCTGAACAGTTCGCCCAGATATTCACGAAACACGGTCGCGTAGAGCTTGTTGCCCTTAAAGGTACGGCGGATAAAGAAGGCGCCCAGGCGACGGAAAATCGGACCGGCGGGCCAGAAGTTAAGATTAATGCCGGCAGCGATATGCGGCGGCACCAGCCCCTGATGATAGAGCACATAGGAGAGCAGCAGATAATCCATATGGCTGCGGTGGCAGGGAACATACACGATCTCATGTCCATCCTGCGCCAGCTGGCGCACACGTTCTCCGCCGTTGACATTAATGCCCTGATAGAGACGGCTCCAGAGCCAGCCCATCACGCGATCGGTCACGCGGATCGCCTCATAGGAGAAGTCAGCCGCCACTTCTTCCATCATCTCAACGGCATTTTGCTGCGCCTTTTCATGAGAGATCTTTTTGCTGCGCGCTTCATCCTCCACCGCCTTTTCAATCGCCTTTGACTGCAACAGCTTATTGAAAAGATCCTGGCGCGCCGGCAGGCTCGGGCCAATCGCCGCCAGACGCTGGCGGGCGAAGTGAATACGCGCCACGCGCGCCAGCTTTTGAGCGATCGATTGGTCGGTGCCGTGTTCCGTCGCCATACGACGCAGGGAGACGGTAGGCGAGAAACGCACAAAGCTGTCGCGCCCGAGCCAGAGAATGGCGAAGAATTTTTGCAGGCCGTTCAGCATGCGCAAATGCGGCGTCGGCTCGCCCTGAACTTCGCGACCCGGCGCACGGCCAAACATCATCGAGACCGGCAGCATCTGCACGTCCAGCTGCGGGTTGCTGCGATGCAGATCGAGATACTCGTGAAAAATTTTCACCGATTCCAGATTCGGCACGAAATAGGGAAAAAGGCGCGGCCCGTCATGAATAAAAACATGACGCGGCAACAGTGCGCCGTCTATTTCCAGCGGCTCCAGCGGATCGGGCAGATGGTGCTTAATACATTGAGCACGCAGCGCCAGCAGATCGGCTTTGGAATCGTAGGGCAATACATACATAACAGGCCGGGTCGAATCCAGTCCGAGTTCGGAAACGGGATCGGCGGGAATGGCCTTACTTTTCACCAAAATAGAGAGTGGTAAATTGAGCAATTTGTAATAAAGTTTACGCCAACCTGACATAGACAACATGAAGCCTCTTGTTAGCAAAGCGCCGCAAGCATACCAGAAAGCGCAGCGAAGATCTGTGGGGGCGCCAAAAGCACACCGCTCCGACATTGACGTCAAACCATTCAAAGGGTTCCCATATTATGGCAAATAACGTTACCGGCTTGACGCGAATCATAAATGCCGCCGGTTATTCATGGAAGGGCCTGCGCGCCGCCTGGCAGCATGAGGCGGCATTTCGTCAGGAGGTTCTCGCAGCGATCGTGGCCATCGTTATCGCCTGCTGGATCGACGTAGACGTTATCTCCCGCGTGTTGATGATCGGCGCCGTGGTGCTGGTCGTCATCGTGGAGATTCTCAACAGCGCCATCGAAGCAGTGGTCGACCGTATCGGCCAGGAGCGTCATCCCCTTGCCGGTCAGGCGAAAGATATGGGTTCCGCCGCCGTGTTGCTGAGTATTTTACTGGCGCTTTTTGTCTGGATCACGCTGCTCTGGACGCATTTGCGATAGGCTTTCCGGAATTGGCTAAACCGCTGCTTTTTCCCTCTGTTTCGGTTTTCATTTCACCAATACCTGTATATACTCACAGCGACTGTATAAACAACCAGGGGGCGGGATGAAAGCATTAACCAGCAGGCAGCAGCAGGTCTATGACCTGATTCGCGACCATATTAACCAGACGGGCATGCCGCCGACACGCGCGGAAATCGCTTCGCAGCTGGGCTTTCGCTCACCTAACGCAGCTGAAGAGCATCTTAAAGCGCTGGCGCGTAAGGGCGTAATTGAGATTGTCTCAGGGGCTTCGCGCGGGATTCGTCTCCTGATGGAAGAAGAGCCGAGCGCAGGACTGCCGTTGATTGGCCGCGTCGCCGCCGGTGAGCCGCTGCTGGCGCAGGAGCACATCGAAGGTCACTATCACGTTGATCCTAACCTGTTTAAACCCAATGCGGATTTCCTGCTGCGCGTCAGCGGGATGTCGATGAAAGATATCGGCATTATGGATGGCGATCTGCTCGCGGTACATAAAACTCAGGATGTACGCAACGGGCAGGTAGTGGTTGCGCGCATTGATGATGAAGTCACGGTAAAACGCTGGAAAAAACAGGGATCGATCGTGCAGCTGTTGCCGGAAAACAATGAATTCCAGCCTATCGTGGTCGACACGCGTCAGCAGTCGTTGACGATTGAAGGCCTGGCGGTGGGTATCGTTCGCAACGGCGAATGGTTCTAAGCGCATTTTCTGTACCGATGCGGAATAACCCGCATTCCGCATCGGTCATCTGCTTTAACGCTGTCACGATAAAATAAACAGGCGCAAGCGGCCTGAGGCATGGATTTGCTGATGCGTTTTTTCTCTTCTACTGACAGAAATTTGTGGCGGCTGGCGCTGCCTATGATCCTTTCCAATATCACCGTTCCGCTGCTTGGTCTGGTAGATACTGCCGTTATTGGTCATCTCAATAGCCCGGTTTATCTCGGCGGCGTTGCGGTTGGCGCTACGGCGACCAGCTTCCTGTTTATGCTGCTGCTGTTCCTGCGTATGAGCACCACGGGCCTGACGGCACAGGCCTTTGGCGCTGGCGACAAGGCCGCCCTGGCGCGTGCCCTGATACAACCCCTGATAATCGCTTTAGCCGCCGGCCTGGTTTTCATTTTGCTGCGCGGTCCCCTGAGCGAGTTAGCCACCCGCATCGTTGGCGGCGACGGCCAGGTGCTGCAACAGGCTAAAATCTTCATTCATATTCGCTGGCTCAGCGCACCCGCCACGCTCGCGAATCTGGTGATTCTCGGCTGGCTGCTCGGTGTGCAGTATGCGCGCGCGCCGGTGCTGCTGCTGATTGTAGGTAACCTGGTCAATATCGTGCTGGATATCTGGCTGGTATTAGGTCTGCATCAGGGAGTGGCCGGCGCGGCGGCGGCCACGGCGCTCGCGGAATATGTCACCCTGGCGGTGGGGCTGCTGTTAGTCTGGCGCGTGCTGAAGCTGCGGGGAATTGATGGCGCGCTGCTGAAGCAGAGCTGGCGCGGCGATTTTAATCGCCTGCTGCGCCTGAATCGCGACATCATGCTGCGCTCTTTGCTGCTTCAGCTCTGCTTTGCTTCCCTGACGATTTTGGGCGCGCGTATCGGCCCGCAGGTCGTGGCGGTAAATGCCGTTTTGCTGATGTTCCTTACCTTTACCGCCTATGCGCTTGATGGTTTCGCCTATGCGGTAGAAGCTTTTTCCGGAGAGGCCTGGGGGGCGCAGGATGGCAGCCAGCTGCTTCGGGTCTGGCATGCCGCCTGTCGTCAGGCAGGTCTGGTTGCGCTGGTCTTCGCGCTGTTTTATGCCCTGAGCGGTGAATGGATCGTCTCGCTGTTGACCTCGCTCGACTCTCTGCGTGAAATGGCGGATCGCTTTCTGATCTGGCAGGTCATTATGCCGCTGGCGGGCGTCTGGTGTTATTTACTGGATGGCATGTTTATCGGCGCCACGCGCGGTCGTGAAATGCGTAATGGTATGGCGATTGCCGCGCTGGGTTATGGTTTAACGCTGTTCACGTTACCCTGGCTGGGTAATCACGGCTTATGGCTGGCCTTGATGGTTTTCCTGCTGCTGCGGGGCGTCACGCTCTGGGCTATCTGGCGCAGGCACTGGCGGCAAAATACCTGGTTCGCGCGGTAATATAGCTATCACTGATAAAGCCTCTGTAAGCTGGCGGGCAACAGGATTTTCAATTTGCCCGCTCCGTCACCTGTTACGGAAAAATCTGTAAATCTCCGCATACCTCTGAATGGCTACTATAATTATCTTACAAAGTCGCTGATTGGCAGTGCTTTATATTGCCTTTTCTTGTTGCAGAGGCAAAAGATAATTAACGAAGGACGACGTGGAGGCTGTTATGAACAGAGACGAAACGGGTGGTAACTGGAAGCAGTTCAAAGGAAAAGTGAAAGAAAAATGGGGCAAGCTGACCGATGATGATATGACCATCATTGAAGGTAAACGCGATCAGCTTGTCGGCAAAATTCAGGAGCGTTATGGGTATGCTAAGGATGAAGCGGAAAAAGAAGTTAGCAGCTGGGAAACCCAGAACAAAGATCATCGTTGGTAATGCTGCTTGCTGTTAACTACCTCGTACCTGCCCACTGGACATGATGTCCGAATGGCACAAGGATGTGCCCGTTATCCCTTCCTGCTACGTTTCTTGTTTTCAGCGTGATGATCGTGTTCGCAGTTTTCCGGATGCGTACAGGCTTCAACCTCAGCACAATTCTGACACAGCCCATGCGCCTCAATGACGCTATGACGTAAGACAAATCCTGCCTGCTGCGCCAGGTTTGCAATGCTGTTTTCTACTCCTCCGGCATGATTTTCATCTACTGCTGCACACCGATCGCAAATCAGCATGATCGAGGTATGCGGCGGCTCTTCAAAATGATGACAAATGACATAGCTGTTATTGGATTCCACGCGATGAATAAAGCCCTGCTCAAGCAAGAAATCGAGCGCGCGGTAAACGGTTGGGGGCTTGGCTTGCGGCTCGCTGACGCGCAGGCGATCCAGCAGATCGTAAGCGCTGATAGCGCCTGACAGCTCAGCCATCAGGCGCAACACCTCAGCGCGTTGTGATGTTAGCCGCACGCCGCGTTGCAGACAGAGCTTTTCTGCCTGGGACATGATTTGATCGGGAATCAGGGTCGTCATGTGCGTTCTCCGCTGTGCGTGAGATGTTATTTTATCACACAAATTTTTCTTGTGCTGGTGCCGTACGGATATAATAAAAATTATATAATTATTTGATTTTCAAGGATTAATTTATTAAGTCCACTGGCTGCGCTCGTACGTAGAAAATTCTGTCTAAAGTGCACCTGAAAGAGCGAAACGGCAACTTGTCTTATCTTGCTGATTTTGCGTTGCATCCCACCGTTTTACCGTTTATGGTTCACGCAGGCTTAAGTAATTTCTGGCGCTAATTCTGTTACTTGCGCCGTTTTGAACAATAACAATGCCGTTTGGTACAAAAAACGTCCAATCCTGCAAACAGCCATGCTGTTTACTTTGAATTCACAGCAATAACGCGCTGATTTTACCTTCATGATGTGATCAGCAATTTATTACCGTCGTTGATATTCCAAAGACTCATTCCTAAGGTGATGGCAGGCTCATGGTGAAAAATTTTCCTTTACGTCGTACGTTTAGTTATTCTTTTGTAATTAATACGCTCTTTCTCTCTTCTTCTGCGCTGGCTGCGGGTACCTGGTACGATGCCCGTAATGATGCGATGGGGGGAACCGGTGTCGCCTCTTCCACCTACGGCTCTGCGGTGCTGGCAAACCCGGCGCTGATGACCAAAGCGAAACCGGATGACACCGTCAGCATTATCTTTCCTTCAGCTGGCGTTCAGATTACCGATAAAGACAAATTAATCGACAAGGTAGACGACATCACCGATACCGTTGATCGCTACGAAGATGTTCTTGATAACCTTACCTTCTCTGATTATCTGCAGGGCGCTCCGCAATTACGCGCCGTTGCCGGTGATATGGCGGGGCGTCTGCGTGACTTACGCGGTAACGAAGCGCATGGCAATGCGGCAGTGGCGCTGGCGGTCACGGTTCCCAACGACGTGCTGCCCTTTGCCTTTGTTACCAAAGCCTACGGTACGGTAGAGGTGCGCGCCAACGTGGCTCAGGGCGATATTGATTATTTACAGAGCATTGCAGACGGGGCTTTACCCGCGCCAGGCGATCAAAATCTCCTGCGCTCTTCGGCCAATGGGCTGGCGGCGCTGGTGACTGATTACGGCATTGCGGTTGCTCATGAGTTCAATATTGCCGGGCATCCGGTTTCTGTTGGCGTCACGCCCAAACTTCAGAAAACCTGGCTCTATAACTACACCGCCAGCATCTACAACTATGACAAGAGCGATTTTAACGAAAGCCGCTATCGCAACACCAATACCGGTTTCAACCTTGATGCCGGTCTGGCGACCGATTTTGCGGAAAACTGGACCTTTGGCCTGACGGGACAAAACCTGATTTCACGCGATATCGATACCAAAGAGGTCAATGGCTATCGCGACACTTATCAGATCCGACCGCTGGTCACCACCGGCATCGCCTGGAATAAGGGTCCGTTTACCGCCACTGCCGACGTTGATCTGACCGAAACAAAACGCTTCAAATCGCAGGATGAGAGTCAATATGCGGCGATAGGGGGAGAATATCGGGTATTGGATTGGCTGCAGCTGCGCGCCGGTTATCGCGCCGATATGAAATCAACGGATGAAAATGTCTTCACCGCCGGTTTTGGCCTGTCGCCTTTCGGCAATCGGGTACATCTGGATCTCGCCGGCAGCGTAGGGGATGACAATACCTGGGGAGCAATGGCTCAGCTGGGCTTCAATTTTTAATTGTCCCTGTTCACAGCGAGAGGAAACTTTCCTTCGCTCTGATGTGAATCTTCTCACATAACGGCAACGGCATTGCGCCGCTGCCGTTTTCTTTTCCAGCCTGAAAATGTGATCGCCATCAGCGCAGCTGGGCCAGATTAAGCTGTTCCAGCAGCCAGTTTTTGAAGATATCTAACGCGTAGTGTTGATGTTGATGACGTGGAAAAACCAGATAGTGGCCGATGTAATGAATTTCTTGCGTTGTGGCAATCAGCGGGCACACCAGTTTGCCGCTCTGCAATTCGCGCTCCGCCAGCAGCTTAGATTCCAGCACGACTCCCAGACCATCCACGGCGGCGGCGATAGCCATAAAGCTGCGATCGAAACGCAGGCCGTAGTGGCGCGGCGGCGTCAGATGGTTGGCTTCAAACCAGCCTTTCCACTGATAAAGCTGAACGTCGCACTGGATGAGTGTCTGATGATAGAGATCTTCAGGCTGGCGGATCGTCTCAGCCAGTTCCGGGGTACAGAGCGGCGTAAGTTCTTCTACCGCCAGCGGAATCTTTTCATAAGGAGAAGGGCGTGGCTCGCCGTAAACAATATCGAGATCAAAATCCTCCTGCTCAAAACGAACATATTCCGTGCTGGCGGAGAGGCGCAAATCGATCTGCGGATGCTGTTTAACAAAGGCGCCCAGACGCGGCAGCAGCCACTGGTGGGCAAAGCTGGGTGCGGTATGCAGCCGTAGCGGGCGCGCTTCATCCGCCGTGACCAGGGCGAAACCGCGCTGCATTTCATCGAAGCCGCGCTGAATATGCTCCAGCAGTACCGCTCCCTCTTTGGTTAATTCAATCTCCCGCGTGCTGCGCTGGAACAGGCGCACCTTGAGCGTCTCCTCCAGCTTGCGGATGGCGTGGCTGATGGCGCTCGGCGAGAGGTCGAGTTCTTTCGCTGCGGCGGCAAAAGAACCGCCGCGCCCGGCAGCTTCAAAGGCGCGCAACAGGGTCAGCGGGGTTTTACGTAAAAAACTCATTAGTGAATCCTGTTCAATAGCTGTTGCACGCAATGCTTTTGTCGGCTGGTGCAAGCGCCGCGTAAGCTTGCTCTATCACTGCGGAGTGGTAGCGAAGCAATGGGCAGCAGCAGTCGGCAAGCGTATCTCCGGACGTAACAGATGAAATTCATGCGTGAATCTCCTCACGTTCGTTAACATGACATAACGGCAGCCCGCACGCCATCTCCGCTCAAGTTTGAACATGGACCTGACCAGGAAATCAGACGATGAGCACACTTGCAGAACCCGATATTCGCAGCGAAACCTCGCTGAATGCCTTAGCGCACCACGCTTACCGTATCCGTCGTTTTGCCCTGCAAATGGGCGAGGTTCAGGGGCAGGGCTATATTGGCCAGGCGCTGGGGCTGGCCGACGTGCTGGCCGTGGCCTGGTGCCATGCGCTGAACTATCGCCCCGAGGATCCGGAATGGGAAGGGCGCGATCGCTTCCTGCTTTCTCACGGCCACTACGCCATTGCGCTCTACGCGGCGCTGATAGAGGCGGGCGTTATTCCGGAAGCCGAGCTGGAAACCTATGGCTCGGACGACAGCCGTCTGCCGATGTCCGGCATGGCGACCTATACGCCAGGCATGGAGATTTCCGGCGGCTCGCTGGGCCAGGGAATGACCATCGCGGTGGGCATGGCGCTGGCGCTGCGCCATAAAGGCAATCCCGCTTTTGTTTATAACTCCATGTCAGATGGCGAACTCGACGAAGGGGCAACCTGGGAGGCGGCGCTGTCGGCGGCGCATCATCAGCTCGGCAATATCATCACGCTGGTCGATATCAATCGTCAGCAGGCCGATGGCCCTT
Source organism: Pantoea osteomyelitidis (assembly GCF_044342975.1). NCBI lineage: Bacteria > Pseudomonadati > Pseudomonadota > Gammaproteobacteria > Enterobacterales > Erwiniaceae > Pantoea > Pantoea osteomyelitidis. The sequence goes on from NZ_JBGFSN010000003.1 coordinate 39,948, forward strand.
CTCATCAGGTGATGGGTTTTGAGCCGCTCGCGGATAAGTGGCAGGCGTTTGGCTGGCACGTAGAGCGCGTCAACGGCAATGACCTTGCGGCGGTAAAAGCGGCCTTCGATCGAGCGCGTGCGCTGCCGGATGCGGTGCCGCGCGTGATTCTGCTGGACACCTTAATGGGGAAAGGGGTGCCGTTCCTCGAGGCGCGTGAAAAAAATCACTTCATTCGTGTGGATGCCGAGGAATGGCAGCAGGCGATCGCTATTCTCGACCAGGCAGAGGAGAACCGGGCATGACCACCGTGACCAGCACTAAAAAACCGCGTCTTACCACCTCGGCGATGATTGCTTCTATAGCAGCGGAAGGGCAAAAAACCGTGGCGGCGCCCTTTGGCCATGCGTTAGTGAAAGAGGCAGCAAAACGTCCGGAAATTGTCGGGATGACCGCCGATCTGTCGAAATATACCGACCTGCATATTTTTGCCCAGGCCTTTCCTGAGCGTCATTTTCAGATGGGGATGGCGGAACAGCTGCTGATGGGCGCCGCAGGCGGCATGGCGAAAGAGGGGCTGATGCCCTTTGCCACCACCTACGCGGTTTTCGCCACACGCCGCGCCTATGACTTTATCCATCAGGTGATCGCGGAAGAGAAGCTGAACGTCAAAATCTGCGCCGCGCTGCCGGGCTTAACCACAGGCTACGGTCCCAGCCATCAGGCGACGGAAGATATCGCGTTAATGCGCGGCATCCCCGGCCTCACCATTGTCGATCCCTGTGACGCGCTCGATACCGAACAGGCGGTGGCGGCGATCGCGGCACACCAGGGGCCGGTTTATATGCGGCTGCTGCGCGGCAAGGTGCCGCTGGTGCTGGATGAATACGATTATCAGTTTGAGCTGGGCAAAGCGAAGCTGCTGCGCGACGGGCGCGACGTGCTGTTGATCTCCAGCGGCATTATGACCATGCGCGCATTGGAAAGCGCGAAAGCGCTGGCGGCTGACAACGTAGATGTCGCGGTGCTGCATGTGCCCACCATCAAGCCGCTGGATGAGGCCACCCTTATCCAGCTTTGCAGTCGTCCCGGTCGGCTGGTGGTGGTGGCGGAAAACCACAGCACCATTGGCGGTTTGGGCGAGGCGGTGGCGACCACGCTGATGCGTGCGCAGATTAGCCCGGCATTCCGTCAGATTGCCCTGCCGGATGACTTCCTTGCCGCGGGCGCGCTGCCAACCTTGCACGATCGCTACGGCATTTCCACTGAATCGATGGTCGCGGCGATTAAACGCTGGCTGGCCTGATAGCGATATGAGGAGCAAAACGATGAAGGTTGTCTTTGTAGGCGTCGGCGCCATAGGTCTGCCGATGGCGCGCCAGATTCAGCAGGCGGGTCATCAGGTGTTGGGTGTGGATGTGTCGGAAGGCTCGCGCCAGCGGGCGCAGGCGGCGGGCATTGAGGCGGTGAGCGATATTCGCCAAGCGCCGACGGCCGATGTGGTAGTGGTGATGGTGGCCACGCCGCAGCAGCTGCATGCGCTGGTGGAACAGGCGCTACCGCAGGTGGCCGGGCAGCGCTGGATCATTATGTCTACCGTCGGGCCGGACGCGGTGCGTGAAGCAGCGTCGGCGCTGCACGGCGCGGGAGCACGGGTAATTGATGCACCGGTGACCGGTGGCACGGCACGGGCCAGCACCGGGGAACTGGTGATCTTTACCGCGGGCGAAGCCGCAGAGATCGCCTTTGTAGAGCCGGTGCTGCAGGCAATGGGTACGCCAGCGCGGGTCGGCAGCCAGCCTGGTGACGGGCAGGGCATCAAGGTGATCAACCAGCATCTCTGCTCGGTGCATATCGTGGCGGCGGCCGAGGCGCTCAGCCTGGCGCGCGCACTGGGGCTGGACGCGGCGGCAGTGCTTTCGCTGGTGGAGAAAGGGGCCGCAGGCTCCTGGATGCTGTCGGATCGCGGCCCGCGCATGCTGCAGGGCACCGATGTGGAGGTTTCCAGCGCCATCAATATTTTCGTGAAAGACAGCGGACTGGTGGCGGCAGCAGCGGCAGCCTGCCATACAGAAGTACCGCTTTTACAGGTCGCCCATACCCGATATCAGGCTGCGGCTGACGCTGGCCTGGGATTACGTGATGACAGCCGAGTGATTGAAACCTGGCGACAGGTCGATAGCGACTGAACGCCTGCGCTCTGGCTGCCCGATAATAAAATGACACCGGGGTAAGAGATGAACACCACAACTGTACCTGCAACCTCTCGCGATAATCCGATCAAAGTTTCATTCGCCTCGATGATCGGATCCGCAGTCGAAAGTTATGACTTTTTTATCTACGGCACGGCAGCGGCGGCCTGGTTTGGAAAGATCTTTTTTCATACCAAAGAGCCGATCGTCGGCATCCTTGCCGCCTTCGCCACGCTGGCGGTAGGTTTCCTGATGCGCCCGCTGGGGGGCTATCTGGCGGGCCATTTCGGCGATCGCTACGGCCGCAAGACCGTGCTGTTCTGGTCGCTGCTGGCGATGGGAGGCGCGACGGTGCTTATCGGTGCGTTGCCAACCTATGAACAGGCGGGCGTGCTGGCGCCGATCCTGTTGATCCTGCTGCGTATGATCCAGGGGATCGGTTTCGGCGCAGAGTGGGGCGGCGCGGTGCTGATGGCCTTTGAACATGCGCCGGAGAAAAAGCGCGGCTTCTTTGGCGCGGTGCCGCAGTTGGGTATTCCGCTCGGCCTGCTGCTGGCGAACGGCGCTTTTCTGCTCTCGGAGGCGCTGTTTGAAGGTAACTGGATCTGGCGTATGCCGTTTCTGATCTCGTTCGTGATGGTGGCGATCGGCATCTTTATCCGTATGAGCGTGGCGGAATCGCCTGAATTTGAAAAGGCGAAGGCAGAGCAGCAGATCGTCAAACAGCCTGCGCTGGAAGTGATCCGTCGCGACTGGCGCACCATTGTAAAAATCATGGGGCTGCGCCTTGCGGAAACCGGCGGCTACTACATCACCACCAGCTTTATGCTCTCCTATGTGGTGTTGGCGGAGATCACCGATACGCGCCATGTGCTGTGGGGAACCATGATCGGATCGGCGCTCGGGTTGGGAAGTCATCTGCTGTATGGTGCGCTGAGCGATAAGTGGGGAAGGCGTCCGATCTTCCTGATCGGTGCGATCTTCACCATTCTGTTTGGCATTCCGATGTTTATGCTGATCAATACCGGCGCAGTGATGATGGTGATCGTCGCGGTGGCGATGTCGCTGCTCTTCAGTCACGATCCGATCTTCGCCGTGGAATCGAGCTGGTTTTCCGAGCAGTTCCCGGCTAACGTGCGCTCTTCCGGCATTTCGCTGGGATATAACGGCGCTTCGCTGGTGGCGGGATTGCTGCCCTTTATCGCCACCGGCGTCTACGGCATGGTGGGCTGGATCGGCCCGGCGATTATGTTCTCCCTGCTGGGCGTGGTGTCGGTACTTTGCGCCTTGAGGACACCGGAAACGGCACCGGCGCGTATCAGGAAAAGTCGCTACGGCAAAAGCAGCGTTTCGTCTGCCCGCACGGTGTAATCCTCTCCCGGGCCGCCGTGCGCGGCCCGGCTTTCTTATCCGGCAAAAACCACGTTAAGGCTGCCCGGCGTCCGGCGCGGCTTTCAGTCGTTCACGGATTTTATCCATATCCTGCTTCGGCGTGGCGAACCCGGATAAAGATTTTTCTGGGATTCGTGCAGGGCATATCTGGCATCGCCACACTTAACGGTATAAACCGCACGGGTAGATGTTGAAAAAATTCTATTATTTTTGGTATGCCTGTGCCAGATGCAAAGCATAGACGAATGAAGATCGTTTACTTTCAGGTTAAGACTAAAAGTATTCGCTGAGACTGCCAATCCAGTGGTTTTTACACATCTCTGCTGAAGATTTTGAGACCAAACCTGATGGGCTGAATATAAAATTGTCTTGTATTATAGGATTTACCAGGAATAAAAGGGTGTTATGCGGGAGGGAGTCCCTGTGCGTAAATAAAAGAGTTTGCGATTATTAACGCCGGGTGAAATCCGTTTGGCAACTCAACTATATGACCAAAGTATCCAATACAATCAGGTATGAATCCATTACGGTAGTTATTTGCCCTTCGGTATGCAGGAGGACAATACCGCAATGACACCAAACGGCGAGATGTGGTTTGAGAGCCAACTCTATTACGCGGATTTCTCAACTGCTCCGATAGAATATCAACACCTGTTCATGCATGAAATGATGCATGTCTGGCAATATCAGCATGGCATGAACGTAAAACTACGCGGTTTATTTTCCTGGGCAGTTAACTATAAATACGATTTTAGCAAGAACAGCCTCAGACAGTACTCTATGGAACAACAAGCAAGTATTGTTGCCGACTATTGGTTGTTAAGAAAATTCAGGTTTAACGGATACAGGAATATTATAAAATATAAAAGATATGATAAATATGAGGATAAAAATATTCTTATTGCAAAATAAGAAAAGATATTAAAAGGGTTCCCGGAATGACAAGAAATAGCATAATCGTTTTTTTTCTTTTTCTTTCTGGATGTACTGGCGACACTCTGGATTTTCGTCATCAAGGAAATGCGAGGATAGAAAAGAAGAGTATATGCATCACCTCATCTCCGAATGATGTGCTGAAATTTTATTTGTTAACATCTTCTCTGGACAACTATCAGAAGCCGCTTGCAATGGAAGATAATATTGCCAGAAAGTACCCGGATACCTGTATTAATGCGGATGTAGTACAACCCGCCGACTATGACTTAATGTATAAGCTAAACGAAAAAAAATATCGACTGAGTTTTACCGTTGGCCATGATGGTTTTGTGCATAAGCAACTCAGATGACAATTGAGCAACGCCTCTGCCTGATGATGGCAGGAGAGCAGAGGGGAACATGCACTCTGGATAAATCAGTTTGAAAGTAAAAGGTCAGCCTGCGTCCGTCGGCGCGCTGATGTTTTTCTATGCTATAGTAGGCCATGCTTTCCTTTTACCTTCTTCATCGCCCTCTAAATCTGGCGTCTGTCGAAGAGGCTGATGAAGAAAAAACGACACAAGACGAAAATGCACGAAAATAGAAAACCTGCCAATCTGCGACAGACTTACACTCACAGCGGCGCAGCACCACTCCTCTCCTCTAATCGTTTTTCCGTGGCTCCGATGCTCGACTGGACCGATCGTCACTGCCGCTATTTTCATCGTCAGCTGACCGGCTCCACGCTGCTCTATACCGAAATGGTCACTACCGGCGCCATTGTGCATGGCAAAGGGGATTATCTCGCTTACAACGAGGCGGAGCACCCGGTGGCGTTACAGCTGGGCGGCAGCGATCCGGCGGCGCTGGCGCAGTGCGCGCAGCTGGCGGAGCAGCGCGGCTATGACGAGATCAACCTGAACGTCGGCTGTCCTTCCGATCGCGTGCAGAATGGCCGCTTCGGCGCCTGCCTGATGGGGGAAGCCGCGCTGGTATCGGACTGCATCAAGGCGATGCGCGATGTGGTCAGTATTCCGGTTACGGTGAAAACCCGTATCGGCATCGACGAGCAGGACAGCTACGTCTTTCTTTGCGACTTCGTGCAGACCGTTTCTGCGCAGGGCGGCTGCGACACCTTTATCATTCATGCCCGTAAGGCCTGGCTCTCTGGCCTCAGCCCGAAAGAGAACCGCGAAATCCCACCGCTCGACTACGACCGCGTTTATCAGCTAAAGCGCGATTTTCCCCATCTGACGATGGCGATCAACGGCGGGGTGAAGTCGCTGGAAGAGGCGAAAGCGCATCTGCAACATATGGATGGCGTGATGATGGGTCGCGAGGCGTATCAGAATCCGGGCCTGCTGGCGCGGGTCGATCGCGAGCTGTTCGGCAGCGACGCGGCAGCGGTGGATCCGGTGGCTGTGGTGCGCGCCATGTATCCCTATATTGAAAATGAGCTGACGAAAGGCACTTATCTTGGCCACGTTACCCGTCATATGCTGGGTCTGTTTCAGGGGATTCCTGGTGCACGGCAGTGGCGTCGTTATCTGAGCGAAAACGCGCACAAGCCGGGTGCGGATGTCCGCGTGCTGGAAGCGGCGCTGGCACTGGTAGCGGATAAAATTCCGCAGGAAGCCTGATTTCTGCGCGGCGGGAGAAGGCAGCTGCATTCTCCCACAAGTTGGTTTTCTTTTCACCAAAAGTTAGTCAAATTCCCAATGCTTTCCCATCCCGCTTTTTTATTTTCTTTATAAATCAATTAGCTTATTAAATGATTTTCCTGGCACGCTTCTTGTAATAGTTCAGCTATAAACAGAGGAGTACACCGTGGAAATTTTATTTGTTCTGGGCTTTTTTCTGATGCTGATGCTAACCGGTATTTCCCTGCTCGGCGTTATCGCAGCATTAATCGTCGCAACGCTGGTGATGTTTGTTGGCGGGCTGTTTGCTATTGTTATAAAATTGTTACCATGGCTGGTGCTGGCGGTGATTGCTGTCTGGCTGTATCGCGCTTTATTTCGTTCGGATGCCTCGCATTCACGCAGTAGAGTGCATCGTAAAATCAAAGGGTTATACAGGAAAGGCGACTATTAATTGCGGGCGGGATCACACTCTGAACGATTCCTGATTACAAAAAAGGATTTAAACATATTTTTTACTTATGATTTCTGCCAGGATGGATCCCGTTGAGTCGAAATCAATTCATCGCCGCTGTCCCTACACCAGCGCGAACTATAAAAAAGAAAAAGGGGCTTCCTTTGGGAAGCCCCGTTTGCATTTGGCGATCAGGGAATCAGCAGGCTGGAACCGTGCGTGGCGCGGCTTTCCAGCGTTTGATGCGCTTTCGCCGCGTCCTGCAGAGAAAATTTCTGGCTTTCCGGTACCTCGACTTTAATCGCCCGGCTGGCAATCAGCGAAAACAGTTCGCTGCTCGCTAAATCCAGCTCTTGCCGGTTAGTGATATAGCCAAACAGCGAAGGGCGCGTCACGTACAGCGAGCCTTTCTGATTGAGAATGGCGAGATCAACGCCGGTAACCGGCCCGGAAGAGTTGCCGAAGCTGACCAGCAGGCCGTGACGGCGCAGACTGTCGAGCGAAGGTTCCCAGGTATCTTTTCCTACCGAGTCATACACCACGCGCACCTTTTTGCCGTCGGTCAGTTCGCTGACGCGCTGCGCAATATTTTCTTCGCGATAGTTGATGGTGGCCCAGGCACCGGCATCTTTCGCCAGCTTCGCTTTTTCCGCCGAACCCACGGTGCCGATCAGATGCGCGCCCAGCGCTTTTGCCCACTGGCAGGCGATCAGCCCGACGCCGCCTGCTGCGGCATGGAACAGGAAAATCTCGTCCGGTTTAACTTCACAAGTCTGACGCAGCAGGTACTGCACCGTTAATCCCTTGAGAAAACAAGCGGCGGCCTGTTCAAAGGAGATGGCGTCCGGCAGGCGCGCCAGCCGATCCTCATGCACGTTATGCCGTTCGCTATAGGCACCCAGCGCCGACTGGGCATAGACCACGCGATCGCCCGGCTTGAAATGCGTCACGGCGGAGCCAACGCTTTTCACCACCCCGGCGGCTTCGGTGCCCAGGCCGGACGGCAATGCAGGCGTGGGATAAAGCCCGCTGCGCACGTAGGTATCGATGTAGTTAATGCCAATCGCTTTATTCTCAACCTGCACCTCATGTTCAGCGGGATCGGCGACGTCAAAATCAACCCATTGCAGGACTTCGGGACCGCCGTGCTCGTTGAACTGAATACGCTTTGCCATTCTTACTCCTGTGGAATATGCATCATGAGACGTGAGGCGCGCGCCACAACAAGGTATACTGGCGCGTCCCCTCAGAAGATCGGTATTACATTCACTATGGCAGGAAATAAACCCACCAACAAATCGAACGAAACCCGCGATCGCCAGCTGGAAGGCGTAAAAATGCCGCCTCATTCGCTGGAAGCGGAGCAGTCGGTACTCGGTGGGTTGATGCTGGACAACGAGCGCTGGGACAACGTCTCTGAGCGCGTGGTGGCGGAAGATTTCTTCAACCGTCCGCATCGGCTGATTTTTTCCGAGATGCAGCGGCTGCTGGAAGCGGGCCAGCCTATCGACCTGATCACCCTCTCTGAATCGCTGGAGACGCGCGGCGAGCTGGAGATGGCGGGCGGCTTCGCCTATCTGGCCGAGCTGGCAAAAAACACGCCGAGCGCTGCTAACATCAACGCTTATGCCGACATCGTACGCGAACGTGCGGTGGTGCGTGAGATGATCGCCGTCGCCAATCAGATTGCCGATGCCGGTTACGATCCGCAGGGGCGCAGCAGTGAAGATCTGCTCGATTTTGCCGAGTCCAATGTGTTTAAAATCGCGGAGCAGCGCGCCAATAAAGATGACGGACCGAAAAACATTGAGCAGATCCTGGAAGCCACGGTTTCCCGTATCGAGTCGCTGTTCCAGACGCCGCACGACGGCGTGACCGGCGTTGATACTGGCTATCAGGATCTCAACAAGAAAACGGCGGGATTACAGCGCTCCGACCTGATTATCGTCGCGGCGCGTCCCTCAATGGGTAAAACCACTTTCGCCATGAACCTGTGCGAAAACGCCGCCATGCTGCATGAAAAGCCAGTGCTGATTTTTAGCCTCGAAATGCCCAGCGAGCAGATCATGATGCGTATGCTGGCATCGCTGTCGCGCGTCGATCAGACGCGTATCCGTACCGGCCAGCTGGACGACGAAGACTGGGCGCGTATCTCCGGCACCATGGGGATTTTGCTGGAGAAAAAGAATATCTTTATTGATGACTCCTCCGGCCTGACGCCCACCGAAGTGCGTTCACGCGCGCGCCGCATCTATCGTGAAAACGATGGTCTCAGCATGATCATGATCGATTACCTGCAGCTGATGCGCGTGCCGTCGCTCACCGACAACCGTACGCTGGAGATTGCCGAAATCTCCCGCTCGCTCAAGGCGCTGGCGAAAGAGCTGAATGTGCCGGTAGTGGCGCTGTCGCAGCTTAACCGCTCGCTGGAGCAGCGCGCCGATAAACGTCCGGTGAACTCCGACCTGCGTGAATCAGGATCGATTGAGCAGGATGCCGACCTGATTATGTTTATCTACCGTGATGAGGTTTATCACGAGAACAGCGATCTGAAAGGCATTGCCGAAATCATTATTGGTAAACAGCGTAACGGTCCCATCGGCTCCGTGCGTCTGACCTTTAACGGACAATGGTCGCGCTTCGATAACTACGCGGGTCCGCAGTACGACGACGAATAATCCTCCAGGCAAAGCGCATGCACAACGGGTGCATGCTGCTCACGTCATCAGAAAATAGTGTTGGACAACAGCAGCTTCAATAAGGTTATCTGTAGCGAAAGCGATAGCTCAGGCTCTGGAAGCAGCATGACCCAAGTTGATGATTACGATCTTAAAATACTGACACTGTTACAATCTAATGGCCGTCTGACTAACCAGGAATTAAGCGATCTGGTTGGCCTGTCGGCCTCGCAATGTTCACGGCGGCGTATCAATCTCGAACAGCTTAACCTGATTCTCGGCTATCACGCCCGGCTGTCGCCGGATGCCATTGGACTCGGCATGGTGGGGTTGATCGAGGTGCGCTTAATCAATCATACCTCAGACTATGTGGAAAGCTTTCACCGCATGGTGGAGCAGGAAACGGCGATCGTGGATGCTTATAAAACCACCGGCGACGCCGATTATCTGCTGAAAGTGGCAGTGGCGGATTTAGCCTCGCTCAGCGCCCTGATCAGCCAGCTGGTGGCGGGACATCAAAGCGTGGCGCATGTCAAAACCTCTGTGGTGCTGAACCGGCTGAAAGAGAATGGTCTGATGATGATCCCGCAGCACAAAATGCGCTAAAAAAGTGCATTATGTGCCATTTTGGTGCGCCGATTGCCTGACAGATGCAAAAATTACGCACCAGAGAAGTATTCTGTGCATGAATCAACGGAAGCGATAGGATTTATGCACAAAGCCTCGCAATAAAGCGCCTTAGTTATCAATGGGATATTCGCTGGCACCCGCCGACAGGGCCAAAAATCTGCCGGTGTGGTGCGTTTTTTGCATTTGAATCGCGTCAATTGCAATGAGATAACCCCCATGGATAACGTCGTTGAACCTGTAAAAATTCCCCATACGCGCCTGGAAGATGCCTTGGCTATTCTGCTCGGCACGCTGATGGTCTCGTTTGGCGTGGTGATGCTGAAACAGGCCGGTGCGCTGACCGGCAGCACCGCCGGCATCGCTTTTCTGATCAGCTATCTTTCGCCGCTCTCGTTCGGCAGCGCCTTTTTTCTGATTAACCTGCCTTTTTACTGGCTTGCGGCGCGCCGCATGGGCTGGGAATTCACCCTGAAAACCTTTTGCGCCGTGGGACTGGTTTCGCTGTTTACCCATCTGCATCCGCTTTTCGTCCATTTTTCAGCGCTGAATCCTTTTTATGCGACACTGTTCGGTAACGTCGTGATGGGGATTGGGTTTATAGTGTTGTTTCGCCACAAGGCCAGCCTTGGCGGCATCAATATACTGGCGCTCTGGCTGCAGGATCGCTTCGGCCTGCGCGCCGGCAAACTGCAAATGGCGGTAGATACCTGCGTGGTGCTGGCATCGCTGTTTGTCGTCTCTTTGCCCATGTTGCTCGCCTCGGTAGCGGGCGCGGTGATCCTTAACCTGATCATCGCCATGAATCACCGTCCCGGACGCTACAGGGTCTGATGACGCAACCTGACTTTTATACCCATAATGGAGATCTGCACCGTGTTTCAAAACGTTGATGCCTATGCCGGCGATCCGATTCTTTCGCTGATGGAAACCTTTAAGCAGGATCCGCGCGAGCACAAAGTCAATCTGAGCATCGGCCTCTATTACAACGAACAGGGCATCATCCCTCAACTTCAGGCGGTAGCCACGGCGGAAGATCGCCTGCAAGCCGAACCGCACAATGCCTCGCTCTATCTGCCGATGGAAGGGCTGCCAGCCTACCGTAACGCGATTGCGCCGCTGCTGTTCGGCGCCGAACACCCGATGCTGAAAGCGGGCCGCATCGTCTCGATTCAGACGCTGGGCGGTTCCGGCGCGTTGAAAGTGGGCGCCGATTTCCTGAAGCGTTATTTCCCGCACTCCAACGTCTGGGTCAGCGACCCGACCTGGGAAAACCACGTCGCGATTTTCGCCGGTGCCGGTTTTGACGTCAGCACCTACCCATGGTACGACGCGGAAACCCACGGCGTGAAGTTTGATGCCTTCCTCGACAAGCTGAAAACGCTGCCGAAACAGAGCATCGTGCTGCTGCATCCCTGCTGTCATAACCCGACCGGCGCCGATCTCACTAACGCGCAGTGGGATCAGACCGTTGAAGTGCTGAAAGCGCAGGAGCTGATTCCTTTCCTGGATATCGCCTATCAGGGCTACGGCGCCGGTATGGAAGCGGATGCTTACGCCATTCGCGCCATTGCGGCCGCAGGCCTGCCGGCGTTGGTGAGCAATTCCTTCTCGAAAATCTTCTCCCTGTATGGCGAACGCGTCGGCGGTCTTTCCATCTGCTGCGACAGCGCAGAAGAGGCGGGACGCGTGCTGGGTCAGCTGAAGGCGACCGTGCGCCGCAACTACTCCAGCCCGCCGAACTTTGGCGCTCAGGTGGTTTCCTGCGTGCTGAACGACGAGGCGCTGAAGGCGAGCTGGCTGGCGGAAGTGGAAGCGATGCGTCTGCGTATTCTGGAGATGCGTCAGTCGCTGGTTGCCGTGCTGAGCAGCGCGTTGCCGGGCAAAAACTTCGACTACCTGCTGAAACAGCGCGGCATGTTCAGCTATACCGGCCTCAGCGCGCAGCAGGTTGATCGCCTGCGCGATGAGTTTGGCATCTACCTGATCGCCAGCGGCCGCATGTGCGTCGCGGGCCTGAACAGCAAAAACGTTCACCAGGTTGCGGAAGCTTTTGCTGCCGTGATCTGATTACAGGCATGAAAAGAACAAGCCGTCGGGTGCCGCATCCGACGGCTTTTTTTATCAATTTTTCCCGCAGGGTTTACCTTTTAGCGACATGCTGCACACTTAAGAGACATTGGCTATTCAGGAAGAGAGAGCATGTGGCATCAACAAACCTTAACGCTCGGCGCGAAATCGCGGGGATTTCATCTGGTCACCGGGGAGATCGTTGAGCAAATCCCTGCGCTGGCGGAGGTGCAAACCGGCCTGCTGCATCTGCTGTTGCAGCACACTTCAGCCTCGCTCACGCTAAATGAGAATTGTGATCCCACCGTGCGCAGCGATATGGAGCAACATTTCATGCGCCACGTCCCGGAAAACGCACTTTATCAGCACGATTATGAAGGGCCTGACGATATGCCTGCCCATATTAAATCGTCCATGCTGGGCGTTTCGCTGCTGCTGCCGGTGAGCCGCGGGCAGCTGGCTTTAGGCACCTGGCAGGGCATCTGGCTCGGCGAACATCGCATTCATGGCGGTTCGCGACATATTGTCGCTACGCTACAAGGGGAGTAACAATGAACATATCGGATTTGCTGATTTACTGCATGAATAAACCGGGCGCCGAACAGAGCGTGCACAGCGACTGGAAAGCGACACAGATAAAAACGGACGGTGTGCTGTTTGCCATGGTACATGAAGTGAAAGGGCGTCCGGCGGTATCGCTGAAATCCACGCCTGCGCTGGCTGAGCTGCTGCGTGATGAGCACAGCGACGTTTTCCCCAGCGAGCATATGAACAAGTCGCACTGGAACACATTGTTTCTGGATGGATCGCTGAAAGATTCACAAATTTACTATCTGGTGGATGCTTCTTTTCAGCAGGCAGACGGCACCAAAGCGGCAAGCCAGGGACATGGCGGCAATTAAGCATTAACCCCTCTCCCACAGCCGGGAGAGGGGCAGAACATCGCTTAAGCGGCTTGCGTTATCAGGTAGCCGGTTGCTCACGCAGGGTATTGATATCAATCACAAAGCGGTATTTCACGTCACTTTTCAGCATACGCTCATAGGCATTGTTGATCTGATCCATCGCGATCATTTCGATATCGGAAGTGATGCCGTGCTCGCCACAGAAATCGAGCATTTCCTGTGTTTCAGCGATGCCGCCGATCAGAGAACCTGAAAGGCTGCGGCGTTTAAACACCAGGTTAAATACCTGCGGCGCCGGGTGATCGTGCTCAGGTACGCCAACCAGCGTCATATTGCCGTCGCGCTTCAGCAGGGTAAGGAACGGGTTCAGATCGTGCTGCGCCGCGACGGTATTGAGGATAAAGTCGAAGCTGTTGGTGTGCTGCGCCATCTGATCCGCATCTTTCGACACCACGACTTCGTCCGCGCCCAGACGTTTGCCGTCGTCGATTTTTGACGGAGAGGTAGTGAACAGCACCACATGCGCGCCCATCGCATGAGCCAGTTTCACGCCCATATGGCCCAGGCCGCCCAGACCGACGATGCCCACTTTTTTGCCGGGACCGACGTTCCAGTGGCGCAGCGGAGAATAAGTGGTGATACCCGCGCACAGCAGCGGCGCAACGCCAGCCAGATCGAGGTTTTCCGGTACGCGCAGAACGAAATCTTCATGCACCACGACGCTGGTTGAGTAGCCGCCGTAGGTTACCGCGCCGGTTTCGCGATCTTCGCCGTTATAGGTGGCAACGAAACCATTTTCGCAATATTGCTCCAGACCTTCCTGACAGCTCGGGCAGCTACGGCAGGAGTCAACCATACAGCCGACGCCAACCAGATCGCCCACTTTGTATTTCTGTCCATGCGCGCCGACCGCGGTTACACGACCCACGATTTCGTGGCCTGGCACCACCGGGAAAACGGTGTTATGCCATTCGTTACGTGCCTGGTGCAGGTCGGAATGGCAAACGCCACAGAACAGCACTTCAATCTGCACATCATGAGCGCGCAGCTCGCGCGGCTTATAGTCGAAAGGCGCGAGTTTGGATTGCGCGTCCTGAGCGGCATAGGCATGCGTAATATTCATGGTGTCTCCAGTTTTGATGTGTCGTGAGTGTTTTGTTCGATGAAGCGCACGGGTGCGTGCGTACAGGGCTGCGCCAGCAGCGCGCCAAAGAGGAACTCGTTACAACGGAACAGCGTTAAGGATAGTCAGAGAAGAGAGCAGCGCCTATGCCTGAATATGTTTAAATCTTGCCTGTTTCTGCAATTTTCTGGCGAAAACAGCAGGAGATCAAAAAAGGCCAGCATGATGCTGGCCTGAAGAAACTACTTTTTCAACAGCGGTTTAAGGAAGCGCGCCGTGTGTGATTTTTCACAGTCGGCGACGGTCTCCGGCGTACCGGCAATCAAAATCTCGCCGCCGCCGCTGCCGCCTTCCGGACCCAGATCCACAATCCAGTCCGCGGTTTTAACCACGTCCAGGTTGTGCTCAATCACCACAATGGTGTTGCCCTGATCGCGCAGCTGATGCAGCACGGCCAGCAGCTGCTGGATATCGGCAAAGTGCAGACCGGTGGTCGGCTCATCCAGAATGTAGAGCGTCTGGCCGGTACCGCGTTTCGACAGCTCGCGCGCCAGCTTCACGCGTTGCGCTTCGCCGCCGGACAGCGTCGTTGCCGACTGACCAAGGCGAATGTAAGAGAGACCGACATCCATCAGCGTCTGCAGCTTACGCGCCAGCGCAGGCACCGCATCAAAGAAGTCACGCGCCTCTTCGATGGTCATCTCCAGTACTTCATGAATGCTCTTGCTTTTGTATTTGATCTCCAGCGTTTCGCGGTTGTAGCGCTTGCCTTTGCACTGATCGCAGGGCACGTAGATGTCCGGCAGGAAGTGCATCTCAACCTTGATGACGCCGTCGCCCTGGCAGGCTTCACACCGTCCGCCGCGCACGTTAAAGCTGAAACGACCTGGATTGTAGCCGCGTGAACGCGATTCCGGCACGCCGGCAAAGAGTTCACGCACCGGCGTGAAGATGCCGGTATAGGTTGCCGGGTTGGAGCGCGGCGTACGGCCAATCGGGCTTTGATCGATATCGATCACCTTGTCGAAATGCTCAAGGCCACTGATCTCACGATAGGGCGCGACTTCGCCGCTGGTTGCGCCGTTCAGCTGACGCTGCGCAATCGGGAACAGCGTATCGTTGATCAGCGTCGATTTACCGGAGCCGGAAACGCCGGTAATGCAGGTAAACAGGCCGACCGGCAGCGTCAGCGTGACATCCTTGAGGTTGTTGCCGCGCGCGCCGCTCAGCTTGAGCACTTTGGACGGATCGCCTTTTACCCGCTCGGCAGGCACGGCGATTTCGCGTTTGCCGCTGAGGAACTGGCCGGTGAGGGAATCTTCCTGCGCCATGATCTCTTCAACGGTGCCTTCCGCGACGATTTGACCGCCGTGCACGCCCGCGCCCGGACCGATGTCGATAACATGATCCGCCGCGCGGATCGCATCTTCATCATGCTCAACCACAATCACGGTGTTGCCGAGATCGCGCAGATGGATCAGCGTGCTCAGCAGACGTTCGTTATCGCGCTGGTGCAGGCCGATAGAGGGTTCATCCAGCACATACATCACGCCTACCAGCCCGGCGCCGATCTGGCTGGCCAGCCGGATACGCTGCGCTTCGCCGCCAGAGAGAGTTTCGGCGGAGCGGGACATAGAGAGGTAGTTCAGGCCGACATTTACCAAAAAGCTGAGGCGATCGCCAATCTCTTTCAGCACTTTCTCGGCGATTTTGGCGCGCTGGCCGCTGAGCTTCAGGTTATGGAAAAACTCCATTGCATGCCCGATGCTCATTTCTGAGATGGTCGGCAGGTTGGTATTTTCCACAAACACATGGCGCGCTTCGCGACGCAGGCGCGTGCCTTCGCAGGTAGCGCAGGCGCGGTTGCTGATAAATTTCGCCAGCTCTTCACGTACCGCAGTGGATTCCGTCTCTTTATAACGGCGCTCCATGTTATGCAGCACCCCTTCGAACGGGTGGCGACGAACCGAAGTGTCTCCCCGATCGTTGATGTACTTGAACTCGATGCTCTCTTTACCGGAACCGTAAAGGATCACCTGCTGCGCTTTGTCGCTCAGGCTATTGAACGGCGACTCGACGTCAAAATCGAGATGTTCCGCCAGCGAGCGCAGCATCTGGAAATAGTAGAAGTTGCGACGATCCCAGCCGCGAATCGCGCCGCCCGCCAGCGACAGCTCAGGGTTCTGCACTACGCGATCCGGATCGAAATATTGCTGCACGCCGAGGCCGTCGCAGGTGGGGCAGGCGCCAGCCGGGTTGTTAAAGGAGAACAGACGCGGCTCAAGCTCGCGCATACTGTAGCCGCAAATCGGGCAGGCGAAGTTGGCGGAGAACAGCAGCTCATCGGCGTCGGCATCATCCATATCCGCCACGATCGCGGTACCGCCGGACAGCTCCAGCGTGGTTTCAAACGATTCGGCCAGACGCGTCGCCAGATCCTCGCGCACTTTGAAGCGATCGACCACCACCTCGATGGTGTGCTTTTTCTGCAGCTCCAGCTTCGGCGGATCGGAAAGATCGCACACCTCGCCATCGATACGCGCGCGGATGTAACCCTGCGCTGCAAGGTTTTCCAGCGTTTTGGTATGTTCGCCTTTGCGATCTTTGACCACCGGCGCCAGCAGCATCAGGCGACGGCCTTCCGGCTGCGCCAGCACCTGATCCACCATCTGGCTCACGGTCTGCGCCGCCAGCGGCACGTCGTGATCCGGACAGCGCGGTTCGCCGACGCGGGCAAACAGCAGACGCAGGTAGTCATGGATCTCTGTGATGGTACCGACGGTAGAACGCGGGTTATGCGAGGTCGATTTCTGCTCGATGGAAATGGCAGGGGAAAGTCCCTCGATATGATCGACGTCCGGCTTTTCCATTAAAGAAAGAAACTGGCGGGCATAGGCGGAGAGCGACTCAACATAGCGACGCTGACCTTCGGCGTAGAGTGTATCAAATGCCAGCGAAGATTTACCGGAACCTGACAGGCCGGTAACCACGATCAGTTTGTCGCGTGGGATGATCAGGTTGATGTTTTTCAAATTATGGGTGCGGGCACCACGAACTTCTATCTTATCCATTCACATTTCCCGGATTAGCAGCACTCGCCATGCCTTGCCGACACAGCCAGAAGAAACAGATTATTATGGCATAAAAAATAACCTGAATAAATATCCAGTACTCTCTTGCAAAGCGGGGGCGAGAGAATCAAAATTGGAACCCAGCTCGAAACCAGGACTCGCAGGCCGGGACGTGGTAGAATTAACGGTTTAGACTTGAAGCAATAAACTCATTGGGAGAGACCAACATGGCCAGTCGGGGCGTTAACAAAGTGATTCTTGTCGGGAATCTGGGTCAGGATCCGGAAGTCCGATATATGCCGAATGGTGGCGCAGTCGCCAACATTACGCTGGCCACGTCGGAAAGCTGGCGTGATAAACAGACCGGCGAAAACAAAGAGATTACCGAATGGCACCGCGTTGTGCTGTTCGGTAAGCTGGCGGAAGTGGCGGGCGAATATCTGCGTAAAGGCTCGCAGGTCTATATCGAAGGCCAGCTGCGTACGCGTAAGTGGCAGGATCAGGGCGGCCAGGATCGTTACACCACGGAAGTGGTGGTCAATGTCGGCGGCACCATGCAGATGCTGGGTGGTCGCCAGCAGGGCGCAGGCGCCGGTAACGGCGCGCCGATGGGCGGCGGTCAGGGGCAGGGCGGTCAGAGCAACAACAATAACAACGGTTGGGGCCAGCCGCAGCAGCCGCAGGGCGGAAACCAGTTCAGCGGCGGCGCGCAGTCGCGTCCGCAGCAGAACAGCGCACCGGCGAGCAACGAGCCGCCAATGGATTTCGACGACGATATTCCGTTCTGATCGACGTCAGCCCGGCGGGAAAATGATCTCGCAAAAGCGTTTTGGTTATAAAAGAAGGCGGGTTTTATCCCGCCTTTTTCACGCCTGTGGGTCGGCTATTTTTTCACCTTTGCGTTTTGCTGCCGAAAGCAGGATCCTGAGCAGCTACAGGCTTGCGTTTGAGGATGTTTACCGTGTCCGTTGTGCCCTCCATGTTTCCCTGCGAAAAAGATCGCGCCCAGTTTCGTCAGCTGCCGGAGCTGCCGGGCGTTGAGCTTTATCAGGCGCATATTTCGCGTTACGCCTTTGAGCCGCATACCCATGAGGCGTACGGTATCGGCACTATCGTTGCGGGCGCGCAGCGTTTTCGTTATCGCGGCGCGCACTATGTTGCGCCAGCCCATTCGCTGGTAATGATGAATCCGGATGAGCTGCATACCGGCGAGTCGGCTTGCGAAGAGGGCTGGCGCTATCGCATGGTTTATATACAGCCTGAAACCATGGACAAGCTCACGGGCGAAACAGGGTGGTGGTTCAGCGAAGCGATGCGTACCGATCCCCGCTTTGCCCAGCCGCTGTCGCAAACGCTGGGCGCGCTTTGGCAGGCTGAAACGGCGCTGGAGCGGGAAGGACTGATGGTTGATCTGCTGGCGACCATGCGGCCTTTCGCCCGGATGGCGCGGCGGCATCAGAGCGAAGCGGCACACCGTTTTGACAGCGTGCGCGACTATTTGCGCGCAAACCTGGCGCAAAACGTCCGCCTCGAAACCCTCGCCTCGTTGGTATCGTTAACACCCTGGCATTTCCTGCGCGCCTTTAAACATCACTTTCACGTCACGCCGCACCAGATGCTGATGGCTTTTCGTCTCTATGAAGCAAAGCAGATGCTGGCGTGCGGCTTTGCCGCTGCGGATGTGGCGGCGGCGGTCGGCTTAACTGACCAGGCGCATCTGACCCGCACCTTTTCCCATCGCTATGGCATTACGCCGGTGCGTTACCAGAAGCAGGTGCAGCCGCGCTGACAGCAATCTGCTACAAGAATTTTGCTGCTGACTCAGGGAGACTGAGCGCCTCAGGTAATAAAGGAAAAGAAAAAATGTTAGCAGGCATATTATTTGCTCTGGCGGCGGGCTTGATGTGGGGACTCATCTTTGTCGGACCGCTAATCGTGCCCGACTATCCCGGCACGCTACAGTCAGCGGGCCGCTACGTGGCTTTTGGACTTATCGCGATGCCGCTGGCCTGGCATGCCCGTCACCAGCTACGTCGGCTGCGATCGGCCGACTGGGTTGAAGCGCTGAAGCTGTCGTTGATCGGCAACCTTCTTTATTACGCCTGCCTGGCGAATGCCATTCAGCGTACCGGCGCCCCTGTCTCTACCATGATTATCGGTACCCTACCTGTGGTGATTTCCGTTACGGCAAACCTCTGTTATGGCCATCTTGAAGGGCGGCTCTCCTGGCGCAGCCTGCTGCCTGCGCTGATCCTCATCGCGCTGGGCCTGCTGTGCGTGAACGGCGCCGAGCTGCAAACCCTGGGCCCATCGCTGAATGTGCGTCGTTACCTGACCGGCATTGTGCTGGCACTGTTTGCTGTGGTCTGCTGGACCTGGTATCCCTTACGCAACGCGCGCTGGCTGCGCAGTCATCCTGAGACGAAACCCTCAACCTGGGCCACGGCGCAGGGCGTCGTCACGCTGCCGCTGGCGCTACTGGCGTGGCTGCTGGTCAGTGGACAGCTTGCCTGGCAGCGGCCTGAATTCGTTCTGCCGCTGGGGCCGCGTCCGCACGTTTTCGTATTGTTAATGCTGGCGATTGGCCTGCTCTGCTCGTGGCTGGGCACGCTGTGCTGGAATGCCGCCAGCCAACGACTTCCTACTGTGTTGCTCGGGCCGCTTATCGTCTTCGAAACGCTTTTTGGTCTTTTATGGACCTTTTTTTGGCGGCAAAGCTGGCCGCCGCTATTAACTCTTAGCGGCATTGCCTGTCTGATAATTGGCGTTATTTACGCGATGCGTATTAAACCTCAGCCGTTGGTTAAAAAAATGAAAGTCTGAGGTGTGGTTGCATGCTTGTTTAAACTTTTCTATCTCTCTGTTTTGTTGCATTTTAAGATTATGACCAGGTGGATAAACCTGCATATTTGGCTGACAGAGGGATGTTGTGGTTGTCCTTTATAACAACAGGCTGGTTTTTTAGCGCAAAATTTATCCTCTTTGCTATAAACCCACAGTTATTCTCCTCTGCTCTTCCTGGCTAATGCTGTTTTCTGCGCGTAACCTGGGGTGAAATATAAAGCATTCGCTTTGCCTGACTGCCTACTCCTTCAAAGTAATGGACTAAACAGGCGACAAATCAGTCAAAATTTTTCTCTGATATTGTTGCGCAACCTTCTGCTGAACGTCTCTGGTACTGGCTTTGTGTAAGGATGAACCAAATTTTGCTTCATTTGTAACGCCGATGTTGCGATAAACCTGAGAAGTTTCGCAAATAAAAAGATTAATGATGTGAATCTTTCACCGGGGGGTATCAACAGCATGGCTGAAGCAGATGAGGTAAGTGATAAGGAATTATTAACTTTTATTTCCGGATAATTCCTGGGGAAAGTTTTTCAACAGTTTACTACTTCGCTTTTTGTTAACAACCAGGACAAGCATTTTAGGTCCATTCATATATGACGTTATTGTGACCAGATAAACCGGGAGTTGTTTACCTTTGCTGAACAGCGCGCCTGCGGGTCAGCGCCATGACGGGGAATTAATAAAGGAAAGGCACAAATGCCCAATCTCCCCGAATTGAGATTGGGCATTTGTTAACTGGCTTGAATAGCGAGACTTTTGCTGTTGTGAATCACGTTTACCGCACAAAAGATGTGTTTCCTCGACAGAAAACATCAGAAAAAAATGGTGCGAAAAGTCAGACCATGAAAGTTATGTTTAACGATCTTCCTTTCATCTGTTAAGTACAAAACCTACACATCATTCAAAGAAAAGACGGTATTGTGATTTTATCGACTATCACAGTTTGAAGGGTAATGGTAAACGCTACGGCTAATATCAAGCAGGCGGCAGCTGCGACGGGTGCCGATGTCGAAAGTGTTCTGCAAGAAATTGACCGCCTGGCGTTTCTCATTCGTGGTAAAGAAGTTTTTAAGTACGCTTTGCAGCATCTCCTTATCTGAACTGAGCGTCTGCAGCTCGCGGGTGAGGGTTTGAAGTTTCTCTTCCAACTCTCTGATTTTTCTGCCTTCTTCTGAAGAAAGACCTGAAAACTTCTTTTTCCAGCTATAGAAGGTGGCTTCAGAGATGCCTAACTCTTCGCAAATTTCCCGCACCTTAACTCCTGATTCAGAAGCTTTAATGGCATTGGTGATTTGCTCTTCGCTATATCGTGACTTTCTCATAAATGCTCTTACCTTTCTTATCAATTAACGGATGAGAATAACTGTATTAATCTCTGGTACTGCAAAAAGAGTATTAATGCAGTATTAAAGTGCGCGATTTGAATTGCGAAGGTTAAATTAAGATATTTAGAATAAATATCATCATGGGATAAATCTTATTTTATTCCGATCGGGTTTGCGCGCCTTCCTGGATTGGGTTTTTTGATATAAATTCTTCACATCCCAAATGGAAAAAATTCTACTTACATTGTAATTTCAGCATAACTTGCTTGCAAAATTCACAGGATATGCCAGGGGAAAGAGCTTCATTTAACGGGCTGAAATCGTTTACAAAACGACAAAATTTAGCCAAATATAATCAGAGTTTTCCTGAAAATAGTCTCAGACCCCAACTTTTATTCTCATTTTTCGAACCAGCTTAGTTTGAAGTCTTTAATTATCGTCAGGCCCATTGCGCGCTTGTTTATTCAATACAGGGATATTGCAACGAACGCTGTAGTAGTAAGTAATACAAAGGATGAGTCAATGAAACTTAGCGTAATGTCCAATGCCGCCTGGATGATGTCAGAGAAAATCGTCTCCGTTTTCGGCGTCATATTCGTGACCTCCTACGTGGCAAAATCTTTCGGTCCAACCGTTTTCGGTCAGATGGCGTTTTCCACCTCGTTGTTCTCAATGGTGCAAACCGTTGCGATTTTCGGTACCGAAACCATTCTGTTTAAACGCATCAGCAAAAGCGCGCCGAAAGGGCTGCGGTTGATGACGGTGGCGCGCACGCTGCGCATGGTGCTGCTATTGCTGACCTCTGTGCCGGTGTTGATTTGGGTTTGGTACAACATGCAGGAAAGCTTCCTGGCTTTTGCGCTGGCCTCTTTTGTCGCATCGGTTTTCGTCACCCAGGATACCTTCAGCGTCTACAACAATGCGCGTCTGGCTTCGCGGCTAAATACCGTGGCGAACTCCGTCGGCATGGTGCTCAGCTTCGCTATCAGCTTTGTCATCGCCTGGTTCCGCCTTAATCCCCTGTGGCTGACGCTCTCGATTGTGGCGGTCACTCTGGTGCCCTATGTCATCAAGCGCTACAACTTCTATCGCGATAATCAGGATATGGCGCCGCCGCAGGAGAAGCGCAGCACCTATTTTCGCTATCTGATGTATGCCGGCCTGCCGCTGGCTATCTCCAGCATTTTCATCTCTGTTCAGGTGAAAACCGCCCAAATGTTTTTAGCGGGCGCCGGTTCGGCACGCGATCTTGGCCTGTTTGCCGCAGCCAATACCATTGCCGCCTCGTGGATTTTTATCCCCGTAGCGATCATTACTTCATGCTTCACTGAAATTTTCAGGGAGCGTGGCGACACCGCCGTGAAACTGGCAGCGCGGCTGAATGGTTATGTCATGGGGGTTTCATTATTGATGCTTCTCTTCATCGCTTTTTATGGAGAGAAGATTGTGATCGCTTTGTACGGTCAGGAGTACACACAGTCCGGAAGTCTCATTACGTTGCTGTCGATAGCGACCTGCTTTTCGGCAATGGGGACCGTAGCCTATCGCTACATGGTTAAAGAGGGTGGATTTAACTATTTGCTGAGGAAAATTGTCTGTCTGATGCTTATCAGCGTGCCGCTTTCCTGGTGGTTGATCCAGGGCTACGGCATCATGGGCGCCGCGTGGAGCGTTTTCCTTTCAGAGTTCTTGTCCCTTACCGTAATGAATTACTTCTTCAAAAATGGCGTCATTCAAAAAATTCAAGTTTCCTCACTCAACTACAAAACCTACAAATGAGGTCCATATGCTCAAGTTGAAAGAAGAACTCAGAAGAAGCGTACAGTATTTTATCAAGAAGATGCCCTGGTCATACCAGGACCGCATCTACTACTTTCACAAATTCCGTAAGCTGCCTAATCTGCGTCAGCCGAAAGTGTTCAATGAGAAAGTACTGTATCGTAAATTCGTCTTTGGCGATTATCAGAACTATGGCCGTCTGTCGGACAAGTACTCGGTACGCGAATACATAGCTGAAAAAGTCGGCGATGAATATCTGATCCCGCTGGTATATGAAACCACCGATCCCACCACGCTGAACGCATTGCGTAGCTGGAAGAACACGGTGATTAAGCCGAACCACGGTTCAAATATGGTAGAGATTCTGTTGGAAGAGCCGGACGCGCTGAAAAAGCAGCAGATCATCAACAACTGCTACACATGGCTCAAGACCGACTTCGCCAAAGAGGCGCGTGAGATCCACTATCGCTACATCAAGCCGCGCATTCTGGTGGAACAATATATTGGCGATGGTAAAAGCGCGCCGATAGATTACAAATTTCACATGTTCAACAAGCGTGACGGCAATTTTGAATATGTGCTACAGGTGATCTACAACCGGGCTAACCCGGCGCTGTCGATGAACTTCTACGTTAACAATCTGTGTGAAGCCTTTCACAAGATTCGCGACACCGGCCTGGATATCACGCCGCAGATGGCCTCTTTGCAACATGCCCTTGAGCTGAGTAAAAAGCTGGCCAGCGATTTCGACTATGTGCGCGTTGACTGGTACATCCATGAGGAGCATATCTTTTTCGGCGAACTGACCTTTACCCCAGGGGCAGGTTTGGTAACCGGACTGGATCGTGGACTTAATCAGATGATGGGAGATATGTGGATTCAGGACCGCCGCGGAACGCAGAGACCGGGTGTGACCGTGCAGGATGTGAACATTCCTGCCATGTTGAAGAAAATTTGATCGACACAGCAATGTAAAAAACCCCGCTTAGCGGGGTTTTTTATTGCCGGTTATCAGGGCATTGGCCATTCGGCCGGCGTCTGGCTCATCACCTGCACAAAGGCGCTTTTGGATATCTCCATAAAATTATGCAGGTTATCCATGCTCAACGTCATACCCAGCAGCCCGGTCACAAACCAACAGGACATGCCCAGACCAATGCCCCCAAACATAAACGCCATCACGTTATGGCTGGTCTGACGACATTTAATTTTCAGGGTACTGGCGAAAAACATCATCAGGGCGCTGAGCAATTCCCAACGCATAATGAGAAAACTGGTGGTTAATGTAGCCATCTGCAACGAACCTCAAGCGGTGATCATCCCTGACGCTCCGGACAATAATGACGGCGTAAAGGCAGGTCAGGGGGCGCCTTTATGTCGTCCACACATAGCTTAATAGTGTGATGCAGGTCACATTATATCATTCGTTTTGAAAAGTTGAACAAAATCTGTAACTGGTATGGTAGAGAAAATTTTATCGAAACGACGGATAGCAGCAGAGGGTGAACAGCGGGAAGCGAGGGGAGAGAGCGCCCGCACGGGGCGCGCAGGCTGTTAACGAACCGGGCAGCACTCGCCGATGGTGCGCTGAGTAAAGCTGGCGACGTTTTCGCCGCAGCCAAAGCTGACCAGGCGCGGACGCTGTATCGCCTGACGTCGCATCGTATGGCGATATGCGGTCGGCGTTTGCGAATATTGACGGCGGAAAACGCGGGAGAAGGTTTGCTGTGAATCGTAGCCATACTGCATGGCGATATCGAACACCGGCCGATGCGTCTGGCGCAGCGCTTCGGCAGCCAACGTTAAGCGACGCTCACGAATATAGCCGCCCAACGTCTGTTTGGTGACGGTACGGAACATTCGTTGCAGGTGCCATTTTGAGTAACCCGATTTCGCCGCTACTTCATCGATCGATAAGCTTTTATCCAGGTTCTGGTCAATCCAGTCGGTCAAAGAATGAATTATTTCCTGTTGCATCATAGCCTCATCCTTTCTTGTGCACTTTCTTATGTCGTGTGGGATTCGTGGTTTTGATGGGGAAGGAGTATAATTCCTCAAGTTAACTTGAGGTAAAGGGCCAAATGAAAAAAGATCGCAATTACCCTAAGCCGGTGTTAACGCCGGGCGAAGTGGCGAAGCGCAGCGGCGTAGCGGTATCGGCGCTGCACTTTTACGAGTCAAAAGGGTTGATCTTCAGCTCGCGCAACGCAGGCAACCAGCGGCGCTACAGCCGTGACGTGCTCAGACGCGTCGCCATTATTAAGATTGCGCAGCGCATCGGCATTCCGCTGGCGACGGTGAGCGACAGCCTGATGCACGTCCCGGCGGATAAGCGTATGTCGACGCAGGAGTGGGACGCTCTGACGCAGCACTGGCGCGAGGAGCTGGATAAGCGTATCGAAACCCTGACGCGCTTGCGTAACGACCTGGATGGCTGCATCGGTTGCGGCTGTTTGTCGATGCGCGACTGCCCGCTGCGTAATCCCGGCGATCGACTGGCGCAACAGGGATCGGGCGCGGTGCTGCTGGATCCGGGGCATGAGCAGCAGCCGGGCGACGAGGGTTGATGCGCGCAGGTATTTTAGCGACGCCAACTATACTGGTGTAAGAACCGCAACCGGGAGCCGCTATGATCACCGTCCACCATCTTGAGAATTCTCGCTCACACCGCGTGCTATGGCTGCTGGAGGAGTTGGACGTCCCTTATCAAATCAAGCGCTACCAGCGAGAAAAAAGCATGATGGCGCCGGAAGCGCTGAAAAAAGTGCATCCGCTCGGCAAATCGCCCGTGATCACCGATGAAAATCGGGTTATTGCCGAATCTGGCGCGATCCTGGAGTATCTGGAAGCGAAGTACGACGACGAAAATCGGCTGAAACTTTCCGATGAAGCAGCGCAGTTGCAGTCTCGTTACTGGCTGCACTATGCGGAAGGCTCGCTGATGCCGCTGCTGGTGATGAAGCTGATATTCAGCCGCCTTGGCAAGTCGCCGGTTCCCTGGCTGATAAGGCCGGTGGGTGCCGCGCTCGGCAAAGGCGTGCAGCGCGCTTATATCGACAAGCAGCTGGCGCCGCACAGGCAGATGATTGAAACACACCTCGCTTCCCAACCGTGGTTTGCAGGCCAGCGCTTCAGCATTGCGGACATTCAGATGAGTTTTCCGCTGCTGGCGTTGACCTCGCGCGGCGGGCTGGATGCGATGCCCGCCACGCAGCAGTGGCTGCAAAAAGTTCAGACGCGCGCCGCATGGCAACGTGCGATTGAGCAGGGCGGCCCGATAAACCTCGCCAGCTGAATCTTTTCCTCCCGTTGCGCAACGGATGATTCACCCTGTTGCGCAACGCGCCGCTTTCATAAGAATTTGTTATTACGTTTCGCGCTGCGGCTTCCGTAGAGTTTGCCGGGCCGCAGTGAAAGTGCGCTTTCTCGACGGCGAGTGGTGCGATTTATCCTGATCAAACGCGAAACAGCAGTTGAAAATCTGCCGCTAAAGGCCGGATAATCGTTTGCCTTTTTATCGGGCCGTTGGCGAACGGCCTTTTCTTTGCGGCCAGGTAAACGTTTGCCTTATGACAATGCGCTGAATTTTCAACGCGATCGTAACGGAACCAGGGAACGAAAACAGACCGAGGCCGCATGGCGCACCACCCTTAAAAAAATCATTTCAGAGGCTCTACTATGTCTAACGAATCTCGCCCGGCCAGTGGAAAACTGGACGCCTGGTTCAACATCTCCGCACGCGGCAGCAGCGTGCGACAGGAAATCCTTGCGGGATTGACCACCTTCCTGGCGATGGTCTATTCCGTGATCGTCGTGCCCGGCATGCTGGGCAAAGCGGGCTTCTCGCCTACGGCGGTATTTGTCGCGACCTGTCTGGTCGCCAGCTTCGGCTCTATTATCATGGGCCTGTGGGCCAACCTGCCGATGGCGATTGGCTGCGCCATCTCGCTGACCGCCTTTACTGCCTTTAGCCTGGTGCTGGGACAACAGATCAGCGTGCCGGTCGCGCTTGGCGCGGTTTTCCTTATGGGGCTGCTGTTTACCCTGATTTCCGCGACCGGCATCCGCGCCTGGATTCTGCGTAACCTGCCGATGGGCGTAGCGCACGGCACCGGCGTCGGTATCGGGCTGTTTCTGCTGCTGATTGCCGCAGACGGCATTGGCCTGGTGGTAAAAAATCCGGCGCCGGGTCTGCCGGTGGCGCTGGGACACTTCGCCTCGTTTCCGGTGCTGATGGCGCTGGGTGGCCTGGGCATGATTTTTGGCCTGGAAAAACGGCGCGTGCCCGGCGGCATCCTGTTTACCATTCTCGGCATTTCCGTGCTGGGGCTGATTTTTGATCCCGCCGTTAACTACCAGGGCCTGTTCGCCATGCCGAGCCTGAAAGATGCCAGCGGCCATTCGCTGCTGTTCAGCCTGGATATTATGGGCGCGCTGAAGCCTGCGGTACTGCCGAGCGTGCTGGCGCTGGTGATGACGGCGGTGTTCGACGCCACCGGTACCATTCGCGCGGTGGCGGGCCAGGCGAACCTGCTGGATAAAGAGGGGCAGATCATCAACGGCGGCCGCGCGTTAACCACCGACTCCATCAGCAGTTTGTTTGCCGGTCTGGTCGGCGCGTCACCTGCGGCGGTTTATATCGAGTCGGCGGCGGGCACGGCGGCGGGCGGAAAAACCGGCCTGACGGCGATTGTGGTGGGTCTGCTGTTCCTGCTGATTCTGTTTATGTCACCGCTGGCGTACCTGGTGCCGGCTTACGCCACCGCACCGGCTTTGATGTACGTGGGTCTGCTGATGCTGAGCAACGTGGCGAAAATCGACTTCAGCGACTTTGTCGATGCGATGGCGGGTCTGCTGACGGCGGTGTTTATTGTCCTGACCTGCAACATCGTGACCGGCATTATGCTGGGCTTCGGCGCGCTGGTGATTGGCCGCGTGTTTGCTGGCGAGTGGCGCAAGCTGAACATCGGCACGCTGGTTATCGCTATCGCGCTGGTGGCTTTTTACGCTGGCGGCTGGGCCATTTGATGCTTCGCCGGGTGAGCGGTTGCTCACCCGGATTTGTCTTTTTCCCCGTCTGACCGCACATCTGGTCGCACTTCTTCGCCGTTTTGCTTTACACTTTCCGGGCAACAATTTTGTATTAATGATAACCAGGCTGTGTCCCGTCATCAGGCAGGGCGCTGGCGCGATAAGCCGCCGCCGCGCTCACAAAACATTAGGTGACGCAGCCTAAACGCCTAAGGAAAGCATGGAAATCTTTTTTACCATCCTCATCATGACCCTGGTGGTGTCGCTCTCAGGTGTCGCTGCCCGTATTCTTCCCTTTCAGATTCCGCTGCCGCTGGTGCAGATTGCCGCAGGTGCGATGTTGGCCTTTCCCACCTTTGGCCTGCATGTCGATTTCGATCCTGAACTTTTTCTGGTGCTGTTTATTCCGCCGCTGCTGTTTTCTGACGGTTGGAAAACCCCTATTAGCGAATTTCTCCACCACGGGCGTGAAATTATCGGACTGGCGTTGATGCTGGTGCTGATCACCGTGGTCGGTATTGGCTACCTGATCCACTGGATCGTGCCGGGAATTCCGCTGCTGCCCGCCTTTGCGCTGGCGGCGGTGCTGTCGCCTACCGATGCCGTGGCGCTCTCCGGTATTGTAGGCGAGGGTCGCATCCCGAAAAAAATCATGTCAATCGTGCAGGGCGAAGCCCTGATGAACGATGCGTCTGGTCTGGTATCGCTGAAGTTTGCCGTCGCCGTGACGATGGGCACCATGATCTTCTCCTGGGGTGGCGCCAGCGTAGAGTTCCTGAAAGTGGCGCTGGGCGGACTGGTGGCGGGCGTCGCGGTCTGCTGGCTCTATGGACGCTCGCTGCGTCTGCTCAGCCGCTGGAGCGGGGACGATCCGGCGACGCAAACCGTGCTGCTGCTGCTGCTGCCGTTTGCCTCTTACCTGATTGCGGAACATCTTGGCGTCTCCGGCATCCTCGCTGCCGTGGCGGCGGGCATGACCATTACCCGTTCAGGGATTATCCGCCAGGCGCCGCTGGCGATGCGACTGCGTGCAAACAGCGTCTGGCAGATGCTGGAGTTTGTGTTTAACGGCATGGTGTTCCTGATGCTGGGTCTGCAACTGCCCGCGATTCTGGAAACTTCGATTGCCGAGGCGAATGCGGATCCCAACGTCGAGCTCTGGATGCTGTTTACCGATATCGTGCTGGTGTACGGCGCGCTGATGATTGTGCGCTTCGGCTGGCTCTGGATGATGAAGCGCATCAGCCTGCGCCTGCTGAAAAAGCGTCCGCTGGAGTTCGCCAGCTATTCGCTGCGTGAGCTGCTGATCGCCTCTTTTGCCGGGGTGCGCGGCGCGATTACCCTGGCGGGCGTGCTGTCGATTCCGCTGCTGCTGGCGAATGGCAATCCCTTTCCGGCGCGTTATGAGCTGATATTTATCGCCACCGGCGTGATCCTGTTTTCGCTGTTCGTCGGCGTCATTGTGCTGCCGATTCTGCTGCGCGGCATCGACGGCATCGATAAAACCGGTCATCGCCGCGAAATTCAGAACGCGCGCGCGGCGATGGCGGGCGTCGCTATCGAAAGCCTGCATAAAATGGAGGCGCGGCTGGAAAAGGACAGCGAAGAGAATATCGATCCGGAGATGTTGAAAGAGGTCAGCCTGCGCGTTATCGGTAATCTGCGTCGGCGCGTGGATGGCAAAGAGAATATGGATCAGGCGCTGTTTGTGGAAAACCTCGAGCGCCGCTTCCGCCTGACGGCGCTGCGGGCCGAACGCGCGGAGGTCTACCATCTGCGTGCGACCCAGCAGATCTCCAACGAGACGATGCAGAAGCTGCTGCGCGATCTCGATCTGCTCGAAGCGCTGCTGATCGAAAAAGAAGAGTAAGCAGGCAGGCCGCAGCGTTTGTTACGTTGCGGCCTTAAACCGACAGGCGCGGCGCCTCGCCGGGCCAGTGTTCGCGGCAACAGGCGATCCAGGCCTGGGCGCTGCGCGACAGATAGCTCCCTTCCCGCCAGATCAGCCCCAGGCTCCACATCAGTTCCGACTCCAGCGGCAGCCACAGCAGTGAGTTCCTGTCCAGCCGCTGACAGATCGGTTCCGGCAGGATTGCCAGTCCCATCTCCGCCTGCACCATTGCCGCCAGAAAATCCCACTGGCCGCTGCGCACCGCGATAGCGGGGGTCAGGCCCAGACGCTGAAACGCCTTCATCAACTGGCGATTAAGCGAAAACTCTTCGTTGAAAATCAGCAGCGGATGCGTTGCCAGCTCCGCCAGCGCCACGCTGGTGCGGTTCAGCCAGGGCGCGCTGCGCGGCAGCAGCACGCAGAGCGGATGGCGCATCAGCGGCAGGGTATTCAGCGGCAGATCGGGATCCACCGGCAGCGCGGTCAACGCAATGTCAAGGCTGCCCGCCAGCACCGCCTGCTGCACCGTGAGCCCGCCAAATTCGGAGATCTTCAGTTCGATGCCGGGATAACGGCGGCGAAAGGCGGAGATGGAACCGGCGATCTGCATACCCACCATTGGCGGAATGCCCAGCCGCAGCTCGCCGGTTTTCAGCTGGTTAATGTCGCCAATCTCCGCCTCAAGCTGATGAAACTCTTGCAGGATAGCGAGGCCGCGCTGGTAAACCGCCTGTCCGCTGTCGGTAAGATGCAGCTTGCGTCCGTCGCGTAACAGCAGGGTGCAGCCTAACTCCTCTTCCAGCTGACGCAGCATTTTGCTGATGGTGGGCTGAGTGACGTAGAGCTTTTGTGCGGCACGGGTAAAGCTTTGCTGGCGCACCACCTCGGTAAAGTAACGCAGAGCGCGAACGTCCATAAACTATTCCTGTATGGCATGAATTGAATAATATTAATTCATTTTTTTCACCCTCTGTCTGCGTTTTATACTCTGTTTCTGAGATTTTGACGGGAGAGTAAGGAAAATGGCGTTAGCGCTCAGTCCGCAAAGAACGGGCAAGTTGCAACGTATATGGCTGCCGCTTCAGCTGCTGCTTTATATCGGGCTGTTTGTGGCGTCGGAACAGCTGGTGAACTGGCTGCATCTGCCGCTGCCAGCCAATATCGTCGGCATGCTGTTGCTGCTGACGTTAATCATGACGCGCATCATGCCGCTGAAGTGGGTGCGCAGCGGCGCCAACTGGCTGCTGGCTGAGATGCTGCTGTTCTTTATTCCGGCGGTGGTTGCGGTGGTGAACTATGGCGATCTGCTGCGCATGGAGGGCTGGCGTATCTGCCTGGTTATCGCCGTCAGTACACTGCTGGTGCTGGCCTCTACCGCGCTGGTGGTAGATCGGGTTTACCGTTTCGAGGTGGCGCGCGCGGCGCGTAAGCAGGCCCGCAATGAATGATTTCGTCATTAGCGTGCTGTGTCTGGCGATCACGCTGCTGATCTACTTTCTCAACAAGCGGCTCTATCGCCGCTGGCGTACGCTGCTGCTGATGCCGCTGGTGATGACGCCGCTGCTGCTGGTGGCGCTGCTGCTGGTCTCCCATGTCTCCTGGCAGAATTACATCGCAGAGAGCCACTGGCTGCTCTGGCTGCTTGGCCCGGCGACGCTGGCCTTTGCCGTGCCGGTGTATGAGAACCTGGAAATTATCAAACGCCACTGGATGTCATTGAGCGCGGGCGTGCTCACCGCCACTGTCGTCGCGGTTTGCAGCTCGGTCTGGCTGGCGCGACTGTTAACGCTGCCGGAAGCGATCCAGCGTAGCCTGGCGGTGCGCTCGATTACCACGCCTTTTGCGCTGGCGGCGGCGAAGCAGGTGGGCGGTCAGCCCGATCTGGTGGCGCTGTTTGTGGTGATCACCGGCGTGTTCGGCATGGCGGTTGGCGACGTGCTGTTTCTGCGCATCGCCATCAAACAGGGTGTCGCTAAAGGCGCGGGATTTGGCGCCGCTTCGCACGGCGCCGGCACGGCGCGCGCATATCAGTTGGGGCAACAGGAAGGGGTGGTCTCCAGCCTGGTAATGATGCTCTCCGGCGTGATCACTGTGGTGCTGGCGCCGGTGATCGGTCATTTGATGTGGGCTGGCTGATGCTGGTTCCGGAACGTTAACCAACGGGCGACACTGTTATCTGCTACTGTCGCCTGCTTGCTGGAACATCTCTTCTTACGTAAAGCTTTCCAAAATAGGTTGTCTCACTGCGCCTTGCTGTTTACCCTTTCCGCCGAATTGATTGTCCTTTACGGAGTGGAATGATGTTTAAGCAACTTGTTACAGGAAGTGCGTTAGGTCTGGTGCTGCTCAGCGGCGCGGCGCAGGCGATTGAGGGCAGTGTTGACGTGGGTGAGCACAACACCAACCTCAACGTTGGTCTTGGCACCACATCTCCAGGGCTGTTTTTAAAAGGCAACTGGCTGCGCAGCGATGATGACGGCAGCGCCTACGGCCTGGGCCTGGGTTATAACATTGATGTCGGCCCGTTACGCGTGGCGCCGACGGCGAAAGCGCTCTTTACCCACCCGGAAGATGGTAAAGATGGTTTTGCCGTCGCGGTGGGTGCTGGCGCGCAGTACAGCTTCAATAACATGTGGGGCCTGTACGGCGAATATTACTACGCGCCGGAAGCGTTCTCCGACCATCTCGACAGTTATAAAGAAGCGTCGGGCGGCCTGAGCTTTACGCCAATCTCTCTGCTGAACCTGCGTGTGGGTTATCAGTATATGGAGCTGAACAACAAAGGCAGCCGTAAAGATAACGTGCTGATGGATGGCCCGTACGTTGGCGCCTCGCTGCGTTTCTGATACTTCTGCATAAAAAAGGGCGACCATGGTCGCCCTTGTTGCTTAATGCGCTTTGCCCTGATCGATGCCGATACCGGTCTGTGAACGCACAAACTGCGCGCGGAAGCGCTGGCGCTCCACCGCCCCCTGCGGCGAGTGATCGGTCACGGAGAAGAGCCATGTGCCGATAAAGGCCACCAGCATCGAGAACAGCGCCGGATATTCGTAAGGGAAGATGGCCGAGGCGTGTCCTAATACCTGAACCCAGACGGTCGGCCCCAGAATCATCAACAGCACCGCCGTCAGCAGACCGAGCCAGCCGCCAATCATCGCGCCGCGCGTGGTCAGTTTTGACCAGTACATCGACAGCAGAATGATGGGGAAATTACAGCTCGCGGCGATGGAGAAGGCGAGGCCCACCATAAAAGCGATGTTCTGCTTCTCAAACATAATTCCCAGAGCGATCGCCACCACGCCGAGCACCAGCACGGTAATCTTCGATACCCGCAGCTCTTCCCGCTCCGTGGCCTGACCCTTGCGCACCACGCTGGCGTAGAGATCGTGCGACACTGCCGATGCGCCCGCCAGCGTCAATCCGGCGACCACTGCGAGGATGGTGGCGAAAGCGACGGCGGAGATAAAGCCCAGGAAAGTACTGCCGCCCACCGCGTTCGCCAGATGCACCGCCGCCATATTGGTGCCGCCAATCAGCGCGCCGCTGGCATCTTTAAACATCGGATTAGCGCCTACCAGCAGGATGGCGCCGAAACCGATAATAAAGGTCAGGAAGTAGAAGTAGCCCATAAAGCCGGTAGCCCAGAACACGCTTTTACGCGCTTCGCGGGCGTCGGAGACGGTGAAGAAACGCATCAGAATATGCGGCAAACCAGCGGTGCCGAACATCAACCCCAGGCCGAGCGACAGCGCCGAAATAGGGTCGTGCACCAGTCCGCCAGGTCGCATAATCGCAATCCCTTTCGGATGTACCGCCATCGCCTCGGTAAACAGCGTATTAAAGCTGAAGCCAGCCGCCTTCATCACCATGATCGCCATAAAGGTGGCGCCGAACAGCAGCAGCACCGCCTTGATGATCTGCACCCAGGTGGTGGCAAGCATGCCGCCAAACAGCACGTAAAGCACCATCAGAATGCCCACCAGCACCACGGCGATATGGTAATCCAGCCCGAACAGCAGCTGAATCAGCTTACCGGCGCCGACCATCTGCGCAATCAGATAGAGCGCCACTACCACCAGCGAGCCGCAGGCGGAGAGGGTGCGAATCGGTTTCTGCGCCAGGCGATAGGAAGCGACATCGGCGAAGGTATAACGACCCAGATTACGCAGGCGCTCGGCGATGAGAAACAGAATCATCGGCCAGCCCACCAAAAAGCCCAGCGAATAGATCAGGCCATCGTAGCCGGAGGTGTAAACCAGCGCGGAGATGCCGAGGAAAGAGGCGGCGGACATAAAATCGCCCGCCATCGCCAGCCCGTTCTGAAAGCCGGTAATGTTACCGCCAGCGGTATAGTAATCACTGCGCGAGCGGGTGCGTTTGGACGCCCAGTACGTAATGCCTAAGGTGGCGGCGACAAATACCACAAACATAATGATCGCCTGATAGTTGGTGGCCTGTTTCTGTACCGCGCCGGTAATGGCGTCGGCAGCCAGCGCCGCGCCAGGCAGCGCCGCGATCGGTATCAACAGCAGATTGCGCCGCTTCATAATTTCACCCCGCTCAGGATCTCTTTCGTCAGACGATCGAACTCGCCGTTAGCCCGCCATACATAGACGCCGGTCAGCAAGAAGGAAACAACAATCAGGCCAATGCCGATCGGGATGCCGCGCGTCACGTTGGTTCCGGGGTGTAGCGGCGTGCCGAGCCAGCCGGGCGCAAAGGCGATCAGCAGAATAAAGCCAACATAGAGCACCAGCATAATCAGCGACAGCAGAGTGGCGAACGCCTGGCGCTTATGCACCAGCTCTTTGAAGCGCGGGTTATTTTCGATACGGGCATAGAGGGCGTCATGTTCGGATGGAGCTTCGTTCATCACAGTTTCTCCAGAGGTCGTTGAGGCGGTTCTTCACGCTTCGTGCCTCGCCGCAAGCAGCGCGCGGCACAGAGGCAAACGGAGCGCGCGAATAACGCCTCATCTGTAGGCTATTGTTATGGTTAAAGCTGTAATGCGACTGCGAAATGCATAATGCGTTGGATGGCCGGTGCGGGAAGCAGGGCACGGCTCAAGCCCTGACGCTTCCCGCAGAGAACCGGTTACGGCATGTTGATGGCCTGTTTCTCCTCCAGCAGTTTTTCCACGACGCCCGGATCGGCCAGCGTTGAGGTATCTCCCAGATTTCCCGTATCGCCAGCGGCAATTTTGCGCAAGATACGACGCATGATCTTGCCGGAGCGGGTTTTGGGCAACGAGTCGGTCCAGTGCAATACGTCCGGCGTGGCAAGCGGGCCGATCTCTTTACGCACCCAGTTACGCACCTCGGTATAAAGCTCAGCCGACGGCTCTTCGCCGTGATTCAGCGTGATGTAAGCATAAATCGCCTGGCCTTTGATGTTATGTGGAATGCCCACCACCGCCGCTTCGGCGATTTTCGGATGGGAAACCAGCGCTGATTCAATCTCGGCGGTGCCGAGGCGGTGGCCGGAGACGTTCAGCACATCGTCAACGCGACCGGTGATCCAGTAGTAGCCATCTTCATCCCGGCGCGCGCCGTCGCCGCTGAAGTACATGTTTTTAAAGGTGGAAAAATAGGTCTGCTCGAAGCGTTCATGATCGCCATACAGGGTACGCGCCTGACCGGGCCAGGAGTCGATAATCACCAGATTGCCTTCCGCGACGCCTTCCTGCGGCTGGCCTTCGTTATCCACCAGCGCTGGCTGGACGCCGAAGAAAGGTTTGGTGGCCGATCCCGCCTTCAGCTCAGTTGCGCCCGGCAACGGCGTTATCATGAAGCCGCCGGTCTCCGTTTGCCACCAGGTATCGACGATCGGGCAGCGACCGTCGCCAATCTTGTTGTAATACCACTCCCAGGCTTCCGGGTTGATCGGCTCGCCCACCGATCCCATGATGCGCAGGCTGGCGCGGCTGGTGCCGTTAATCGCCTTGTCGCCCTCCGCCATCAGGGCGCGGATCGCCGTGGGCGCGGTATACAGCAGCGTCACCTTATGCTTGTCCACAATCTCCGCCATGCGGCTCGGCTGCGGCCAGTTGGGCACCCCTTCAAACATCAGCGTGGTGGCGCCGCACGCCAGGGGACCATAAAGCAGATAGCTGTGACCGGTCACCCAGCCTACGTCGGCGGTACACCAGTAGATATCGTCAGGATGGTAATCGAACACATATTTAAAGGTGGCGGCCACGTAGACCAGATAGCCGCCGGTGGTGTGCAGCACGCCTTTCGGCTTGCCGGTAGAGCCGGAGGT
Source organism: Pantoea osteomyelitidis (assembly GCF_044342975.1). NCBI lineage: Bacteria > Pseudomonadati > Pseudomonadota > Gammaproteobacteria > Enterobacterales > Erwiniaceae > Pantoea > Pantoea osteomyelitidis. The sequence continues at coordinate 76,128 of NZ_JBGFSN010000003.1, forward strand.
ATAAAGGATAAACAGCGGATCCTCTGCGTTCATCTCTTCCGGCTGGTGATGCGCGCTGGCGCTGTGCATCAGCTCATGCCACCAGAGATCGCGTCCTTCATGCCACTCCGTTGTGTTGCCGGTGCGTTTCAGCACTACCACCTGCTGCACGCTGGTCACCGCAGGATTCTTCAGCGCATCGTCGACGTTTCTTTTCAGCGGAATAGCGCGACCGGCGCGAACGCCTTCGTCGGCGGTCACCACCAGCCTGGCGTTGGAATCCACCACGCGCCCGGCGACCGCTTCCGGCGAAAAACCGCCAAAAATCACTGAGTGCACCGCACCGATCCGCGCGCAGGCGAGCATTGCCACCGCCGCTTCCGGCACCATCGGCATATAGATGGCGACCACATCGCCTTTATTCACGCCGAGATCTTTCAGCACGTTAGCGAAACGGCACACTTCGCGATGCAGATCGCGAAAGGTCAGGGTTTTGCTTTCGCTGGCGTCATCCCCTTCCCAGATAATGGCGGGATGATCGCCACGCTCATGCAGGTGGCGATCAAGGCAGTTGGCCGCCAGGTTTAGCGTGCCGTCCTCATACCAGCGAATAGAAACATTGCCCGGCGCAAAAGAGCTGTTTTTCACTTTGCTGAAGGGCTTAATCCAGTCGAGAATTTTGCCCTGTTCTCCCCAAAAGGCGTCGGGATCCTGGACGGACTGTTGATACATCGACTGATACTGTGCTGCGGTAATCAGCGCTTTTTCTGCAATATTGGCCGGAACGGGATGCTTATGTAGTTGGCTCATGGCGGGTCTCCTTGAAGATGTTAATCATATGACAATCAAAGGTTAATAAAAGCGAGAGCCGGCGCTTTGTTTCTTTTTTGCGCCACAGATCACGAGATTAAAAGAGACGCTAAAACGCACAGATGAATGATGGGTTATTGCAGGTAAACAGAGCAGTAACTGCTGCCTTTAGTTTAGGAAATGTCGCTGCATGCTGCTCAAAAAAACAGCAAACGAACCCGCTCTCTTTTTGCCCGATACTGCATAGCTATGCGCGACAGAGATGAATTATTACTTTTTATAACAGCAGGTTAGGCTTTATATAACTAAACAGCATTTTATCCTGCCGGAATGCCGAAGTTTTAAGCGAACCCGCCGGGGGTTGCATTTACCGTAGTGAAAATGATACTTATCACGCCCCTGTACAGCAGGTCACAACTCTGGTTGCACAGGATGGAGCACGGAAAACCACAGCGTTTCCGTGCCGGATGCAACCTATTATATCCCTCTAATTTACCGGGCTTTTGCTCACTTCCCTGTGTTCTTATTCGCTGCATCTGCGCCGCAGAGACAGGGGTTTTGACTGAGGAAATAACGCGTTATGAAAGGTTTTAAAATCAGCCTCGCCTGGCAAATTTTAATTGCTCTGGTGCTGGGTATTGTCGCGGGCGCCATACTGCATAATCAGCAAGAAGGACGTGAATGGTTAATCACTAACATTCTTAGCCCGGCAGGCGACATCTTTATTCATCTGATCAAGATGATTGTGGTGCCGATTGTGATTTCCACGCTGATTGTCGGTATAGCTGGCGTGGGCGATGCGAAAAAACTGGGACGGATTGGGGTAAAAACCATCGTCTACTTTGAAGTGATCACCACCATTGCCATTGTGGTCGGGATTACCCTGGCCAACGTGTTTCAGCCCGGCAGCGGCATTGATATGTCAACGCTGGCAACGGTGGACATCTCTAAATATGAAGCGACCACGCAGCAGGTGCAAGGCGGCGCGCACAGCCTGGTCACCACCATTCTGTCGCTGATCCCGCAGAATATTTTCGCCTCGCTGGTGAAGGGCGACATGCTGCCGATTATCTTCTTCTCGGTGCTGTTCGGCATGGGACTCTCTGCGCTGCCCGCAGAGCATCGCGATCCGCTGGTCACGGTATTCCGTTCCGTGTCGGAAACCATGTTTAAAGTCACGCACATGATCATGCGCTATGCGCCGGTCGGGGTGTTCGCGCTGATAGCGGTGACCATCGCCAACTTTGGTTTTGCCTCACTCTGGCCACTGGCGAAGCTGGTTCTGTTGGTGTACGCGGCGATTCTGTTCTTTGCGTTCGTGGTGCTCGGCAGCGTGGCGCGCATTTGCAAGCTGCGCATTACCACGCTGATGCGCATTCTGAAAGATGAGCTGATCCTCGCGTACTCCACCTCCAGTTCTGAAACCGTGCTGCCGCGCATCATGGAGAAGATGGAGGCTTACGGCGCGCCGAAGGCGATCACCAGCTTCGTGGTGCCCACCGGCTACTCGTTTAACCTCGACGGCTCGACGCTTTATCAGAGTATTGCGGCGATCTTTATCGCCCAGCTGTACGGCATCGATCTCTCGCTCAGCGACGAGATTCTTCTGGTGCTGACGCTGATGGTCACCTCGAAAGGTATCGCTGGCGTGCCGGGCGTCTCCTTTGTGGTGCTGCTGGCGACGTTGGGTAGCGTCGGCATTCCGCTGGAAGGACTGGCGTTTATCGCCGGTGTGGATCGCATCATGGATATGGCGCGCACCGCGCTGAACGTGATCGGCAATGCGCTGGCGGTGCTGGTTATCGCCCGCTGGGAAAACCAGTTTGATACGCAGCAGGCCAGAAAGTATGAGCTGACCCTGCGGGCGCAACCCACAGAATAATCTGATAAGAAACCCGCCATCTGGCGGGTTTTTTTCTGTCTGAAATCACTATGCCGCAACGGCATGATCCCCTGGATATGATAAAAAGAGAGCGGAACCATTCAGTGATACAGACAGGTGCGCGATGAAAATCGATCTCAGCGAGATGATTACCGAAGGCCGTAACGCGGCCAGCCAGAATATTGACGAGCTTTCCACGGAAGCGATGCTGCACGTCATTAATGAAGAAGATAAAAAGGTAGCGCAGGCGGTGGAAGCGATTCTGCCGCAAATCGCGCAGGCCGTAGACGCCATCGGCGCAGCCTTTCGCCGGGGGGGCAGGTTGATCTACTGCGGCGCAGGCACCTCAGGCCGTCTCGGCATCCTGGATGCCAGCGAGTGTCCGCCCACTTTCGGCACGCCGCGCGGCCAGGTGGTGGGACTTATCGCGGGCGGCCACAGGGCGATCCTGCAGGCGGTAGAAAACGCCGAAGATAACCGCGCGCAGGGCGAGCAGGATCTGCGCGATATCGACTTCAGTGCCCGTGACGTGCTGGTTGGCATTGCCGCCAGCGGTCGCACCCCGTACGTGCTCGGCGCGCTGGATTATGCTAAATCCCTCGGCGCGACCTGCGCGGCGCTGACCTGCAATCCCAACAGCGAGATGGCGCAGCGGGCGGATATTCCGCTGACGCCGGTAGTCGGGCCGGAAGTGGTAACCGGCTCGTCGCGTATGAAGGCGGGCACGGCGCAGAAGCTGGTGCTGAATATGCTGAGCACTGGCGCGATGATCCGCAGCGGCAAAGTCTACGGCAACCTGATGGTTGATGTTGAGGCGACCAATCAGAAGCTGGTGCAGCGTCAGATCAATATCGTGATGCAGGCCTGCGGTTGTGACGAGGCAGTGGCGAAGCAGGCACTGGCTGAGTGCGAAGGTCATTGTAAAACCGCCATCGTCATGGTGCTGGCCGGGTTGACGACAGAGGAAGCCCGCGTGCTACTGACGCAAAACAGCGGTTTTATCCGCCAGGCGCTGCGTGATGCCGGTCCGGCAGCGCAGTAAAAACGCTTCCGGGCGCGCGCGGGCTTATCTGTGGCAGGGAAGCTTTCCTTGATTAGCTTAATCATTCTTTACTGTTTTAGTCAGGCAATAATTGTGTGAGCCGGGCTGCAAAGCCCGTTAATTCGGTCTAAAAATTAATTTTCCTCACTAAAGCCAGGTCCTTGTTGTGCCGAAAAGGTAAAAAAAGATAATCGATTTTTTCTGCAATTTGCAGGTGCCTTTCAAGGACCCATCCATGCGTAATAATCAACCCGTAAGCCAACGTGAGTATGTGTTTGACGATCATGCCACGCTGATGTCTACCACCGATCTCAACAGTCACATTACCTATGCCAATGATGCTTTTATTGAGGTCAGCGGTTTTACGCCGGAAGAGGTGAACGGGCAGCCGCACAATATGGTGCGCCATCCGGATATGCCGCCAGAGGCCTTTGCCGATATGTGGGCGACGCTGAAGCAGGGGGAGCCCTGGACGGCGCTGGTCAAAAACCGGCGTAAAAATGGCGATCACTACTGGGTGCGCGCCAATGCTATTCCGGTGGTGCGCGAGGGCAAAGTGCAGGGCTATATGTCGGTACGCACCAAGCCCACGCCGGAAGAGATCAAGCAGACCGAGACGCTCTACCGCAATTTTCGCGAGGGGCGGGCGAAAGGTTACGGTTTCCACAAAGGGCTGATCGTGGGACGCGGCTGGCGTCAGCTCGGCTCGCTGTTCAAAACCCTGTCGCTGCGCTGGCGCATCCGCAGCACCCTCATGGCGCTGTTGCCGCTGTCGGTCGCCAGCGTCTGGGCGCTGGGACTGTCGGCGGGCGCGCTGGGCTGTTTCGCTGGCGGCATGGCGATTTTGCTGCTGCTGGCCAGCTGCTGGCTGGAACAGCAGATTTCACGTCCCATCGAGCGCGTCTGCCGCCAGGCGTTAAGCGTCGCTACCGGCGCCAGCCATAAAGTGGAACAGATGGATCGCGTCGATGAAGTGGGCATGACGCTGCGCGCCATCGGCCAACTGGGGCTGATGTTCCGCTGGCTGGTGGATGACGTCAGCGGCCAGGCGATTAACGTGCTGAGCGCCAGCGACGCGATTGCCCGCAGCAATGACGATCTCAGCCGTCGCACCGAGCAGGCGGCCGCTAACGTGCAGCAGACCGCGGCCACCATGAATGAGATGACCGCCACGGTGAAAAGCAACACGGAAACCGCAGGCGAAGTGAATTCGCTCTCTACCACCACCAGCAAGGCGGCGCAGAAAGGGGGCGAAGTGATGCAGGAGATGGTCGGCATGATGGCGGAGATTGCTGACAGCTCGAAGCGTATCGCCAACATTACCAGCGTGATCGATGGCATCGCTTTCCAGACCAATATCCTGGCGCTGAACGCGGCGGTGGAAGCGGCGCGCGCGGGAGAGCAGGGCAAAGGGTTCGCCGTGGTGGCCGGCGAGGTGCGCAGCCTGGCGCAGCGCAGCGCTAAAGCCGCCAGCGAAATCAAAAATCTGGTGGAAACCAGCGCGCTGCGCGTGCAGTCGGGCAGCAATCATGTCGATGCTGCCGGGCGCACCATGCAGGATATCGTCTCGCAGGTGCAAAACGTCACCGCGCTGATTGCGCAAATCAGCGCCGCAACCGCTGAACAGTCTGTGGCCCTGAGCGAAGTCAGCACCGCAGTGGAAGATCTCGACGACATCACTCATCAAAACGCCGCGCGCGTGCAGGAAGGGGCAGAAGCCTCTGGTCGCATGGCGCGCCAGGCGAACCGGCTGGTAGAGGCGATCAGCGTATTTCGCTGATCGCAGCCTCAGGCGCGCCGCTGCTGTTCCCGCCCGGCACGCAGCGCGCCGGGCGGCTGACCGACAATGCGCTTGAACGCCCGACTGAAGGCGGCCAGCGAGCCGTAGCCAAGATCGAAAGCCACCGTTTCTACCGCCTCCCCGCCGCTGCCGATGCGCTGCGCCGCCAGTCGCATACGCAGCTCGGTAAGATAGCGCAGCGGCGTCATGCCGGTGGCGCTCTGAAAGCGTTCAGCAAACACCGAGCGTGAACAGCCGGAAACGCGTGCCAGCTTTTCAACGCTCCAGCTCTGACCTGGATCGCGATGCATGGCGGCGATCGCCAGGCTCAGGCGCGGATCGCGCAGCGCCTGCACCAGTCCGCTGCCCTGGCCGCAACCGCTCTCCACCCAGCCGCGCACGATGAGCGCGGCCACCACATCGGCAAGACGCGACAGGATGCTGGCGAAACCGGCCTGACGGGCGGTGGATTCGCGCTCCATCGCCTCCAGGATCGGCTGAATTTCCGGGTATTTCGACAGCAGCGTACTGACCATCATCACATCCGGCATGGTGTTAATCAGCGGCTGCATTCCGCCCAGCTCAAAAGCCATGCAGGCGCTGAACAAAACGATGTTCCGCTCGCTGTCACAGGTGCCAGCGGGGGCAATAGCGCAGACGCTGTCGCAAATCGGCTTGCTGCCGAAGGCGGCGATATCTTCTGTGGCCGCATCAACGGCGGAGAGCAGCGCATGGGCTTTGCCGTGGGGGATCAGCAGCGCATCGCCGGTTTGCAGGGTATGAATGGTGCCAGCCGCGCTTTTTACCAGCAGCGGACCGCGCCCGACAAAGTGCAACTGCGCACGGCCCGGCGCGTCATTGAAACGGATGCCGAAAGGCGCGGCGACCTCAATACGCTGATACCTCACGCCGTACAGACGCATCCCCGTCAGCAGCTCGCTGGTCAGATCTTCATAGTGGCTCATACAATCACAGACGAATTATCAATAAAGGCGGAGAAAGCATCATAGATCGTCTTGCGTCTGGCCTCTATGCTCTGCCTTTATTTTTTTACAGGGGAGAGAAGAGATGAGTCAGCATTCAGAAGTGGCTGATGAGGTCGGGACAGAACAAAAACCCGCCTGGAGCGCGGTATTCGCCATGTCGTTTGGCGTATTTGGTTTGATTACGGCGGAGTTTTTACCGGTCAGCCTGTTAACGCCGATTGCACGCAGCTTGCAGGTAACAGAAGGCCATGCGGGACAAACCATCACGGTCACGGCGCTGGTGGCGCTGTTCACCAGTCTGTTTATTACCATGGCGACGCGACGTATCGATCGGCGCTGGGTGCTGCTGGGGTTTTCACTGTTGCAGGTGGTGTCGAATTTGCTGGTGGCCTTTGCCGCCGATCTGAACATGATTCTGATTGGCCGCATGCTGCTGGGCGTGGCGATTGGCGGTTTCTGGACGCTTTCCACCGCGACGGCGATGCGTCTGGTGCCCGCCTCGCAGGTGCCCAAGGCGCTGTCGATTGTTTTCAGCGGCGTATCGCTGGCGACTATTATCGCCACGCCGCTCGGCAGCTTTCTTGGCGAGGTGATTGGCTGGCGTAATATTTTTCTGCTGGCGGCCCTGCTCGGCGCGCTGGCTTTGCTCTGGCAATTCTTCAGCCTGCCTGCGATGCCCGCCGACAGCGCTAAACGTCATGGCAGCATGATCGATGTGCTGCTGCGACCCGGCATGCGCTGGGGAATGCTGGCGATCATCCTGCTCTTTACCGGCCACTTTGCCTTTTTCACTTATATGCGTCCGTTTCTGGAAACGGTGGCGCAAACCGACGTTAACGGCATTTCCGGCATTCTGCTGGCGTTTGGCGTCGCCAACTTCTTTGGCACCTCGCTGGCGGGCTACCTGCTGATGCGTAATCTGCATCTTACCCTGAGCGGCATGACGCTGCTGATGAGCCTGCTGGCGCTGCTGCTGGTGCTGTTTGGTCATTACGCCTGGCTGGATGGCCTTTGCATCGCCCTGTGGGGCATGGCGTTTGGCGCGATCCCGGTGGGCTGGTCAACCTGGATTACCCGTACCGTACCGGATGAGGCGGAGAGCGGCGGCGGACTGCTGGTAGCGACCATCCAGCTGGCGATCACCGTGGGCGCGGCGGCGGGCGGCTGGGTATTTGATGCCAGCGGCGCGCGCGGCGTGTTTATGGCCAGCTTCGTGCTCATGCTGCTTGCTGCCACCACCATTTTTATGCGGGTGCGCGCGCGGGCATAAGCTGACGGGCCGTTGCTTTGTTAGAACGGCCCGGACAATCGCAGCGATAAATGCTGCCTTTTATTGCAGAATTAGCGTATTAACCTTTTGAACAGTTGCCAGGCGATTCGTGCTTTTTAACATCAGTTAATTTGAAAGAGTAAGACGAATCTCTCCGCTTTTACACCTCCTGCTTTCGGCCTATTATCTCTCTCAACAAGGCAACACGCCTTACCTTAACCAAATATCTCCGAGGGATTGACCATGAAAACTATCAAAACTTTTGCTGCTGTTATCGCGCTTTCCGTTCTGCCGTTTGCCAGCTTTGCCCAATCTGTGACCGCAACCGGCGATACGCTGGATAGCGCAGAAGCGAAAATCGCTGCTCAGGCGCACAAAGATGGTGCTTCTTATAAAATTACCGAAGCTTACTTCAATAACGGCGTGCATATGACCGCTGAACTGACTAAATAAGCTAAGCGCGCTTTATGCTGACAGGACGCCTCCGGGCGTCCTGTCTTTTTTGCGCCGTGGAAAAAGCTGTCGCTTTTCTTATGAAAGTGATTATTATTCTCAAAAATTAAAATCTTTCGTCGGCCTGCTTCAGGCTGTTTGCGTTTTACTTGCTGGTTGCAATGTCGGGCTTTTCTTTCACTGCCATGAGGCGGTATGTTTTGCTATGGAGAAGTCATGAACGCTGTAAAAACAACTCGTCAGTGGGCGCTGCGTCCGCTGCTGCTTGCTCTGGTTTTATCCTCTGCGACGGTCGCCGCACAGTCCCGGGAAATCAATCAGCCGGTCGCGAAGGGCGCCTATGAAATGGCCTGGAGCAACAGCGGCAACGCGCTCTGGCTGGCCAGCGCCGGCAGCTTTAAGCTGGACAAAGGCGGCGTGGTCTATCGCCTCGACCCGCAAAATCTCACGGTGACGCAAATCATTCACAACGACATCAAACCCTTTGGCGCCGCCATCAATAATCAGACCAACCGGCTGTTTGTTGGCAATACCGTCAACGGGTCGGTCACGGCGATTGATGCAAACAGCGGCGAAGTGCTGAAGCGTCTGGTGCTGGATGGCCGCAAGCGCAGCGAAACGGTGAAGCCGTTACAGCCGCGCGAGCTGGTGGTCGATGAAGCCAGCGATCGGGTTTATATCACCGGCGTGGGCGCTGAGAGCGTGGTGTGGGTGGTGAACGGCAGCGACTTATCGCTTATCAGCACCATCCCGGATACTGGCAAAGCGGCAACCGGCCTGGCGCTGGATGCCGCCGCGCAGAAACTTTATGTGACTAACAGCGAAGGCGAGTTGGTCACCATCAATACGCGCACTAACGCCATTGAGAAACGGCAGAAGCTGGACGCGGAAAAAGAGCACTTCTTTCTGAACATCGCGCTGGACCCCGCCAGTCATCGCGCCTTCCTGAGCGATTCTAAACAGCCGCAGGTGCTGGTAGTGGATACGCGCAGCCAGGCGATTGTGCATAAAATCGACGTGCCGGAATCGCTGGCGGTGCTGTTTAATCCGCAGCGTAACGAGCTGTATGTTACGCATCGCAAGGCGGGCAGCATCAGCATTATCGATGCGCGCAGCTACAGGGTGAAGCGCACGATAGAGGCGCAGGGCCTGCCAAACAGCCTGGCGCTGGCAGCCGATGGCAACACCCTTTACGTCAGCGTCAAGCAGCCCTCTTCGCGCAAGCAGGAAGCGACGCAGCCTGACAGCGTGATGCGTATCGCGCTCTGATTCTGTGTCGTTATTCCCTGCGGGCGGCCTGTGCCGCCCGTTTGCGTTTTCATGCCTTTCTCCCTGAACGCAAAGTGTTTTCAACTACCTTTATAGCGTGTCGCCTGGGTCGGGCGTCATCAACACCAAGGGAGAATGTAATGAGCCAGTTTTTTATGAACGAGAAAGGCGATCTGGTGAATGAGGCGATAGAGGGCGTATTGCTCAGCACCCCCTGGCATAACCTCAGCCGACTGGATTTGGGTGATGATATTCGGGTGGTGGTCCGTAACGACTGGGATAAAAGCAACGTCGCGCTGATTTCGGGCGGCGGCTCCGGCCACGAACCGGCGCACGCAGGTTTTGTCGGCAAAGGGATGCTGACTGCCGCAGTGTGTGGCGATATCTTTGCCTCACCCAGCGTGGACGCGGTGCTCAGCGCCATTATCAACGTCACCGGCGAGGCGGGCTGCCTGCTGATTGTGAAAAACTATACCGGCGATCGCCTGAACTTCGGCCTGGCCGCCGAAAAAGCGAAAAACCTGGGTTACAAGGTGGCGCTGGTGATGGTGCAGGACGATATCGCGCTGCCGGATAATCCTCAGCCGCGCGGCATTGCCGGGACGGCGCTGATTCATAAAATCGCGGGCTATGCGGCGGAGCAGGGCGCGTCGCTGGAGCAGGTGCAGGCGCTGGCGCAGCGGGCGATAGAGGCTACCGCTACCATCGGGCTGGCGTTCGCCACCTGCCATGTGCCTGGCGAAACGCGCGACGAGCGGGTAAAACCCGGTCAGAGCGAGCTGGGCATGGGCATTCACGGCGAGCCGGGCGTCACCACGCTGGAAACGCAGAACAGCCGCGAAATTGTCGCCATCATGACGGAAGAGCTGGCGAAAACGCTGTCGGAAGATAAAAAAGCGCTGCTGCTGATCAACAATCTCGGCGGCTTTTCGATGCTGGAGCTGGCTGTGCTGACGCGTGAAGTATTGAAAAGCCCGCTGGCGAACCGGCTCAGCCATCTGATTGGCCCGGCGACGCTGGTCAGCGCGCTGGATATGAAAGGCTTGTCTCTCACGGTGCTGCAACTGGAAGCCGACTTTAGCGAGGCGCTGGCCGCGCCGGTCGAGGTGCAGGGCTGGCAGCCGGTGCAAACCCTCGCCACGCCGCAGCTGATGGCGGCAGAAAAAGTCGCCAGTGAATTGCAGGTGCGCCCTTCACAGAATGCGCAGGTCGCGGCGGTGGTAAAAACCGTCAGCCAGACCTTGATCGATCTGGAAGAGGAGCTGAACGCGCTGGATGCCAAAGTGGGCGACGGCGATACCGGTTCGACTTTTGCCGCCGGGGCACGACGGGTGAAAAAAGAGCTGGAAGGCGATCGGCTGCCGCTGGCGGAACTGCCGGCGCTAATGGCGGTAGTGGGCGAACAGCTGGCGACGGTGATGGGCGGATCGAGCGGCGTGCTGATGTCGATTCTGTTCACCGCGGCGGGGCAGCATCTGGAGCAGGGCAGCAACGTCACGGAGGCGCTGGAACATGGCCTGGAGCGGATGAAACATTATGGCGGCGCGCAGATTGGTCATCGCACGCTGGTGGATGCGCTGGAGCCAGCCCTGAAAGCGCTGATGGCCGGTGAGTCGTTGCAGGCAGCGGCAGCGGCGGCGCAACAGGGCGCGGAGTCTACCGCGCAGATGCAGAGCGCGCAGGCGGGCCGCTCCTCTTACCTCAACCAGCAAAGTCTGGATGGCGTGAAGGATCCCGGCGCTTATGCGGTAGAACGCGTTTTTGCGGCGCTAAGCCAGAATTAAAGGGGGCGCGCTGACCAGACCGGCAAGCGCGCAGGGCGGCCTACTCGGCCGCCTCTTTCATCATCTCTTCATGCGGGATATCGGCCAGAATCTGCTCAAAGCTGCGCAGACGCTTGTAGATCGACATCAGCTCCACCAGGGTGGACCAGGAGTTGATCAGATACTGGAACGAGGAGCGCACCTGATCAAACACGTTGGTAATCTGGTTCAGCAGGCCGAGGGTAATGGTGCCGGCGACGATCGAGGGAAACAGCAGAAACAGGCCGAACACGTTATCTACCTGCAGATACAAAATGCGTGTGATATTGAAGTAAAGATAGTGGAAGTAGAGACGGAAATAGTTAAAGCGCACGCGACCAAACAGCTCGGTTACGGTAGGCGGCGCAGCACGATTGGGATCATCCTCGCCATACACCAGCTCTTTACGATAGGCCGCCTCGACACGCTGATTGCGGAACTCCAGCCCCGGCAGCTTAATCCCCACCAGCGCCAGCAGCGCGGTGCCAAACAGCGACCAGAGCAGCGCGGCGATCACCAGCGCGTAAGGGATATTGCCGAGAATCGGGATATCTTTTACATGGCCTGAAAGCGTTACCAGCACCGGCAGAAAGGCGATCAGCGTCATAATCGCCTGGATAAAGCTCACGCCCCAATCTTCCAGCGTGCTGGCGAAGCGCATGGTGTCTTCCTGCACACGCTGTGCCGCGCCTTCCACGCTGCGCAGGCGCTGCCAGTTGTGCATATAGTAATTGTTCATCGCGGTACGCCAGCGGAAGACCCAGTGGCTGATAAAGAATGAGTTCATCACGCCAATCACCACCGCGATCAGGGCGATGCCGAGAAAAGCCGTTACCTGATGATAAAATTCGGCGATCGGCACCGAACCCGCTTTGGTCAGCGCTTTTTGAATCAGATCGTAGAACGGGCCATACCAGGCGTTAATCGCCACGCCGACCTGCACGCCAAACCAGGTGACAAACACAATCAGCGCCGAGCCCCATACCGACCAGCGCTGCCAGGGATGGTTATCAAGCACCCGCCAGGCGAGTGCGAAAATCGCCACCACAATCCAGTAGTAAGCATAAAACCAGAGCTGGCTCACGGCGATAAAACGCAGCGCCGTGGTGGGCAGCGGCTGTTTTACCGCCTCCGCCAACGCGGGAAAAGCAGAAGGCAATTGGCCGACAAAGCCAAACCAGGCAAACACCGCCAGCAGGCTCCAGATAGCGGCCGTACTAAAAAAGAGTGCTGGCCGGGGAAAAAAGGATTTAAACATAGGATCTCCATTCTTATTCCCCCTAGTTATAGCGCGTAAGACCATTCTCTGTCTCTACGGGGTTGTTTCCGGTAGTGACAGCGCCTCTCCTTTGCTCTTTTCTGATCTTTCCTGTTACGGCCAGCGTCAAATGTTAATGTTTTTGTGCGAATTTGTTTCATTGCGCTAAATGTTTGTCGATGACGGTGTTACACTATGCGCCGTTGTTACCGGTAACAGCACCGATGTCACCCTTTAGCCGCTTATAAAAATTATTACAACGCAATCACTTAACTTTCATACCGCATAATGTGTGGTACTGAGGCAATGTCATGTCAGAACAAAAAAATGGTCATTCGCGCAGGGATTTTTTGCTGAGAACCATCACCCTGGCACCCGCAATGGCGGTAGGCAGCACGGCCGTTGGCGCGCTGGCTCTTTCGCCCATGGCGAATGCGGCGGAGGCCAATGCGCCCGCCGGTCCGCAAAAGGCGCGGGATTATCAGCCGAGCTGGTTTACCGCCGAAGAGTTCGCTTTTATTACCGCCGCCGTGGCGCGGCTGATCCCCAGTGACGAACGTGGTCCGGGCGCGCTGGAAGCGGGCGTACCGGAGTTTATCGATCGTCAGATGAATACCCCTTACGCCACCGGTTCCAATTGGTATATGCAGGGTCCCTTTAATCCCGATCTGCCGAAAGAGCTGGGCTATCAGCTGCCGCTGGTGCCGCAGCAGATCTACCGTCTGGGCCTGGCGGAAGCCGATGCGTACAGCAAAGCGCAGCACGGCAACGTATTCGCCGGGCTGAGCGGCGAACAGCAGGACAAGCTGTTGCAGGCGATGGAAAGCGGCAAGGCGGAATTCAAACAGCTGCCGAGCAACACGTTTTTTGCCTTTCTGTTACAGAACACCCGCGAAGGATTCTTCAGCGATCCGGTGCATGGCGGCAATCAGGGCATGGTTGGCTGGAAGCTGATTGGCTTCCCCGGTGCCCGTGCTGATTTTATGGACTGGGTAGAGCGCGGCGAACGTTATCCGTTCCCGTCAGTATCAATTCGCGGGGAAAGAGCGTAACCAATGGCAAATGAGATGAAAAAAGTGGATGCGGTGATCGTCGGCTTCGGCTGGGCGGGCGCAATCATGGCAAAAGAGCTGACCGAAGCGGGCCTGCATGTGCTGGCGCTGGAACGCGGTCCGCATCGCGATACCTACCCGGACGGCGCCTATCCGCAGTCCATTGACGAACTGACCTATAACATCCGCAAAAAGCTGTTCCAGGATCTGTCGAAAAGCACCGTCACTATCCGTCACAACGCCTCGCAAACCGCGGTGCCTTATCGCCAGCTGGCGGCCTTTCTGCCGGGCACCGGCACCGGCGGCGCAGGTCTGCACTGGTCGGGCGTCCATTTCCGTGTCGATCCGGTTGAGCTGCGTATGCGCAGCCATTATGAAGAGCGCTACGGTAAAAACTTTATCCCGGAAGGGATGACCATCCAGGATTTCGGCGTGAGCTACGACGAGCTGGAACCCTACTTCGATCGGGCGGAAAAAGTGTTCGGCACCTCCGGCAACGCCTGGAGCGTCAAAGGTAAAGTGGTCAATCGGGATCAGGGCGGCAACCCGTTCGCGCCGGATCGCTCCAGCGACTTTCCACTCCCTGCGCAGAAACGCACTTATTCCGCGCAGCTGTTCTCCAGGGCGGCGGCGAAAGTCGGCTATCATCCTTACGATCTGCCCTCGGCTAATACCTCTGCTCCCTACACCAACCCTTACGGCGCGCAGATGGGCCCGTGCAACTTCTGCGGCTACTGCAGCGGCTACGCCTGCTACATGTATTCGAAGGCGTCGCCGAACGTCAATATTCTGCCGGCGCTGCGCCAGGAGCCGAAGTTTGAGCTGCGCAACAACTCATACGTGCTGCGCGTTAATCTGACCGAAGATAAAAAGCGCGCCACCGGCGTGACCTATCTCGACGGCCAGGGACGCGAAGTGGTGCAGCCTGCGGATCTGGTGATCCTCTCCGCCTTCCAGTTTCATAATGTTCACCTGATGCTGCTCTCCGGCATCGGCAAGCCGTACAACCCGATCACCAACGAAGGCACGGTCGGGCGCAACTTCGCCTATCAGAACATGACCACGATCAAGGCGCTGTTTGACAAGAACACTACCACCAATCCCTTTATCGGTGCTGGCGGCAACGGCGTGGCGGTAGACGATTTTAACGCCGACAACTTTGACCACGGCCCGCACGGCTTCGTGGGCGGCTCGCCATTCTGGGTTAACCAGGCGGGCACCAAACCGATCTCCGGCCTGCCGACGCCAACCGGTACGCCGGGCTGGGGCAGCGAGTGGAAAGCGGCGGTGGCCGACACCTATACCCATCACCTGTCGATGGATGCTCACGGCGCGCATCAATCTTACCGCAGCAACTATCTCGATCTCGATCCGAACTACAAGGATGCGTACGGCCAGCCGCTGCTGCGTATGACCTTCGACTGGCAGGAAAACGACATCAAGATGGCGCAGTTTATGTTCGGCAAGATGCACAAAATCGCCGAGGCGATGAACCCGAAAATGATTATGGGCGCAGCGAAAACCGCCGATACGCATTTCGACAGCACCACCTATCAGACCACGCACATGAATGGCGGCGCCATTATGGGTGAAGATCCGAAAACCAGCGCGGTGAATCGTTATCTGCAGAGCTGGGATGTGTCGAACGTATTTGTGCCGGGCGCCTCCGCGTTCCCGCAGGGGCTGGGCTATAACCCTACCGGCCTGGTGGCGGCGCTGACTTACTGGTCAGCCAAAGCCATTCGTGAACAATATCTGAAAAACCCAGGCCCACTGGTGCAGGCATAAGGAACATGGCGATGAAAAATGGCATTCTGGCCCTGGTTCTGGGCACGATGGCGTTCGCCGCACTGGCGGACGACAGCAGCGCAGCGGATTTAGTGAAACGCGGTGAATATCTGGCGCGTGCTGGCGACTGCGTCGCCTGTCACACCGGCAAAGGGGGACAACCTTTTGCTGGCGGTCTGCCGATGGCGACGCCGATCGGCACTATCTACTCCACCAACATCACGCCGGACAAGACTAACGGTATCGGCAACTACAGCTACGACGACTTCCAGAAGGCGGTGCGTCATGGCGTGGCGAAGAACGGCGAAACGCTCTATCCGGCGATGCCTTATCCTTCCTACGCGGTGGTCAGCGACGACGATATGAAGGCGCTTTACGCTTACTTTATGCATGGCGTTGCGCCGGTAGCTCAGGCGAACAAAAAGAGCGACATTCCCTGGCCGCTGTCGATGCGCTGGCCGCTGGCGATCTGGCGCGGTATCTTTGCGCCCGAGGTGAAGGCGTTCCAGCCCGCAGCGCAGGAAGATCCGGTGCTGGCGCGCGGACGTTATCTGGTAGAGGGGCTGGGCCACTGTGGCGCCTGCCATACGCCGCGTAGCCTGACCATGCAGGAAAAAGCGCTGAACAACAGCGACGGCAATGACTATCTCTCCGGTAGCAACGCGCCGATCGATGGCTGGACCGCCAGCAACCTGCGCGGCGATAACCGCGACGGTTTGGGCCGCTGGAGCGAAAGCGATCTGCGTCAGTTCCTGCGCGATGGCCGCAACGATCACACCGCCGTGTTTGGCGGCATGACAGACGTGGTGGTGCACAGCCTGCAACATCTGAACGATGACGATATCACGGCGATTGCCCGCTATCTGAAATCGCTTGGCGCGAAGGATCCAGGCCAGGCGGCGTTCAGCGTGGATGATGCGGTGGCGAAAGCGCTGTGGAAAGGCGATGACAGCCAAACCGGCGCTTCGCTGTATGTGGATAGCTGCGCGGCCTGTCATAAAACCGACGGCAGCGGTTATCAGCGCTTCTTCCCGGCGCTGCGCGGCAACCCGGTGGTGCTGGCAGAGGATCCCACCTCGTTGATTCACATTGTCCTGACCGGCGGCACGGTGCCCGGCGTGCAGAATGCGCCATCGCCCATCACCATGCCAGCGTTTGGCTGGCGTCTGAACGACCAGCAGGTGGCGGATGTGGTGAATTTTATCCGCACCAGCTGGGGCAACCGCGCAGGCAAAGCGGTCACGGCGAAGCAGGTCGCTGAGCTGCGCAAGGATGAAACCGTGCAGCACAATATCGGCAGCGCCAGCATTGCGGAACTGCCTGGCGGCGAGTAAGCGGGTATAACCTGATCGAAAAGGGCGCTGATGCGCCCTTTAATTTTATAACCTGGTTTTCTTATCCTGTCAGGGCTTTTACTTTGGCTCTGATAAGTTGTAATCACCTGATCAGCAATTGATTTTTAATTTCAGCGGCGTGACTGCTGCCAGTTCAGCAGCGCGCACAGCGCCATCACAGCACAGGTAGCGAGAAATACCGGCCGCATACCAAAGGCGCCGCCGACAAAACCGCCGAACAGCGGGCCGCTCACCTGGCCTACATATTGCGCCGAGGTGGAGTAGCCGAGCATCCGTCCCACCTGCGCTTCCGGCACGTTGTGACGAATAATCGCCGTGATGCAGGGCAGCAGCCCGCCCAGCGCCATGCCCATCAGAAAACGCAGCGCCACCAGTTGCCAGGCGGCAGTAATAAACGCCTGCGGGATCAGCAGCAGCGCACACGCCAGTAATCCCACCGTCAGGACGCGCCAGTGGCCAATGCGATCCGCCAGCTTGCCGAGGCGCGGCGCGGAAAGAATGCTGCCCAGCGCGGCAGCGGACATCACCAGACCGGCCATCACGGTAACCGCATGATCGCCATGCACAAACTGCCCGACATAAAGCGTGATAATCGGCTCAATGGACATATTGGCAAAAATCAGCAGCATGCCGGAGAGCCACATCATGGCGACCACGCCACGCTGAAACCCGCTTTCATCGCTCGCGGCGGCGACGGTTTTTTTCACGCCCGGCTTGCGCGGCGCTTCTTTCAGCAGAAAGGTGGTGGCAAGGAAAGCGAGGAAAATCGCCGCGCCGGTGAGCCAGAAGGTGTGGCGAATGCCGATCAGCGGCGGCAATACCCCGCCCAGCAGCGGGCCGACCACGTTGCCCGCCATAATTCCTGACGAGAGTACGCCCAGCGCCCAGCCGGTCTGCGCTTTCGGCGTTTGTGCCGCCACCAGAATGGTAGAGCCGGAGGCATAACCGCCCAGCAGTCCCGCCAGCAGGCGCAGCGCCACCAGCTGCCAGGGAGCGGTCGCCATACCGATCAGCGACATGGCGATCGCCATGCCGAGGCTGGCGCGAATCAGCATCAGCTTGCGGCCATAGCGATCCGCCAGCTTACCCCACAGCGGAGCAGTGAGCGCGGCGCTGAAGAAGGTTGCGCCATAGGCCACGCCCGACCAGCGCGCAATGGCGGCAGGCTCCTGCACGCCGAGCTGCGCGACATACAGCGGCAAAAAGGGCAGCAGCAGCGTCATCGCCACAATGGTGGTAAACGAACCCAGCACGCAGACAAAAAGGTTGCGCTTCCAGTACGCCTGTTCGGGTATTTCTGAAACCTGTTCCATTGTTTTTATCCTGATAAATAAGCGATCTACAGGCTAACAATGGTGCCGCCTGAACAACAGTCCTCGGGCAATATTTGCCGTCTGGCCGTCCGCTGTTGTTATCTGGCAACAATCATGACTGCGCCAGCGCGGCAATCAGGCTGTCGCACAGCAACGTCGCTGGCGAAGCAGGACGTTGCGTCTCTTTAAGCAGCAGATAGCTCTGGAAGCGATCCATCTGCCATTCCGGCAGCAGCTGCTGAATCTCGCCGCGCGCCAGCGCTTCCTGCGCCATATAGGAGGGCAGATAGGCGATGCCGGCTCCAGCCAGTGCCGCGTTCAACAGCGCCATACTGTTATTGGCGCGAAAACGGCTGCGCACTTCAATCGCCAGCCGCTGTTTGTCCCGACGAAACGGCAGCGCGGCAGTATGGGCCGCGCCGTGAAACAGCAACAGATCGTGACGCGGCAGCATATCGGGATGGGTAACGGCAGCGCGCTGCGCCAGATAATCCGGTGCGGCGTAAAGTCCCCACTCGATTTCAGAAAGCACACGTGCAGAAACGCCCTCCGGCGCGCGCTGGCGAATCACTATCGCCACATCGAAGTTATCCGTGGCGCAGTCCGGTATGCGATCGGTCAGCTCAAGATCGATATTGATATGCAGATGACGACGAATAAAACCATTCAGCGTCGGCACGACGCACTGGCAACCAAAGGTGACCGGGGCGATCAGGCGCACATTGCCGGCTGGCTGTTGATGAACCTGCTGAACAAACGCTTCTGCCCGATGCATCTCTTCCAGCATGCGCGTGCAAAAGGCGTAGTAAGCCTGGCCCAGTTCGGTGAGCGCCATTTTTCGCGTGGTGCGCTGCAATAGTTTGATACCCAGCCGTACTTCCAGCCGGGCGATTTCACGACTGATATGAGATTTAGAGAGGCCAAGCGAACGGGCGGCCTCGCTGAAGCTTTGCCTTTCCACCACGCGCGCAAACAGCAGCATGGCGGTGAGATTGTCTGAGTTATCCATCTGATTCGTGAGTTATTCCGTTGATTGCTGCGCCAGCTGCTGAAGCCATTGCAGCATGGCAGGGCCGCCCGGCTGGCTTAGCGTACGCGCGGGCCAGGCAAGAAAGTAGGGTTTGCTCAGCGCCAGCCGCAGCGTATCCAGCGCAACCAGATCGCCACGCGCCAGCTCCTGCCGGATCAGCCGACGCTGCCCCAGCAGCAGACCGGCACCCTGCACGGCGGCGTCAATCGCCAGCGAGGTG
The DNA here is from genome assembly GCF_044342975.1 of Pantoea osteomyelitidis. NCBI lineage: Bacteria > Pseudomonadati > Pseudomonadota > Gammaproteobacteria > Enterobacterales > Erwiniaceae > Pantoea > Pantoea osteomyelitidis. The sequence goes on from NZ_JBGFSN010000003.1 coordinate 95,417, forward strand.
AGATTAAAGGTGAGTCCGCCTGCGGCATGGGACGCCGGAACGCCGCGCGCCAGCAGCCAGTCGCGCCAGGCGGGCAGAAAGCGGCCCTCGTTGCCCCAGTCGAGATGGATCAGCGGCGCACGGTGGAAATGGTGCGCGTCGTTAAAGCGCGCGGCGAGCGCGGGACTCGCCACCGGAATCACATCATCCTGAAATAGCGGTGCTTTTTCCAGCTGCGGATAGTGATGTTCGCCAAAGCAGATAACAAAGTCAGCGGGCGTGGCGGCAAAATCGACGTGGGCATGGGTGCCGTGCAGCGCCAGGGCAATATCCGGCTCCGCCTGCTGCCACTGGATGAGCGCCGGGGTCAGCCATTTGCTGGCCAGCGCGGGCAGGGACCAGAGGGTGAGGCGCGGCGGAGCGCTCTCCTCCAGCAGGCTCTGCTGCGCCAGTTGCAGAATATCAAAGGCTTCGCTGATGTAGCGCAGATAGGCTTTGCCCGCCTCGGTCAGCTGCACGCCCTGCTGGGTACGCAGAAAAAGCTGGGTGGAAAGCTGTTGCTCCAGCTGGCGAATCTGCTGACTGACAGCGGCGGGCGTTAACGCTAATGCCTGCGCCGCCTTCGCCAGGCTGCCCGCCTCCGCCGCGGTTTTGAACGCCAGAATGGTGTTTAGCCTCGGCAACCGTGGCGACATCGCTTTTTCCTTACGTCGGGGTTAAAAATTCATTGTTACAGCTTGTCTGCCGCGTCGCGCTACAGTGGGCGCTACCTGCCATCAAGAGAATCAGAAAACCATGCTGAAACAGATTATTCAACTCGATGCGCATCCGCTTCATCAGGCAAATTATCGCCAGCAGTGCCGTGATCGGCTCGATCGCGACGGCGCGCTGGTGCTGCGCGGTTTTCTCGCGCCGCAGGCGCTGGCGGCGGTTCGCGCGGAAGGAGAGCGCCATCAGCATCAGGCGTTTTACGCCAACAGCACGCACAACGTTTATCTGCTGAAGCCCGATGCGGCTTATGCCGACGATCATCCGCGCAATCGCGCCGTGGTCTCCTCGAAAGGCTGCATTACCGATGAAGAGGTGCCCGCCGACTCGCCGCTGCGCACGCTCTATAACGCCGCGCTGTTTAAAGATTTCCTCTGCGAGGTACTGAACGAGCGTCAGCTCTATCCTTATGCCGATCCGCTCTCCTCCATCAACCTGCACTACGCCCGCACCGGGCAGGAGCTGGGCTGGCATTTCGACAACTCCTCTTTCGCCATTACGCTGCTGATCCAGAAGCCGCAGGGCGGCGGTCAGTTTGAGTATGTCAAAGCGCTGCGCGATGCCGACGCCGGAGAGATGAACTTTGACGGCGTGGCCGAGGTGCTGGAGGGCAGGCGAGCGCCCGATCGGCTGGCGATCGCGCCCGGCGATCTGGTGCTGTTTCGCGGCCGCAACGCCATGCATCGCGTCACGCCCACCGAAGGCGACGCCACGCGGATGCTGGTGGTGCTGGCCTACAACGCCGAACCGGGCGTGTCGCTGTCGGAAACGGCGCGTATGACCTTTTACGGCCGCGTTTAATCTTCTCTGGTCAGAGACCGCCAGGCGCGACGGAAAATCTGTTGCGTACGCAACTGCGTAACGGCGCGCCAGTCGGGATCGGCAGGGTAAAATCCCGCCGCCAGCGCCTGCTTAATACGCTCGCCTTCCGGGCTGGCGGGATCGCCGGTAAGATGCAGCCAGTGATCGTCGCGTACCCGGCGATGCATCTCCTCACCCGGCAGGGTGCCGCACTCAATCACCAGCTGCATCAGCGTGCACTCCGGCAGGCTGTCGTGCATAAACTGCGACAGATAGCCGGTGGCGGTGGCGGTGACGCCCGTTTCGCTGTCGCGGTTAGCACCGGTGATCAGCACCGTCAGCCATTCGCCAAACAGCGCGCGCGCCTGATCTACTGCCTGCCAGGGACGCTCGGCAATCGCCATCAGCATCGGGTGACCATAGGCGCCCGCGCCGGTATGCAGATCGAAACTGATAATGGTTTTCGCCTGACGCAGATGATTATCGATAATCGCGCCGAGGGTGAGCTGGGACCAGCTGGCCGCCTCGCCGCCAAAGAAGATGCCGTCCGCATGGCTATATTGTCCCGCTTCCACCACCCGTTTGATCGCAGGCCAACCCTGCGTTTGTAATGCCGCAGCATAAGCCGCATCGGCAGTGGCGCGATCGCCCACATAAAACGCATGCATTGCCTCATAGGCCGGGCTGGCGGGGGCGGGGCGGGCAAAATCGATAAAGTTGCGGTTCAGGTCGATATTATCTTCATTTACGCGACGCAGATGTGCCGTTCCCCAGGGATTGATCAGGTGAACCAGCAGCAGGGCGCAGTCGTGCGGCATGGCTTGCGCTTCGCTCGCCTCCAGCCAGGCGATCTGGCTGTCGGAACCGTAGTAGCCTTCCACGCCGTGGGTGCCGGAGATGATCACCATTATTTTTTCCGCCGAGGGATCGCCGAGCAGGGCAACGTCGGTACAGAGCGTTTCCTGTTTCGGCCCCGTCAGCGGGTGCTGCCAGCTGTGCAGCTGTGCGCCCGCGCGTTCCGCCGCCTGTAAAAAACGCGCCCGCTGGGCGCGATAGTCAGGCAGCATCACTCTTGATCCAGCTTCTGGTAGACGTTGAAGGTGAAATATTTTTTCGCCAGTTTGTCGTAGGTGCCGTTTTTGTGCAGTTCAGCCAGCGCGCTGTTGATCAGCTTCAGGTTGGTGGTATCGTCCTGACGCAGACCAATGCCGACGCCTTCGCCAAAATATTTTTTGTCGTAGAGCGTTTTGCCGCTGATGGCGAAGGCCTGGCCCTGCGGCGTTTTCAGAAAGCCGGTTTCCGCTGCGGCGGCGCTGGTCAGGGTGCCGTCGACGCGCCCAGAGGCAAGATCGGGATAGATTTCATCCTGGTTCGGATAGGAAACCACCTGCACGCCCTGCTTCGCCCACACCTCTTTGGCGTAAGATTCCTGAGTGGTGCCCTGCGCAACGCCCACGGTTTTGCCCTTCAGCGCCGCCACATCCGGTTGCAGATTGCTGCCTTTTTTGGTTACCAGCGCGCTTGGCGTGTTATAGAGCATATCGCTGAAGGCGACCTGCTCGCGGCGTTTCGGCGTCATCGCCATCGCCGAAAGAATGGCGTCAAACTTGCGCGCCTTCAGCGCCGGGATAATGCCGTCGTAGCCAGTTTGCACCCAGACGCACTTTACTTTCGCCTGGGCGCAGATGGCGTTGCCCATATCGATATCAAAGCCCTGCAACGAGCCGTCCGCCGCCTTTGATTCAAAGGGTGGGAAAGTCGGATCCACGCCGAAGCGCAGTTCAGATTGCGCCAGCGCGGCGGTACTGAAACCGCAGGCCAGCAACACGGCAGACAGAACGAATTTCTTCATGCAAAGCTCCCTGAAAAAAGTGAAAAGACAAAATGTAATAACACGGAAGCAACAGGGGGATCGAGGGGGATGCAGAAGGGGGCTGACCAGCAGCACAGCACAGATGCCCGCCGCCCGTATCGGCGACAGCATAAAACACAGCGCGCCGTAGCGTCACAGGCGAATCCTCTGCAATACGGCGTGCTAAAAAAAGGTTATGCGGTTTTTGTTTTTTATCTGTTAGCTGGCGACCGCCAGCGGAAATAACAGTCTTTCCGCTTCGACGCGCTTTTGTCGCCGCAGCTGTCCCGGCGTGACGCGAAAATAATTTTTAAACGTTCGTGTATAGGCCTGCTGGGTGTCGAAACCGTAGTTCATCGCCACCTGAAGGATCGCCTCGTTGCTGTTGAGCAGCGTCAGGGCCGACTCCGTCAGGCGCCGCTGACGAATATATTCCGCCAGAGAGAAGCCGGTATGCTGACGGAACAGGCGTTGCAGATGCCAGCGGGAATAACCGGAACGGCGTGCCACCTCATCCAGATGCAGATCGTGTCCTAAATTGCTTTCAATCCACTCCAACAGACTTTGAATAAACTCGCGCTGATTCACGGGCTCCTCCTGATACGGCCTGGTTTCCAGACTGCCCACTGTAGCGCTGAAAATTTATCCCTTAATTAGCGAAAAATTAGCGCAGAATTAGCAACGTCGAAAACGGTGTAATTCTGCGCTAACTTTGCGGCGCTACACTGCGCAAACCGGTTCCGGAGGAGATCATCATGCGCGTATTGCTGGTGGAAGATGATGAGATGATCGGCGCCAATCTGCAGCAGGCGCTGGAAGGGGCGGGCTGGTCGGTGGACTGGGTGCGGGACGGCGTATTCGCTACTCACGCCTGGAGCGAGGGCGACTACGCCTGCGTGCTGCTCGATCTCGGCCTGCCGCGCGACGACGGGCTGCATGTGTTGCGCCGGGCGCGCGGGCGCGGCGATATGACGCCCGTGTTGATCCTCACCGCCCGCGACACTATCGCGCAGCGTGTGCAGGGTCTCGACAGCGGCGCCGACGATTATCTGCTTAAACCTTTCGATTTGCAGGAGGTGCTGGCGCGTATGCGAGCCATAACCCGACGTCGCCACGGTGCGGCGGATTCCGTGATCGGCAGCGGCGACGTGCAGCTGGATATGATGACGCGCGAGGTGCTCTATAAGGGGCAACGCGAACAGCTGACGGCGCGCGAATATGCGCTGCTTTACGCGCTGCTGGAGCGTCCGGGCGCTATCCTCTCGCGGGAGCAGCTGGAAAATCGCATCTACGGCTGGGGCGAAGAGGTAACGAGCAACGCCGTAGATGTGTTGATCCACGGTATGCGCCGCAAGCTGGATAACGATGCGATCCGCAACGTGCGCGGCCTCGGCTGGCGGGTACCGGCAATATGAAAGCCTGGCCTTTTATGCGCTCGCTGCGCAACAAGCTGCTCAGCACGCTGCTGGCAATTCATCTGATCATGATCGGCGGCGTGAGCTGGTATTTCTTCAGCTGTTACGGCGACATGATCGGCACCATGAAGGATGACCAGCTGTCAAAAATCGCCGATGCCTGGGCGACCAACAAACAAATCCCCGCGCTGATGCCGCTGATGCCCCATGCCGATAAGCTGAAAAGCGCCTATGTGGTTCAGCTCTGGGACAGCAATAACCAGCTGCGCGCCAGCTCCTGGCCTGCGCTGCATGTGCCGCTGCAAACCACCAAAGGGTGGCATGACGTCAGCGCAGGCCGCTGCCATGATTGCGCATGGCGGGTGTTTACCCGCGCCGGTGCGCCGGGCAGCGATATCGGAACTATTCAGGTGCTGCATAATCTCGGCTACATGAAAACGGTAGTGGTGCAGCGTGCGCTCTCGGCCATCGTGCCGCTACTGCTGATGATGCCGCTGTCGCTGCTGGTGATCTGGCTGGTGGTGCGCAAAATTACCCGCGATCTGCGCACCGCCTCGCGCCATATCGCCGCGCAGGAGACGCACCATCCTTACAGCGTGCCGCCCGACGGCCTGCCCGACGAGATCCTGCCGCTGATCGCCGCCTATAACTCGCTGCTGGATAAGCTGCGCGCCGCCTGGTCGGCACAGCGGCAGTTTCTGGAAGACGCTGCTCACGAGCTGCGCACGCCGGTAACGGCGGTAACCCTGCAGCTGGAGAACCTGCGTCAGCACATTCAGCCAGGAGAGGCGAGCCGTCAGTTCGATCAGCTGGAGGCGGGCGTCACGCGCACGCGCCATCTGGTGACGCAGCTGCTGAATATCTCGCGTCAGGAAGATCGCTCGGTGATCGCCACGATAGAGAACATTGAGCTGGAGGAGGTGCTGAAAGAAAGCATTGAACAGCTGATGGTGGTGGCGGATAAGCGCGGTATCGATATTGGCTACAACGGCACCACCCATTATCGCTTGCAGGCCAGCCGCTCCGATCTGCGTAGCCTGTTTGATAACCTGATCGGCAATGCGATGCTGCATACGCCGGAAGGGAGCCTGGTGGATGTGCTGCTGCACCGCGTCGCCGGGCACACGGTGGTGGATATCGTCGATAACGGGCCCGGTATGCCCGAATCCTTTATCGATCGCGCCTTTGACCGCTTCACCCGTTCGCCCGACGTGCAGGCGCAGGGCAGTGGACTCGGTTTATCTATCGTGCGCAGCGTGGCGCAAAAACACCGTATGCAGGTTTCTCTTTCTAATTGTTTCGGTCCGCAGGGCGAAATCTGCGGTTTACAGGTACGCGTAACCCTTCCCTGATCTCTGCCACTTTTGCAACGAACCAGACAACGTAAACGGTTGCCTGGTTCCGTTCGTTACAGCGTTATTTTGTGATCTTCATCACATATTAACGGAATTGAAATGCAACACATTTTGACAAACGTGATCAAAATCTATTTTCTATCGCTTTGCGACCAATACTCTAAGCAAACTCAAAACCGGGTCCCGATAACACGGTTAAAAACTCACCGCCCACCCGCTGGGATTGATTTCACTCCGACTGCATGTTCACCGATGCGGTCGAAAGCATGTGGTTAACAATAATGAAATTCAAAGCATTGATAGCAGGCGCCTTACTGGCTGGCTCATACACGGGCGCGGTACAGGCTGATAGCGATCCGCAGTATGTTTCCGACTGGTGGCACCAGAGCGTAAACGTGGTGGGCAGCACCCACACCCGTTTTGGACCGCAGTTCAACAACGACGTTTACCTCGAATATGAAGCCTTTGCTCATAAAGACTGGTTCGATTTCTACGGCTACCTGGATCTGACTAACTTCTTTGGCGTCGGCAACAGCAACGCCAACGGCATTTTCGATCACGGTTCGCCGATGTTTATGGAGATTGAACCGCGTTTCTCCATCGACAAGCTGACCGGCACCAGCCTGGCTTTCGGCCCGTTCAAAGAGTGGTATTTCGCCAACAACTATATCTACGACATGGGCCACAACAGCGCTAACCGTCAGAACACCTGGTATATGGGTCTGGGCACCGACATCGACACCCACAGCGATGTTGGCCTGTCGCTGAACGTCTATGCCAAATATCAGTGGGAAAACTACGGCGCGGCGAACGAAAACAGCTGGGATGGCTATCGCTTCAAGGTGAAATATTTCGTGCCGATTACCACGCTGTGGGGCGGCAACCTGAGCTATATCGGCTTTACCAACTTCGACTGGGGTTCCGACCTTAACGAGAAGGGTGGTTCGTCACGTACCAGCAACTCTATCGCCTCCAGCCATATCCTGTCGCTGGCTTACGATCACTGGCACTACTCGGCAGTAGCGCGTTACTTCCATAACGGCGGACAGTGGGCTGATGGTCGCGAGCTGAACTTCGGCAACGGACCTTTTGAAGTGAAATCGACCGGCTGGGGTTACTACCTGGTGGTAGGTTATAACTTCTGATTGAACGCCCGGCCTTCCCTGCGCGCAGGAAAGGCCGGGCGGAAAGCGCTGTCAGCTGTGCTTTACCACGTTGATGCGCCACGGAATGCCGAACTTATCAATAAACATGCCGAACCCGTTGGCCCAGAAGGTCTCCTGCCATGGCGTGGTGACTTTTCCTCCCGCCGACAGCTTCTCAAACCAGGCTTTTCCCTGCGCTTCATCGGTAGTGGCCAGGCTCACCGCATAACCCGCATGGGGGGACGCCGGCGGATGATCGGTGTTGCCGTCGCTCATCATGATCTCGCCCTGACCAATACGCAGATGCGCATGCATGATTTTATCCGGCGGGAATGGCGCGGCAGAAGCATCGCCCACCTGCTGACCCTGTTCGGGCATATCGCCAAAAGTCATCTTAAACAGCAGCTCGCCTTCTGTGGCTTCCAGGTAAAAATCGATCGCCTCTTCACAGCGGCCATATAAAAACAGATAAGGACTGACTTGCATCTCCACCTCCGTACATGGGTTGTGTGAATTTCTTGTCTCGTCCAAAGTGTAGACGATAGCGAGAGTACGCCGATCTCAGCCCTGACAATAACGGCGGAACAGCTGCGCCATGTAAGCGCTCATGGGCGTCAGCGTGGTATCCCGGCGCTGAATCAGATAAAAAGTCGCTTTGGGCAGCGGCTCATCCAGCTCCAGCGCCACCAGCTGGCGACCCAGAATCGGATCGGCAATCACATCCACCGACAGAATGCTGACGAAATCGCTCTGCGCCACCAGGCTGGTGCAGGCCATAAAGGTTTCGCAGATCACGCTGATGTTCGGCGTTATGTCCCGATCGTGAAACATATCGTGCAGCAGACGATAGTAGCTGCCTTTCGGCGTGGGCATCGTCCAGCTACAGTGTTGCAGCGCTGCCAGCGAGCGCGCTTTTTCACAGGGATGGCCTTTGCGCACCACCACCTTATATTCGCGTTCCGTCAGCCGCTCATAGCTCAGCTCGCGGTCAAAGTGGCGCTGATCGTAGGTATTGATGGTGAAATCAAGCTCGCCCTGGCGCAGCTCGTGGATCATCGATACCAGCTGGCCCTCCACGATGCGCACCCGTACCTGCGGGTATTCGCGATGAAACTGGTCGATGACCTGCGGCATAAGCGTGCGCGCCACGCTGCTGCCGATGCCGATATTGACGCGCCCGCCCGCCAGCCCGAGACGCTGCTGAATATCTTCCTGCGCCGTGCGCAGCTCTTCCAACACCAGGCTGGCATGACGGAAAAAGTTATCACCGATATCGGTGAGCACCACCCCCTGCTGGCGACGGATAAACAGCCGCGCCCCCAGCGCCTGCTCCAGCTCCTGAATCGATTTGCTCAGCGCGGGCTGTGAAATACCCGACAGGCGGCTGGCGGCGCGAATGCTGCCCTGGCGCGTGACTTCCACAAAAGCGCGCAGCTGGTGCAGCTTGATATTGGCTGGCATAGCGTATCCGGTGATAACTTTTGTTTATCAGGTAAAGGATATTCGCATCTTATGCAGGCCGACGCCATTGTGTAAATTTGCCGCAGTGCATAAAAACCAACATCAAGGACAACGCCTGTGAAAACTCTCTCTGACCATGTCAGCGCGCTGGTGCCCCAGCTGCAAGCCTGGCGGCGCGATCTGCATCAGTTTGCCGAATCGGGCTGGCTGGAATTTCGTACCGCCACGCGGGTTGCGGAAACGCTACATCGTCTCGGTTATCAGCTGAAGCTGGGGCGTGAAGTGATTAACGCTGAGGCGCGTATGGGTTTGCCTGATGCGGAGGTGCTCAATGCGCAGGAAACGCGCGCGCTGGCGCAGGGCGCGCTGCCGCAGTGGCTGCCGCACTTTTCCGGCGGCTTTTGCGGCATTGTCGCCACGCTGGAGACCGGACGTCCCGGCCCGGTGATGGGTTTTCGCGTTGATATGGATGCGCTCGACCTCAACGAAAGCCAGGCGGCCGATCATCTGCCGGTGCGCGAGGCGTTTGCCTCCTGCAACGCGGGCATGATGCACGCCTGCGGCCATGACGGCCACACCGCGATCGGGCTTGGCCTGGCGACAGTGCTGAAGGCGATGGAAGATCGGCTGAGCGGCACGATTAAAATCATCTTCCAGCCCGCCGAAGAGGGCGTGCGCGGGGCGAAGTCGATGGTAGAGGCGGGCGTGGTGGATGATGTCGATCTCTTTACGGCGATCCACCTCGGCACCGGCGTGCCCGCCGGTGAGATTGTCTGCGGCAGCGACAGCTTTCTCGCCACCACCAAGCTCGACGTGGAATTTATCGGTACAGCCGCCCATGCCGGCGCGCGTCCCGAGGCGGGGCGTAATGCTTTGCTGGCGGCGGCGCAGGCGACGCTGGCGCTGCATGGCCTGACGCAGCACAGCGGCGGCGTGGCGCGCGTCAATGTCGGCGTACTGCAGGCGGGCAGCGGGCGCAACGTGGTGGCGGATCACGCGCTGATGAAGGTGGAGACGCGCGGCGCGAATAATGCGATCAACGATGAGGTTTACCAGCAGGCGCTGCGCGTGATTACCGGGGCGGCGGCAATGTATGGCGTTGAGTCTCAGGTAAAGCTGATGGGCGCCGCGCGCAGCTGCACGCCGACGCAGCCGTGGGTCGAATTTATTTATCAGCAGGCGCAACAGCTGGGCGAATTCAGCTCGGTGCTGGATCGTAAAGAGGAGTCGGCCGGTTCCGAAGATGCCACCTACATGCTGGAGCGCGTAAAGCAGCGCGGCGGGCAAGCTTCTTACGTTATCTTTGGCTGTGAGCTGGCGGCGGGACATCACAACGCAAAATTCGATTTTGACGAGCAGGTGATGGCGACGGCGGTGAAAACTCTGGCGACGCTGGCGCTGAATCAGGCGCAGTTCAGCGTGCAGCGCTGAGGCTTACTTGTCCCGCATTTTTTTGTCATTGTTGAACCGCCTCTTCCCGGAGGTGGTTTTTTATGCCACTTTCCTGACGCGAGCATTGTCTATCTCGCCGCGCGGCCTTACGCTTTTTGTACGGTAATCCACCTTACTTTTTATCGGTGCTTCCGGCGGTTGTTATAGCCAGCCCGGTATGAGTAATGCCCAGCGTAAGCAGGTTCCTTACCGCGATGTCCCTTGCATTCTTCCCGGTCGTCTCGCTGTAAATAAACGCCTGGCAGGTAAGGGTTTCGGCACTATTCTCATCGCCGATGCCGCACGTCGCGTTTATGAGGCGACACAGTCGGTTGGCGTCTACGCCATGATGGCGGAAGCGATAGACGACGCGGCAGGTGAGTGTTATGCAAAGCCGGGCTTCATCAGGCTCAATACCGAAGACGATCCACTGATCTACTTTTATCCTGGCCAAGTCATTAAGCCGCTGCTGGCTCTTTATCCTGACGCCTGACGGCCTGTAACGCGCAGGCTGCTGGCGGGACAAAACGCACTGCGAAAAAGTGCAACGTACGTTGCTAAAAACTCACCGTGTAGCCTCTCGGCAAGCTAAAACGAATCCATTATCCTGCTATATCTTCGCTTGCTAACGGTTAATTATTTTAATTCAACAACGCCGTCGGCAAGTTTTGCAAACATCGTCACACCGAGGTTCATAATAAAATGACAATCGCCTGCTCTACAGGGAGCCCGTCTGTACCCGTCGCGCCCGATAAAAACGTTTCCTTAGCCAGTCGCATTGACGCGCTGCCCTCATCTGCGGGACTGTGGCGCTTTATTTCGCTGCTGGCGTTAGGGGGCTTTTTCGAACTCTACGATCTGTTTGAAACCGGCTATATCAGCTCTGGTCTGCTGGCCGCCAATATTTTCCACACCGGCAGCGCCGGGGTGTTTGGCATTGCCGATCAGGCGGCATTTGCCTCCGCCACCTTTCTCGGCCTGTTTGTCGGCGCCAGCCTGCTTGCGCCGTATGCTGACCGCTTTGGCCGTCGCTTCACCTTTATGTGCGCGCTCGCGTGGTATGGCGCTTTTTCGCTGATCATGGCGTTTCAGCACAGCGCGGAAGGGGTGATTTTCTGTCGCTTTCTGGTCGGCATTGGTCTCGGCATCGAGTTGGTGACCATAGACACCTATCTTTCCGAATGGGTGCCGACCCGCCTGCGCAGCAAAGCGTTCGCCTTTTCGTTTTTCATCCAGTTTCTCTCCGTCCCGGCCGTGGCGTTGATGTCGTGGTGGCTGGTGCCGCAAACCATCCTGAATCTGGAGGGGTGGCGCTGGGTGGTGATTGCTGGCGCGCTCTGCTCGCTGTTGATTTGGTTTATCCGTAAGAATCTGCCGGAATCGGCGCGCTGGCTGGCGCAGCAGGGACGGCATCAGGAGGCGCATCGCGTTCTGAGCGAGATGGAAAAACGTTGCGGCGTCGCGCCCGGCGCTGATTTCCCGGCGGATGACGCCGCCGCGCAGCTGCCGAAGCGCGGTCGCTTCAGCGAGATTTGGGCGCCGGCTTACCGCAAGCGCACGCTAATGCTGGTGGTAATGAACTTCTTCCAGGCAATCGGCTTCTTCGGCTTCGGCAACTGGCTACCGGCGTTGCTGTCGGGCAAAGGCGCCACCGTGACCCACAGCCTGCTGTATGCCTTTTTCATCACGCTCGCCTATCCGCTCGGCTCGTTGATTTGCAGTCGTTATGCGGATAAGTTCGAAAATAAATGGCAGATCGTATTTTCCTGCCTGATGACGGTGGTATTCGGCACGCTGTTTGCCTTCCAGACCAATCCGCTGCTGCTGATTGCCTGCGGCTTTTTGATTACTTACTCCAATGCGTGGCTTACCTTCAGCTATCACGCTTATCAGACCGAGATTTTCCCAACCCACATCCGCGCCCGCGCGGTGGGCTTCTGCTACTCGTTCAGCCGGCTTTCCACGGTGTTCAGCAGCATTCTTATCGGCCTGATTTTGCAGTATGCCGGTAGTCAGGGGGTCATCGCCTTTATCGTGCTGAGTATGCTGATGGTGATGCTGTCGGTAGGGATTTTTGGGCCGAAAACGCGCGGCATCGATTTGGAAAACATCTGAATAAAAAAGGCGGACCTCAGGTCCGCCTTGCTTTGTACCGCGCCGCTTAACGCAGCGCCGGATTACTTCTCATCAGGCAGGGCATAAGCGACAACATAGTCACCCAGCTTGGTGCCAAACGAACCGTGACCACCGGCAGCAATAACAACATACTGCTTGCCATTCGCTTCATAGGTCATCGGCGTCGCCTGACCGCCTGCCGGCAGACGTGCCTGCCACAGCTTCTCACCGGTATTGGTGCTGAAGGCGCGCAGATAGTTATCTGCGGTCGCACCGATAAAGGCGACGTTGCCTGCGGTGGTGATCGGACCGCCCAACATCGGCATACCCATTTTGAACGGAATCGGAACCGGCGCGCTGTCGCGGGTGGTACCAATACGTTTCTTCCAGATAACCTCATTGGTTTTCAGATCAACCGCAGACATATAACCCCAGGCCGGCTGTTTACACGGCAGGCCAAACGGCGACAGGAACGGGTTCAGCTCTACGCCGTACGGTACGCCGTACTGCGGCTGAATACCGGTTTCGGTGCCTGAGCCACCTGCGCTGTCCGCAGGCGGTTCCATCGGGTTGCCCGGACCGCGTGGGATCAGCTTAGAGACGAACGGCAGCGCCATCGGGTTAGCGATCGCAATCTGACGATGCGGGTCAACGGCGATACCGCCCCACTCGAACATGCCCAGGTTGCCAGGGAACACCAGCGTGCCTTGCTCAGACGGCGGCGTGAACGGACCTTCATAGCGCAGACGCTTGAAAATCACGCGACACACCAGCTGATCGAACAGGGTAGCGCCCCACATATCCTTGTCCGTCAGGTTCTGTTTCGGACGGAAGGTCAGCTCGGAGTAAGGCTGGGTCGGGGAGACATGGTCGCCTTTCGCCGCACCCTGCGGAACCGGGGTTTCCGGCGCCGGAACAACCGGTTTGCCGGTACGACGATCCAGCACAAAGATGTTACCGGTTTTCGCCGGGGCATAAATCACCGGTACGGTGTTGCCATCTTTATCGGTGATATTAGCCAGCGTGGGCTGAGAGGGCAGGTCCATATCCCACAGGTCGTGGTGAACGGTCTGATAAGACCATACCAGCTTACCGGTGGTCGCATTCAGCGCTAACACGCTGCTGGCATAACGCTCCTGCTCCGGCGTACGGTTTCCGCCCCAGATATCCGGCGTGGAAACACCCATCGGCAGGTAAACGGTATCCAGCTGCGGATCGTAAACGGCCGGCGCCCAGGAGTTAGGCGAATTCATGCTGAAGGTGTGCTCATCAGCCGGAATCGCATTTGGATCTTTCGCGCCCGGATCGAACACCCACAGCAGCTTGCCGGTATTCACGTCGAAGCCGCGAATCGCACCAGAAGGCTCACGGGTCGAGTAGTTATCCGTGACGGCACCCGCGACAACAATCACGCTATTGGTGATCACTGGCGGCGAGGTCGGCTCATACTGACCGGCAGTGGTAACCGGCTGTTTGTGCTGCAAATCCAGCTCACCGTTGTTACCGAATTCCGGGCAGCGCGCGCCAGTATCCGCATCCAGTTCAAACAGACGACCGTCGTTCACCGGCAGGATAATGCGGCGTGCACACAGCGCAGGCTGCGCGTTTGACGCGTCGGCAGCGGCAGGCGTTTCATGATAAGAAACACCGCGGCAGGTAACGTGCTGGAAGGTCGGATTCGGCTTCAGGCCCGGATCGAATTTCCATTTCTGCTTACCGCTAACGGCATCCAGCGCAAACAGGATCTGATGCGGCGAGCAGAGATAGAGCGTGTCGCGGATCTTAATCGGCGTCACTTCATCGGTGATTTCACCCGGATCGTTAGCCGTTTTCAGATCGCCGGTCTGGAAGGTCCAGGCAACCTGCAGGTTTTTCACGTTCTGATCGGTGATCTGCTTCAGCGGCGAGTAGCGCGTACCCTGCTGATCGCGCGCGTAAGCCGGCCAGTCGCCGTCAGGAATCGCACTCAGCGGCGCGCCCTGCGTAGCGTTTTGATCGGCGGTGGGCACTGTACCGTTCACTTCCTGCGGATCGTTGAACACCGCATAAGCCAGCACCAACGCGCTGATTACGAGGCTGACGACCAGCGCCGAAGCAGGGCCTTTGCCCTGAGTGTGGAAGCCGCGATAAACAAACGGCAACAGCAGCCAGATGCCGAAAATCACCAGCACGTCGGAACGTGGCGCCAGCGCCCAGAAGTCGAAGCCGACTTCCCAAACGGCCCAGGCCATGGTGAACAGCAGCAGCAGCGCATAAAGCACCAGTGCCGTACTGTTACGACGCCAGATCAGGAAAGCGGTGATAAGCATCACAACACCGCCGACGATGTAATACCAGGAACCTCCAATGGCGGATAACCAAATACCGCCGATCAGCATATACGCACCAGTAAGCGCCGCGAACAGCACCGTCAGGAAACGTATTACGCCAAATGATGAGGAAGCTTTCCCCATAATGTTGACCTCTTTTTTTGCCATAAAACTTAAGGAAACAATAACCTGCATTGTTTTCCAGTTATAAAGTACAGATGGAAAGCGCTGTTCTTTTGCTGGCTCTTCCGCTAAGCCCTGGGATCCTTTGAGTTAAATTTTATCTTAAAAAAGGTTAGCGGGTTTGATTTTTTTAGCGAATTGTACCTGACGAGAGAATTAACACGACATTTTATGAGGGTAATTAACGGTTATGCGCAGGTTGATACGCGCATAACGCAACGGCACAGCATTTTTCGCGCCGGGCTTACATTGCGAACAGAGGGTGATTGTTACGCTGTTGCTGCCAGCCATTGATATAGAGCGCCGCATAGTGCTCTGCAGGTAATTGTGGTATGGCGGTGCGTAATATCAAGTCGGCTTTTTTTTCGTGCAAAGATTCAAGAAAATAGGGAAAGCTGAATTTTTGGTAATTATCATTAAAGAAATTTTCGTTAAAAGCGATGCCGCAAAATGGAAAAGCCTCGATCACAGACCAGTTAGCGCCGGGCGGGGCAAAATCATAAAGCCAGAAACGAAACTTACTGGTCAGATCCTGCAAAGCGGGAAAATTAGCTTGTAAAAGAGCGTAGTTAATTGCCAGCCGAACGGAGACGCCCTGTAAATATGAATAACGTTCTGGTGCCATTATCAATTGTTGTAATTCAGCTTCCTGCAGAGCAATAATGATTAACGTTGTTTCATTGATTAGCTGATTATCTCCTGAAACTAATTGATGAAGGTTAAGTGTAGTGTCGGATTCCTGATGTTGTTGCATAAAAGGCGTCAGACAACAGACACCGTAGAGTGCGCCGTCAAAGCTGCGAATCGGTTCTGTAACGCATGGATTATAGGAATGATTTTTCATTTATCTCTGGTAATGAATTCGTTAATTCAGGTTTCATTTTTAGTTATTATTAGCGATTTCCGGGGTTAATGACCCTGGAAATATAAAACAATTTCCCGACAGAAATCATCTCTTTTTATTTTTGTTTGCGGCAGAGATCTTCTTAGCGGCTTTATGTAAATTGAAAGAGATATAATTTTCAGGTAAGCAGAAATATCGTAGCAATTGAAATAATCCTTTTGGCAGACGCGCTTAGCGGCTCGCTGCACGGCTTGCCCGTTTCGGTTTAAGCACGCTTCGCCGTTGCCTGCGGGCGCGAAATCGCGCACCCTGTTTGCTGAAAAAAGAAGACGGCCAGCAGCACAGGCCGTCTGTTGCGCTGACGATCGCGTCGGCGGGGCGCGAGGCCCGGACAGACTTTACATTGGGATGGTTTATGGGATTACTGGCATCGGCAGCGGACAGTTCGCTGCTGAGACATCGCGCGTTCGTCTTTTTTTGGCTGGCGCGCACCTGCTCTTCATTTGGTTTTCAGATGTTTTCGGTGGCGGTGAGCTGGCAAATTTATGCGCTCACCAACAGCGCGCTGGCGTTGGGCATGATTGGGCTGATGCAGTTTCTGCCGTCGCTGCTGTTGGCGCTGCCCGCGGGCCATCTGGCCGATCAGCTCGACAGGCGGCGCATCGCGCTGTTTGGTCAGCTGATCGAGTGGATTGCGCTGATGGCGCTGGTGGCGCTGACCCTGCTGCACTGGGCGGATAAAACAGCGATCTGGGGATTGGTGTTTATGATTGCCGTCGCCAAAGCGCTGGAGGGACCGGCGATGCAGTCGATGCTGCCATCGCTGGTGCCGCCGGGTATTCTGGCGCGCGCCACTGCCGCCAATGCGGTAGGCAGCGAAGCTGCGGTGATTGTCGGGCCGACGCTGGGCGGTTTGCTCTATGTCGCGGGGCCGCAGGTAGTATATGGCGTTGCCGCCGCCTTTTATTTTTTCTCCATCGTGCTGATTAGCCGCCTGCGCTATGAGCGACCGGCGCAGCCGCGCCTGCCAATGAATCTGTCGAACCTGTTTGCGGGCGTGCGTTTTATCCGCGATCGCAAGGATGTGCTGGGCGTTATCTCACTCGATCTCTTCGCGGTACTGCTGGGCGGCGCGACCGCGCTGCTGCCGATCTTCGCCAAAGATATTCTGCACACCGGTCCCTGGGGGTTAGGTTTGCTGCGCGGCGCGCCCTCGGTCGGCGCGCTGCTGGTGGGCTTATGGCTGAGCCGCAACAAGCTGGAAAAGCATGTCGGGATGATCATGTTTATGTCGGTCGCCGGATTTGGCGCGGCAACGCTGGTTTTTGCGCTCTCCAGCCAGCTCTGGCTTTCATTGATTGCCCTCTCGGCGCTCGGCGGCTTTGATATGATCAGCATGGTGATTCGTGGCGCGCTGGTGCAGCTGGATACGCCTGATGATATGCGCGGACGCGTAAACGCGGTCAACGGCATCTTTATCAATACCTCAAATCAGCTGGGGGAGTTTGAATCGGGACTGCTCGCCGCCTGGCTGGGCGCGGCTCCGGCAGCAGCGCTCGGCGGCATTGGCACGCTGGTGGTGGTTGGGCTGTGGATGGTACTGTTTCCCCATTTGCGCCGCCGCCAGAAGTTAGAAAACGAAGCGACCAGCGAGTGAGCCGCAAGGGCGCTGGTTTTGCTTATGAATACTGTATTAGCGGTGGAAAAAGACATGCGTACCGATTATCTCCTGGGTATTGATGGCGGCGGCACGCAGTGCCGTGCGCGCTTAACGGACCGTCAGGGCAAGGTGCTGGCGGAAGTCGCTGGCGGTCCGGCAAACGTCTGGTCGCGCTTTGACGAGGCGCTGGCGACGGTAAACGGCTTAATAGTGGAAGCGTTACGCCAGGCGGACCTGCCGCAACATTGCCTGGCGCAAACCTCCGTGGCGGCGGGTCTCGCCGGGGCTAATGTCGCCTCGGTCAAAACGCGTCTCGCCAGCTGGCAGCCGCCATGCCAGCAAATCATGTTGTTAACGGATGTTGAGATCGCCTGCATGGGCGCGCACGGAGGTGAACCGGGCGCAGTGTTTATCGTGGGCACCGGCAGCCAGGGCGCCGCCTGGGATGGTGAGCGCTTTTCGCTGCTGGGCGGCTGGGGATTCGCTTTATCCGATCTCGGCTCCGGCGCAGAGCTGGGCCGACGCGCATTACGGCTCGCCTTGCTGGCTCATGAAGAGGTGGTGTCGCCATCGCCGCTGACGCACGCCATTATGGCGCGTTTTGATCAGAGTGCTGAAGCGATGCTGCTCTGGTCACAGCAGGCCACGCCAGCCGACTGGGGACGCGTGGTGCCGGACGTTTTTGCGGCCGCCAGCGCGGGTGATGCGCAGGGACGTTTGCTGGTGCAGCAGACCGCGGATAATATTGCCCTGATGGTGCGGCGGCTGACGGCGCGCAGTGCGGGCAGGCTGTCGCTGATGGGAGGCCTGGCGCTGCCGATTCAGCCCTGGCTTGCTGCCGATGTGCAGGCAATGCTGACCTTACCGCAAGGCGATGCGCTTGACGGCGCGCTGCGGCTGGCCCGGCAGCAGGCTGAAACGCGATAAAAAATCGCCGCCTGTCTTTACCGGCAGGCGGCGATCTGAATAACCGAGGTCGCCGATCCTGACATCTGCGCCGTTTTTTTTATTTACAGCGCCCGGGCAATCGCTTCTCCCAGCTCTGCCGTGGTCGCCTGGCCGCCGAGATCGCGCGTCAGGCAATGACCTTCCGCCAGCGTGCACTCAATCGCATTCAGCACCGCGCTGCCCGCTTCCGCATAGCCAAGATGTTCCAGCATCATGGCGCCGCACCAGATTTGACCAATCGGGTTCGCGAGTCCTTTGCCGGCGATATCCGGCGCGGAGCCGTGTACCGGTTCAAACAGGCTGGGAAAGGTGCGGTCAGGATTGATGTTGGCCGAAGGCGCAATGCCGATGGTTCCGGTGCAGGCGGGGCCGAGGTCGGAAAGGATATCGCCAAACAGGTTGCTGGCGACCACCACATCAAACCAGTCGGGATGCAGCACAAAGTTGGCGGTGAGAATATCGATATGATATTTGTCCACCTTCACATCAGGATAGTGCGCTGCCATCGCCTCCACGCGGCTGTCCCAGTAAGGCATGGTAATGGCGATACCGTTGGACTTGGTGGCGGAAGTGAGATGTTTTTTCGGACGGCGCTGCGCCAGTTCATAAGCAAACTTCAGAATGCGATCGACGCCGGTGCGCGTCATCACCGTCTCCTGAATCACCACTTCGCGCTCGGTGCCGGGAAACATCGTCCCGCCGACGCTGGAGTATTCGCCTTCGGTATTTTCCCTGACGACATAAAAGTCGATGTCGCCCGGCTGACGGTTGGCGAGCGGCGCCTTCACGCCGGGCATCAGGCGCACGGGACGCAGGTTGACGTACTGGTCGAACTCGCGGCGAAACTGCAACAGTGAACCCCAGAGCGAGACGTGATCCGGCACTACCTCGGGCCAGCCAACCGCGCCGAAATAGATCGCATCAAAGGTTTTCAGGTGGGCAAACCAGTCATCCGGCAACATTTTGCCATGCTGCTGCCAGTAGTCGGCGCTGGCGAAATCAAACCACTCCCATTCAAGAGAGATGGCGAACTTTTTCGCCGCCGCATTCATGACGCGTACGCCTTCCGGCATGACTTCTTTACCAATCCCGTCACCGGGGATCACGGCAATCTTATGGCTGCTGCTTGTCATCGGGCCCTCTCAGGTAAGGTTCATTTTCTGTCCAGAGTATACCCGGCACAGGCGAGATATTTCTGCAAGCGCGATGAAAGATTTCATCATTTTTGCCGTTTTGCGATGATCGCCATCAAAGAATGAAATTTTCATACTTTCCACAAATGAAACATATGTTTGATACTGACCGCAGAAATCAATGATGCACTGCGCGGAGATGATGATGACGATTCATATTGCTAACGCGCCCTGCAGCTGGGGCGTAGATAATCCTGATAATCCTTATCTGCCGCCCTGGGAGAAAGTGCTGCAGGAAGCTTCACAGGCGGGCTACAAAAGCATTGAGCTTGGCCCGTGGCGTTATCTGCCCGCTGACCCGCAGCAGCTTACCGCCGCGCTAAAGCAGTACGATCTTTCTTTGGTGGCCGCCACCATTTTTGACGACCTGGTTAGTGAAGCTAACTTTGCGAAGATGGTTGAGTTGACCCACAACCTGTGCCGTACTCTCTCGGCTGTGCCCACCGCCAGCAAAACGCATGGCGATAATTTCCCGGCGCCTTATCTGGTGATCATCGATTTCGGTAACGCAGAGCGGGCGCGCTACGCCGGTAACGCAGCGAAAGCGCTGCGTTTGCCGCAGGCCGAATGGCAGCGCATGATGCAGCATATCACCACGCTGAGCCGCATCGCCTGGGAAGAGTATCAGGTGCGACCGGTGATCCATCCTCATGCAGGCGGCTGCATTGAGTTTGCCGATGAGCTGGAAAAGCTGGCGGCGGATATCCCTCATGAGGTGGCTGGCCTCTGCCTCGATACGGGTCACCTTTACTACGCTGGCATGGATCCGCTCGCCTGGCTGGGAAAATATTTCGACCGCATCGACTATCTGCATTTCAAAGATGTTGACGAAAAGGTATTCCGGGAGGTGCTGGCGCGCGAGCTGGATTTCTTCACCGCCTGCGCTGAAGGCGTAATGTGCCCGCTCGGCAACGGCGCTATTGATTATCCGACAATCAAAGCCTTTCTGGCTGAACGTCATTATCAGGGTTGGATCACCATTGAACAGGAGCGCGATCCGCGCAACGTAGCGACCAGTTTGCGCGACGTCACGGCCAGCCTGCGCTATCTACATTCCGTTGGTTTTTAAGGAGAACACTATGATTAACGGTATTAAGCCTTTGGATCGTTCGCTGCGCTGGGGCATGGTTGGCGGCGGCGGCACCAGTCAGATTGGCTATATTCACCGCGCATCAGCGCTGCGGGATAACGTTTTCAGCCTGCTGGCCGGGGCGTTTGATATTGATGCCGCGCGCGGACGGGCATTTGGCGTCAGCCTTGGCGTGGCGGAAGATCGCTGCTATCCCGATTATCAGACCCTGTTTCGCGAAGAAGCGGCACGGCCAGACGGCATTGAGGCGGTTTCCATCGCTACGCCTAACAATAGCCATTTCGCCATCTGTCGCGCCGCGCTGGAAGCGGGCCTGCATGTCGTATGCGAAAAGCCGCTCTGCTTCAGCGTCGAAGAGGCGCAGATCCTCGAAGATCTCAGCAAATCGCAACAAAAAATCATCGGCGTGACCTACGGCTATGCCGGGTATCAGTTGATCCATCAGGCGCGTGAGATGATCCAGCAGGGGATGCTGGGTGAGATCCGTATTATTAATATGCAGTTCTCCCACGGTTTTCATGCGCAGGCGGTGGAGCAGCAGAATACCAGCACCCAGTGGCGCGTCGATCCGCGTTTCGTCGGACCAAGCTATGTGCTGGGCGATCTCGGCACCCATCCGCTGTTTATTGCCGAAACCATGGTGCCGCAGCTGCGGATCAAGCGGCTGATGTGTTCGCGCCAAAGCTTCGTCAAATCCCGCGCGCCGTTGGAGGATAACGCCTTTGTGCTGATGGAGTATGACAACGGCGCGATGGGATCGATGTGGTGCTCTGCGGTGAATGCCGGTTCGATGCATGGTCAGAAAATTCGTGTGGTCGGCGAGAAAGCGAGTCTTGAGTGGTGGGACGAACAGCCGAACCAGCTGCGCTACGAGGTACAGGGCGAACCGGTACGCATTCTGGAACGCGGCATGAGCTATCTGAATGCGCGCGCGCTGGAGGAAGATCGCATCAGCGGCGGACATGCGGAAGGGCTGTTTGAGGCCTGGTCGAACCTCTATCGTCGCTTTGCCGTCGCGATGGATGCCACCGATCGGGGAGACAGCGTGCTGCTGAAGGATTTTTGGTATCCGGACGTGAACGCCGGTCTGATGGGGGTGAAGTGGGTCGCGAACTGCGTACGATCCGCCGATCGCGGCGCAGAGTGGGTTGAGTTTGCCTGACGGTCCTTCAGGCAGAATAAAAAAGCACCCGAGCGGGTGCTTTCTTTTTTACCCGACTTTACGCGATGCCCTGCACCAGCAGCACGCGGTAGTTTGCGCCTTTCATACGTTGCGCTTTGGCTTCCTGATAGGCCGGGCTGTTGTACCAGGCGCGTGCGTCTTCCATGGTCGGGAACTCCAGCAGCACTACACCTTCAGCATCCTGGCCTTCCAGCACTTCTATATCGCCATAGGCCACCAGCGCGGTGATCGGATGATCGCCGCGCGCCTTACCGGCCATCACGCTGTAGGTGTCCAGCTCTTGCTGATCGATAGTGTTGTCACGAATAAAAATAGCGTATGCGCTCAAAGCGTTTCTCCTTGTAAAGTCAGGACGTTATGCCTGACGTTTGTCTTCGGTGTTCAGATCAAAATCAGACGCGTCGTGGCGCTCATGCAGCTGCTCTGCGGGTTCGCCCCAGGTACGGTTGACGATGCGACCACGTTTTACCGCCGGACGGTTTTCAATCACTTCAGCCCAGCGCTGCACATTCTTGTATGACTGCACGTCAAGGAACTCGGCCGCCTCATACTGATTATTACGCACCAGATTGCCATACCACGGCCAGATCGCCATATCAGCAATGGTGTACTCCTCGCCAGCAATATAGTCATGGTCCGCCAGCTGGCGATCCAGGACGTCCAGCTGACGCTTGGCTTCCATGGTGAAGCGGTCAATCGCGTATTCAATCTTTTCTGGCGCGTAGTGGTAGAAGTGGCCGAAGCCGCCGCCAAGATAAGGCGCGGAACCCTGCAGCCAAAAGAGCCAGTTCAGCGCTTCGGTGCGCGCGGCGATATCCTGCGGCAGGAAAAAACCAAATTTATCCGCCAGATAAAGCAGGATGGCGCCGGACTCAAACACACGGATCGGCGGATTAACGGAGCAGTCGAGCAGGGCGGGAATCTTGGAGTTCGGGTTAACGTCGACAAATCCGCTGGAAAACTGATCGCCCGCGCTGATGCGGATCAGGTGCGCGTCATATTCCGCTTCCTTCACGCCCAGCGCCAGCAGTTCTTCCAGCAGAATCGTGATTTTCTGGCCGTTCGGCGTGCCCATGGAGTAAAGCTGTAGCGGGTGCTGACCAATGGGCAGCGTTTTCTCATGGGTCGGTCCCGCAATCGGACGATTGGTTTTAGACCAGGAACCTGCGCCGTTTTGATCCCAGGTCCAGACTTTCGCTGGCTGATACTGTTTTTCCGACATGATGAAGGTTCGCCTTTTTAGTTTGAGTAGGATTGCGCCAGCTTCGGCTGCACGCAATCGAGTTTAGCAGGCCGGTTGGGAAGGGTTTAACCATGATGGCTGTAGGAGTGAGAAGGAGAGGAGAATGCAAAGGCACGCTTTTATTAGCTGATTTTTAGCCCAGGAAAAGCCTTGATGATATAAGGCGGCTTTTTATTACCAGGCAAATCTGATTCAGCCTAATAAACTGATTCTCTGAAGCAGTAAACAGATTACAACAGGACATGGTACTGATAATTACCGAATTTTTTGGTCAATCATCAGGAGAAGATCAATATTCACAGGAAAATGCTCTGAATGGATGAACAGATTTTAGTAAATATATGATTAAACGCTGCGTCATTGCGTGTGTCGAGGAACCTGTACCGCAGGTCAATCTATGTCTGAGGTTTGCACCGGTTAGCTATGCAACTCAACGGGCGGCAATCTGGACGTTAACAGCCAGCAGTATCAAAGATATGAATATGGCTTTCAGGTCGGAACGGATCGCGATCCGCCTGGCGATCAATGAAACATCCGACGCCAGAAAGCAAAAACCCAGCCATAGGCTGGGTTCTTTAATATGGTGCCCGAACTCGGAATCGAACCAAGGACACGGGGATTTTCAATCCCCTGCTCTACCGACTGAGCTATTCGGGCAACGGGGCGCATTAAACCGTAAAGGTTTTCAGTCGTCAACGGCTTTTGCAAAAAAACCATGCGAAACGTGACTGATTGCCTGAATTTCAGGCAAAGGCAGTAAAAAACGTCAGGTCAGCGCGCCATTCTTGCGGCACAGGGCGATGTTCAGCACATCTTCAGCCAGTCGTCGGGCGGTGGCAACATCCTGCACGTTGCGTTTTACCAGTAGCTTGCTCAGGCAGCCTTCCAGAATCAGTTCAAGCTGATCGGCCACCAGCGTGGGGTTATCCAGTTCCAGCGCCACCAGGATTTCATGGCTGAACTGCCAGGAGGCTTTTTTCTGCTGTTCCGCCAGCTGATGCACCGGCTGATCCGGCTGCGGATAGAAGCTACAGGCGGCAATAAACAAACAGCCGGGGAAACGGCCTTTACTGACCTGTTCGCTCAGCACCTGATAGCGCGCCAGCAGCTTTTGTGCGCTATTCAGCGCATCGTCGAGCAAAATCTGACGACGCCAGACATCAATCTGTTGGGCATGATAACGAAGCGCATCGTACAGCAGAGCTTCACGATCGGGCCAGTAACGCTGTAGCTGTTCTGTCGTCAGGCCGCTATCGCCAGCGAGCTGAGGAAGGGAAGTGGTGGCAAGGCCATTCTGTTCAAGCACATTCAACGCATGCTCGAGTATTTGTTCACGTTGCAAGTGACTCTCCTCTGTATGCGGACCCGATCGATAAATCACGATCGGGCCTGATTCTGCATCCAGTGTCGTTTACTGGCCGAGTTTCTGCAAATGATTGCGAAATGCCGCCGCGTCAAGAAAGCCGGTGACGCGTGAATCGGGAATCTCTTTACCTTGCGCATCAAAAAACAGAATGGTCGGCAGGCCGAGCACCTGCAAATGTTGCAGCAGCGCGTCATCCTGGACGCTGTTGGCCGTGACGTTGGCCTGCAGTAATTGCAGCTTGCTCAATGCCTGACTGACGCCAGGATCGCTGAAGGTATATTTCTCAAACTCTTTGCAGGCGACGCACCAGTCGGCATAGAGATCCACCATCGTCATCTTGCCCTGCGCCTGTTGCAGCGCGGCGTCCAGCTGCGCGGACGAAGCGATAGCACGGAAAGGCAGGTGCGCCGCCGTCTGCTGCGCGTTGGTTGCGCCAAAGGCCCAGTCCTGCAAAGGACGCACGCTGACCAGCGCCGCGCCCAGCATCAGGATCTGCAACAGCCGTAATTTTCCCGCCGCGGCGCGCAGGCTGACGCTGAACGCCCAGCCGAAAAACGCCACGCCGAGCAGGCTCCAGAGGCGTAATCCCCACAGCTCGCCCAGTACGCGCTCCAGCAAAAATACCGGCAGCGCCAGAATCACGAAGCCGAAGCCCTCCTTCACGATCTGCATCCAGGGACCGCTTTTGGGCAGCAGGCGATGACCAAACAGAGTAACGGCAATCAGCGGCAGGCCCATGCCCAGCGCATAAAGGTAAAGCGTACCGGCGCCTGCCAGCAGATTACCGCTTTGGGCGATATAAAGCAGAATGGCGCTGAGCGGGGCGGTGGTGCAGGGGGAACAGATCAAACCGGCCAGCGCGCCCATCAAAAATACGCCCGCGAACGAACCGCCTTGCTGACGATTGCTCCAGAGCGTCAGGCGCGTTTGCAGGCTGGAGGGCAGTTGCAGCGTAAAGAGACCAAACATCGACATCGCCAGCAAGATAAACAGCAGCGACAGGCCGATCAGCACATAAGGATGTTGCAGCGCCGCCTGAAAACGCAGTCCAGCGGCGGCGACCACTACGCCCAGCAGAGTATAGGTCAGCGCCATGCCCTGCACGTAAACCAACGCCAGCGCAAACAGGCGCGCCAGAGAATAGTCTCGTTTACCGCCAAGGATAATGCCGGAGATCAGCGGATACATTGGCAGCACGCAGGGGGTAAAGGCGACGCCGATACCGATCAGCAAGGCCCAGAGCGGAGAAAAGGGCAGCGGGCTGACGGGCGCGGGCTGCGCGCTTATCTGAGGCGGTGCGCTCACCGGCGCTGGCGGCGCGTTGTTGGCGGCCACGGCGCTGAGCGGAATGGTGTGGGTTTCCGGCGGATAGCAGAAGCCCGCAGCGGCACAGCCCTGATAAATCACCTTCAGCGTAGCGTTTGCATCCGCCTGACGCAGCACGATGGGTAGGGTCAAATTCTGCGGATAGATTTCACTTTTACCGTAAAACTCATCTTCGTGCGGCACGCCGGTTGGCAGCGTGAGCGGCGCAATTTGCGCATGCTGCGGCACGATCTGCATCTGCTGACGGTAAAGATAGTAACCCGGCTTTATTTGCCAGCTGAGCGTCAGTTGATTGCCCTGTTGGCTGAAATCAAAGGCAAACGCCTGGCCAACCGACACAAAACGGCTGTTGTTATTGGGAGAAAAAATCCCTGCCTGCGCCTGCAGGCTGACAAACAGCGCAAAGAAAATAACAATCAGGCGAGAGAGGCATGCGGCCATGACAAATATTCACCGTCTCCATGTTGAACCGGCAGTACCCATAGTTCCGGTACGTCGTAAAGGTGCGCCGATAATAACACGCTCCGTCAGCCGCAGCGTTGACAGGATGTAAATGGTGTGATGATAAAAAAGGCACGCCGTTTTAAGAACAGGCGTGCCTTAATGCGTCAACGCAGCAGCGATTACTGTTCGCTTTCGTCGGTGTACCGTTTGGCTTTATAAGCCGGGAACATCAGGTTTTGCACCGAGAAAATATCGTCCAGCTCGCTTTCGGTCAGCAGGCCGCGCTCCAGTACCACTTCGCGCACGCTTTTGCCGGTTTCCGCGCAAATCTTGCCGACAATGTCGCCGTTGTGGTGACCAATGTAGGGATTGAGATAGGTCACGATGCCGATTGAGTTGAAAACGTAAGCTTCACACACCGCTCTGTTGGCGGTAATGCCGTTGACGCATTTCTCCAGCAGGTTGTAGCAGGCGTTGGTCAGAATGCTGATCGACTCAAACAGCGCCTGGCCAATCACCGGCTCCATCACGTTCAGCTGCAGCTGGCCCGCTTCGGCCGCCATGGTGACCGTGGTGTCGTTGCCGATCACCTTGAAACAGACCTGGTTAACCACCTCCGGCACCACCGGATTCACTTTCGCCGGCATAATCGAGGAGCCTGCCTGCAATTCCGGCAGGTTGATTTCGTTCAGCCCGGCGCGCGGGCCGGAAGAGAGCAGACGCAGGTCGTTACAGATTTTCGACAGCTTTACCGCCAGACGCTTCAGCGCCGAATGCACCATCACGTAGGCGCCGCAGTCGGAGGTCGCTTCAATCAGATCCTCCGCCGGCACCACTGGCAGATTGCTCACTTCCGCCAGGCGTTGTACCGCCAGCTGTTGATAGCCGTCCGGCGTATTTAGCCGCGTGCCGATCGCCGTTGCGCCGAGGTTAACCTCCAGCAGCAGTTCAGCGGTACGCAACACGCTTTTGGTCTCTTCGTTCAGCAGCACATTGAAGGCGTGAAACTCCTGGCCGAGGGTCATCGGCACGGCGTCCTGTAACTGGGTACGCCCCATTTTGAGAATGGTTTCGAACTCCACCGCTTTGCGCTGGAAGCCGTCACCCAGTTGGCTGATAGCGTCGACCAGCTTCAGGATGGAGGAGTAAACCGCAATGCGGAAGCCGGTGGGGTAGGCGTCGTTAGTGGACTGGCATTTATTCACATGGTCGTTGGGGTTGAGAAACTGGTATTCCCCTTTCTGATGGCCCATTAGCTCAAGGCCGATATTCGCCAGCACTTCATTGGTGTTCATGTTAACGGAAGTACCAGCGCCGCCCTGATAGACGTCAACCGGGAACTGATCCATGCATTTACCGTTGTTCAGCACTTCATCGCAGGCCTGGACAATCACGTTGGCGAGGTTGCGTGGGATGGTTTGCAGCTCTTTATTGGCCAGCGCCGCCGCTTTTTTCACCATCACCATGCCACGGACAAACTCCGGGATGTCGCTGATTTTGCTGCTGCTGATATAGAAATTTTCAATCGCACGCAGAGTATGAACACCGTAATAAGCGTCTGCCGGAACTTCGCGCATACCTAACAGATCTTCTTCGATACGAATGTTGTTCGCCATGATTACCTTCTTATTATTGATGCGTCACATCTTTCATGCTGCAACGGCTTGCTGCACAATGAAATCTGTTGGGCATCCCTTACAGGTGATGTAAATATATTGTCGTGGAGTGCCAGAGCCGACATTTTATCCAACTTCAGCCTGGCGAGCACGATGATATTCTGTTGTATCAGAAAAGCCTGTGCGCAGATCACTTTACGGCGATTTCCAGACGCAGCGCCATTAACGATATGTGATGTTGCTCGCAAAATTAACCCTCGGGCAAAAAGTTGGCAGGATCGGTTGAAAAGCGCCCTCCGTATGCCCATCTCTTTTCTTATCATCCCTGAGATGAACCATTTATGCTGCCTGGCACACAGCGAGGCAGCCACAACACAGGAGAGTACGGTGCGCTGGTTACCGTTAGTGATTTTCTTTTTGCTGGCCTGGCTTGAGATAACGATCTTTATCCAGGTGGCTCATGTACTGGGCGTGTTGCTCACCATGCTGCTGGTGATCTTCACCTCCTGCATCGGCATCTCGCTGGTGAGAAATCAGGGCGTGAAAAACTTTATGATCATGCAGGAGAAGCTGGTGCGTAACGAAAGCCCGGCGGCGGAGATGATCAAAAGCGTTTCGCTGATCCTTGCCGGTTTTCTGCTGCTGCTGCCGGGATTCTTTACCGATTTCATCGGCTTGCTGCTGCTGCTGCCGCCGGTGCAGAAGCACCTGACGCTGAAGCTGATGCCGCATCTGCGCGTCTGGCGCGGGCCCGGTGCCGGGCCGGACAGCGGTTACACCGTTGACGGCGAATTCGAACGTAAAGAGCGCGATCGCATCGAACATGACAAGCAGGATCGCTAAATATCGAGGCGGCTTACAGGCCGCCTTTTTTGCCAGCAGCCGGTGAGAAAATCGCCAATCGTCAGCGAAACAAAAATTTTTTATTTTTTTGCCCTTGAAAGCCGGAAACCTGGCCTTATCTCTTGAGCCACGAGGCCGGAAGCCCTGCAGCCCGGCGTTCAACCCAAAGTGAATGATTGGACTTCTCAAAGGAGAGTTATCAAATGAAAATCCGTCCATTGCATGATCGCGTTATCGTCAAGCGTAAAGAAGTAGAAGCTAAGTCTGCTGGCGGCATCGTTCTGACCGGCTCTGCAGCGGGTAAATCAACCCGTGGTGAAGTGCTGGCTGTAGGCAATGGCCGCATCCTGGAAAGTGGCGAAGTGAAGCCGCTGGACGTGAAAGTGGGTGACGTGGTCATTTTCAACGAAGGTTACGGCGCGAAAACCGAGAAGATCGACAACGAAGAGGTGCTGATCATCTCTGAAAGCGACATTCTGGCGATTGTTGAGGCGTAATTTTACGCGTATTCACTGAACGAAACGAATTTAAGGGATATTTGAAATGGCAGCTAAAGACGTAAAATTCGGTAATGACGCACGCGTAAAAATGCTGCGTGGCGTGAACGTACTGGCAGATGCAGTAAAAGTTACCCTGGGCCCGAAAGGCCGTAACGTGGTGCTGGACAAATCTTTTGGTGCGCCGACCATCACTAAAGACGGCGTATCTGTAGCGCGTGAAATCGAACTGGAAGACAAGTTCGAAAACATGGGCGCGCAGATGGTGAAAGAAGTGGCCTCCAAAGCGAACGACGCGGCGGGCGACGGCACCACTACTGCAACCGTACTGGCACAGTCTATCGTTAACGAAGGTCTGAAAGCCGTTGCGGCTGGCATGAACCCGATGGATCTGAAGCGCGGCATCGACAAAGCCGTTATCGCCGCCGTTGAGCAGCTGAAAGCGCTCTCCGTTCCGTGCTCTGACTCCAAAGCCATTGCCCAGGTGGGTACCATTTCCGCCAACTCCGATGAAAGCGTCGGCACCCTGATCGCCCAGGCGATGGAAAAAGTGGGTAAAGAAGGCGTGATCACCGTTGAAGAAGGCACCGGTCTGCAGGACGAGCTGGACGTGGTTGAAGGTATGCAGTTCGACCGTGGCTACCTCTCTCCGTACTTCATCAACAAACCGGAAACCGGTGCGATCGAACTGGAAAGCCCGTTCATCCTGCTGGCTGACAAGAAAATCTCCAACATCCGCGAAATGCTGCCGGTACTGGAAGCCGTGGCGAAAGCAGGCAAACCGCTGCTGATCATCGCTGAAGATGTGGAAGGCGAAGCGCTGGCGACCCTGGTGGTAAACACCATGCGCGGCATCGTGAAAGTGGCTGCGGTGAAAGCGCCGGGCTTCGGCGATCGTCGTAAAGCCATGCTGCAGGATATCGCTATCCTGACCGGCGGTACCGTGATCTCTGAAGAGATCGGTATGGAGCTGGAGAAAGCGGCGCTGGAAGATCTGGGCCAGGCGAAACGCGTGGTGATCAACAAAGACACCACCACCATTATCGATGGCGTGGGCGAAGAGTCTACCATTCAGGGCCGCGTAACGCAGATTCGTCAGCAGATCGAAGAAGCGACCTCTGACTACGATAAAGAAAAACTGCAGGAGCGTGTAGCGAAACTGGCAGGCGGCGTTGCCGTACTGAAAGTGGGCGCGGCGACTGAAGTTGAAATGAAAGAGAAGAAAGCCCGCGTTGAAGACGCCCTGCACGCGACCCGTGCTGCGGTGGAAGAAGGCGTGGTGGCAGGCGGCGGCGTTGCGCTGGTGCGTGTTGCTTCTCAGTTGCAGGAACTGCGTGGCCAGAACGAAGATCAGAACGTCGGTATCAAAGTTGCGCTGCGCGCAATGGAAGCGCCGCTGCGTCAGATCGTGTCCAACGCCGGTGAAGAGCCGTCTGTTGTGGCTAACACCGTGAAAGCGGGCGAAGGTAACTACGGTTACAACGCGCAGACCGAAGAATACGGCGACATGATCGCGTTCGGTATTCTGGATCCGACCAAAGTAACCCGTTCTGCTCTGCAGTACGCTGCCTCTGTTGCTGGCCTGATGATCACCACCGAATGTATGGTGACTGACCTGCCGAAAGGCGACGCGCCTGATTTAGGCGCCGGCGCTGGCGGTATGGGTGGCATGGGCGGTATGGGCGGCATGATGTAATTGCCCCCGACCCCTGAGTCAGAAAACCCCCGATCGGAAACGGTCGGGGGTTTTTCTTTTGTCAGGGAAAATAGTATAAGTAAAGGCGCAATACTTCGGCTTCCTGGGTTAGGGCGATGAATGTTCAGAAAAAATGTGCGCTTTTCTGCTACGCTGCTACCCGACTCTGATGATAATAAATGGGGATTACAATGCGGATTAACCTCTTGCTCGGACTCGCTGTCGGCGCGTTATTGCTGACCGGCTGTAGCAGCTCAAATCAACTGAATGCAGGCGGTGAGCGCGTCACCTTCGTTGATCAGCAGCCGGGCAGTGATTGCCAGCTTCTGGGAAATGTCACCGGCTCGCAAAGCAACTGGCTGAGCGGCGCGGGCGCTGACACCAGCGCGCTGCGCGGTGCGGCGAACGATCTGCGTAATCGCGCAGCGGCGATGGGCGGCAACGTAATCTACGGCGCCACCAGCCCGACGCAAAATTTGCTTTCTGCTTTTGCCCCGCTCGACAGTAAAATGAGCGGCCAGGTTTATAAGTGTCCTTAACGCCGTGACAACGCGAGCCGGAGAAATCCGGCTCTGGTAAACCTGCTCTTTCACGCTCGCCCGACAAGTCGTTCAGCTGCTAATTTTCCGTGCCAAAAACACCATCTGGCTCCTGCCGTTGCGTTTGGCTT
Organism: Pantoea osteomyelitidis; assembly: GCF_044342975.1. Lineage (NCBI taxonomy): Bacteria > Pseudomonadati > Pseudomonadota > Gammaproteobacteria > Enterobacterales > Erwiniaceae > Pantoea > Pantoea osteomyelitidis. The sequence continues at coordinate 126,850 of NZ_JBGFSN010000003.1, forward strand.
CATAAACCCCCTGATCTGCCTGCTGCAACAGTTTTTCATAGTCAGGATGGCCGCCATGTAGCGTAAAGCCAATCGAGATGCTCATTTGCAATGGTCCTTCCCGCAGTGGGCAGGCTGTTTGATCAACCTTCAAACGTATGCGTTCAAGGAATTTTTCCGCGTTACTTTTATTGGCTTCAACCAGAATAATCAGGAACTCCTCGCCGCCGTAACGGAAAAGGTAATCACCGGAGCGCATATTTTCGCTCAGCAGCGACGCAATATGGCGCAGCGCTCTGTCACCCACTTCATGTGCATAGGTATCGTTGATCTTTTTAAAATTATCCACGTCCACCATCGCCACGACCAGCGGCTTCTGCATCTGAATCGCCATTTTTACTTCGTGCTTCATCACGCCAGGTAAAAACGACGATTAAGCAGGTTTGTCAGGGGATCCTTACCGCTTTCAAGACGACTCGCCTTTGCAAACATGGCGGCGAGAAATTATTAATTTGGGTCGTTTTTAAGCGAATATCGCGCAACGTTTGCTGAATATATTCCAGCGAGAGAGAATTACTGTTATTCTCATTAATAATGATGGCGTTATCATTTTCTGTTGTGTTCATGAACAGATTCTCCTATTTTTGGCTCGCCGGGCTGCTGCAATAATCCGGGACGAGTAAAAGCAACAGAAATAATTATCTGTGGCAAAAAGGCAGGCGAAGTTTAAAGATAGTTAAATTAATTTGTGCGTAGCTTAATAATCTGACTGCTAATGTCAATGCCCGTCAGGAAGTAAACGGAGCCTGCCATTCAGCCTGCTCTGTTTATTTTATTAAGATAATCAAACAGGAATTAAAGATACGCGAAATATGATTTTTATCTTTATGATAGATAAACCGAATTCATCGTAATGAATTCGGTATTAATATTGATTAACTTACTTTTAGCCTGATTTAAATATCACGCTTATTCCTGACGCAGCTGTAAATCAAGCGGCGTTTTACTCGGCTCGCCGCCAATTTCACGCGCCAGCTTCGGCACCATATAGCCGGAAACCAGCGTTAAAAGCTCACGTATCAGCGCCCGCGCCTCATTATCTGACACGAAGAAGTGCGCTGCGCCCTGTACTTTATCCAGTACGTGCAGATAGTAGGGCAAAATGCCGGCATCAAACAGCGCGTTGCTGAGCGCGGCCAGTTGCCGCGCGTCATCATTCACGCCGCGCAGCAGTACGCTCTGGTTAAGCAGAGTAACGCCCGCCCGTTTCAACATCTGCATTCCCTGGCGCAGCTCGTCATCAATCTCCTGCGCGTGATTGATGTGCGTCACCATCAGCACCTGTAAGCGCGACTGCGCCAGACGCTGGCACAGCTCTTCTGTGATGCGTGCCGGGATCACCACCGGCAGGCGGCTGTGAATACGCAGACGTTTCAAATGAGGAATCGCTTCCAGCTCGCCGATCAGCCAGTCCAGCTCATGATCCTTCGCCATCAGCGGATCGCCGCCGGAGAAGATGATCTCGTCAAGCTCCGGGTGATTGGCAATATAGGCCAGCGCGCTTTGCCAGTTACGCTTGTTGCCCTGGTTATCCTGATAGGGAAAATGGCGCCGGAAGCAGTAGCGGCAGTTGACCGCGCAGCCGCCTTTAACCAGCAGCAGCGCACGATTTCTGTACTTATGCAGTAAACCGGGCACCACGCTGCTCTGCTCATCGAGCGGGTCAGTGCTGTAACCTGGCGCATCATAAAATTCCTCACGGCTGGTCAGCACCTGGAGCAGCAGGGGATCCCGCGCATCGCCTTTTTTCATCCGTCTGATGAAGGAACGGGGCACGCGCAGGGCAAAAAGACGGCGCGCATCGTTACCCGCCGTCAGCTCCGCATGCTGATCGAGAGCTAAAAGTCGTAGTAATTCATTGGGTTCAGTCACAACATCAGCGAGTTGCTGCAACCAATCTTCTCTGGAAGGGGTTTTTAGGGTTACAATGTGTGCCATTTTTTTGGCTAAGTACCAGTATCAATTTGTAGAGGGCCTTCATGGCGACTTATTCTAGCAACGATTTCCGTTCCGGTCTTAAAATCATGTTCGAAGGCGAACCTTATGCCATCGAATCCAGCGAGTTCGTGAAACCGGGTAAAGGCCAGGCTTTCGCACGCGTGAAAATGCGTCGTCTGCTGACCGGTTCGCGTGTTGAGAAAACGTTCAAATCCACCGACTCCGCCGAAGGCGCAGACGTTGTTGATATGACGCTGCAGTACTCCTATAACGACGGTGATTTCTTCTATTTCATGCATCCGGAAAGCTTTGAACAGTATCAGGTTGAAGCGAAGGTGCTGGAAGACGTGCAGAAATGGCTGCAGGACAACGCTGAATGTATCGTAACGCTGTGGAACAACAAAGCCATTGCCGTTCAGCCGCCGAACTTCATTGAAGCTGCAATCACTGAAACCGATCCAGGCCTGAAAGGTGACACTGCCGGTACCGGCGGTAAACCTGCTACCCTGACCACCGGCGCTGTGGTGAAAGTACCGTTGTTCGTACAGATCGGCGAAGTGATCAAAGTTGATACCCGTTCTGGCGAATACGTGTCACGCGTAAAATAAGTACATAATCAGGCGCATCCATGATGCGCCTTTTTCATGTGTGAGTTTCAGAGAATGAAAAAGCTGGCAAAAATCATCGCGTTTGCGTTGCTGGTCTCTTCAGCGCTAAGCGCCTGTAATACCTTCCGTGGTTTTGGCGAAGATGTGTCGCATCTGGGCGGCGCCATTTCCCATGCGGCGGATTAAGCTGTCAATCCAGCATGACGACTGTCGCCGTGTCAGTGATTTCCTTTTTATGAACAGTTGATTAAGCAGCGGTCCGGATTCAGGCTATGCTTAAAACGCTGTACTTTTACTGCAACCAAAAAGGAAATTGTCATGTTAAAGAAAAGTATTGTCGCGATCTTCTCTGTACTGGTTCTCTCCTCGCTGCTGAGCGCATGTAATACCACGCGCGGCGTAGGCGAAGATGTTGAGGCGGGCGGCCAGGCCATTCAGCGCAGCACGCAGTAATGTAAACCGGTGCGAAACAGCGCGTTTCGTACCGGCACCTTTTTCCCCGTTTATTCCTGCTTCACCCAGATCAGTTTTTCTACCGGGAAGCCCGCCTGGCGCGCCTGTGCGGTCAGCTTACTCTTTACATCTTCATCCAGCCGGGGCGTGCGCGACAGGATCCACAGATAATGCCGGTTTGGCCCGCATACCAACGCGTAGCGGTAGCTGGGATCGAGCGCAATGACGTTATAACCGCCATAGAACGGGCCAAAGAAAGAGACCTTGAGCGCGGCACGCTGCGGCGAGCCGGTAAAGTAAGCCTTGCCCACGCTCTCTTTCCAGCGCTCTTTGCCTGGCTGATAGCCGCGATTCACCACTTTCAGCCCGCCATCGTCACGCTTGCTGTAGGTGGCGGTAACATGATCGAGCCCACGCTCAAAACGATGATTAAGGCGGGCAATTTCGTACCACTGTCCCAGATAGCGATCCGCTTCAAATCCCTCTACCACGGTGACATTTTTCGGCGGCGTGGTGGAGCAGGCGACGGAGAGCATTGTGCCCAGGCTGGCGGTCAGCGTTTTCCATAAAGTCATAAACGATTCCTTAGCGGTTGAATCTTTGAGTATAGAAAAAGTCGCCGTCTGTGGCGTTGCCCGGCGGCCCGCAGCAAAGCGCATCGCTGTGCTAAGGCGGCGTTGTTTGCGCGCGGTAATACAGGTAGACTTCCTCCCCCTGTGTGTCTGAGGAGTCATCATCATGAGCGAAACGGCAAGCTGGCAGCCGAGCGCATCCATTGCCAATTTGTTGAAACGTGCGGCCATTATGGCGGAAATACGCCGTTTCTTTGCGGATCGCGGCGTGCTGGAGGTAGAGACTCCTGCCATGAGCCAGGCAACCATTACCGATATTCACCTGTTCCCGTTCCAGACCCGCTTCGTGGGGCCGGGCGCCTCGCAGGGGCTGGATCTCTGGCTGATGACCAGTCCGGAATATCATATGAAGCGCCTGCTGGCAGCGGGTAGCGGGCCGATTTATCAGCTCTGTCGCAGCTTCCGTAATGAAGAGGCGGGCCGCCACCATAACCCCGAATTCACCATGCTGGAGTGGTATCGTCCGCACTACGATATGTATCGGCTGATGAATGAAGTGGACGATCTGATGCAGCAGGTGCTGGAGTGCGACAGCGCGGAGTCGCTCTCTTATCAACAGGCCTTTATCCGTCATCTGGAGCTTGATCCGCTCTCGGCTGATAAGCCTCAGCTGCGCGAAGCGGCAGCCAAACTGGGCGCAGGCGAGCTGGCCGACGCGGAAGAGGATCGCGATACGCTGCTGCAGCTGCTGTTTATGCTGGGTGTAGAGCCGAAAATTGGTCAGGACAAACCGGCGTTTGTTTACCATTTTCCGGCCAGCCAGGCTGCGCTGGCGGAGATTAGCACTGAAGATCACCGCGTCGCGGAGCGTTTCGAGGTTTATTACAAAGGCATCGAGCTGGCGAACGGTTTTCGCGAGCTGACCGACAGCCGCGAACAGCGCCAGCGTTTCGAACAGGATAACCGTCGTCGCGCCGCGCGCGGCTTACCACAGCATCCGGTTGATACCAACCTGTTGGATGCGCTGACACACGGTATGCCAGCCTGCTCTGGCGTGGCGCTGGGGGTGGATCGCCTGATTATGCTGGCGCTGAAGGCCAGCTCGCTGAGCGAAGTGATCGCCTTCCCGGTGGATCGCTGCTAAGGCGGGGAGGGATCTGCGCTACGCGCAGATCCTCTGTCAGTTATTGCTTTGCGGAAACTCCTGAATCGTCACCGGCAGCGTCAGCTTGCGATCGTTACGCAACACCTGTACGTCAATCACCGAGCCCGGACGGATTTCCGCCACCTGGTCCATGGTTTCCTGGGCCGAAATCGCCGGTTTGCCGTTGACGCTGACCAGCACGTCGTTCTTCTCGATACCCGCTTTATCTGCCGGGCCGCCGGCGGAAACCTCACTGACGATAATGCCCTGAATACGATCGATATTGTTGCCCTGACCATGCAGCGGCGGCAGCTCGCGCCCGGTAATACCGATATAGCCACGGATCACGCGACCGTCGCGGATCAGCTTGTCCATGATTTTGCTGGCTAATGCGGTCGGAATGGCAAAGCCGATACCTTCCGGCGTTTCGCCGTTATTGCTTTTGTCGAAGGTCAGGGTATTGATGCCCATCAGTTCGCCCAGCGAATTGATCAGCGCGCCGCCGGAGTTGCCCTGATTAATGGAGGCATCGGTTTGCAAAAAGTTTTGACGACCGGATGAGCTTAAGCCAACACGGCCGGTGGCACTGATAATTCCCTGCGTCACGGTCTGACCAAGGTTATAAGGATTGCCGATAGCCATCACCACGTCGCCGATATGCGGCGTGCGATTGGAATTGATAGGGATCACCGGCAGGCTGGAAGCGGTAATTTTTAATACCGCCAGATCGGTCATGGCGTCGGAACCAACCAGCGTGGCTTCAAAGAAACGTCCATCCTGTAACGCCACAATAATCTGATCGGCATTATTGATAACGTGCTTATTGGTCAGGATATAACCTTTGGCGTTCATGATAACGCCTGATCCCAGCGTGGTAATGCCGCGGTTGTTGTTACCCTGAGTGCTGCGGTTATAGACATTCACAACGGCAGGCACGGCGCGGCGCACCCCTTGATTAAAGCTGAAGGGCGTTTCGTCTTCGCTGGTATTCGTACTCTCGTACAGGGCGCTGCTGCCCATTCTGAGCGCCGGGACCGCCGCAAGCAGAATACCTGCAACGATTAGCCCCATCAGCACTGAACGCAAAAGTTTAGGAAACATAGTGTTAACTTAAGCTGGAAAGATCGCAGGGCAGAATAACATGAGAAAGGCGGACAAACACGCGGTTGTGTCCGCCTTCTTTGGCAGGGATTATCTCAGCAGCAAATAGATGCTCTCCTCGCCACGCACCACATTCAGCGCCAGCACCGGTGGTTTACCCTCCAGCGCCTTACGCATATCGGCGATGCTCTGTACGCGGCTGCGGTTGACGCCCACTATCACGTCATCTTTCTGCAGGCCAACCTGCTCCGCAGGCGTGCCTTTTTCGATGGCGTCGACCTTCACGCCTTTGTCGCCCGTTTTCGTCTGACCATCGCTCAGGGTTGCGCCCTGCAGCGCGGGTGACAGCTGCTGAGCGCTGGCGGTGCTCTGGGCGCTCTGATCCAGCGTCACGTTGACGTCAACCGGTTTTCCGTCGCGCAGCAGGCCCAGTTTGACCTGCTCGCCCGGCGGGGTGGTGCCGATTTTCACCCGCAGTTCAGCAAAGCTGCTGATAGGCTTATCGTTCACCGAGGTGATGATATCGCCCGCTTTGATGCCTGCTTTCTCAGCGGCGGATTGCGGCAGCACTTCAGAAACAAAGGCGCCGCGTTGCGCGTCGACGTTAAAGGCTTTCGCCATATCGGCGGTCATTTCCGTGCCTTTAATGCCAAGCTGGCCGCGCTTCACTTCGCCAAACTTAATCAGCTGCTGCGCCAGATTCACCGCCATGTTACTCGGAATGGCGAAGCCAATGCCGATGTTGCCGCCGCTGGAGGCGAGAATCGCGGTGTTAATGCCGATCAGCTCGCCGTTCAGGTTCACCAGCGCGCCGCCGGAATTACCGCGGTTGATGGCGGCATCGGTCTGAATAAAGTTTTCCAGTCCTTCCAGGTTCAGGCCGCTGCGGCCCAGCGCGGAGATAATGCCGGAGGTGGCGGTCTGGCCGAGGCCAAACGGGTTGCCGATCGCCACGGCGAAATCACCCACTTTCAGCTGATCGGAGTCGGCGATTTTTACCTGAGTCAGGTTTTTCGCCCCCTGAATCTGTATCAGCGCAATGTCAGTCTGCTCATCATGACCAATCAGTTTCGCATCGTATTCACTGCCATCGCCCAGCTGCACGCTGATTTTATCGGCGCCGTTAACCACATGGTTATTGGTCAATACGTAGCCTTTAGCCGCATCGATAATCACGCCCGATCCCAGACCTTCGAAAGGCTGCGGCTGATTGTCGCCAGGTTGCTGTCCAAAAAAGCGTTTCAGCGGCTCAGGAATATCCTGGGCCTGAGCCGTTTCAGTGCCTTCCACATGCACACTGACCACCGCCGGCAGGACTTTTTCCAGCATGGGCGCCAGGCTGGGCAGCGCCTGTCCCTGGATTTGCGCCGGAAGCGTTGCCATTGCAGATGGCGCAACGGCCAGACTCATCCCAATGCTCAAGGCTAATGCGCTTAACAGTCGTGATTGTTTATTCATTGCTACAACGCTCTCGCTGCAAAATGTGGGGGGTAAAAGTGTGTGACAGTTGTTCAGGCCAGGGGTTCGAAAAAATAAAAAGGGCGCAGAATCGCTGCGCCCAAAATGTTTAGTTTCGTGCGGGATGTTCACCGCGCAGCAGGCCGGAGGCGCCTTCTGAATAGTCACGCGGGATCTGCACCGGCGCCTGATCGTTATCCGCTTCCGCTTCCGTCAGCTGATAGGCAAACGGATTTTTCTCGCCCGGCAGGTCGGGCAGCAGGTCGTTGGAGCCTTTTGCCATATGCTGATAGAGCTGACGATAGTCGCGCGCCATGTTATCCAGCAGCTCGGCGCTGTGCGCAAAATGGTTGGTCAACTCTTTACGGTAATCCGCCAGTTCCGCTTTGGATTTTTCCAGTTCGTACTGCATGCTGCGCTGTTCGCGCAGTTTTTTATTGCCGAAACGCATGGCGACCGCGCCGATAATGAGGCCAATCACTAAACCAATAAGCCCGTATTCCCAGGTCATAATGACTCCCGTGTAATTTCCGTTGTTCCGTAGGGCAATGCTTCACTTTTAGCAGGCAGTGCCCCGTAATTAACCGTCAATGCCAGCACGACGTTTGATGACGGGACACACACTCCACTATACCCGTTAATCTTAAGGAAGTGGAATCCTGCAACGGCATCGCTTAGTGTAGAGCGGCCTTTTTTTCGTCAACCGACACACGAATCAGAAAATTCAGGGACCCGAGAGAACCATGCAAACTTCATCTCTGCTGGCGCGCTACGAGCAGGCGCTTTCGCTGGGCGACTATCAACCCGACGATGTGCAACGCGAAGCCATTACCCGCTTAGACCGTATCCAACAGGCGCTGACAGCGCGTCAGCCTGACGCGACGCCGGAAAGCAAAGGGCTGTTTGGCCGACTGTCGAAGCTGATGGGTAAAGAGAAAAATCCTGCGCAGCCGCCGGTGCGTGGTCTCTATATGTGGGGCGGGGTAGGACGCGGCAAAACCTGGGTGATGGATCTTTTTTTCCATTCCATCTCTGGCGAGCGTAAGCTGCGACTGCATTTTCATCGCTTTATGCTGCGTGTGCATGAAGAGCTGACGCGCCTGCAGGGGCAGAGCGATCCGCTGTTGATTATCGCGGACCGCTTTAAAGCGGAAACCGATATCCTCTGCTTCGATGAGTTTTTTGTTTCCGACATTACCGACGCCATGCTGCTGGGCACGCTGATGGAAGCGCTGTTTGATCGCGGCATCACGCTGGTGGCGACCTCCAATATCCCGCCCGACAACCTTTACCGTAACGGCTTGCAGCGTGCCCGTTTTCTGCCGGCGATCGAACAGATCAAACGTCACTGCGAGGTGATGAATGTTGATGCCGGCATCGACTATCGCCTGCGCACGCTGACCTCCGCTCACCTGTGGAACCATCCGCTCAATACGGAAACCACCCAGGAAATGGAGCGCATGTTCAAAGCGCTTTCCGGCCAGGCGCGCGGCGCGGCAACGGTACTGGAAATTAACCATCGCAGCCTGCCGACGCTCGGCATTAGCGAAGGGGTGTTGGCGATTCGCTTCTCGACGCTGTGCGGGGAAGGGCGCAGCCAGCATGATTATATTGAGCTGTCGCGTCGCTTCCACAGCGTGCTGCTGTATGAGGTGCCGGTGATGATTTATAAAACCGAAGATGAGGCAAGACGTTTTCTGGCGCTGGTGGATGAGTTTTACGAGCGTCACGTTAAGCTGGTGGTGTCGGCAGAAACCTCGCTGTTCGAAATTTATCAGGGCACGCGTCTGAAGTTCGAATATCAGCGCTGTTTGTCGCGCCTGCAGGAGATGCAAAGCGAGGAGTATTTGCGCCTGCCGCATCTGGCCTGACGCAGCCGGGGAAAAGGTGGCTTATGTCGCAAAAAACGTTCGATCTTTGCAGGCGACTTCTCTATAATCCTTCGACCCCACGTTACAGCAAAGGCTCTTCGTTCCCAGAAACCTTTGTGTTCCGGTAACCTATCCGAGGTGGGTAGGCTTGCTGGTCAAAATGGTCGTGTGAGCCTCAACCGTTTACTTAAGCGTTTGGGATTTCACCAACGTGTAACTTAATTTGGGTAAGCTTTTCAATGAAAACTTTTACAGCGAAACCAGAAACCGTCCAACGTGACTGGTATGTTGTTGACGCAACTGGCAAAACTTTGGGTCGCCTGGCGACTGAACTGGCGCGCCGTCTGCGTGGTAAGCATAAAGCGGAATATACTCCGCACGTTGATACCGGTGATTACATCATCGTTCTGAACGCTGAGAAAGTTGCTGTTACCGGCAACAAGCGCTCTGACAAGATTTACTATCATCACACTGGTCACATCGGTGGTATCAAACAGGCGACCTTTGAAGAGATGATTGCTCGCCGTCCTGAGCGTGTGATTGAGATCGCGGTTAAAGGCATGCTGCCGAAGGGCCCGCTGGGCCGTGCTATGTACCGTAAACTGAAAGTTTACGCAGGCAACGAGCACAACCATGCGGCACAGCAACCGCAAGTTCTTGACATTTAATCGGGATTAAAGGCAATGGCTGAAACTCAAAACTACGGCACTGGTCGCCGCAAAAGCTCCTCCGCTCGCGTCTTTATCAAGCCGGGTAGCGGTAACATCGTTATTAACCAGCGCTCTCTGGAGCAGTATTTCGGTCGTGAGACTGCACGTATGGTCGTGCGTCAGCCGCTGGAACTGGTAGAAATGACAGGTAAACTGGACCTGTACATCACTGTTAAAGGTGGTGGTATCTCTGGTCAGGCCGGCGCGATCCGTCACGGTATCACCCGCGCTCTGATGGAGTACGACGAGTCTCTGCGTTCAGAACTGCGTAAAGCGGGCTTCGTTACCCGTGATGCGCGTGAAGTTGAACGTAAGAAAGTCGGTCTGCGTAAAGCACGCCGTCGTCCGCAGTTCTCCAAACGTTAATTGTTGCTGCTTCGGCAGAGACAGTTGGCACAAAAAACCCGCTTCGGCGGGTTTTTTGCTTTTGGCATTTCGCCTGCAAAACAGGGAAAAAACGCGAGCTCCGCCTGCTTTTGCCCGCAAATCTTCATTACCCGCCCCACAAGCTGCCTAAAATCTGGTAAACTGACTGACACTTTGCGCCCGTAAGCCGGGGCGTTGCCAGCACGAATCCTGTCGGGATGGCAGAGAATGCCGGAAACGCTGGCTACGAGCGAGTCCGTTAGCAGGTGAGTCGCCGTGTGGTTGGCTATTCGCAGTATATTTTTGAACAAACTTGGAGGTTTTCATGGCTGTCGCTGCCAACAAACGTTCGGTAATGACGCTGTTTTCTGGTCCGACTGACATTTTCAGCCATCAGGTTCGTATCGTACTGGCCGAGAAGGGTGTCAGCGTAGAGATTGAGCAGGTTGAAACGGATAACCTGCCGCAGGATCTGATTGACCTCAACCCGTATCGCACCGTGCCGACACTGGTAGATCGTGAACTGACGCTGTACGAATCCCGCATCATCATGGAATATCTCGACGAGCGCTTTCCGCATCCGCCGCTGATGCCGGTCTATCCGGTCGCCCGTGGTGAAAGCCGTCTGATGATGCATCGCATTGAGCAGGACTGGTATAGTCTGATGCGCACCGCGGAAAACAGCAGCGGGCAGGAAGCGGAAACGGCGCGCAAGCAGCTGCGCGAAGAGCTGCTGGCCATTGCCCCGCTGTTTGCCCGGACGCCATTTTTTATGAGCGAAGAGTTCAGCCTGGTGGATTGCTACCTGGCACCGCTGCTGTGGCGTCTGCCGTCGCTGGGCATTGAACTGACCGGCGCCGGCTCGAAAGAGCTGAAAGGCTACATGAACCGCGTGTTTGAACGTGACTCTTTCCTCGCTTCATTAACCGAAGCAGAACGTGAAATGCGCCTGCAATCCCGGGGCTAATGTATGGAAATGTCTCAACTAACCGCACGTCGTCCTTATCTGCTGCGCGCGTTTTACGACTGGCTGCTCGACAATCAGCTGACGCCGCATTTGGTGGTCGACATCAATCTGCCCGGCGTGCAGGTGCCGCTGGAGTATGCGCGCGACGGCCAGATCGTGCTGAATATCGCGCCGCGTGCCGTGGGTAATCTGGAACTGGGCAACGACCAGGTGCATTTTAATGCCCGTTTTGGCGGCGTGCCGCGTCAGGTTTCGGTGCCGATGGCGGCAGTACTGGCCATTTATGCACGCGAAAACGGCGCCGGGACGATGTTTGAACCGGAACCGGCATATGAACGGGCCGCGCTGGAAGAATCAGCAGGTCAGGAAGAGACAGTGATGTCGGTCATTGATGGCGATCGCCCGGATGATGCCAGCGATGAAGATCACTCTCCGGATGATGAGCCACCACCGCGCGGCGGCCGCCCTTCATTGCGCGTGGTGAAATAAGTCGCCGGCGATTCTCCTCGCTTTAGCCAAATCGAAACCTCCCTGACTCAACGTCACGGGAGGTTTTTTTATATTTATTGTGTATTAATTACCTGTTTAATATTTAACTTTATAATAATGTTAATAGATGGATAATTATATTTAAATAACCGGATGGTATGATTGTTTTATTGACGATGTGATAGTTCAGTGATATTTTTTCCTCGGTTTTAACCAGTATCATAAAAGGAGAAAATGATGCGTGAATTACATGAAGTAGAAACAATGGAAGTTGCTGGTGGCGTTTCTTTTGCTGATGCAATGGATACTATCAAAGCAGGTATTGATGGTCTGAAAAGCTGGATGAAAAAAGAAGATGGCGCACCTTCAGCTTCTGATGCTTTAATGACTATCGGTGCTGGCATTGGTGGCATTATTGGATCAATAACAGAATCTATCAGCAAATGGTTCCGTAAATAATTATCTTTCATAATCAATTATGATTGATGCTAAACGACATCAGTTTCTGGTGTCGTTTTTTGTTTCGCTAATTAAATTTAATTTATATCGGTCACGCCTTCCATCAGGAACTGAAATCCCTCGATAGGTTATTTTTAAGTTGGCTTTTTACCAGAAGTCTCAGGGAAAAGGAAATTATGCCCGATAAAAGCAGGAAGCTTTTTCGCGCTGAAGCCGTTACCTTTCATCAGGGAAGATGGACAGGCCAGGCTCTGCTCATCGCTAAAATCCCGGCATGGATAACCTTGTTTTTCTCTATGCTATTTTTAGCGCTGCTCATTATTGCCTTCAGCTATGCGCAACTGGATCGCCGAACGCATGTAACCGGTGAGGCCACCTTCCATCCTCGCTACATTAACCTGTTAAGCCCTCAGGCGGGATATATTGCCGAGCGCTATGTTCAGCCAGGGGATAAAGTCAAAAAAGGTCAGGTGCTTTATCTGATAGATATCAATAAGGTGACAACTAACGGCGTAGTGAGCGCGCAGTCACGCGCCTTGCTGGAAGAACAGCGCAAAAATCTCGATAAAATTATTAGCAAAACGGAAAAAAACAAGTATCAGGAACTTGAGCATATACGCTCCCAACTTGAGCAGAAAAGGCTGAAGCTCAGACAGACAAATGACTCGCTGAATATCGCCAGCAAAGGGGCTGTTGCAGCAAAAAAGAGCGTAGAGAGTTATACCGTTTATCGCAAAAAAGGCTGGATAACCCAGGATCAACTTAACTATCAGGCTAATTTATATTACCAGCAGCAAAATTTATACGATTCTCTTCTGAATCAGAAAGAGCAGGAAATTTTAACCATTAAGACACTGGAAAATGAGTTGGATTCAAAAGCGATCGAATTTGAAAATAAAATCGCTGAGCATGAGAATAGCAGAGGCAATATTCTGCGCAGCCTGAATGAAGTTGAAACCAACGGCTTTTTAGCAGTCACCGCTCCTGTTGATGGCTATGTCGAAACGCTGAGCGTTTCTGTGGGGCAGATGCTGGCTGCGCATGATGCGATGGCGCAAATCATTCCTGAAGCTGAAAAAAAGGCGTTAGTGGTATTTTGGGTGCCTGGCTCAAGTCTCCCTTATATCCATCTTAATGATAAAGTTAATCTGCGCTATAGCGCTTATCCCTATGAGCGTTTTGGTCAGTTTGCCGGAAAGATTGTTTCGATATCCGCTGTGCCCGCTTCTCAACAAGAGATGATCAATTACCGCAGCGCAGAGCGTCTGTTAAAAACCTCCGAAGGTGAAAATTACTATAAGGTATTTGTCGCACCTGCCAGTGATGTTATTGAATATGAATCCAGAAAAATTGCCCTTTCAGAAGGATTGTTGGCAGAAGCGACGCTTTTTCTGGAAAAACGTCCTCTCTACCAATGGGTGTTCCAGCCCTATTATAAAATTAAAAAAAGCATTGCAGGCCAGATGAATGAATGAGCAGCTCTATCAATGGATAAACCGTCGTTTAAATTTTTCATTCAGGCCAAAAGTTCCTGAAATTCTGCAAACTGAGGCGTCGGAATGCGGTCTTGCCTGCCTGGCAATGATTGCCAGTTTTTACGGCACTAACCACGATCTTTTTTCGCTGCGGGAAAAATTCAGCGTCTCTTCACGCGGGCTGACGTTAAAAGATCTTATTACGATGGGTAAACATCTCGGAATGCATACCCGGGCGCTCTCGCTTGAGATCCACGAGCTTAGCTTGCTCAGGCGTCCCTGCATCCTGCACTGGGATCTTAACCATTTTGTGGTGCTGGTTGCGGTAAACCGGCGCAGCATTACGATTCACGATCCGGCGCGTGGAAAGCGAAAAATATCCCTGGCGCGCTGCCGCCAGCATTTTACCGGCATTGCGCTGGAGGTATGGCCCGGCAGCGACTTTACGCCTGCGGAAGAGAGAGCAAAGTTTCGCTTTTCCAACCTGCTGAAAAATATTACCGGCTTGCGCGGCGCCTTAGTAAAAATATTCTCGCTTTCGCTTGTTATCGAAAGCATTAATTTACTGTTGCCGATGGGCACGCAGCTGGTGATGGATCATGTGCTGCCTGCTGAAGATGTCGGGCTACTGATGTTGGTTTGTCTGGGGCTATTTTCTTTTATTCTTTTCAGAACCTTTATCTCTTTTTTCCGTTCCTGGACGACGCTGTTAATTGGCGCCCTGATTGACGTGCAGTGGAAAGGAGGCCTGTTCAGCCATCTGTTGGAGTTACCTGCTCATTATTTTGAGAAGCGTAAGCTGGGGGATATTCAGTCTCGCTTTAACTCTCTGGAGACGCTGCATAAGATCTTCACCACCAGCATTGTGCACAGCATCATTGATGCCATTATGTCCATTGGTCTGATGGTGATGATGTATCTTTATGGCGGCTGGTTACTTTGGGTAGTGTTAGCGATGACGTTGATTTACGTTACGCTACGCTTAACCACCTGGCGGCGCTACCGTAACGCAACGGAAGATAAAATCGTCAGGGATGCAAAGGCGGATTCACATTTTATGGAGACGCTTTATGGCATCAATACTATCCGTTCCCTTGGCCTGACGCAGACCCGCGCGCAATACTGGCTCAACCTTAGCGTAGACAGCACCAATGCCGGTATTAAGCTCTCAAGGCTGGATATGCTGTTTGGCGGCGTTAACAACATCATTACCGCTTTCGACCAGGTGATTATTTTATGGCTCGGCGCGATGATGGTGATTGATGGCCATTTAACCATCGGGATGTTTGTGGCTTTTAATGCCTACCGCGGGCAATTTGGCGAACGCGCCGCCAATTTGGTCAATATGCTCTTGCAGCTGCGTATGCTGGGGCTGCACAACGAACGTATTGCCGATATTGTTTTGACGACACCGGAGCAGAGCGGAAAAACCATTGATATCTTCCGGCCCAACGAGGCGGCCTCGCTGGAACTTCAGGATATCAGCTATCAGTACGATGGCATCTCCAGAGCGATCTTTTCTCGTCTCTCCTTAGCCTTCGCGCCGGGTGAAAGCGTGGCCATCGCCGGGCCTTCGGGACTGGGAAAAACCACGCTGATGAAAATCATGACCGGGCAGGTGAAGCCTGATGTCGGCAAGGTGCTGTTTAACGGTATGGATATTCACGCCGTGGGATTGAATAACTATCGCCGCTGCATCGCCTGCGTGCTTCAGGATGACAAATTATTCTCCGGATCGATTGCGGATAATATCTGCGCCTTTACCGCACCGCACGATACTGAACTGATGCAGCAGTGTGCTGAAATGGCGAACATTCATAACGATATTATGGCGATGCCGATGGGGTATGAAACGCTGATTTCCGAGCTTGGCAGTAGCCTTTCCGGCGGGCAGAAACAGCGTCTGCTTATCGCGCGCGCGCTTTACCGTCAGCCGATGATTTTGTTTATGGATGAGGCGACCAGCCACCTCGATCTGGAGAACGAGGCCCACATCAATCAGGCGATCGCCACGCAAAAAATTACGCGAATTTTTATCGCGCATCGTCCTTCCACTCTCGCTTCAGCCGATCGCATTATCAATCTGGCGGATGTGCTGACCTGACCTGATGTAGCCAACGGCAGGCGAAAAAAAACGCTTCTTCGCTAACGAAGAAGCGTTCACTGTCAGGCCTGGCGGAAGATTATACTTCCAGATAGTCCATGATGCCTTCTGCCGCTTTACGGCCTTCGGCAATCGCGGTCACCACCAGATCCGAGCCGCGTACGGCATCGCCGCCGGCAAAGATTTTCGGGTTGCTGGTCTGGAATGCGGTTTCCGCGCCTTCCGGCGCAATGATACGACCCTGCTTATCCAGCTCAACGCTGAAATCAGCCAGCCATTCCATTTTGTGCGGACGAAAACCGAATGCCATCACCACCGCATCCGCCGGAACCACATGCTCGGAGCCTGCAACGATTTCCGCGCGACGACGGCCTGCGGCATCCGGCTGACCCATTTCGGTACGCGCCATCTTCACGCCGCTGACGCGACCGTTGGAATTAATCTCAACACCGAGCGGCTGCAGATTGAAGCGAAACTCCACACCCTCCTCACGCGCGTTTTTCACTTCGCGTCTTGAGCCGGGCATGTTCTCTTCATCACGACGATAGGCACAGGTCACATGGGTAGCGCCCTGGCGAATCGAGGTGCGCACGCAGTCCATCGCAGTATCGCCACCGCCCAGCACGACGACGCGTTTGCCTTCCATGCTGATGTAAGGCTGGTCGTCCTGCTGCTCAAAGCCCATGGTGTGCTTGGTATTGGCAATCAGGAACGGCAGGGCGTCATAAACACCCGGCGCGTCTTCATTTTCCAGGCCACCGCGCATCGACTGATAGGTACCCACGCCGAGGAAAACCGCGTCGTAATCGTTCAGCAGATCGCTCAGCTGCACGTCACGGCCCACTTCGGTATTCAGCTGGAACTCAATGCCCATCTCCGTGAACAGCACGCGGCGTTTGATCATCACCTCTTTTTCCAGTTTGAAAGAGGGGATACCGAAGGTCAGCAGACCGCCGATTTCCGGGTGACGATCGTACACCACCGCTTTCACGCCGTTGCGCGTCAGCACGTCGGCACAGGCCAGGCCCGCCGGACCAGCGCCGATGATCGCCACGCGTTTGCCGGTCGGTCTGACGTGAGAAAGGTCGGGCTTCCAGCCCATCTCCATCGCTTTATCGTTGATATAGCGTTCGATATTGCCGATGGTGACCGCACCGAACTCATCGTTCAGGGTACAGGAACCTTCACACAGACGATCCTGCGGGCAGACGCGCCCGCAGACTTCCGGCAGACTGTTTGTCTGGTGCGACAGTTCTGCCGCTTCGATAATGCGTCCTTCGTTGGCTAACTTCAGCCAGTTCGGGATGTAGTTATGGACCGGACACTTCCACTCGCAATAGGGGTTACCGCAATCCAGACAGCGGTCAGCTTGCGCTTTTACCTGGCTGCCGGAAAAGGGTTCATAAATTTCTACAAACTCAATTTTACGAATGCTGAGCGGTTTCTTTGGCGGATCAACGCGCTGCAAGTCGATAAATTGATAAACGTTTTGACTCATCGTGACCTCTTACTGCGCCTGCACCCGCAGCTCGGCTGCGGAACGACTACGGTGACCCAACAATGCTTTAACATCGCTAGACTTCGGTTTAACCAGCGCGAATTTCGCCGACCACGCTGGCCAGTTTGCCAGAATCTCTTCACCACGCGATGAGCGGGTATGCTGAACGTGTTCGGTGATCAATCCACGCAGATGCTCTTCATGGATCGCCAGTTCATCGACATTCAACACTTCTACCAGCTCCGGGTTAACGCGCTTACGGAATTCGCCGTCTTCATCAAGTACATAGGCGAAACCGCCGGTCATGCCTGCGCCAAAGTTGACGCCGGTACGGCCGAGTACGCAGACGATACCGCCCGTCATATATTCGCAGCCGTTATCACCAATGCCTTCCACCACGGTAATCGCGCCGGAGTTACGCACGGCGAAACGCTCGCCTGCGCGGCCTGCGGCGAACAGCTTGCCGCCGGTTGCGCCATACAGACAGGTGTTGCCGGCAATCGTCGCTTCATGGCTGCGGAAGGCTGAGCCAACCGGTGGACGAATCGCCAGCATACCGCCCGCCATGCCTTTGCCCACGTAGTCGTTGGCGTCGCCGGTCAGCGTCAGCTCCACGCCGCCCGCATTCCAGACGCCGAAGCTCTGGCCTGCGGTGCCGGTGAAGAAGGCGCGAATCGGATCGGCAGCCATACCCTGATCGCCATGAATGGCGGCGATAGCGCCGGAGAGCGTCGCGCCGACCGAGCGATCCGTGTTGCGGATATCGAAGTAAAAGGTTTTGCTTTGCTTCGCGTCCACATAGGGCATCGCCTGATCGTACAGCGCTTTGTTCAGCACACCTTTATCAAACGGCGGGTTGTCTTCGGTGCAGTGCACCGCTTTGCCCGGCATCGGACTGGCGGTTTTCAGCAGCGACGACAGATCCAGGTTTTGCTGTTTAGCAGTAAAACCGTCGAGCTCTTTCAGCAGCTCGGTGCGGCCAATCAGGTCGGTCAGGCGCTTCACACCCAGTTCCGCCATGATTTCACGCGTCTCGCGCGCGATGAATTCAAAGTAGTTGGTCACTTTGAACGGCAGGCCGTGATAGTGGTTCTGACGCAGCTTGTCATCCTGGGTCGCCACGCCGGTCGCACAGTTGTTCAGGTGGCAAATACGCAGGTATTTACAACCCAGCGCCACCATCGGACCGGTGCCGAAGCCGAAGCTTTCCGCACCCAGAATCGCCGCCTTGATGATGTCGCGACCGGTTTTCAGGCCGCCATCCACCTGCAAACGGATCTTATGACGCAGGCCGTTAGCCACCAGCGCCTGTTGGGTTTCCACCAGGCCTAGCTCCCACGGACAGCCGGCGTATTTCACCGAGCTGAGCGGGCTGGCGCCGGTGCCGCCATCGTAGCCGGCAATGGTAATCAGGTCGGCATAAGCTTTGGCTACGCCGGTGGCGATAGTGCCGACGCCTGGCTCGGAAACCAGCTTCACCGAAATCATCGCTTTCGGGTTAACCTGCTTCAAATCGAAAATCAGCTGCGCCAGATCTTCAATCGAGTAGATATCATGATGCGGCGGCGGTGAAATCAGCGTCACGCCAGGCACCGAATAGCGCAGTCTGGCGATATAAGGCGTCACTTTGTCGCCCGGCAGCTGGCCGCCTTCGCCCGGCTTGGCACCCTGGGCCACCTTGATCTGAATCACGTCGGCGTTCACCAGGTAGGCAGGCGTAACGCCGAAGCGCCCGGATGCCACCTGCTTGATGCGCGACACTTTATTGGTGCCGTAACGCGCCGGATCTTCGCCGCCTTCGCCGGAGTTGGAGTAGCCACCGAGGCTGTTCATCGCCTCCGCCAGCGACTCGTGCGCTTCCGGACTCAGCGCGCCGATAGACATTGCCGCGGTATCGAAGCGTTTGAACAGCTCGCTGGCAGGCTCAACGTCGTCAATATTGATCGACTGGCTGCCTGACTGGAGTTCCAGCAGATCGCGCAGCGTCGCCACCGGACGTTCATTGACCAGCTTCGCATAGGCCTGATAATCGCTGTATTCGCCGCTCTCTACCGCACGTTGCAGAGTGCCCACCACGTCCGGGTTGTAAGCGTGATACTCACCGCCGTAGACATACTTCAGCAGGCCGCCATGATCCAGCGGTTTACGCTGTAGCCAGGCGCGCTTCGCGAGGTTCACCAAATCCTGCTGGAACTCGGCGAAGTTAGCGCCGCTGATGCGACTTACCACGCCACGGAAGCAGAGGCTGGAGATATCCGCATGCAGTCCCACGGCTTCAAACAGTTTTGAGCAGCGGTACGAAGCGATGGTCGAGATGCCCATTTTGGACATGATCTTATACAGACCTTTGTTGATGCCGTTACGGTAGTTCAGCATCAGGGCGCGGTAATCTTTATCGATCACCTTGCCGTCGGCCATTTTCGCCAGCGATTCGTACGCCAGGTAGGGGTAAACGGCGGTGGCGCCAAAGCCCAGCAGCACGGCAAAGTGATGCGGATCGCGCGCGCTGGCGGTCTCCACAATGATGTTGGCGTCGCAGCGCAGGTTTTTCTCAACCAGACGCGTTTGCACCGCACCCACGATCATTGGCGCAGGCACCGGCAGTCGCAGCTCGCTGATGGCACGGTCGGAGAGCACCAGCAGTACCGTGCCGTTGCGCACCATTCTTTCCGCTTCATCACACAGCGCGTGGATGGTCTGCTCCAGCGTCTGTTGAGCGGGATCGAAAGTACAGTCCAGCGTATCGGCGCGGTAGTACTCGCCTTCCAGCGTGGTCAGCTGTTTAAAGTCGGACCAGAGCAGAATCGGCGATTTAAAGCTGACGCGATGCGCCTGGCCTTCCGCTTCGCAGAAAACATTCATTTCGCGGCCGATGCTGGTAGCCAGCGACATCACATGGTTTTCACGCAGCGGATCGATCGGCGGGTTGGTTACCTGCGCGAACTGCTGACGGAAATAGTCATAGATGATGCGCGGACGACTGGAGAGCACGGCGAAGGGGGTATCGTCGCCCATGGAGCCAACCGCTTCCTGACCGTTTTCGCCCAGTACGCGGATAATGCCGTCCAGCTCTTCGCTGCTGTAAGCGAACTGCTTCTGATAGGTCGCCAGCAGCGCATCGTCCAGCTCACGGCTGCCCACCTGCTCGTCCGGCAGATCTTCGAACGGCACCAGACGCTTGACGTTTTTCTCCATCCACTCTTTATAGGGATGACGACTTTTGAGATCGTTGTCAGTTTCCGCCGAGTGCAGAATGCGGCCGATACGGGTGTCGATCACCATCAGCTCGCCCGGACCAACACGTCCTTTTTCCACCACTTCGTCAGGCTGGTAATCCCAGATGCCGACTTCAGAGGCGCAGGTGATCAGTTTGTCTTTGGTGATGACGTAGCGCGCCGGGCGCAGACCGTTACGGTCAAGGTTACAAGCAGCGTAGCGGCCATCGGACATCACGATGCCTGCCGGGCCGTCCCACGGCTCCATGTGCATGGAGTTAAAGTCGAAGAAAGCGCGCAGCTCCGGATCCATATCCGGATTGTTTTGCCATGCCGGCGGCACCAGCAGGCGCATGGCGCGAATCAGATCCATGCCGCCGTTCAGGAACAGCTCCAGCATGTTATCCATCGAGCTGGAGTCTGAACCGGTTTCGTTAACAAACGGACCGGCGGTTTGCAGGTCGGGGATCAGCGGCGTATTGAATTTATAAGCACGGGCGCGTGCCCACTGACGGTTACCGGCAATGGTGTTGATTTCGCCGTTGTGCGCCATATAGCGGAACGGCTGCGCCAGCGGCCAGCGCGGCACGGTGTTGGTGGAGAAGCGCTGGTGGAACAGGCAAATGGCCGATTCCAGACGCAGATCCGCCAGGTCAAGGTAGAAGCGCGGCAGGTCAGCCGGCATACAGAGACCTTTATAGATATTGACCTGGTTTGAGAAACTACAGATGTAAAAGCCTTTGTCCTCTGTGAGTTCCATACGCTTTTCGATACGGCGGCGCGCCATATAAAGGCGACGCTCCATATCACGCGGACGCCAGCCGGCAGGGGCGTTGATAAACAGCTGCTGGATACGCGGCATCGACGACAGGGCGATCTCGCCCAGTACGTCCTGGTTCACGGGCACATCGCGCCAGCCCACCACAGAGAGGGTTTCACGCACCACTTCTTCTTCGACCACGCGGCGGCTCGCCTGGGCTTCTTCCTCATCGTTGCTGAGGAAAATCATGCCAACGGCGTAATTTTTGGCTAAACGCCAGCCTTTCTCTTCCGCCACGACGCGGAAAAAGCGGTCAGGTTTTTGTAATAACAGCCCACAGCCGTCGCCGGTCTTGCCGTCAGCAAGGATCGCGCCACGGTGTTGCATTCTGGCCAGTGCGTGAATAGCGGTACGCACCACTTTATGGCTAGGTTCGCCTTCGATATGGGCGATCAGGCCGAAACCACAGTTATCCTTTTCAAGGGATTTATCGTACAACATATCAGTGAACCTCCCCAGGCTCTGTGGATTCCCGCAATCGTCGGCGGTCAGGCGTAGAAAGGGCATAGCGACGGGTTCGCGCATCATGCGCTGCACTCCATTGTCGCCCCTTTCTGTTTGGCCGTTGGCGTCGGTGTCACAAGCGTCTTGGACTTGTTACAGGGGGAATCTCTGTTACTGCATAAATATGACGGATGGATCACCCGTCCGGAAAGCTTCCAGCGGAATTCCAACTTATCGGGAAAGCGTACTCAGGTCAAATAGCGTACCTGGTCGTGCTTTTTTAGCGCTTAAACGACCTATCTTACTGTTTTTAAAGCATTAACCACATAAAAATATGTCAATCAGCCATGCGCTGATAGCGGCGGAAATGTGAACTGACTCACTGTAGTGCAGCGGCCATATCTCTGCACCATGCTGGTGCCGCCGCTTTTCACAGCATTATCTGCTACCTGCTTGCTGCAGGACGCAGGATGTATCTGTTTTTCTTATGTCGGTATATTTGAATGAAACAGGGCTTCTTCATTAGAAAAATTAATCGTGCCCAATATGCTTAAATCAGCGCTAAAGATGAATAAATATGCGAAAAGAAAAAAGAGGTCCCGGCCCGGAACAGAGCCACCGTTGTGATAATTATTCGGTGAGAAGCAAGCGCCTGTGCTCAGGCGGCCTTCAAGGTTAGTCAGTTATCAGAATTAGTCAAGCGATTTAGGCATAATGGGGCGAACGTCGGCGAAAATTTGATGCGATGCACCATAAGAGAGCGAAAAATCCCGGATTTAGTGGGTCTGACGGCAATTCGCTGCCAGGCGTTTTACGCTATGATGGTGCCGTTTCTCAGCCAGGGAGTACTTTATGAAACAAATTCGTCTGTTAGCGCAGTACTACGTTGATCTTATGGTCAAGCTGGGACTGGTACGCTTTTCGCTGCTGCTCGCCTCGGCGCTGGTGGTTCTGGCCATAATTGTCCAGATGGCTATTACCATGGTGCTGCGCGGGCATGTAGAAAGTATTGATGTGGTGCGCTCGATTTTCTTTGGTCTGCTGATTACTCCCTGGGCGGTTTATTTTCTTTCGGTTGTGGTTGATCAGCTGGAGGAGTCGCGTCAACGTCTGGCGCGGCTGGTGGATAAGCTTGAGGAGATGCGCACGCGCGACCTGGAGCTGAATCAGCAGATGCAGGAAACCATCAGCCAGCTGAATCAGGAGATCGCCGATCGTATCAGAGCGGAAGAGGCGCGCGAGCAGGTGATGGACAAGCTGCGTGAAGAGATGGCGCGGCGCGAACAGGCGCAGATCGAACTTGAACAACAATCCTCATTTTTGCGCTCTTTCCTTGATGCTTCGCCGGATCTGGTCTTTTATCGCAACATCGATAAACAGTTCTCCGGCTGTAACCGCGCCATGGAGTTGCTGACCGGCAAAAGCGAAAAGCAGCTGATTGGCCTGACGCCGCGTGACATCTATGACGACGAGGCGGCAAGCAAGGTACTGGAAACCGATGAGAAAGTGTTTCGTCACAACGTGGCGCTCACCTATGAGCAGTGGCTGCAATATCCCGACGGCCGCAAAGCCTGCTTTGAAATCCGCAAGGTGCCTTATTACGACCGCGTGGGCAAACGCAGCGGACTGATGGGCTTTGGACGCGATATAACCGAGCGTAAGCGCTATCAGGACGCGCTGGAGAACGCCAGCAGGGAAAAGACTACCTTTATCTCTACCATCAGCCACGAGCTGCGTACGCCGCTTAACGGCATTGTCGGACTCAGCCGCATTCTGCTGGATACCGATCTGAATCAGGAGCAGCTTAAATTCCTGAAAACTATTCATGTCTCCGCCATCACCCTCGGCAACATTTTCAATGACGTGATTGAAATGGACAAAATTGAACGGCGCAAAGTGCAGCTCGATAATCAGCCGCTCGATTTCACTGGTTTCCTTGCCGACCTGGAAAATCTCTCCGGCCTGCTGGCGCAGCCTAAAGGACTGAAATTCGTTATGGCTCCGACGTTGCCGTTGCCGCATAAAATCTGCACCGACGGCACGCGCCTGCGTCAGATTCTCTGGAATCTGATTGGCAACGCGGTGAAGTTTACCCAACACGGGGAAATCGTGGTGCGCGTAGAGTATGCACAGGATGAAACGCTGCGCTTCGAGGTGGAAGATTCCGGCATGGGTATTCCCCAGGATGAGCAGGACAAAATTTTCGCCATGTATTATCAGGTGAAAGATCAGTATGGCGGTAAACCCGCGACCGGCACCGGCATCGGTCTGGCGGTATCGCGTCGGCTGGCGCAGGCGATGGGCGGTGATATCAGCGTACACAGCGCGCCAGGCCAGGGTTCCTGCTTTACCGTGTTGATCAAGGCGCCGCGCGTGGCGGAAGAGGCTGACGATGAAGATCAGGAAGATGCGATGCCGCTGCCGGCGCTACATATTCTGCTGGTAGAGGATATCGAGCTGAACGTGATTGTGGCGCGCTCGGTGCTGGAGAAGCTGGGTTGCAGCGTCGAGGTGGCGATGACGGGCGGCGATGCGCTGGCGATGTTCGATCCGCAGGAATTCGATCTGGTGCTGCTTGATATTCAGCTACCAGATATGACCGGTCTCGACGTATCACGCGAAATCCACCGCCGCTATCAGGGCGTCACGCTGCCGCCGCTGGTGGCGCTGACCGCCAATGTGCTGAAAGATAAAAAAGAGTATCTGGAGGCGGGCATGGACGATGTGCTGAGCAAGCCGCTGGCCGTTCCGGCGCTGACTACCGTGATCAAAAAGTACTGGGATTATCAGACGCAGCCGGAAGAGAACGATGCGCCGTTGCTTAGCGACAAAACGCTCTCATTACTCGATGTGCCGATGCTGGAACAATACCTCGACCTTGTCGGACCGGGACTGATTCATCAGAGCCTGGCGATGTTTGAGCAGATGATGCCAGGCTATCTTGAGGTGCTGGATTCCAACATGATGGCGCGCGATCAGAAAGGGATCGCCGAAGAGGGGCACAAAATCAAAGGCGCGGCGGGATCGGTAGGCTTGCAGCACCTTCAGCAGCTGGCGAAACAGATTCAGAGCCCGGAACTGCCGGCCTGGTGGGACAACGTCCAGGAGTGGATTGACGAGCTCAAACAGGAATGGCGTCATGATGTAGAGGTGTTACGCGACTGGGTAAGCGAAGCTGAGAAATTGCAGGGCGCTGAAAAAAAATGACCCCAGTCGAAACCGGGGTGCGCGAATACTGCGCCAACACCAGGGAAAAAGGTCACTGCTGCTATTCTTAGGAGAATGTCTTGAGCAACAGCGTGGTATTGGTTAACGCTTTCATAACACCTTAGCAAATATGCCACGCGTTGCGACAAGATTCATTAAAATGTGTGATGTTGAACAGCGTTTAAATACAGAAAACATTAATTTGATGACACAGTCAAGCAAGGAATCATTTTCTTCGCTGTATTGATGGAATTTTAACCAAATCTACCTGTTTTTTTATTATTTTGTGTAATCGGATAACTTTTAACAATCATGCTGAAAGACAAAAAACAGGCCGGACGAAAATTTTCAGCGCTTTCTAATCTAACCTTTTGAAAAAACAATAACAAAAAGGAGTTAAGATCGGGGCGTCCAAAACGTTTCGGAAAGGCGGAATAAAAATTCCCGTCAGCAGGTTTTAGCAACCAATGCGCATTGTCTGGCTTTTGAAATTTTCATTACTACAACAGAAACTGCTGTAATTTTCGGTGCGAAAAACTCGCTCATTTCCAGGTTAACAGGCCTTATTCTTACACCAAATCAAAAACCGGTCGGGTTGATTGTTAAGTTTGATAAATGTTTTACTGTGCTCTTTATCACGAAATATTAAGTATCCAGGCAGGGGTGTTTCGAGGTGATAAAGCAAATGGAACCGATTCCTTAAAGCGGAAGTGCTTGATGTCTCAGGCACTATTCACGGTCCGGAACACAGGTGCATATTTGCAGGGTTGGGACATGATGAAATAATGGCCGTTATTTTCAAGAAATTTGACGAAAATATCGGTCTATGACGTCAGTAATTGATTAATGCATGAAACAGATAAGAGAAGATTGCATGAGTAAGCGTAAAGGGAGTGGTTTGCAACGAATCAAAGCTATTATCGCGCGCCTGTTCCTTGTATTGATTGGTCTTTGGGTAGCAGGGATTTTACTGTTCGCGTTTTTGCCCGTTCCCTTTTCTGCCGTAATGGCCGAGCGGCAGCTGGGCGCCTGGTTCAGCGGTCGGTTTGGTTATGTAGCGCATTCCGATTGGGTCGGTATGGATGAGATTTCCCCCTGGATGGCGCTGGCGGTGGTCGCTTCCGAGGACCAAAAATTTCCGCAGCATTGGGGTTTTGACGTCGCCGCCATCGAATCGGTTTTAGATAAAAGCGAAGGCGAACGGATGCGCGGCGCTTCGACGCTGTCGCAGCAAACGGCGAAAAATGTCTTTCTCTGGGATGGCCGCAGCTGGCTGCGTAAAGGTCTGGAGGCTGGCCTGACGGTGGGTATCGAAACGGTCTGGACTAAACGACGCATTTTGACGGTTTATCTTAACGTGGCGGAGTTTGGCGATGGCGTTTTTGGCGTCGAGGCGGCCTCACAGCGTTTCTTCCACAAGCCCGCCAGCAAGCTCACCATCGCCGATGCCGCGCTGCTGGCAGCCGTATTGCCTAATCCTTTGCGTTTTCGCGCCGATGCGCCCTCTGGCTACATTCGCCAGCGTCAGCAGTGGATTATGCGCCAGATGCGTCAGCTGGGCGGAGAAGGGTACTTACAGCGCAACAAGCTCTATTAAATATGCAACAGGCCAGGGGAAGGACGGAGACGCCGACCGCTTAGTCTTCATCAAACCCGGCGTCGAACAGCTCAATAACTGCCGCCAGCGCTTCCGTTTCTTCCGGGCCGCTGGCCTCAATCTCTATGTGACCGCCTTTTGCGGAGTCGAGCATCAGCAGCGCAATCACGCTGCTCGCCTCGGCTTGCGTGCCAGCCTCGTTGCGCAACAGCACTTCAGCGTCAAAACTTTGCACCAGTTCAAACAGCTTCATTGCCGGGCGCGCATGCATGCCCAGCCTGTTCTTGATTTCAACGGTTTGCCTGACAGTCATGATTTGCGTTTTTCCAGCGTCCGGTGACGGGACTGTACGTTTTTGCCGCGTGAGCGGAAGTAATCAGCTAGCTGCTCTGCGATATACACCGAGCGATGTTTGCCGCCGGTACAGCCAATCGCAACGGTAAGATAACTGCGGTTATTGGTTTCCAGCATCGGCAGCCAGAGTTCCAGATAGCTGCGCGTCTGGTAAATGAAATTATGCACTTCCGTGTGGCGATCGAGAAAGGCGGCGACCGGGCGATCGAGACCGGTCATCGGACGCAGCTTGGGATCCCAGTGCGGGTTGGGCAGAAAACGCACGTCAAACACATAATCCGCGTCGATCGGGATGCCATGTTTGAAGCCAAAGGATTCAAACACCATGGTCAGCTCGCGCTCCCGTTTGCCCAGCAGGCGGGTGCGCAGCATCTCCGCCAGTTCATGCACCGACATCTCTGAGGTATCGATAATCAGATCGGCTCGTGAACGCAGCGGCTCCAGCAGCGTATTTTCTTCATCAATGGCGCTCTCCAGCGAGAGGTTTTTACTGGAGAGCGGATGTAAACGGCGCGTATCGCTGTAGCGACGAATCAGCGTATTCCGATCGGCATCAAGGAACAGCAGCTGCGGAGAAAACGCCTCCGGCAGGTTATTCAAAGCGGTTTCGAAAATCTCCGGCGATTCCGGCATGTTGCGCACATCAATGCTTACTGCCGCTGAGATATTGCGTTCCACCAGGGAGTTAGCCAATTCCGGCAGCAGCACCACGGGCAGATTATCGACGCAATAAAATCCCATATCCTCCAGCGCGCGCAGCGCGACTGATTTACCTGAGCCTGAACGACCGCTAACGATCATCAGCACCATGACCTCTTCTCCCGTTTTAAACCGGCGGCTGGCGCCGGTAAAAGTGCACTGCGCTTAAGGATGTTCTTCCTGAGCTTCGGTGATAATTTCGTAAAGCTCCCCATCGCTTTGGGCGGCGCGCAGGCGGCGACAAACTGTTTTATCCGCCAGACGTTTCGCCACCAGCGACAGCGTATGCAGGTGGGTTTTGCACTGGTCTGCGGGAACCAGCAGGGCAAAAAGCAGATCGACAGGCTGATTGTCCACCGCATCGAAGGCGATAGGCTGATCGAGACTGATAAAGACGCCCACCGCACGCAGCGTATCTTCTTCCAGCTTGCCATGCGGTATGGCGATGCCGTTGCCGATACCGGTGCTCCCCATGCGCTCACGGGTCAGGACCGCGTCAAAGATTGTCTGATGAGGCAGGTTGAGCTGTTTTGCTGCCAGTTCGCTGATAATCTCCAGCGCGCGTTTTTTACTCTGGCAGTGCACGCTGCTGCGCGTACAGTCCGGCGTAAGTACTGTGCTCAGTTCCAGTGTCAGATCGTTGTTCATCATCGTTTCACTTGCATGTTCACCAGGCCGCGAGGAACTTCCACTTTACGCGCCTTACGGCAGGAAAAGCAAAGGCCTGTTGGCGCTTGCACAAATGACAAAACGGGGCGGTTAACGCGCCCCATTCAGTCAGCCAGGCGCAGCGGCAATGGCTGGCCTCTGTGCAAGCGTGAAGGTTAGTGTTGTTTCAGTTTGTCTTTATGTCTGGTCAACTGACGGGAGAGCTTATCGATCAGCCCGTCGATGGCCGCATACATATCTACCGCTTCTGATGTGGCGTGCAGCTCGCCGCCGTTGACATGTAGCGTGGCTTCCGCTACCTGTGTGACTCTCTCCACCTTCAGAACAATATAGACCTGATTTATTCGATCGAAATAGTGTTCCAGTTTGGCGAATTTATTGTTCACAAAATCACGCAGTGGATCGGTGATTTCAACGTGTTGCCCAGTGATATTCAGCTGCATAGGTCTTCCTTCTCAGTTCTGTCAAACCAGCTGTTTGCGCTGGTTCGATGGCGGGATAGATAAAGACTCGCGATATTTAGCGACGGTACGGCGCGCCACCATAATTCCCTGTTCAGATAACATGGAGGTGAGCTTACTGTCACTCAAGGGTTTAGCGGGATTCTCCGCTGAGATTAATTTTTTCACCAGCGCGCGAATCGCCGTGGAAGAGGCTTCGCCGCCGCTTTCAGTATTCACATGGCTGGAGAAAAAATATTTCAATTCAAAAATGCCGCGCGGGCTATGTAAGTACTTCTGCGTGGTGACGCGAGAAATGGTCGATTCATGCATATCCACCGCCTGGGCGATGTCAGCCAGCACCATCGGACGCATAAACTCTTCGCCCTGTTCAAAAAAGGCCTGTTGCTGTTCCACGATGCAACGCGTCACTTTCAACAGCGTATCGTTGCGGCTTTCCAGGCTCTTTATCAGCCATTTGGCTTCCTGCAGATTGCTGCGAATAAACTGGTTATCGCTGTCGTTACGCGTGGTGCCGCCCATTGCGGCATAGTGCTGATTGATGCGCAGACGCGGCACGCTGTCGGCGTTAAGCTCCACGGTCCAGCGCGTGCCGACTTTGCGTACCAGCACGTCGGGGATCACATATTCCGGTTCGCCGGTGTTAACCGACTGGCCCGGACGGGGATCCAGCGACTGAATCAGCAGCATCGCATTTTTCAACACCTCTTCTTTCAGACGCGTGACGCGCATCAGGCTGCGAAAATCGTGATTGGCCAGCAGATCCAGATGCTCGCTGACGATCAGCCGCGCTTCCGCCAGCATCAGAGTGTCAGGCGGATACTGCGACAGCTGCACCAGCAGGCAATCGCGCAGATCGCGCGCGCCGACGCCGACCGGATCGAAGCGCTGAATGCGTTTTAGCACCGCTTCCACTTCATCCAGCGCCAGATCCTCGCTGCCGATACTGTCGCGAATCTCCTCCAACGACACCGTCAGATAGCCGGTATCGTCAATGGCATCGACAATGGAAGTAGCGATAGCGCGATCGGTATCGGTAAAAGGCGTTAGCTCCACTTGCCACATCAGGTAATCCTGTAGCGACTGGGTGGTCTCGCCCTGATAAACCGGCAGTTCGTCATCCTGATAATCGGTGCCGGTGCCGGAGGGGGTGCCCGCCGTGTAAATTTCATCCCAAGTCGCATCCAAAGGCAGCTCTTCCGGCATATCCTTCTGCTCCAGCGCTTCCCGGGTATCCAGCGCTTCGCTTTCCTGATATTCGCGCGCGTCCACTTCTTCATGAAGCTCCGCTTGTTCAAGCAGCGGGTTGCTTTCCAGCGCCAGTTGAAGCTCCTGCTGGAGTTCAAGCGTGGAAAGTTGCAACAAGCGAATCGCCTGCTGCAACTGTGGGGTCATCGCCAGCTGTTGGCTGAGCCTGAGTTGCAAACCTTGCTTCATAATCAGGATTGAATTTCCTAAGCAAACTTCGTAGTTAACGACACCTTATCAGAGTCTGAACTCTTCACCCAAATAAACGCGCTTAACTTGCTCATTAGCAAGGATCTCGCCCGGCGTACCGTGGGCGATCAGATGGCCCTGACTGACGATATAGGCGCGTTCGCACACGGCCAGCGTTTCACGGACGTTATGGTCGGTAATCAGTACGCCAAGCCCGCTGTCGCGCAGGTGTTCGATAATTTTTTTGATATCAATGACGGAAATGGGGTCAACCCCGGCGAAGGGTTCATCCAGCAGGATGAATTTCGGATTGGCGGCCAGTGCGCGCGCGATCTCCACACGGCGGCGTTCCCCGCCGGAGAGCGCCTGGCCCATGCTGTCGCGCAGATGCTGAATGTGAAACTCTTCCATCAGCTCATTAGCGCGATCCTGACGCTGCTCTTCGGTGAGGTCGTCACGCACCTGCAGTACTGCCATCAGGTTGTCGTATACGCTCAGGCGGCGGAAAATAGAGGCTTCCTGCGGCAGATAGCCGATGCCGCGGCGGGCGCGGGCATGCAGCGGCAGAATGCTGATATCTTCATTATCAATCACGATGCGGCCCGCGTCGCGCGGCACAATACCGACCACCATATAAAACGTGGTGGTTTTACCCGCACCGTTGGGGCCCAGCAGACCGACAATTTCGCCGGATTTCACCTGCAAGCTGACATCTTCTACCACGCGACGGCCTTTATACGCCTTCGCCAGGTTTTCTGCGATTAAAGTGGCCATAGCAATCAGTTACTCTTCTTTTGGCTGTTGGACGAGCCATTTTTATCCTGCAGTTGCGACGGCACCAGCACAGTAGTGACGCGCTTGCTTTGACCCTGACTGTAAGCCTGCATTTTCTGCTCTTTCACCAGGTAGGTGATGCGGTCGCCTTTGATGTTGCTGTCCAGCTGCTCAATGTAGGCGTTGCCGGTCAGCTCAATGAAATCTTTCGCCATTTCATAACGTAATTTAGCAGCATTCCCCTGCACGGGTTTGCCGCTATCCTGCAATTGATAAAAAGTGGCGGGATTACCATAAGCATCAATGATGATTTTACTGTTGTCGCCGCCCGGACGCGTAATGACCATCTTGTCAGCGGTGATCTTAATGGATCCCTGCGTGACAATGACGTTTCCCGTCAGCGTCGTGACATTTGACTGAAGATCAAGTGCCTGATTTTCCGAGTTAATGTTGACAGGTTTATCCGTGTCGCCCGTCAACGCCCAGGCGGCTGAGCTGGCCATCAATGCAGCGCAAAGCAAGCTAAGCTTAAGGCTGTTTTTGTTCATTTTGGATTTCATAGTAGGTTTTGACCTTTTCGATTAACTCGGCATTCTTGGTTCGTAAATTGCCGCGCATTTTCATGCCTGTGGAGTTAAAGTTGCGGCCATAAAGCGTGACCTGATCGTCTGAGGTAACATCCTGCGTGACAAGGTTAACCTGCGCGTTGTCCGTTTTTATGCGTTCAAGCTGCGAATCCTGCGTCAGCGTATTTACCTCAACATGCCCGTAAAGATAAAGCATACGATCGTTCGTCAGCTTCGCTTTGTCGGCGCGTACGGACCAGGTTGGCACCTTGTTTTCGTCGTAAGTGGTCATGACCGGGTTATCAAACCAGCTCACCGCATCCGCAGAGAAATAGGTGGCTTTCGCCGAAACCAGCTTGTAAGCCAGAGCGCCTGTCGGGTTATAAACCACCGTATTGGAATTTGCGCTGGTATAGGTTGGTTCCTGCGTGTTGCTGGCCACAGGCGCTTGCGTCTCATCCTGGCCGGTCAGGTTCCAGCCGATCAATACCAGGGCAATCAATGCCAGAATCAGCGTTATCCAACGCCTGCTTTTACTCATACCGATTGCCCTTTGGCATCCTCGAATTTGTTCTGAGCCAGTAAAATCAGATCGCAAATTTCACGAACCGCGCCACGACCGCCCGCAATACGGGTGACATAATGCGCGCGCGGCAGCAATACCGGATGGGCGTCTGCGACGGCGACGCTCAGGCCAACCTGCGCCATCACCGGCCAGTCGATCAAATCGTCGCCGATGTAAGCCACTTCATCCACAGTTAACGACAGTTTATCCAGAAGTTCCCGGAAGGCCAAAAGCTTATCCGACTGTCCCTGGTAAAGATGCGTAATGCCCAGCGTCCTGCAACGATCTTCCATCAGCCTGGCGTTTCGACCGGTTATAATAGCCACTTCGATCCCCGAGGTCAGCAGGCAACGAATGCCGTAGCCGTCGCGCACGTTGAAGGCTTTGAGTTCTTCGCCGCTGTTACCCATGTAAATCACGCCGTCGGACATCACGC
This sequence comes from Pantoea osteomyelitidis, assembly GCF_044342975.1. NCBI lineage: Bacteria > Pseudomonadati > Pseudomonadota > Gammaproteobacteria > Enterobacterales > Erwiniaceae > Pantoea > Pantoea osteomyelitidis. The sequence goes on from NZ_JBGFSN010000003.1 coordinate 159,346, forward strand.
CGTCAACGTCGCAAATCAGCAGGCGAATCTGGCTGGCTCGCGCCATTACCTCTGCGCTGACAGGACCATAGCAGGTCTCAACGGTTAATGTTTCACTCATACTCTTTTCCTGTTCAGACCACGCCAGCGCGCAGCATGTCATGCATATGTACCACACCCAGCAGACGATCGTCATCGGCTACCAGCAACGCAGTGATGTTTTTGTTTTGCATAAGGTTCAGGGCGTCAACCGCCAGCGTATTGGGACGCACGCGAATGCCTCCCGGCGTCATTACCTGCGCAATCGACGCCGTTTGAAAATGGATACCCATATCAAACACGCGGCGTAAATCACCGTCGGTGAAAATGCCTTCGATTTTCATCAGATCGTCAACGATAACCGTCATGCCGAGATTTTTCCGCGTGATCTCCAGCAAAGCATCACGCAGCGAAGCGTCACGCGTGACGTGCGGGATCTCATCGCCGCTGTGCATGATATCGCTGACATGCAGCAGCAGCTTGCGTCCCAGCGCGCCGCCGGGGTGGGAGAGGGCAAAATCCTCCACGGTAAAACCGCGCGCTTTTAACAGCGCGACGGCCAGCGCATCGCCCATCACCAGAGTGGCGGTGGTGCTGCTGGTCGGGGCCAGTCCCAGCGGGCAGGCTTCCTGCGGCACTTTGATGCACAAATGCACATCCGCCACGCGTCCCATGGCGCTCTCTGCGCGGCTGGTCATGCAGATCAACTGAACCTTCAGACGCTTCAACACCGGCACCAGCGCCAGAATCTCATTCGACTCTCCGCTGTTGGAAATGGCGATCACCACATCGTTGGCGCTGACCATACCGAGATCGCCGTGGCTCGCTTCGCCGGGATGAACGAAAAAGGCGGGCGTGCCGGTGCTGGCGAAGGTGGCAGCCATTTTTTTGCCAATATGTCCCGATTTTCCCATACCCATCACTACGACTTTGCCCTGACAGGCAAAGATCATTTCGCAGGCGCGTGTAAAATCTTCGTTGATATATTGGTCGAGTTGTTCCAGCCCTTCGCGTTCAATGCGCAGCACCGCCTTTCCAGCCTGCTGAAAATCAAAACCCGCTGTTGGTACGTGATATGACATGGCAAGCGTGTCCTTTTATCCATCGATAAACGCAGGGTGCAGCCAGAGCAGCGTCACCCACACGATAAATCCACACAGTAAAATGCTGCCTGCGGTGCGGCCGATACGCCGACGCCGTTGCAGACAGATAAGCGCAAACAGCGCGCTGACTCCCAGCATCACCCAGTAGTCGCGCCCGAAGGCGTGAATATCAATGCTGGCGGGATGCAGCAGCGCCGGCAGACCGAGCACAATGGCAATATTATAAATGTTGGCGCCGATCAGATTGCCGATAGCGATATCATCTTCGCCTTTTAGTGCGCCAGCGATGACGGTGGCGAGTTCCGGCAGGCTGGTGCCGACGGCAATCACCGTCAGGCCCAGCACCAGTTCGCTGACGCCAAAATAGTCCGCGAGCACCGTGGCGTTGTCGATCACCATGCGCGTCGACATCGGCATAATCAGCAGCGCCACCGCCAGCCAAAGAAAGGCCACAGTGTTGCCCGCCTCTTCGCGCGGCAGTTCCGCCAGCTGTTCGCGCGTCAGGGTATCGTTATTGTTGCGTTCGGCGCGGCGCGCGATGCGCATCACCACCAGCAGGTAGATAGCGGCGATGACGAGCAGAGCGAAACCATCAAGTCGACTAAGATGATTATCAAACAGCATGATGCCGCTCAGCAGCGACACCAGCAGCATCAAAGGAAGTTCACGGCGAATCAGGTTGGAATGCACCGTCAACGGATGCAGCAGCGCCGCGCCGCCCAGAATAAGTAAAATATTGGTAATGTTTGAACCCAGCGCCGTGCCCACCGCTAAATCCATCTGGCCATGTTGCGCAGCGGAAAAAGAGAGGATAATTTCCGGCAGCGAGGTGCCGATGCTGACCACCGTCATGCCGATAATCAGCGGCGGCATCCCGAGCGAGCGACATAAAATCGACGCGCTGAACACCAGACGATCGGCGCCATAAGCGAGTAAAATCAAACCGATGATCAGCAGGGCGGTAGCAACGAACATGAAAAATCCTTGCGTGGGCATCCTCGCCAGCATACCTGCGCTGACAGGACTTCAGGTTCCGGGTAAACAAACAGCCGCTGATTTTGACCGTCTGAGAGACAAAAGTAAATTTTATGGCTGTTTTCGCCACACCTGAGCGGTAAGTTTCTGTAAAACTATCGTGCATTGAGAGGGACCAGGCTACCATCGGTAGATCGCAAGTACGCCGATCCGCATAAGAGGTAATGATGATCCAGCAGCAAACGAACCTGGTTGAGGTTCGTGGCGTGAGTTTCTCACGCGGAGATCGCCAAATCTTCGATGATATTTCGCTGACGGTTCCCGCCGGTAAAATCACCGCCATTATGGGACCTTCCGGCATAGGCAAAACCACGCTGTTGCGCCTGATTGGCGGCCAGTTGCAGCCTGATCGGGGCGAAATCTGGTTTCGTGGCGAGAATATCCCTACGTTATCACGCTCGAAGCTGTATGAAGCGCGCAAAAAAATGAGCATGCTGTTTCAGTCCGGCGCGCTGTTCACCGATTTGACGGTGTATGAAAATGTCGCCTGGCCGCTGCGCGAGCATACGCAGCTACCTGCGCCGTTGCTGCACAGCACGATAATGATGAAGCTGGAAGCCGTGGGCCTGCGCGGCGCGGCGCAACTGAAACCCGCTGAGCTTTCCGGCGGTATGGCCCGCCGCGTTGCGCTGGCGCGCGCCATCGCGCTGGAACCCGAACTGATTATGTTTGACGAGCCTTTCGTCGGACAGGATCCTATTACCATGGGGGTACTGGTGAAGCTGATCGATGAACTCAATCATTCGCTGGGCGTGACCTGCATCGTGGTATCGCACGACGTGCCGGAAGTGTTGAGCATTGCCGATCATGCCTATATCGTGGCCGGGCAAAAGATCATTGCGCAGGGGAGTGCGCCGGAACTGCGAAAAAATAGCGATCCGCGCGTGCGTCAATTTATCGATGGTCACGCGGATGGACCTGTCCCGTTCCGCTATGCGGCCGGGGATTATCTTGCCGATTTAACCGGCTCAGGGAGAATGTGAACTGATGTTGTTACAGGCGCTGGCGTCACTGGGACGTCAGGGAATTGAAACCTGCGCCTCCTTCGGACGCGCAGGAATGATGCTGTTTCATGCTCTGGTCGGTAAACCCGCCTTTCGCAAGCATGCGCCGCTGCTGGTAAAGCAACTTTACAGCGTGGGCGTATTGTCACTTCTGATTATTGTGGTCTCGGGCCTCTTTATCGGCATGGTGCTCGGGCTGCAGGGCTATCTGGTTCTGACCACCTACAATGCTGAGACCAGTCTGGGCATGCTGGTGGCGTTATCGCTGCTGCGCGAGCTTGGTCCGGTGGTCACCGCGCTGCTGTTTGCCGGTCGCGCCGGTTCGGCGCTGACGGCGGAAATCGGGCTAATGAAAGCCACAGAGCAGCTCTCCAGCATGGAGATGATGGCGGTGGATCCGCTGCGACGCGTGGTCTCGCCGCGCTTCTGGGCCGGTTTTATCAGCATGCCGCTGCTGACGTTAATCTTTACGGCGGTAGGCATTGCTGGCGGCGCGCTGGTGGGCGTGAGCTGGAAAGGGATCGATCCAGGCTTTTTCTGGTCGGCGATGCAGAACGCGGTAGATTTCCGCACCGATATCGTTAACTGCATCATTAAGAGCGCGGTTTTCGCGGTGACGGTCACCTGGATCGCCCTGTTCAATGGCTATGACGCTATTCCGACCTCGGAAGGGATCAGTCGGGCGACGACGCGCACCGTGGTACACGCCTCGCTGGCGGTACTGGGTTTGGATTTTGTGCTGACGGCACTGATGTTTGGGAATTGAGGCAATGCAAAGCAAAAAAAACGAAATCTGGGTTGGCGTCTTTATCCTGCTGGCTATGGCTGCCGTACTGTTTCTCTGTCTGCGCGTAGCAGATCTGAAATCGGTCGGCACTGAGCCTACGTGGAAGCTCTACGCGACCTTTGACAACATTGGCGGTCTGAAGGCCAGCTCGCCGGTGAAAATCGGCGGCGTGGTGATCGGTCGCGTGACGGACATTTCGCTGGAGCCAAAGACGCTGTCGCCGCGTATCACCATGGCGATCAGCGATAGCTATGCCAATCGGATCCCGGATACCAGTTCGCTGGCGATCCGCACTCAGGGCCTGTTGGGGGAGCAATTCCTGGCACTGAATCTCGGTTTTGACGATCCTGATTTAGGCTCTGCTATGTTGAAAGATGGCGATACGCTGCGTGATACCAAGTCGGCGATAGTACTGGAAGACCTGATTGGGCAGTTCCTGTATAAGAGCGGCGACGGAAAAAGTGATACTAAACCAGCGCAGGGAGCGGAGAGCGCACCTGCAGCAACGGAACAACCCTGAGAGGTAAAACATGATGTTTAAGCGTTTAATTATGATTGCCATGCTGGCCATTGCGCCTTTGGTCGCGAACGCGGCAGATCAAAGCGATCCTTATCAGCTGATGAACGAGGCGGCGGCAAAAACCTTTACCCGCCTGAAAAACGAACAGCCGAAGATCAAGCAGGATCCCAACTACCTGCGTGAAATCGTGCGTCAGGAGCTGCTGCCCTATGTGCAAATCAAATATGCCGGCGCGCTGGTATTAGGCCGTTACTACCGCGACGCCACGCCGGCGCAGCGCGACGCCTATTTCAGCGCCTTTGCTGATTACCTGGCGCAGGCGTATGGCCAGGCGCTGGCGCTTTATCATGGTCAGACCTACCAGATTCAGCCGAAGCAGGCGCTGGGCGACGCCAATATTATCGCTATCCGCGTCACTATCCTGGATCCGAGCGGCCGTCCGCCCGTGCGTCTTGATTTCCAGTGGCGTAAAAACAGCCGCACCGGCGACTGGCAGGCTTATGACATGGTGGCGGAAGGCGTCAGCATGATCACTACCAAACAGAATGAGTGGAGCGATCTGTTGCGCACTCAGGGTATCGAGGGTCTGACCGCACAGCTGAAAAAGTCTGCGGCGCAGCCGATCACACTGGAACAGCAGAAGTAATGGCCGAACCGTTACGCTGGCAATTAGAGGCCAGCACGCTGCATCTGAGCGGCAAGCTGGATCGTGACACGCTGTTGGCGCTGTGGCAGCAGCGGGAAAGCGTGATGGCGAAAGTGGATACTATCGACGTCTCGGCGCTGGAACGCGTTGATTCGGCGGGGCTGGCCCTGCTGGTGCATTTGCGTGAAATCGCGCGGGAGCAGGGCAGGGCGCCGCGCTTTAGCGGTATTAACGATAAACTGCGCTCGCTGATTACGCTCTACAATCTGCAACAGATCATTGTTTCTGCGGATAAAATCGCTTAAATACAACGCCGTCCCTTCGAGCCTCTGTTTTATACAGGGGCTTTTGCGTATTTAAGAGTCATGCGCTTTCAACTAAGATGTCTGCCTGATTATTATTAAGTGAAGCAAAGAGCAATGGAAAACAATGAAATTCAGGCCGTGCTGATGAACGCGCTGCCGTTAGAAGAAGTCCACGTTAGCGGTGATGGCAGCCATTTTCAGGTGATAGCCGTAGGCGAAATGTTCGGCGAGCTGAGCCGTGTGAAAAAGCAGCAGGCGGTTTATGCGCCGCTGATGGAATTTATCGCTGATAACCGCATCCATGCGGTATCCATCAAAACCTATACGCCCGCTGAATGGGCTCGCGACCGTAAACTCAACGGTTTTTAAGCGGCCAGCGTGGCGCGCTCGCCTGAAGCGAGCATTTGCCTTTTTTGATTGTTAATTGAGAACCGTGTTAATGGACAAATTTCGTGTGCAAGGCCCCACCCGCTTAAGTGGTGAAGTGACCATTTCCGGGGCGAAGAACGCCGCGCTGCCTATTCTGTTTGCTGCGCTACTGGCGGAAGAGCCGGTAGAGATTCAGAACGTTCCCAAGCTGCGGGACATCGATACCACCATGAAGCTGCTGAGCCAGCTGGGTGCGAAAGTAGAGCGCAACGGCTCCGTCCACGTTGACGCCAGCGCGGTGAATATCTTTTGCGCGCCTTACGATCTGGTGAAAACCATGCGCGCCTCTATCTGGGCGCTGGGCCCGCTGGTGGCGCGTTTCGGCCAGGGTCAGGTTTCGCTGCCGGGCGGCTGCGCCATTGGTGCGCGTCCGGTCGATCTGCATATCACCGGCCTGGAGCAGCTGGGCGCCGAGATCAAGCTGGAAGAGGGGTACGTCAAAGCCTCGGTGAATGGCCGCCTGAAAGGCGCGCATATCGTAATGGATAAGGTCAGCGTAGGCGCGACCGTCACCATTATGAGCGCGGCGACGCTCGCCACCGGCACGACCATTATCGAAAACGCCGCGCGCGAGCCGGAGATTGTCGATACGGCAAACTTTCTGAAAACGCTGGGCGCCAAAATCAGCGGCGCAGGCAGCGATAAAATCACTATCGAAGGCGTTGAGCGCCTGGGTGGCGGTGTTTACCGCGTGCTGCCGGATCGTATTGAAACCGGTACTTTCCTTGTGGCTGCGGCCATCTCCGGCGGTAAAGTGCTGTGCCGCAATACGCAGCCTGATACCCTGGATGCGGTGTTGGCGAAGCTGCGTGATGCCGGTGCGGATATCGAGTTGGGCGACGACTGGATTAGCCTGGATATGCACGGCAAGCGACCCAAAGCGGTTAACGTGCGTACCGCGCCGCATCCCGGTTTCCCGACGGATATGCAGGCGCAGTTCACCTTGCTGAACCTGGTGGCTGAAGGTACCGGCGTCATTACCGAGACCATCTTTGAAAACCGCTTTATGCATATCCCTGAGCTGATTCGTATGGGCGCGCACGCGGAAATCGAAAGCAATACCGCGATTTGCCACGGCACAGAAAAGCTTTCTGGCGCACAGGTGATGGCGACCGATTTGCGCGCCTCGGCCAGTCTGGTGCTGGCGGGCTGCATTGCGGAAGGCACAACGTTGGTGGATCGTATTTACCACATCGATCGTGGCTACGAGCACATCGAAGACAAGCTGAAAGCGATGGGCGCCAACATTGAGCGCGTCAGCGGCGAGTAAGTCTCTGCGCAGACAAGACACAAAATAAAATGGCCGGGATTTCCCCGGCCATTTAGTTACTCATTCTTGCGTGTTTTTTTGGGTGTGGAAGAGGACACGGCACGCATTAATTTTTTCCGGTCCAGCAAACGACGCGTGACCGGATCGTAGTAGCGACTGGGCCAGATCTCGGCTGGATGCACATTAAGCGCCTGCGCAATAAGAAACTCCCCCTTTGGCCAGGGGCGCGCCAGCGCGTTCGCCAGCGTGGATGAACGCAGACCCGCCTGACGAGAAACGGCCGCCAGCGTAGTCCCTTGTTTACGTAATGTGGCGATAATATCCGCCGGATGCCAGTCATCTCTCCCTGCATACATAGCAGCAATCCTCCCTGTGCTTGTTGATCCCTGATGAGATTTACATCCAGTTTTCGGCATTAACTGGAAACTACAGGTCATTTATAACAAATGCCTTCCATAAGTTTCCAGTAAATTTTATGAGTAAATACAGAAGTGAGCAAGCCTTCGCAAAAGTTTTGCAACGAATGTAAGCGGGGGGAATTTTTTTGCGGCAGGGATAAGCACGGAGCGAAAGAGCACATCCTGTGCTCCTGCTTGCCGTCAAAAGTCGCGCTGTACCGACATATGCGCCAGCGCTTCCAGCGCGCTGCGCCAGGGGGTTTCAGGCAGCGCTTTCAGCGCGGCGATCGCTTTGTCCGCTTCTTCCTCGGCGCGCTTACGCGTCCACTCCAGCGAGCCGCACTGCTGCATGGCGGCGAGCACCGGCTCCAGCAGATGGCGTCCGTTGCCTTCTTCAATCGCCTGACGGATCATGGCGGCCTGTTCCGGCGAGCCGGTGCGCATGGCGTGCAGCAGCGGCAGGGTCGGTTTGCCTTCGCTGAGATCGTCGCCGACATTTTTGCCCAGCGTTTTGCCGTCGGCGCTGTAGTCGAGCAGATCGTCGATCAGCTGAAAGGCGGTGCCGAGATAGCGGCCATAATCCTGCAGCGCTTTTTCCTGCGCATCCGTCGCCTCGGCAAGGATCGCAGAAGCCTGGGATGCGGCTTCAAACAGGCGCGCGGTTTTGCTGTAGATCACGCGCATGTAACTCTCTTCAGTGATGTCAGGGTCATTGCAGTTCATCAGCTGCAGCACTTCGCCCTCTGAAATCACATTTACCGCTTCCGACATCAGCGCCAGGATCTTCAAGGATCCCATGCTGGTCATCATCTGAAAGGCGCGCGTATAGATAAAATCGCCGACCAGCACACTGGCCGCATTGCCGAAAGCGGCATTCGCCGTGGCTTTGCCGCGACGCATATCGGATTCATCCACCACATCGTCGTGCAACAGCGTGGCGGTATGGATAAATTCGATCAGCGCCGCGTTGGTAATGTGCAGGTTGCCCTGATAGTTCAACGCGCGTGCCGAGAGCACAGCGATCATCGGGCGTATACGTTTGCCGCCTCCGCTGATGATGTAATAGCCCAGCTGGTTGATGAGCGAAACATCTGAATTCAGCTGGTCGAGGATGGTCTGGTTGACAGCCGCCATATCCTGCGCGGTTAATTCATTTATCTGTTCTAGGTTCATTCGTCTGTTCAGCTATGACTCGTTTCTTGGCCATGGTAAGCGGTTTTACCCAGCGTGAGTTCAGGTTATCTGTTACTGATTGTACTTGAAAAATCGGGTTGAGAAACGTTTGCGTTCAGCCTGTGTTTTTTTTCTGCAAGAGAGTGCAAAGTGCTCTTGTCTTCCTGGAGAGTTTTGCGTAGAATTCGCGCCCTATTGTGAATATTTAGCGCGCCGCCTGATGAACAGAAAGGCAAGCGCAGAAGCGGAGTTTTATATGTACGCGGTTTTCCAAAGTGGTGGTAAACAACACCGAGTAAGCGAAGGTCAGACCGTTCGCCTGGAAAAGCTGGACATCGCAACCGGTGAAACCATTGAGTTTGATCAGGTTCTGATGATTGCAAATGGCGAAGACGTGAAAATCGGCGCGCCACTGGTTTCAGGCGGTGTGATCAAAGCAGAAATCGTTGCTCATGGTCGTGGCGAGAAAATTAAAATCGTTAAGTTTCGTCGTCGTAAACACCACCGTAAGCAGCAAGGCCACCGTCAGTGGTTCACTGATGTGAAAATCACTGGCATCAGCGCCTAAGAGGAGATCTGACAAATGGCACATAAAAAGGCTGGTGGCTCGACTCGTAACGGTCGTGACTCGAATGCAAAACGTCTGGGTGTAAAACGTTTCGGTGGCGAAGCCGTTCTGGCTGGCAGCATCATCGTTCGTCAGCGTGGCACTAAATTCCACGCCGGTACTAACGTAGGGCTTGGTCGTGACCATACTCTGTTTGCTACCACCGACGGCAAAGTAAAATTCGAAGTTAAAGGTCCGAATAACCGTAAATACGTCAGCATCGTTGCTGAGTAAGGTTGTCGTGACTCAGGTTCCCCTGGAGCCTGAATAAACGAATTGAAGCCCCGCAAAAGCTGCGGGGCTTTTTACATTCTGATACCAAACGCTGAGAAACTCGGTTTTGCGTAGCAGATTGCTGTACAATTTATGTACATCTGGCCTCTGGCCAATCCTGTTTTATCCGCCGCCGGTCAGCGCAGAAGACCCTGGCGGACCCGCCTGTAACAGATATCTGCTGATGCGGGCGTAAGCGTGACGGAGAAAGAAAATGAAGTTTGTTGATGAAGCGACAATCCTGGTCGTCGCGGGTGATGGTGGTAACGGCTGCGTGAGCTTTCGCCGGGAAAAATATATTCCCAAGGGCGGTCCTGACGGCGGCGATGGCGGCGATGGCGGCGATGTTTACCTGCTGGCCGACGAAAACCTCAACACCCTGATCGATTATCGTTTCGAAAAATCTTTCCGCGCCGAACGCGGTCAGAACGGCCAGAGCCGTGACTGTACCGGCAAGCGCGGTAAAGATATCGTGGTTAAAGTACCGGTAGGTACGCGTGTGATTGATCAGGGCACCGGCGAAACGCTGGGCGATATGACGCGTCATGAGCAAAAGCTGATGGTGGCGAAGGGCGGCTGGCACGGCCTGGGCAATACCCGTTTCAAATCCTCAGTTAACCGTACGCCGCGTCAGAAAACCATGGGGACGCCTGGCGAGAAGCGCGATCTGCAACTGGAGCTGATGCTGCTGGCGGACGTGGGAATGCTGGGTCTGCCGAACGCCGGTAAATCGACCTTCATCCGCGCCGTCTCCGCCGCCAAGCCGAAAGTCGCTGACTATCCCTTTACCACCCTGGTGCCAAGTCTCGGTGTGGTGCGTATGGACAGCGAAAAGAGCTTTGTGGTGGCGGACATTCCCGGCCTGATTGAAGGCGCAGCGGAAGGCGCCGGTCTCGGCATTCGCTTCCTGAAGCACCTTGAGCGCTGCCGCGTACTGCTGCACCTGATCGATATCGCGCCGATTGATGAATCCGATCCGGTAGAAAACGCCCGTATCATTCTCGGCGAGCTGGAAAAATACAGCGAAAAGCTTTACCAGAAGCCGCGCTGGCTGGTTTTCAACAAAACCGACCTGCTGAGCCGTGAAGAAGCGGAAACGCGCGCCAAAGCGATTGCTGAAGCGCTGGGCTGGGAAGATAAGTACTATCTGATCTCTGCCGCCAGCCGCGATGGCGTCAACGCGCTTTGCTGGGACGTGATGAGCTTTATTATCGCCAATCCGAAGGAAGCGGAACAGGAAGATAAGCAGCCGGAAAAAGTGGAATTCATGTGGGATGACTACCATCGTGAAGCGATGGCCACCGCCCAGGAAGCAGAAGCAGAAGATGAAGAGTGGGATGACGACTGGGACGAAGATGACGACGAAGGCGTCGAGATCATCTACCAGCGTTAATCTGACGAACAAGGCGGCCAGCGTGCCGCCTTTTTTATTGAATGTTAGCCCATTACCGCCACGGTGAGTCGTGAGCTACAGCAGAGCTGATCGCGCTGATTGCGGATTTCAATCTGCCACGTTTGATTGCGCGCTCCCAGATGCAGCGCACGGCAAATTCCGCGCACCTCGCCGCTGCTAACGGCGCGATGATGACTGGCGTTCACCTCAATCCCCACCACGCTTTTACCCTCTTCAACGCAGAGATAGCCTGCGATAGAGCCCATCGACTCCGCCAGCACCACCGAAGCGCCGCCATGCAGCAGCCCGAAAGGCTGATGCGTACGCGCATCCACCGGCATGGTCGCTTCCAGCGTCTCATCGCCGATGGCGGTAAACACAATCCCCAGATGGGCGACCAGCGAGTTCTGCCCCAGCGCATTGAGTTCCGCCAGCGTTATCGAACGTTTCCAGATAGCCATCCGTCAGGCTCCCAGCGTCGCGCCGCCGTCGACCACGATATCCTGCAGCACGATGTGGCTGGCATGATCCGAGGCGAGGAACAGAATAGTGGCGGCGACCTCTTCGGGTTTAGCAATCTTACCCAGCGGGATCCCCAGCTTGTACTGATCGGGGAAGCCATTGATCATCGCCTGTTCGGCATCCGGCGTGTGCCAGAGGCTGCGCTGCATTTCAGTATCGGTAGAGCCGGGAGAAACAATATTGCAGCGCACGCCATAAGGCGCCATTTCAAGGCCCACGGTGAGGCAGAGACTGCGCAGCGCCGCTTTTGACGCGCCATAGGCGGACATACCGATACGCGGCGCATGCGCGGCATTCGAAGCGATAGTGACGATCGCACCGGCGCGCTGCTGGCGGAACAGCGGCAGCGTCTGCTGGAACATATTGAAAGCGCCGCCCGCGTTCACCGCCAGGCACGCCTGCCACTCCTCCGGCGCCAGCTCGTCTGTTGCGCCGATACGCAGAATACCGGCGCCGTTGATCAGCACATCGAGGCGTGGCTGCTGCGCCAGCAGACGCTGACACACTGCTTTTACCTGCGCGGCATCGGCGACGTCAAGCTGGTGGCAGGCAAAGGGATAATCATGATCGTGGAAGCGCAGATCGAAGCCGATCACCTGCGCGCCAGCCTGCTGAAAAGCCAGCGCCGTGTGGTAGCCGATCCCCTGACCGGCACCGGTCACCCAGACGATCTTGCCGCTGAAATCACCGGTCAGGCTCATTTTTTCAGCTCCCGCGCCAGCAGCGCCCACCAGCCGTCAATGCTGGGGTTTTTCGCCAGGCTGATAAAGTCGATATCAGCATGAACCTGACGCCAGCGCGCCGCCAGCGCCATCACGCGTACCGAATCGAGACCGTAATCGATTAGGTTCTCATCATCTTCCGGCACGTCATCATCTTCCAGCAGCGGCAGCACCAGCGCGCGCAGCTCATCTTTACTCAGCGGCAACGGCATCAGGTCGGCGGTCATCACCACCTTGCCGCTGCGGCCGGCGGTATAGGTCAGCGCCATCATATGCTCGTCGCGGGTAAAGTCCGCCAGCGCGTCCGCCACCATAAACGGCTTGATGTTGCGCATAAAGGCGTCGGTGGCGGTGGTCAGGCAGCCAATATGGGCATAGACGCCGGTAATAATCAGCTGATCGCGCCCCATCTCCTGCAGGATCGACTCCAGCGGCGAGCGATGAAACGCGCTGTAACGCCATTTGGTCAATACCTGATCCTCATCATCCGGCGCCAGCGCATCGACGATCTTCTGCTGATCGGGATGCTTGTTCAGGCCTGGTCCCCACATATCATTCAGCAGGGCACGATCTTCATCACTCTGCTGATTGGGCTGCGCGGTATAGAACACCGGGATGCCCTGCGCTTTGCAGTAGCGGCGCAGGCGCGCAATATTCTCCACCACCTGCTGCACCAGCTCGCTCTCTTCGCCCCAGAAATTGAGGAAATAGGCCTGCATATCGTGGATCAGCAGCGCTGCGCGCTCAGGCTCAAAGGCCCACTTCACCTTGTTGGACGGCAGCTCGCCAGCCGTGGGTAACGCATAAGCGCTTAATTTTGGAATAGCCATCATCTCTCCTGAACAGGTCACGCTTGCGGTTAATCGGCAAGCTGTTGGCGCAGACGTTTCTTATCCACCTTGCCGACCGGGGTCAGCGGCAGGGCATCTACGCAGGTTATACGGTCCGGCAGCTTGAATTCGGCGACGCCCAGCTCACGCAGATGGCGACGCAGCACTACCGGTTTGATCGGCTGGCGCGCGACAATAAAGGCGCAGCTTTTTTCGCCCATCAGCTCATCAGACATGGAAACCAGCGCCGCGTGGATCACGTCGGGATGACGTTGCAGCAGGTTTTCGATCTCTTCCGCGGCAATCTTCTCGCCGCCACGGTTAATCTGATCCTTTTCCCGCCCGTGAACCTTGATATAGCCTTCAGGGGTGATCTCGATCAGGTCGCCCGAGCAGTAGAAGCCGTTGGCGTCGAAGCAGCTGGCGTTATGTTCCGGACTTTTATAGTAGCCGCGGAAGGTATAAGGGCCGCGCGTCATCAGGCGACCGGTTTCGCCTGCGGGCAGCGGATTGCCGTTCTCATCAGCCACCCACACTTCGTCATCCTCAGAAATCGGGCGGCCCTGCGTGGTGAGAATGGTTTGTTGATCGTCATCCAGGCGCGTGTAGTTGACCAGACCTTCCGCCATGCCAAAAACCTGTTGCAGCTGACAACCGATCTCGGTGGGAATACGCGCCGCCAGCGTTTCGCCCAGTTTGGCGCCGCCCACCTGCAACAGCCGGAGGGAAGCGAGCTGTTTGTTGCCGCCCCATTCAGCTATCGCCTGCAACCACAGGCTGACGGCGGGCGGCACCAGCGCAGTATCGGTAATCTGATGCTTTTCAATCAGCGGGAAACAGAGTGTCGCGCTGGGGTCGGCGGCCAACACCACCCGGCCACCGGCATAAAAAACGCCAAGCGCGCCAGGCGAGCTCATCGGGTAGTTGTGAGCCGCGGGCAGGGCGATCAGATAGCGGGTTTGCGCCGTGACGCCGCAAATTTCCACGCTGGCCCGAATGCTGTAATAGTAGTCGTTATGGGTGCGCGGAATCAGCTTTGGCGTACCGGTGCTGCCACCGGAGAGCTGGAAAAAGGCGACCTCATCGGCAGCCGACGGCGAGGCGTGAAAAGCGTCCGCCTCTTCGGCCAGCAGCGCGTCCAGGCTGTTCTCCGGTTGAGAGTCGTTACGCAATACCACATGGCGCAGCGATGGATGCGCTGCGCAGAGCGCATCGATAAAGGTATCGTCGCGAAACAGCGCATGCTCGCGGTCGGCAATCAGCAGCGCCGGTTCAATCTGCATGGCATAGGCGCGCAGCTCGGTGCGCTGATGGCTGAAAAGCGCGTTTACCGGCACCACGCCAATTTTAAACAGCGCGAAAAGCGTCAGGTAGAAATCGGCGACGTTAGCTAACTGCACCAACGCCGTCTCGCCCGCTTTCAGGCCACGACGCTGCAACGCCGCAGCGAGGTTATCGCTCAGCTGGGCCAGCTGACGAAAGGTGATCTTACGATCGCCATCAATCACGGCGACGTCATCATTCTTTTGTTGCCGATCGAGAATGTCGGTCAGCGGCAGATCCAGCCAGTAGCCTTTTTCACGGTAGCGCGCCGCCAAATCGTCGGGCCAGCGGGTATAGGGGATCGTCATGGTGTTTCCTTTATTGCAGTCCAAAGGCGCGGAGCATGGTATCGAGCTTAACCCCGGTCTCCCGCCATTCTGATTCAGGTTGCGAATCGGCCACGATGCCGGCGCCGGCAAACAGCCGAACCCGCGCGCCCTGCACCGTTCCGCAGCGAATAGTCACTACCCATTCGCCGTTGCCTTCGGCGTCGCACCAGCCGACGATGCCGCCAAACAGCTGGCGATCAAAAGGCTCGAGCTGTTGGATCAGACGCTGCGCGTGCTGATGCGGAAAACCGCTCAGGGCAGGGGTAGGGTGCAGCAAACACGCCAGCGACAGGGCGTTTTCATGATCGTCCAGCGCTTCGCCATCAATCTGCGTCGCGAGATGCCATAAGGTGGCGGTGGTGATCAGCGAGGGCTGTACGGGCACGGCAAGCTGGCGACTGCGCGATTGCAAAACATGGCGCATGGCGTTGGTCACCAACTGATGTTCGTGGCGATCTTTAGCAGAGTTCATCAGGCTTTCGCCTGCGGCGCGGTCGCGATCCGGCTCCGCTTCACGACGCGCCGAGCCAGCCAGCGGACAGGAGCTGAATTCACGTCCCTGTTTGCGCAGCAGCAGCTCCGGGCTGGCGCCCAGCAGAGCGCCGCCCTGCGACAGCGGCAGATGGAAGTGATAGCTGTTGGGATTTTGCAGCATGATACGCTGCATCAGCGCGGCGGTATCCACCGGCTCTTCGGTTACGATATCCATCAGGCGCGACAACACCACCTTATCCAGCTCGCCGCGCCGCGTTGCCGCTACCGCCTGTGCCACCATCTGCGTAAAGGCATCATGCTCCGGCACCGCAGCGCGTCGGCGAATCACAGGTAAATCCACGCGGGTCTGCGGCAGCGCCGCCAGCAGATCGTTACGCCGGAAGCGTTGCCAGGATTCGGGAATAAACAGCGTCGCTGGCTGGCTGACATCAAAAGGAATGGCGCCGACCAGAATGGGTTTGGCGATGCCTGCCCGTTTCGCGGCGCTGAAGTGATGATGCAGCTGGCGCTGGAAATTGCCATTCAGCATATCGCCATCGGTAACCGGTTGGTTTAACGTGGTATAGCAGCCTTGGGTCATCAGGCTGCGCCAGGGGGAGGTAAACAAGAAGCCCCGGCAAAGCGCGGAAAAATCCACTCGCGAGGCATTTTCAAACGTCACGGTTTCCACCATAATCCCACCTTAAATGATAAAAGGATTAATAATGATTATCATTTGTATTGTGGTCGTGTAACCTACGTCGATTGAAGATGAGTGTCAATAAATTCACCCTATTTTCCCGGCGTATGGGTGCAAAATCAGCATATTCTGTCAGGTTCAGATAACGGAAAGAGTGGGATAAGTTTTATGTTTAAGCGTGGTTATTCTGGCGTGATCGCCGCTATTTTTGTTGTTTTGCACGCCTTTTCGGCATCAGCACAGGCGGCGGAAGGCTGGCCGCGTCAGGTTCAGGGCGCGAACGGAACCGTGACGCTGGAGCACGCGCCGCAACGCATCGTCTCTACCAGCGTGACGCTGACCGGTTCGCTGCTGGCGATTGATGCGCCGGTTATTGCCAGCGGCGCCACGGCGCCAGGCAGTCGCGTGGCGGATGCGCAGGGCTTTTTCCGTCAGTGGGGCGATGTGGCGAAACAGCGTGGCGTGAAACGTCTCTATATTGGCGAGCCGAGCGCGGAAGCGGTGGCGGCAGAAGCGCCGGATCTGATTATTGTCAGCGCGACCGGCAACGATTCAGCGATCAGGCTGGCGGATCAGCTGTCCGCCATCGCGCCGACACTGGTAGTCAATTACGACGATAAAAGCTGGCAGCAGCTGGTGACGCTGCTGGGGCAGGCCACCGGCCAT
This sequence comes from Pantoea osteomyelitidis, assembly GCF_044342975.1. Lineage (NCBI taxonomy): Bacteria > Pseudomonadati > Pseudomonadota > Gammaproteobacteria > Enterobacterales > Erwiniaceae > Pantoea > Pantoea osteomyelitidis. Next base: position 175,873 of record NZ_JBGFSN010000003.1, read on the forward strand.
GAGGCGCAGGCCGCCGCACGCGTCAAAGCCTTTGACGATCGCGAAGCGGCGCTAAAGCAGAAACTGACGCTGCCGCCGCAGCCGGTTTCCGCCATGGTGTGGAACGGCGATGGCCGTGCGGTTAACCTCTGGACCGGCGACTCGGCGCAGGGAAAACTGTTGCAGCAGCTCGGTTTTACGCTCGCCACGCCTCCTGCCTCGCTACAGCGCGGCCACAGCATGGGCCAGCGCAAAGATATTATTCAGCTTGCGGGCGAGAATCTTGCCAGCGGACTGAACGGCAACAGCTATCTGTTGTTCGCGGCGGAAGAGAAAACCGCACAATCGGTGCTGAACAATCCCTTCCTGGCACAAACGGCGGCGGTGCAGCAGAAGCAGGTTTACGCGCTGGGCGTGGAGACTTTTCGCCTCGATTACTACAGCGCCAGCAATTTGCTGACGCGTCTGGAGCAGCTGTTCGTGAAATCGTGATCCGTTATGCGCAGATAAGCGAGTCGTGATAACATAGACAAATACGAGTAATAACGATAATAAGTGTCATTATCATATTTTCCCCGCTGTAATCGGGGAGTGCTCGCTCGCAATGTCGTTGATCAGTGAAGGTTTAAAACGCTATGCGCCAGATCCGCGCAATGGCAGGTTCAGGGATTCTGCTATTGCTCCTTATCGCTCTCAGCCTGATGCTGGGAGCAAAATCGATCGCCTTTTCCGATGTGTTTAACGCGCTTTTTCACTCCTGCGGCAGTGCCGACTGCACTATCGTGCGCGATGCGCGCCTGCCACGCACTCTTGCCGGGCTGCTGGCGGGCGCGGCGCTCGGCCTGGCTGGCGCGCTGATGCAAACCCTGACGCGTAATCCGCTGGCGGATCCCGGTATTCTGGGCATTAATGCCGGAGCCGGTTTCGCCGTGGTGATCGGGATTGCGCTGTTTCATGCCGATACGCCCGCCGACTGGCTCGGCTTCGCCTTTGCCGGTGCGCTGATTGCAGCAACGCTGGTGGCACTGACCGGCGCGCTGGGCGGCGGCCGCGTCAATCCGGTGCGTCTGACGCTGGCGGGCGTGGCGCTGGGCGCGGTACTGGAGGGGCTGACCTCCGGCATCTCATTGCTTAATCCCGACATTTATGACCATCTGCGCTTCTGGCACAGCGGCTCGCTGGATATTCGCAGCATGGCGATATTGCGGGCGGTGTTCCCGGCGATTCTGCTCGGCAGCCTGCTGTCCCTTGGCCTGGCGCGGTCCCTTAACAGCCTGAGCATGGGCGGCGATCTGGCTACCGCGCTCGGTACGCGCGTGGCGCGCACCCAACTGCTTGGCCTGCTGGCGATTACGCTGCTGTGCGGTGCCGCTACCGCCGCCGTCGGCCCCATCGCCTTCCTCGGCCTGATGACGCCTCATCTGGCGCGCTGGCTGATGGGGAACGATCACCGCTGGCAGCTGCCCGGAACGCTGCTATTAACTCCCTGTTTGCTGCTGGCTGCCGATATCCTGGGGCGCCTGCTGGTGCCGGGCGAGCTGCGCGTCTCCATCGTCACGGCGATTCTGGGCGCGCCGATGCTGATTATCCTGGTGCGTCGCGAGCGGGGAAGAGGGAACCGATGAATCGTCGTCTCGCGCTTCATTCGCTGTGGCTGCTGCTCGCCTGTCTGCTGTTCGCTTACTGGGGCGTGAGTCGGGGAACACTGCCGGTCAGCGGCGCGCAGCTCTGGCAGCTTTTTACCGGCGAAGCGCCGCGCAACGTCACGCTGATTGTCACCGAGTGGCGGCTGCCGCGCGTCATCATGGCGCTGCTGGTTGGCGCGGCGCTGGGTGTCAGCGGCGCGATCTTTCAGTCGCTGCTGCGCAATCCCCTCGGCAGTCCTGATATTCTCGGCTTCAATACCGGCGCCTACAGCGGCGTGCTGGTGGCGCTGGTGCTGTTTCATCAAAACATGGCGGGCATGACCGCTGCGGCGCTGCTGGGCGGCATCGCTACCGCCGCGCTGGTTTATCTGTTTGCCTGGCGCAACGGCGTCGAAACTTTCCGTCTGATTATCGTCGGCATCAGCGTGCGTGCGCTGCTGATGGCGCTGAACAGCTGGCTGATTATCAGCGCCTCGCTGGAGGCGGCGTTAAGTGCGGGATTATGGAGCGCCGGTTCGCTGAACGGCATTACCTGGGCAAAAACGGGGCCGGTGATTGTGCTGCTGCTGCTGGCGCTGGGCGCGACATGGCTGCTGGCGCGGCGTATGCGTCTGATGGAGATGGGCGACGATACCGCCTGCGCGCTCGGCGTGCCGGTGGAGCGCAGCCGCCTCTGGCTGATGCTGATCGGCGTGGTGCTCACCGCGGCTTCCACCGCGCTGGTGGGACCCATCTCCTTTGTAGCGCTGCTGGCGCCGCAGATCGCCCGGCGTCTTAGCGGCGGCGTGAAGGGCGCGCTGCCGCTGGCGGCATTCTGCGGCGCGCTGCTGCTGATCGCCGCAGACTACGCGGCGCAACATCTCTTTTTACCCTGGCAGCTGCCGGTTGGCGTGATTACCGTCAGCCTGGGCGGCCTTTATCTGATTGCTTTACTGGTGCGGGAGGCGCGGCAGCGATGACAACGATCGCTTCACGGCTACGGGCGGAACAGCTGACGCTCGGCTATGAGAAAAAGGTGGTGGCGCAAAACCTGTCGGTGACCATCCCGGACGGCGAGCTGACGGTGATCATCGGCCCCAACGCCTGTGGGAAATCGACGCTGCTGCGCACCCTGAGCCGCTTAAACGCGCCGCTACAGGGAGAGGTCTGGCTGGATGGTCAGGCAATCGCCCGTTATCCCAGCAAAGAAGTGGCGCGGCGGCTCGGTCTGCTGCCGCAAAGCTCCAGCGCGCCGGCGGGCATCAGCGTCAGCGAACTGGTGGCGCGTGGCCGCTATCCCCATCAGCCGCTGTTTGGCCGCTGGCGGACAGAGGATGAAGACGCCGTCACGCGGGCGATGCAGGCGACGGGCGTGGCCGATCTGGCTCAGCAGAGTGTGGATACGCTCTCCGGCGGCCAGCGTCAGCGCGTCTGGATCGCGATGGTGCTGGCGCAGGAGACGCCTCTGCTGCTGCTGGATGAACCCACCACCTGGCTGGATATTACCCATCAGATCGAGTTACTGGAGCTGATGTGCGATCTCAATCAGCAGCATGGCCGGACGCTGGTGGTGGTGCTGCACGATCTCAACCACGCCTGCCGCTATGCCACCCATCTGATCGCCATGCGCGACGGGCAAATTGTGGCAGAAGGCAAACCGGCGGAGATCGTGACGCCAGCGCTGATCGAAGCGGTATACGGGCTGCGCTGCGTCATTGTAGAGGATCCGATTGCGCATACTCCAATGATTGTGCCGCTTGGGCGGACGCGTTAAGCCTGCTTATCGTCAAATCCCGCCAGGATTTGTTGCAGCTGCGGACCGATCTGCTCAAACATAGCGGGTGAAATAATGTCAACGTGGGCGCACGCCACTGGCCGGATCTCCAGCTCAGCGGTGTAAGGCGCCCAGGCGCAACGCGCATCCTGCCCGGGCTGTAACGTCTGTGTGGCCAGGAACAGCGTAGCGCGTCCGTTAAAGCGCGCACTGCGCGCCGTAGCCAGCAGACGCACCGAACTGGCGTAGTTGGCCTCAATAGCGTCGAACATCGTCTCCATCTCTGCTCCCGCCTGCTGACGCTGCGCCGCAATAAACTGTTCGCGCTCGCGGTTTACCTCCTCTACTACCCGCGGATCCAGGACGTTCACGCCGCGCTTTTCATCCCAGTTCTGCGTTTCCGGCGGCCAGGTATCCAGCAGGCCGAGGAAGGCGACGGTTTCACCGGCCGCCTCCAGGCGGGCGGCGATGGCCTGCGCCAGCGTGCCGCCGAGGGAATAGCCGATAAAGTAATAAGGACCGTGCGGCTGTACGCGCCGCAGCGTTTGCAGGTGCGCTTCACACACCTCGTCCAGCGTGGCGCTCTTGTTGAGCGGCCCGTGCAGATCGGGCGACTGAATACCCATCAGCGACCAGCGCGCATCGAGATAGCGCTGCAGTATGCTGAACTGCCAGGCAAAGCCGGAAGCGGGATGGAAGCAGAACAGGGTGGGACCATCGCCGCGACGCAGCGGCAGAACCGGCTCAAATCCGGCGCGCTGGCTGTCCGCCTCACTGCTCAGCAATGCCGCCAGTTTTTCAACGCTGGAGGCCACCATGATCTGGCCGACGGAAACCGGCTGCTGCAACGCGCGCCTCAGCCGTGCCGCAAGGCGCATCGCCAGCAGGGAATGACCGCCGAGGGCGAAGAAATCATCCTGAGCGCTGATGCTGTCGCGTTCCAGCAGGGCGCAGAAAGCGTCAGCCAGCGCGCTTTCCAGCCCCGGCAACGGCGCGCGTGACGGGCCGGAAGCACTGGCCTGCGGCAGCGGCAGCGCTTTACGATCCAGCTTGCCGTTGCTGCTGAGCGGAAACGCCTCGAGCTGAACGATGGCTACCGGCACCATATGCGCCGGCAATTGCTGGCTGAGCGCGTCACGTATCGCCTCGCTCGCCAGCGGCTCGCTGGCGATCACGTAGCCCACCAGCTGGCGCGCATCGCCCTGCTGCGTGGCGCTGTCGCCCAACACCACCGCATGGGTTACCGCCTGCTCAATGCCAGGCAGAGCGGCAAGAGCATGATCGATTTCGCTCAGCTCGATGCGCTGTCCGCGAATTTTCAGCTGATCGTCGCTGCGTCCCAGATATTCCACTGCGCCGTTCGCCAGCCAGCGCGCCACGTCGCCGGTGCGATACATGCGCGTGCCATTGCCGTAAGGATCGGCAACAAAGCGGCTGGCGGTCAGGCCGGGACGATCGAGATAGCCGTGCGCCAGCTGAATGCCGGTAAGGTAGAGATCCCCCGCCACGCCCGGCGGCACCGGCTGCAGGCGTGCATCCAGAATACGCAGGCCGGTATTCCACACCGGGAAGCCGATGGGCACGCTGGCTCCGCTCACCGCATCTAGCTCATCGCCACAGGCGGGATACCAGCTGACGTCAACGGCCGCTTCGGTGGGACCATAAAGATTATGCAATGGCGCCTGCGTCAGCTGCTGCCACTGGCGCGACAGCTCCGTCGGCAGCGCTTCACCGCTGCAAAAGACGCGACGCAGGGAGCGGCAGCTTGCGACGGCGTCCGCATCGTCCAGCGCCGCGACAAAAGCGGCCAGCATCGACGGCACAAAGTGAGTGGTGGTGACCTGATAGCGGGCAAACAGCTGTTGCAGCGCCTCGGGATCGCGGTGCGCCTCTGGCGGCGCCATCACCAGCTGCGCGCCAACGATCAGCGGCCAGAAAAATTCCCACACCGAGACGTCGAAGCTGCACGGGGTTTTTTGCAATACCACATCGTCAGCGCCGAGCGGATAGTGATTCTGCATCCAGAGCAGACGATTGACGATCGCCTCATGGCCTACCAGCACGCCTTTTGGCCGTCCGGTCGATCCCGAGGTATAGATGATATAAGCGCCATCCTGCGGCCGGGCGTGCTGCGGCAAGGGCAGCAGCGTGTCGGCGGGCAGCAGGGTTTCATAGTGATATTGCCTGACCGCGCTGACGGCGGCGAAACGAGCAGAGAGTGCATCTGAGGTGATCAGCCGCTTCGGCGCGGCATCTTCCAGCATCAGCTGCAAACGCTCATCGGGATAGCCGGTGTCGAGCGGCAGATAAGCCGCGCCGACGCTGACAATCGCCTGCAGCGCCAGCGACAGCCAGACCGAGCGCGGCAGGGCGACGGCGACGATATCGCCCGCAACCACGCCCTGCGCCGCCAGCTGCTGCGCCAGCGCCTGCACCTGCTGCTGCATTTCGCGGTAGGTCAGGCTATGCTGCCCGTCGGTCAGCGCATGGGCATCGGGCGCGCGCGCTGCCTGTTGCGCCAGCAGACTCCCCAGGGTTTCCGCCGGGATCGGCATCGCGGTCTGGTTAATCGCCTGTAGCTGATGGTGTTCGGCTGCTGTCAGCATATCAAGCTCGCCGCACGGACGTTCCGGCTGCTGTGCCAGCTGCGCAAGCAGCAGCGCAAAGCGGCTGGCGTGCTGCGCCAGCGTAGCCGCGTCATAACGTTCGGCGTTAGCCAGCAGCTCCAGCGTTAACTCGCCCTGTTCGGTGATATAGATGGCGATCTCCAGATCGCGTACCGGGCCGGAGGCCAGCTGATGGGTCACGCCTTCGATGCCGTTGAAGTCGAGCTGATAATCGAACATCTTCAGGTTGATAACCGGCCCGTAAAGCGGATCGCTGTCGCCGTGGCGGCCAAGGTCGCGCTGCACCTGCTCGGCGTCATAGCGCTGATGGCGACGCATCTTCTTCACTTCCGTCGCCAGCTGCGCCGCCAATGTTGCCAGCGGCCGATCCGGATCGTAATGCACCGCCATCGGCAGCACGTTAATCACCGGGCCGGTGGCGCAGAGCGCGGCGGAACCGATACGACGCATAAAAATAAAGCCGGCGGCAAAATCGTTCTGGCCGCTCAGACGCGCCAGCCAGAGCGCTACCAGCGCAAAGGCGGTATCGGCGGCGCTCAGCTGCTGTCGCTGCGTATGGCTCAACAGCGTTTGGAACGTATCGCGGTCCAACGTCAGCGTCTGGCGCAGCAGATCGGTACTGGCGCTTTGTCCCGCCAGCGGCTGGGCAGCCAGCGAGGCGGGCGTAGGCAGCAGAGCGCCTTTTTCACGCCAGAACTGTGCGTCGCGTTGATATGAAGGAGATTGCTGGTAGCGCTGATACTCCTCCACCACTTCGCTGAAGGGGATAAACGGCGTGGGTTCCGGCATTTCGCTGCGCGCCAGAGCGCTGTAAAGATTGGCGATGCGGCGCGTCAGCGCCGTGAAGCTGAAGCCGTCCACCACCAGATGGTGATAGCGCTGATACCAGTACCAGTGATTATCACCAAGACGCATCAGGCTGTGATGCCACAGCGGCGTGCCGCTTAGCACGCGCAGATCGCCTGCCATATCCTGGCGCATCAGTGCGCGCGCGGCGGCGTCGGGATCCGCTTCCTGACGCAGATCGAGGATCGACGGCTCGCTGAAGTGCTGCGGCGTCAACCACTGCACCGGTTCGCCATCCTGCTCGCCAAAAGCCATGTTCAGCGTGTCCGCTTCCTGCATACCGGCAACGATGGCTTTGGCCAGCAGCGCGCTGTCCAGCTCGCCGCGCAGTTCAACGAAGTGTGCGACTGCATAGGCGTTGGCATGTTTCGACAGCTGATCGGCGATCCAGATGCCCGGCTGCGCCGCGACCAGCGGCAGGGTTTGATATTCAGTAACGTCCCGGTTCATCAGCGATTCAGACATTGCCGCCTCTTGTGGTATTTGGTCGAATATCGCGCCAGTTCGCTTCCAGCCAGGCGAGGCACGCCGCCTGCGGCTGCGGGCCAAAAACAGACTGCCAGCCGTCGGGAATGGCGCTGAAGGTGGGCCACAGGCTGTACTGCCGTTGAGCGTTGATCAGTACGCAACAATCCTGTTGCGGATCGTCAAAGGGGTTGAGATGTTCCATGCCTCGCTCCTGCCCGCAGTGCGCGGGCGAGATAAATTTAATTTTGCCACATGGCTTGCAGTCCGTTCAGCAGCCCGCCGCGCCAGCAGAGCGCATCGTGACCGCCTTCCACCGGAAGGTAGCTGACCTGATGTCCGGCATCGGTCAGCTGTTGTTGCAGCGTCTGGTTCGCCTGTAAAATCAGCCGTTCACGGCGGCCCGCTTCCAGGTAAAAGCGCAGCGGCGCATCCACGCCCAGGCCTTTTTCCAACTGCTGAATCAGCCAGCCGTGCGGCGTATCGCGCGACGGCCACCAGAAGGAGCCGGACTGGCTGATGGCGCAGCCGAAATGCTGCGGCCAGTGGAGCGCGGCGTAAACCGCCGACAGACCGCCAAAGCTCTGGCCAGCCACCAGGGTGCTGCCTGCATCCTGACGATACGGCGTCCACTGCTGTAGCCGGGGCAGCAGTTCTTGCTGGATCGCCAGCCAGAATTCGGGGTTGCAGGTAAGTTCACGGCTGCGATGTTCGCGATCGATGATGTCGATCATCAGGTAAACCGCTGGCGGCAGCGCACCCGCATCGGTTAACTGCTGTAGCGGCCAGGCGATCGGCATGCTGTGCGCCCAGAACTGACCATCAAGCAAAATAGCCAGCGGACGGTTCTCCGGCTGCGCCTCGCCGCTGGTATAAACCCACACCGAGCGCCGATTGCCGAGGCGCTGGCTTTCCCACTGATAGTGACGCAGCGGCAGCGTCGGCGCGCTGCCATCATCCACCGCCTGCCAGACCTGTTGATCCGGCGCCTGCGGCATATGCAGCGGTGATACGCCCATGCCGCGTCCGCCAGACCAGCTACGCAGGTGGTTCAGGGGATCGGACTGAGCAGCAGGGAATTTCGCACGCCACCAGTTACGCAAGGCGTAGATATCAGGCTCGCCGCTAAAGCTCTCCGCCTGTTGATCCGGCATCAGACAGTAGCTGCCGCGCCAGTTGGCCGGGAGCTGCGTCTGCCAGTACCAGACATCGGTATCCGGCACGCGCGTCAGCGATTGAGGAGCGGCGCGCTGATGATGATCGGTCACGCCGGTAATATTGATCCAGACGCGCTGCGTGTCTGAGGTCGCTTCACTGCCCTGAGGATCGCGCCAGAAAAAGGTGACCTGACAAACACCGTTTTTCGCCGTTGCGATTAGCGGAATACCGCGCTTTTGCTGTTCATGCCACCAGGCTTCACTGCCGGTTTCATCGTTTAACCACATCACAGGCACCATCAGTGGTTTTACCCACAACGATCGTTTCATGAAAGTTATAGATAATACTATTGATAATTATTTGCATTTGCAATAGGGTGTTTCCGCTCATCGGGGAGCAGGCGCGTTTCGCCCGTCACATCCACTTTTTCAAAGAGATGTAGCGGCAGGAAAGGAGATGACAGGGTTGCAACGGGCCGTTTAAAACCAACAAGAATCCTTCACCGGCTCGCCAGCGCGTTCTCGCGTTTTAGCGCTGCTGGTCATCCAGGAATGAAAAAAAATGAAAAAGCTATCACGTTTGTCATTAGCCATTCTGATTGAACTGGGTTTAACCGCGTCATTTTTCTCTGCCAGCGCAGGGGCTGCCGCAGCCGCCACCGAGGCGAGCGAAAGCGCAGCCAGCAGCCCCTCGGAAAAAGTGGACGCCGACGGCAGTACCATCATGGTGACCGCCGCTGAGCAGAACCTGCAGGCGCCCGGCGTCTCCACCATCACCGCTGATGAAATCAAAAAGCGTCCCCCCGCGCGCGATGTCTCTGAAATTATTCGCACCATGCCGGGCGTTAATCTGACCGGCAACTCCACCAGCGGCCAGCGCGGCAATAATCGCCAGATCGATATCCGCGGCATGGGACCGGAAAATACCCTGATTCTGGTTGATGGCCTGCCGGTCACCAGCCGTAACTCGGTGCGACTCGGCTGGCGTGGCGAGCGCGATACGCGCGGCGATACCAGCTGGGTGCCGCCGGAGATGATCGATCGCATCGAAGTGATCCGTGGTCCGGCTGCGGCGCGCTACGGTAACGGCGCCGCCGGCGGCGTGGTGAATATCATCACCAAAAAAGATAGCAACGAATGGCACGGCTCCTGGAACAGTTATTACAACGTGCCGCAACACAAGGATGAGGGATCAACCAAACGCACCAACTTCAGCCTGACCGGCCCGCTGGGCGACGATGTCAGTTTCCGTCTCTATGGCGGGCTGGCAAAAACTCAGGCGGATGCGCGCTTCATTAATGAAGGCCATCAGTCGCTGCGCACCGGCACCTATGCGGATACGGTGCCAGCCGGACGCGAAGGGGTTGAGAACAAAGATATCAATGCATTGCTGCGCTGGGCCTTTGCGCCGATGCAGGCGCTGGAATTCGAGGCGGGCTACAGTCGTCAGGGCAACCTTTACGCCGGTGATACGCAGAACACCAACACCAGCGCGCTGGTGCAAAGCAAATATGGCGACGAGACCAACCGTCTCTATCGTCAGAACTTTGCCGTGACCTGGACCGGCGCATGGGATAACGGCGTCAGCACCCGCACTTTCGCGCAGTATGAAAATACGCGTAACTCACGTATGGACGAAGGGCTGGCGGGCGGTACCGAAGGGATCTTCTCTGACGACGGCTTCTCCACCATTCAGCTGGATGATGTGCTGCTGCATAGCGAAGTGAGTATTCCGTTCGAGTTCGGCGTCAACCAGACGGCGACCATCGGCACAGAATGGAACCAGCAGCGCATGAAGGATCCTTCATCAAATACCCAGGCGCTGTCGGGCGGGGCAGTTGAGGGCATCTCCAGCACCAACCGCAGCCCTTATTCGCAGGCAGAGATCTTCTCGCTGTTCGCCGAAGACAATATGGAGCTGACCGACAGCACCACGCTGGTACCCGGACTGCGTTTCGATCACCATTCGATCGTTGGCAACAACTGGAGTCCGTCGCTGAACCTGTCGCAGGGGCTGGGCGACGATTTTACCCTGAAGCTGGGCATCGCCCGCGCCTATAAAGCGCCGAGCCTCTATCAGACCAATCCCAACTACCTGCTCTACAGCCGTGGTCAGGGCTGCGCGGCGAGCGCCGGCGCCTGTTATCTGATGGGCAACGAGGATCTTAAAGCGGAGACCAGCATCAACAAAGAGGTGGGGCTGGAGTGGAAACGCGACGGCTATCAGGCGGGCGTCACCTGGTTCCGCAACGACTACCGCAACAAGATCGAAGCGGGCTATCTGCCTACCGGCACCTCAACCACCGGCACCACCGATATTTATAAATGGGAAAACGTGCCGAAAGCGGTAGTGGAAGGGCTGGAAGGCACGCTGAATATTCCATTCTCCGATACGGTGAAGTGGAATAACAACATCACTTACATGTTGCAGAGCAAGAACAAGGAGACCGGCGATCGTCTGTCGATCATCCCGGCGTACACGCTGAACTCCACGCTGAGCTGGCAGGCGACGCAGGATTTGTCGCTGCAAACCACCTTAACCTGGTACGGCAAACAGGTGCCCAAGAAGTACAACTATAAAGGTGAAGCGGTAACCGGCAGCGAGCGGGATCAGGTCAGCCCTTATTCGATTCTGGGTCTGAGCGGCACTTACGACGTCAACAAGTACGCCAGCGTGACGCTGGGTATCGACAACCTGTTTGATAAGCGCCATTTCCGCGAAGGGAACGCACAGACCACCGGAAATACCACCACTGATTCTTATATGTACGGCGCAGGCGCCAATACCTATAACGAATCGGGACGGACTTACTACGTCAGCCTGAATACCCATTTTTAACGCTTAGTTTAAGCGCGCAGGCAACCAGCAGCGGGCAATCAGCCCGCTGCGATCTGGTCGGTTAAGCAGTTGCAGATGGCCGCGATGAATCTGCACGATGCGCAGCACAATATTCAGTCCCAGGCCGCTGCCGCCGTAGCGTTGATCCCGGCGGCGGAACGCACGGGTTAACTCCTCAGCCGCACCCGTATCGATCCCCGGACCTTCATCCGTCACGCTGAGCACCACGCCATCCTCTTCCTGTTTAATGGCGATGGTCACGCCGCTGCCCTCCGGGCTGTAACGCGAAGCGTTCTCCAGCAGGTTGCGCAGCATCAGGCGCAGCAGCGTGGCATCTCCCTGAAGCGAATACTCCACCACGTCAGGCCAGCGCAGCTGCTGGGCGCGCTGTGCAAACAGTTCCGCCATTTCCGGCTGTAGAGGCTGAAAAATCGCCTCCTGCCAGGAGAGGATTTGATAATGACCGCTGGCCAACGCCTGACCGGCGCGCGAGAGCATCAGCAGCTGTTCTACGGTGTGCATCAACTGGTCGATACGCGTTATCAGCATTTCGCTCTGCGCGACGCCCTGCTGCTGCATCAGCTCAAGGTGCAGACGCAGCCCGGCCAGCGGCGTACGCAGCTCATGCGCGGCATCGGCGGTAAACAGGCGCTCCTGCTGCAACGTATGATCGAGGCGCGACAACAGCTGATTGAGCGAAGAGGTGACCGCAACGATTTCATCCATCTCCGAATAAAGCGGCAGCGGCGAAAGATTATCGGCTGAACGTTCCGCCAGGCTGCGCTGCAAGGCGCGCAGAGGACGAACAATCCAGCTGATGGCCCAGAACGAGAGGATCAGCGTGAAGCAGACCATCACCAGCGAGGGCAGCAGCAGCGAAGCGATGGCTTCACGGATTTCATTTTCAACGTGCTGATTACGCGCTTTTTCCGACAGGGTTTCGTTGACCAGAAAACCGATCTGTTCGCGGCTTTCATGCCACAGCCAGATAGCGCTCATTACCTGACAGGTGAGCAAGATCAGCGCCAGCATGATCAACAGTCGCTGACGCATACTGTTCACAGGCGTTCTTCCAGCCGGTAGCCCACGCCGCGCACGGTTTTGATACGATCTTTCCCCAGCTTGCGCCGCAGGTTATGAATATGCACTTCCAGCGTGTTGGAGCCGTTGTCGTCCTGCCAGCTGTAGAGATCCTGCTGCAGCGTTTCACGATGCACATTCTGCCCGATACGCATCAGCAGGCGCGTCAGCAGGGCAAACTCCTTCGGCGTGATTTCAACCGGCTGGCTTTCCAGCAGCACCTGTTGCGAAGAGAGGTTAAGCACCAAATCGCCATGCTGCAAAAGATTGTCGCTGTGGCCCTGATAGCGACGAATCAGGGCGCGCACCCTGGCCTGCAACTCGGCCAGCGCGAAGGGTTTGATCAGATAATCGTCCGCGCCGGCATCCAGCCCGTCAACGCGATCCTCCAGCGCATCGCGCGCCGTGAGGATCAGCACCGGCAGATCGATGCCCGCTTTGCGCCACTGACGCAGCAGATCGCTGCCGTCCCGATCGGGCAGGCCGAGATCCAGCACGATCAAACTGTACTGACCGCTGTGCAGCAGGGCGTCGCTCTCCGCTGCGCTCGCGGCGCAGTCGATAGCATAACCCTGGCTGCTCAGCGCCTGCGCCAGGCCAGCCTGCAGCAACATGTCATCTTCGATAATCAGCAGCTTCATAGGTCAGTTATTCTGGTAGATGTCTTTGTAAAGGCGGCTCTCAAAGCGCACCAGCGGCACGCGACGCGTACGCTGATCTTCCGGCGGAACGGCATAGCCCGACAGATATTGCACAAAGGCCACGCGCGCGCCGCTGGCGGTGGTGATAAAGCCTGCCAGGTTGTAGACACCCTGCAGGGAACCGGTTTTCGCCGAGACTTTGCCATCCACGCCCGCTTCATGCAGACCGCCGCGATAACGCAGCGTACCGTCATAACCTGCCAGCGGCAGCATTGATATGTAGTTTAGCGTCTGATCGTTTTTCGCAATGTATTGCAGCGCCTGCATCATGGTATCGGGCGCAATCAAATCATGACGCGACAGGCCGGAACCATCCACCTGAATGCTGTTGCCCATATCGATGTTCGCTTTCTCTTTCAAAATACGCCGAACCGCATCGGAACCGGCGCGCCAGGTGCCGGGCACGTTGAAATAGTGGTGGCCGATGGTGCGGAAAACCGTGTCAGCAATCATGTTGTCTGACTTCTTCAGCATCATTTTCAGCAGATCGTGCAGCGGCGCAGACTGCGTCGAGGCCAGCACCGTGGCGGGCGAGGTTACCTGCGTCTGGCGCAGCAGATGGCCGCTGTAATCGATCTTCGCCTGATGCAGTTCATCTTTCAGAATTTCGCCCGCCCAGGCGGCGCCATCCTGTACCGCAAACGCCAGCGGCAGCGGCTCAGCGCGCTGGCGCATACAGCCGGTCAGGGTGTAGCGGTTCAGCTCGCCGGGTACCACGTCCAGCTCGCAATATTGTCCTTCGCCGCTGTTGCGGCCAATTGTACGCACCTGGCTGAACATATGGGCAGGATAATAGGAAGCGATGCGGATAAACGCATTTTCGCCCGGCGAACTGGCGCTGTAGAGCGACACCGAAAAGCAGTTTTTATCCACAATTGCTGCCGCCGGCGGGGCGCTGAAGCATTGGGTTATATCATTCCACGGCCAGCCCGGCGCCATATCGTGGCTGGCAAATACCGAGGTATCAATCACCAGATTGCCTTTGATCTGGTTAATGCCCTGTTTCTTTAGCGCAGCCACCATGTTGCGCAGATCCTGACGGCTCAACGTCGGGTCGCCGCCGAAGCGCGCCACCAGATCGCCATTCAGCGTGCCGTCGCTCACGGCGCCTTTGGTCTCCAGCGTGGTCTGAAAACGGAAATCGCTGCCCAGTTCCAGCAGTGCCGCCAGCGCGGTAAAAACTTTCATGGTGCTGGCAGGCAGCGCCATCTGTTTGCCGTGATAATCGATTATCGGGGTGGATGCGCCTACTTTCTGTACCATCAGCGCCAGATTGGTGCCGTCCGGCAGATACTGCATGTATTCCTCAACGGAAGCTGCTTGCGCCTGCAGCATAAATGCACAGGTTAATCCGGTAACAAGTCGTGAAAATCGCATAATCTCGCGGTAACTGGCAGGTGAAGCCGTCAATACTACGTCCCATGACGGTGGAAAGTAAACGATGACCCACAGGGAACTCTGCGTTAAAATACGTATCAAATTGCAAAACCCTTTCCTGGCCCGGAACCTTGTCCGGGTCAGGATTCTTTTGTTTGCAAAACGGGGTAACGCGTCGCAGAACGCTTTTTTCTGCAGTCACCGGTCAGGATGACGCCGTTTAAACAGGACAGATGACGAGGAGTTAAAATGAATCAGATTCCCATGACGTTAAGGGGCGCAGAGAAGCTGCGTGAAGAACTTCATGAGCTGAAAAATGTGAAGCGCCCACGCATCATCGCCTCTATTGCCGATGCCCGCGAGCATGGCGACTTAAAAGAGAACGCCGAGTATCACGCCGCGCGTGAAGAGCAGGGCTTTTGCGAAGGGCGTATTCAGGAGATCGAGGCCAAGCTGTCGAATGCGCAGGTGATCGACGTCACCAAAATGCCGCAGACCGGCCGCGTGATTTTCGGCGCCACCGTGACGGTAGTGAATACCGAGACGGACGAAGAGGCGACCTACCGCATCGTGGGCGATGACGAAGCAGATTTTAAACAAAATCTGATTTCTGTGAACTCGCCGATGGCGCGAGGGCTGGTAGGGAAAGAGGTTGATGATGTTACCATCATTAAAACCCCCGGCGGCGATGTCGAATATGAGGTTTTGAAGGTAGAATACCTTTAAGATATTGCTACGCTTTGAAATGTGTAGATTCATATTGTAAAGAAAGGAAAAAGGCCGCGCTGCGGCCTTTTAACCCATGCAGGAGCATGGCACTTTCTCTGCCCGGAGCCAGACATCTCTTACAGACTTAACGCGGCAGAGAAATCTTGCTCTCCTTTGACGGGCGATACAGCACCAGCGTTTTGCCGATCACCTGAACATTACAGGCGCGGGTTTCACGCAGGATAGCCTCAACCACTAGCTGCCGGGTTTCACGATCTTCGGTGGCGATTTTCACCTTGATCAGCTCGTGGTGTTCAAGCGCGTGTTCGATCTCGGCCAGCACGCCTTCTGTCAGGCCATTGTTGCCCAGCATGACGACAGGCTTGAGCGGATGGGCGAGGCCTTTCAGGTGCTGTTTTTGTTTGGTACTCAGATTCATCGTATTTTTTGCTTACTTTGGGATTGAAAACGGGTCATTCTACCGCCATCTCGGGTATATCACCAAATCAACAGCGCCCATTGCGTGATGATTTATCGCTACGATGAAGATTTAGTTGGAAAAATTATGACGGGTAAAAAGCGTTCGGCCAGTTCAAGCCGCTGGCTTCAGGAACACTTTAGCGATAAATATGTGCAGCAGGCACAGAAAAAAGGGTTGCGTTCGCGCGCCTGGTTTAAACTTGATGAAATACAACAGGGTGACAAGCTGTTCAAACCCGGCATGACCGTGGTAGATCTGGGCGCTGCGCCTGGCGGCTGGTCGCAATACGTTGTACAACAGATTGGATCGCGCGGGCGCATCATTGCCTGTGATATTTTACCGATGGATCCGATTGTTGGTGTCGATTTCCTTCAGGGCGATTTTCGTGAAGAATCGGTCATTAAAGCGTTGCTTGAACGTGTCGGCGACGAAAAAGTTCAGGTTGTCATGTCAGATATGGCACCCAACATGAGCGGTACACCTGCCGTTGATATTCCCCGGTCGATGTATTTGGTAGAATTGGCGCTGGAAATGTGTCGGGATATCCTTGCACCAGGCGGCAGTTTTGTGGTGAAAGTGTTTCAGGGAGATGGCTTCGATGAATACCTCCGGGAAATTCGCTCCCTGTTTACGAAAGTGAAAATTCGTAAGCCGGACGCTTCGCGATCACGTTCGCGCGAAGTGTACATTGTAGCGACAGGGCGCAAACTATAGTACCCTACGCTGTCTGTTAACACAGTTGTAATATGAGGTTAATCCCTTGAGTGACATGGCGAAAAACCTGATTCTCTGGTTAGTCATCGCGGTCGTGCTGATGTCGGTATTCCAGAGCTTTGGGCCCAGCGAGTCGAATGGCCGTAGGGTTGATTATTCAACCTTCCTGTCGGAAGTGAACCAGGATCAGGTCCGCGAGGCACGTATTAACGGGCGTGAGATTAACGTTACCAAAAAAGACAGTAATAAATACACGACCTATATTCCTGTCAACGATCCCAAGTTACTCGATAACCTGTTGACCAAAAACGTCAAAGTGGTTGGCGAACCGCCGGAAGAGCCGAGCCTGCTGGCTTCAATCTTTATCTCCTGGTTCCCGATGCTGCTGCTGATTGGCGTGTGGATCTTCTTTATGCGGCAGATGCAGGGCGGCGGTGGCAAGGGCGCGATGTCCTTTGGCAAGAGCAAAGCCCGTATGCTGACCGAAGATCAGATCAAAACCACGTTTTCTGATGTCGCAGGCTGTGACGAAGCAAAAGAAGAAGTGGGCGAGCTGGTCGAATACCTGCGCGAGCCGAGTCGTTTCCAGAAGCTGGGCGGCAAGATTCCTAAAGGCGTGCTGATGGTGGGCCCGCCGGGTACCGGTAAAACCCTGCTGGCGAAAGCGATCGCCGGTGAAGCGAAAGTGCCTTTCTTTACCATTTCAGGTTCTGACTTCGTGGAAATGTTCGTAGGCGTCGGCGCATCTCGCGTGCGTGACATGTTCGAACAGGCGAAGAAAGCCGCTCCCTGCATCATCTTTATCGATGAGATCGATGCGGTGGGTCGTCAGCGCGGCGCCGGTTTAGGCGGTGGTCACGATGAACGTGAGCAGACTCTGAACCAGATGCTGGTTGAGATGGACGGCTTCGAAGGCAATGAAGGTATTATTGTTATCGCGGCGACTAACCGTCCTGACGTGCTTGACCCGGCGCTGTTGCGTCCCGGTCGTTTTGACCGCCAGGTCGTCGTCGGTCTGCCGGACGTGCGAGGACGTGAGCAGATTCTGAAAGTGCATATGCGTCGCGTGCCTTTGGCGACGGATGTCGATGCGGCGATTATCGCGCGTGGTACGCCGGGCTTCTCCGGCGCCGATCTGGCTAACCTGGTGAACGAAGCTGCGCTGTTTGCGGCGCGCGGCAACAAGCGCGTGGTTTCCATGGTTGAGTTCGAGAAAGCGAAAGACAAAATCATGATGGGTGCGGAACGTCGATCCATGGTGATGACGGAATCGCAGAAAGAGTCGACCGCGTATCACGAAGCGGGCCATGCGATTATCGGTCGCCTTGTGCCGGAACACGATCCGGTTCACAAAGTGACGATTATTCCGCGCGGCCGTGCTCTCGGCGTGACCTTCTTCCTGCCGGAAGGGGATGCGATCAGCGCCAGCCGTCAGAAGCTGGAAAGTCAGATCTCTACCCTGTACGGCGGCCGTCTGGCGGAAGAGATCATTTACGGTTCAGAACATGTTTCTACCGGTGCCTCCAACGACATCAAAGTGGCCACTAACCTGGCGCGTAACATGGTGACGCAGTGGGGCTTCTCGGAAAAACTGGGTCCGTTGCTTTATGCGGAAGAAGAAGGCGAAGTGTTCTTAGGACGTTCCGTTGCCAAGGCGAAACATATGTCTGACGAAACGGCGCGTATTATCGACCAGGAAGTAAAACACCTGATCGACAGTAACTACCAGCGCGCTCGCCGTATTCTGAACGAAAACATGGACATCCTTCACGCGATGAAAGACGCGCTGATGAAGTATGAAACCATTGATGCTCCGCAGATCGATGACCTGATGGCGCGCCGCGAAGTGCGTCCGCCAGCGGGTTGGGATGATGCAGGCAACAGCAACAACTCGGACAACAGCGGTACGCCGAAGGCGCCGCGTCCGGTTGATGAACCGCGTACGCCGAACCCAGGCAATACCATGTCTGAGCAGCTCGACAAATAAGGCGTTCTGCGCGCTAAAACAAAACCCCGGCTGGTCCGGGGTTTTTTACATCCATTATTTTGCTTTTTGTCTCAAGGGGACCTTAGTCATGAAGTTGTACGCCCGTGATTCCCATCTCGATCTCTCTTTTCCGCATGTGATGGGTATTCTTAACGTCACGCCGGACTCCTTCTCTGATGGCGGTAAACACAATTCGCTGGTTGACGCGCTAACGCATACCAATGAGATGGTGAATGCCGGGGCAACCATTATCGACGTGGGCGGAGAGTCGACGCGGCCCGGTGCGGATGAGGTCAGCGTGGAAGAGGAGCTGGCGCGCGTGATACCGATCGTAGAAGCGATTGCGCAGCGTTTTGAAGTCTGGATCTCCGTTGATACCTCGAAAGCAGAAGTGATACGCGAAGCGGCGCGAGCGGGCGCTCACATCATCAACGATATCCGTTCGCTCTCGGAGCCGGGCGCGCTGGCCGCGGCGGCAGAAACCGATCTGCCGGTGTGCCTGATGCATATGCAGGGCGAACCGCGCACCATGCAGCAGGCGCCTGATTATCAGAATGTGGTCAGCGAAGTGGACGCTTACTTCGCTCAGCAGATCGCCCGATGTGAAGCGGCCGGCATCAAAAAACAGAATCTGCTGCTCGACCCCGGCTTTGGTTTCGGTAAGAATCTCAACCACAATTATGAGCTGCTGGCCCACCTGGCTGATTTTCACCATTTCGGCCTGCCGCTGCTGGTCGGGATGTCGCGTAAATCGATGATTGGGCAGCTGCTGAATGTCGGTCCTTCGCAGCGCTTAACCGGCAGCCTGACCTGCGCGGTGATTGCCGCCATGCAGGGGGCGCAGATTATTCGTGTGCATGACGTAAAAGAAACGGTCGAAGCGATGCGAGTTGTCGAAGCGACACGGAGAGCAAAAGGATAACCAAGTGAGTAAGCGTAAATATTTCGGTACAGATGGCATTCGCGGCAAAGTAGGCGAAACGCCAATTACTCCTGATTTTGTACTGAAGCTGGGCTGGGCGGCGGGCAAGGTGCTGGCGCGCCACGGCTCGAAAAAAATCATTATCGGCAAAGATACCCGCATCTCCGGCTATATGCTGGAGTCCGCGCTGGAAGCGGGCCTGGCGGCTGCCGGGCTGACCGCCGCCTTCACCGGGCCGATGCCGACCCCGGCGATTGCCTATCTGACGCGCACTTTCCGCGCCGAGGCGGGTATCGTGATCTCCGCGTCGCATAACCCCTTCGACGATAACGGCATCAAATTTTTCTCTACCGAAGGCACGAAATTGCCTGACGAAGTGGAAGAGGCGATTGAACGCGAGATGGATAAGCCGATTACCTGCGTGGAATCAGCGGAACTGGGACGTGCCAGCCGTATTGTTGATGCTGCGGGCCGCTATATCGAATTTTGCAAAGGCACTTTTCCCAGCGAGCTGAGCCTGAACGGTCTGAAAATTGTTGTGGACTGCGCGAACGGCGCGACCTATCACATCGCGCCAAACGTGCTGCGCGAGCTGGGCGCCAAAGTGATCGCCATCGGCATCCAGCCCGACGGCATGAACATCAACAAGGCGTGCGGTGCGACCGATTTGGCTATGCTGCAACAGCGCGTGCTGGATGAAAAAGCGGACCTGGGACTCGCCTATGACGGCGACGGCGACCGCATCATGATGGTGGACCATCAGGGCAACAAGGTCGATGGCGATCAGATCCTCTATATCATCGCCCGTGAAGGCTTACGGCAGGGCCAGCTGCGCGGCGGCGTGGTCGGCACGCTGATGAGCAATATGGGGCTGGAGCTGGCGCTAAAACAGCTTGGCATTCCCTTTGCGCGCGCGAAAGTGGGCGACCGCTATGTGCTGGAGAAGATGCAGGAGAAGGGCTGGCGTCTCGGCGCGGAAAACTCCGGCCATGTTATTCTGCTCGATAAAACCACTACGGGCGACGGCATCGTTGCAGGTTTGCAAGTGCTTACCGCCATGGTGCGCAATCATATGAGCCTGCACGATCTGTGCAGCGGCATGAAGCTGCTGCCGCAGGTGCTGGTGAACGTGCGCTTTAGCGGCGACTCCGATCCGCTGGAGACCAACGCGGTGAAAGCAGTGGCGGCCGAAGTGGAAAAAGCGCTGGCGGGACGCGGACGCGTGCTGCTGCGTAAATCGGGCACCGAACCGCTGATCCGCGTGATGGTGGAAGGGGAAGACGAGGCGCAGGTCACCGCGCTGGCTCATCGCATCGCGGACGCGGTAAAAGCGGTTTAACCCTTGACAGGCGGTGGGATTTTTATCCGAACCGCCTGTAAAATCACCGCTCTGGCGCTTTTTTCCGCAATCAGTCGCGCCGTTGAAAATTGCGCTTGCAGAGGGTTACGCCTTTGGTTAGTATTCACACCCGCTTCCGATGGGTGATGACGATACTCTCCATCGATACTGGTGAAGCTTTAACTGTGCGGTTATCGTGCAAGGAAACAGGTTGATTATGTACGAAGCTCTTTTGGTAGTTTTCCTTATTGTGGCAATCGGCCTTGTGGGTCTGATCATGCTTCAGCAAGGTAAAGGCGCTGATATGGGAGCCTCATTCGGTGCAGGCGCATCTGCAACGCTGTTCGGTTCCACGGGTTCTGGTAACTTCATGACTCGCATGACCGCAGTGCTGGCGACGCTGTTCTTCATCATCAGCTTGATTCTGGGTAACCTGAACAGCAATAAGACTTCTAAAGGAAGCGAGTGGGAAAATCTCACTGCGCCGGCTCAGTCTCAACAGACTCAGCCAGCTAAACCGGCAACGCCGGGCAATGATATCCCGCAGTAACATCGTCAATGCTTGCGACGCGACAGTTTACCGGTCGCAGTCCAAAAAGTGCCGAGGTGGTGGAATTGGTAGACACGCTACCTTGAGGTGGTAGTGCCCGATTGGGCTTACGGGTTCAAGTCCCGTCCTCGGTACCAAATCTCAGTAATACTTGCATTTAATGCATGTTCGGCGTAACATTCGCCACGTTTTCGGACGCGGGGTGGAGCAGCCTGGTAGCTCGTCGGGCTCATAACCCGAAGGTCGTCGGTTCAAATCCGGCCCCCGCAACCACTTTCCCTTAGTGTTCTTTTTCAAATATACTGTATGCATCGACGGACGCATTCTCAGTGAGTTTTGAAAAAAATTCTTTTGGATTGTGTGCCGAGCCGCATAGCGGCGTACAGGGTCCAGTCATAAAAAGCCCCGAATTTTCGGGGTTTTTTGTTATCAGGAAATCGTAACACTGGGCTATAGGCCCTTTTTTTATGTCTTGGGGGTGGGCTTGTCCACATTAGAGCAAAAATTGACAGAGTTGGTATCAGCTCCGGTAGAAGCGCTTGGCTACGAACTGGTCGGTGTTGAATTCGTTCGTGGTCGCACATCCACACTGCGCATCTATATTGATAGTGAAAATGGTATCACTGTCGACGATTGCGCTGATGTCAGCCACCAGGTAAGCGCGGTATTTGATGTGGAAGATCCCATTACCGTTGCTTACAACCTTGAAGTCTCCTCACCGGGCCTCGATCGTCCCATGTTTACCGCTGAACATTACGCGCGTTTTGTGGGGGAAGAAGTGAGTCTGGTGCTGCGTATGGCCGTTCAAAACCGCCGTAAATGGCAGGGCATCATTAAGTCTGTTGAAGGCGAAATGGTGACGGTGACCGTTGAGGGTAACGATGAAGTGTTCGCGCTGAGCAATATTCAGAAAGCGAACCTGGTCCCCCACTTTTAAAAGTCCGGATTGAGGCTAACCAGGATGAATAAAGAGATCTTAGCTGTTGTAGAAGCCGTTTCTAACGAAAAAGCCCTGCCGCGTGAGAAAATCTTCGAGGCGCTGGAGAGCGCTTTGGCCACAGCCACCAAGAAGAAATATGAGCAAGAGATCGATGTGCGTGTCAGCATCGATCGTAGAAGCGGCGACTTCGATACGTTCCGCCGCTGGCAGATCGTGGATGAGGTAACGCAGCCGACGCGCGAGATCACACTGGACGCAGCCCGCTTCGAAGATGAAGCGTTCAATCTGGGTGATTATGTTGAAGACCAGATTGAATCTGTGACCTTTGACCGCATTACCACGCAGACGGCGAAACAGGTTATCGTGCAGAAAGTGCGCGAAGCTGAACGCGCGATGGTCGTGGATCAGTTCCGCGAGCAGGAAGGTGATATCATCACCGGCGTAGTGAAGAAAGTGAATCGCGACAACATCACGCTGGACCTCGGCAGCAACGCCGAAGCCGTTATCGTGCGTGAAGATATGCTGCCGCGTGAAAACTTCCGTCCGGGCGATCGCATTCGCGGCGTGCTTTACGCAGTACGTCCGGAAGCGCGCGGGGCGCAGCTGTTTGTTACCCGCTCCAAGCCGGAAATGTTGATTGAGCTGTTCCGCATCGAAGTGCCGGAAATTGGCGAAGAAGTTATCGAGATCAAAGCGGCTGCCCGTGATCCCGGTTCCCGCGCTAAAATTGCAGTGAAAACCAACGATAAACGTATCGATCCGGTGGGTGCCTGTGTGGGCATGCGCGGCGCGCGCGTTCAGGCCGTTTCCAGCGAACTGGGCGGCGAGCGTATCGATATCGTGCTGTGGGATGATAACCCGGCGCAGTTTGTGATTAACGCCATGGCCCCGGCCGACGTGGCGTCAATTGTGGTCGACGAAGATAACCACACCATGGATATCGCTGTAGAAGCCGGAAATCTGGCTCAGGCGATCGGCCGCAATGGCCAAAACGTGCGTCTGGCTTCACAGCTGAGCGGCTGGGAGCTGAACGTGATGACCGTCGATGATCTGCAGGCTAAACATCAGGCCGAAGCCCACGCAGCGATCGATATGTTCACCAAACACCTCGACATCGACGAAGAGTTCGCCACCGTACTGGTGGAAGAGGGCTTCTCTACCCTGGAAGAGCTGGCTTACGTGCCGCTTAACGAGTTGCTGGAGATTGAAGGCCTCGACGAAGAGACGATTGAAGCCCTGCGTGAACGAGCAAAAAATGCGTTAACCACCCTGGCGCTGGCGAAAGAAGAGAGCCGTGGCAATCAGGAGCCTGCTGAGGATCTTCTGAATCTCGACGGCCTGGATCGTGCGCTGGCATTCCGCCTGGCGGCGATCGGCGTATCTACGCTGGAAGACCTCGCCGAGCAAGGTGTCGACGACCTGACAGACATTGAAGGGCTTGATGATGAAAAAGCCGGCGCGCTGATTATGGCCGCTCGCAATATCTGCTGGTTCGGCGATGACGCATAATAACAGGAAGGAACAGCATGACAGATGTAACCGTAAAATCGCTGGCCGCAGAAATTCAGACCCCGGTAGATCGCCTGGTACAGCAATTTGCTGATGCGGGGATCCGCAAGTCTGAAAACGACTCTGTGACCCAGCATGAGAAAGAAACCTTACTGTCCCACCTGAATCGCGAGAGCGGTAATACCGGTTCAGGTAAGTTAACGCTGCAACGTAAGACGCGTAGCACCTTGAATATTCCAGGCACCGGGGGTAAAAGTAAGTCGGTGCAAATCGAAGTCCGCAAAAAGCGCACCTATGTGAAAGGCGATGCCGAGGAGCTTCAGGCTCAGGCGGAAGCTGAAGCGCAGGCGCAGCGTGAAGCGGAAGAAAAGGCGCGTCACGAGGCGGAAGAGAAAGCCAGACGCGAAGCTGAAGAAAAAGCGCAACGTGAAGCCGATGAAAAAGCCAGGCGCGAAGCCGCTGACAAGGCGAAACGTGACGCAGCGGAAAATGATAAAGTGACAAACCAACAAACCGACGAAATGACCAAGGCTGCGCAGTCTGATAAAGCCCGTCGCGAAGCGGAAGCGGCTGAACTGAAGCGTAAAGCGGAAGAAGAAGCGCGCCGCAAGCTTGAAGAAGATGCTCGCCGTGTCGCTGAAGAAGCGCGTCGTCTGGCTGAAGAGAAAGCGGCGGAATGGGAAAAACCAGAGGAAGAAGACAAGGGCGACTACCACGTCACCACCTCTACCCATGCGCGTCAAGCTGAAGACGAAAACGACCGTCAGGTCGAAGCGGGTCGTGCGCGTGCGCGCACCACCAAAGCCGCGCGTCCGGCGAAAAAAGGCAACAAACATTCTGAAGCCAAAACTGACCGTGAAGAAGCGCGCGCCGCGATTCGTGGCGGTAAAGGCGGCAAGCATCGCAAACCGAGCGCGCTGCAGCAGGGCTTTAACAAGCCCGCGCAGGCGGTTAACCGCGACGTTCAGATTGGTGAAACCATTACTGTGGCCGAGCTGGCGAACAAGATGGCGGTAAAAGGCTCCCAGGTCATCAAAGCGATGATGAAAATGGGCGCCATGGCCACCATTAACCAGGTTATCGATCAGGAAACTGCCCAGCTGGTCGCGGAAGAGATGGGTCACAAAGTGATCCTGCGCCGTGAGAACGAGCTGGAAGAAGCGGTAATGAGCGACCGTGACATCGGCGGCACCGCTGAAGCGGAATCCCGCGCGCCAGTCGTCACCATTATGGGTCACGTCGACCACGGTAAAACCTCGCTGCTGGACTATATCCGCTCTACCAAAATCGCCTCAGGCGAAGCGGGTGGCATTACCCAGCATATCGGTGCTTACCATGTAGAAACCGACAACGGCATGATCACCTTCCTTGACACCCCGGGCCACGCCGCGTTCACCGCGATGCGTGCGCGTGGTGCGCAGGCCACGGATATCGTTATCCTGGTGGTGGCGGCAGACGACGGCGTGATGCCGCAGACCATCGAAGCGATCCAGCACGCGAAAGCGGCGGGCGTGCCGGTGGTGGTTGCGGTGAACAAAATCGATAAGCCGGAAGCCGACCCGGACCGCGTGAAGAACGAGCTGACCCAGTACGGTATTATTCCGGAAGAGTGGGGCGGCGAAAACATGTTCGTCAACGTCTCGGCGAAAGCGGGCACCGGTATCGACGATCTGCTGCAGGTTATTCTGTTGCAGGCCGAAGTGCTGGAGCTGACCGCAGTACGTCAGGGCATGGCAAGCGGCGTGGTTATCGAATCCTTCCTGGATAAAGGTCGTGGTCCGGTTGCTACCGTGCTGGTACGTGCCGGTACGCTGAACAAAGGCGATATCGTGCTGTGCGGCTTCGAGTATGGCCGTGTGCGTGCGATGCGTGACGAGCTGGGCCGTGAAGTGCTGGAAGCGGGTCCGTCCATTCCGGTTGAGATTCTGGGTCTGTCAGGCGTGCCGGCAGCGGGTGACGAAGCCACTGTGGTACGTGACGAGAAGAAAGCGCGTGAAGTCGCACTCTATCGTCAGGGCAAGTTCCGCGAAGTGAAACTGGCGCGTCAGCAGAAATCGAAGCTGGAAAACATGTTTGCCAACATGACCGAAGGCGAAGTTTCCGAGCTGAATATCGTGCTGAAAGCGGACGTACAGGGTTCTGTGGAAGCGATATCTGACTCCCTGCTGAAACTTTCCACCGACGAAGTGAAGGTGAAGATTGTCGGCTCGGGCGTAGGTGGTATCACCGAAACCGACGCCACCCTGGCGGCAGCTTCCAACGCTATTATCCTTGGCTTCAACGTGCGTGCCGATGCCTCTGCGCGTCGCGTAATCGAAGCGGAAAGCCTGGATCTGCGTTACTACTCCGTGATCTATAATCTGATCGACGAAGTGAAAGCCGCCATGAGCGGGATGCTGGCACCGGAGTACAAACAGCAGATTATCGGTCTGGCTGAAGTACGTGACGTGTTCAAATCGCCGAAATTCGGCGCCATCGCAGGTTGTATGGTTACCGAAGGTAACGTTAAGCGTCACAACCCGATTCGTGTGCTGCGCGACAACGTGGTGATCTACGAAGGCGAGCTGGAATCACTGCGTCGCTTCAAGGATGACGTTAACGAAGTGCGTAACGGCATGGAGTGTGGTATCGGCGTGAAGAACTACAACGACGTCCGTCCCGGCGATATGATCGAAGTGTTTGAAATTATCGAAATTAAACGCACCATCGAGTAATCGTCATCTGATGTAATGCAATTTGGGAGGCCGCTGGCCTCCCGAATTATTTTGGAGAAATAAATATGGCGAAAGAATTTGGTCGCCCACAGCGCGTGGCGCAGGAACTGCAAAAAGAAGTGGCGATTATCCTTCAGCGTGAGATTAAAGATCCACGTCTGGGGATGATGGTTACCGTTTCCGGCGTGGAAGTCTCACGCGACCTCGCCTATGCCAAGGTGTTTGTCACCTTCCTCAACGATAAAGACGAAGAAGCGGTCCAAAACGGCCTGAAAGCGTTGAAAGAGGCATCAGGCTATATCCGTTCTCTGCTCGGCAAAGCGATGCGCCTGCGTATCGTGCCGGAGCTGACCTTCTTCTACGACAACTCGCTGATTGAAGGGATGCGTATGTCCAACCTCGTCTCCAGCGTCGTGAAAAACGATGCTGAGCGCCGTGGTCCTGAGACCGCGGACGAAGACAAGGAGGATTGATGAGTCGTCCTCGTCGTCGCGGTCGTGATGTGCATGGGGTGCTGCTGCTGGACAAACCGCAGGGGGCCTCATCCAACGACGTGCTGCAAAAAGTGAAGCGCATCTACAACGCCAACAAAGCGGGCCACACCGGCGCGCTCGATCCGTTGGCGACCGGGATGCTGCCGATCTGCCTCGGCGAAGCGACCAAGTTTTCGCAATATTTGCTGGATTCCGACAAGCGTTACCGCGTGATTGCGCGTCTGGGACAGCGCACCGACACCTCTGACGCCGATGGCAGCGTGGTGCAGGAGCGTCCGGTCGCCTTCACGCAGGCGGCGCTGGATACGGCGCTGGAGAGCTTTCGTGGCGACACCTTGCAGGTGCCCTCCATGTTCTCTGCGCTGAAGCATCAGGGACGTCCGCTTTACGAATATGCGCGGCAGGGTATTGAAGTGGCACGCGAAGCGCGCCCGATTACCGTTTATGAGCTGCAATTTATTCGCTGGCAGGATAATGAGCTGGAGCTGGAAATCCACTGCTCCAAAGGCACCTATATCCGCACCATTATCGACGATCTCGGTGAAAAGCTCGGCTGCGGCGCACATGTGATTATGCTGCGCCGTCTCCAGGTGGCGCGTTATCCGATCGAGAGTATGGTGACGCTTGAGCAACTCAACGCGTTGCTGGAGAGCGCCAATGAAGCGGGCACGCCGCCAGGGGAGCAGCTCGATCCGCTGCTGCTGCCGATGGACAGCCCGGCGTCGGCGTTTCCGGAAGTGAACCTGTTGTCGGTCGTGGCTGCTTACTTTAAGCAGGGACAGCCAGTACAGGCAGCGAAAGTCCCGGCCGGGGGGCTGGTGCGCGTGACCGAAGGTGACGAGCGCAAGTTTATCGGCATGGCTGAAATTGATGACGAGGGTCGCGTTGCGCCACGTCGTCTGGTGGTTGAATATCCTGCTTAATCTGTTGTCGCTCTGTTGTTGATGCGGGAAAGATGATGAGGAATTTGCACTCATCATGGGCGAAGAGTAGAATAGCGCGGCTTTAAAGCGGGCTGCTGAATTAGAGATCGGCACCCTTACATTCATTTTATTACTGGAGTTATTATGTCTCTAAGCGTAGAAGCTAAAGCAGAGATCGTTGCTAAATACGGTCGTGGTGCTAACGACAGCGGCTCAACCGAAGTTCAGGTTGCTCTGCTGACTGCTCAGATCAATCACCTGCAGGGTCACTTTTCCGAGCACAAAAAAGATCACCACAGCCGTCGCGGTCTGCTGCGCATGGTTTCCCAGCGTCGTAAGCTGCTGGACTACCTGAAGCGTAAAGATGTTGCACGCTACACCAGCCTGATCGAAAACCTGGGTCTGCGTCGCTAAGTCTGAAGAATCTGATCAAGGGCGTAGCAAGCGCAGTATGCAGAAAAACGTTTCCGACGATCAGATTTGTGCGAGTTTCGCGAAAAGGGGCCTTTTAAGGCCCCTTTTTTCAGGTAATGCGCAGCAATCCGGTCCAAACTCATGTATTGTTGCTAAGAGTGATCTTTGATTGCAGAGATTCGCGCGGCTAATGAGAGGCTTTACCGCAGGGGCGGTTAAGGGTTGTCATTAGTCGCGAGGATGCAACTGAAGATCGGTAATCAATAGCAGACCTGAGACAGGTCTGCCCTGAAGTTAAGGATTTTAATTTTGCTGAACCCGATCGTACGTAAATTCCAATATGGTCAGCATACCGTCACGCTGGAAACCGGCATGATGGCGCGCCAGGCCACCGCGGCCGTTATGGCCAGCATGGATGACACCGCTGTATTTGTTACCGTTGTCGGCCAGAAAAAAGCTAAAGCCGGTCAGGATTTCTTTCCGCTGACCGTAAACTATCAGGAACGTACCTACGCTGCCGGCCGTATTCCGGGTAGCTTCTTCCGTCGTGAAGGTCGTCCGAGCGAAGGCGAAACGCTGATTGCGCGTCTGATTGACCGCCCGGTTCGTCCGCTGTTCCCGGAAGGTTTCGTTAACGAAGTGCAGGTTATCGCCACCGTGGTTTCCGTTAACCCGCAGGTTAACCCGGATATCGTTGCGATGATCGGTGCCTCTGCTGCGCTGTCGCTCTCCGGTATTCCGTTCAACGGTCCTATCGGTTCCGCACGCGTGGGTTATATCAACGATCAGTATGTACTGAACCCGACCGCTGACGAGATCAAAACCTCTCGTCTGGACCTGGTGGTTGCTGGCACCCAGAACGCCGTTCTGATGGTAGAGTCTGAAGCCGACATCCTGACCGAAGAGCAAATGCTGGGAGCTGTCGTATTCGGCCACGAGCAGCAGCAGGTTGTGATTGAAAACATTAACTCTCTGGTCGCCGAAGCGGGCAAACCGCGTTGGGACTGGCAGCCGGAAGCGACCAACGATGCGCTTATTGCACGCGTTGCTGCGCTGGCTGAAGCGCGTATCAGCGACGCTTACCGCATCACGGACAAGCAGGAGCGTTACGCCCAGGTTGGCATCATCAAAGAAGAGACCATCGCTGCGCTGCTGGCTGAAGATGAGACGCTGGACGACGCTGAAATCGGCGATATCGTTCACAGCCTGGAAAAGAACGTGGTGCGCAGCCGTATTCTGAACGGTGAGCCGCGTATCGACGGTCGTGAAAAAGATATGATCCGTGGTCTGGACGTACGTACTGGCGTACTGCCGCGCACGCACGGTTCTTCTCTGTTCACCCGTGGTGAGACTCAGGCGCTGGTTACCGCGACGCTGGGTACGGCACGCGATGCGCAGAACCTGGACGAGTTGATGGGCGAGCGTACCGACAACTTCCTGTTCCACTACAACTTCCCTCCGTACTCCGTGGGTGAAACCGGCATGGTCGGCTCACCGAAGCGTCGTGAAATCGGCCACGGTCGTCTGGCGAAGCGTGGCGTTCTGGCAGTGATGCCGAAGGGCGACGAGTTCCCGTACACCGTACGTGTGGTATCTGAGATCACTGAATCTAACGGCTCCTCCTCCATGGCGTCCGTATGTGGTGCTTCTCTGGCGCTGATGGATGCGGGCGTGCCGATCAAAGCGGCCGTTGCCGGTATCGCGATGGGCCTGGTGAAAGAAGATGAGAAGTTTGTCGTCCTGTCAGACATCCTGGGCGACGAAGATCACCTCGGCGACATGGACTTCAAAGTGGCCGGTAGCCGTGAAGGTATCACCGCGCTGCAGATGGACATTAAAATCGAAGGCATCACCCGTGAAATCATGCAGGTGGCGCTGAATCAGGCCAAGGGCGCGCGTCTGCATATCCTGGGCGTGATGGAGCAGGCGATCAGCACGCCGCGTGGCGAAATCTCTGAATTCGCACCGCGCATCTACACCATCAAAATCAACTCCGACAAGATCAAAGACGTGATCGGTAAAGGCGGCTCAGTGATTCGTGCGCTGACCGAAGAGACCGGCACCACTATCGAAATCGAAGATGACGGCACGGTAAAAATCGCTGCAACTGACGGTCTGAAGGCGAAAGAAGCGATTCGTCGCATCGAAGAGATCACCGCTGAAATCGAAGTGGGCCGTATTTACAACGGTAAAGTGACCCGTATCGTTGATTTCGGCGCCTTTGTGGCGATTGGCGGCGGTAAAGAAGGTCTGGTGCACATTTCTCAAATCGCCGACAAGCGCGTTGAGAAAGTCACGGACTATCTGCAGATGGGCCAGGAAGTGCCGGTTAAGGTACTGGAAGTGGACCGTCAAGGCCGTGTTCGTCTGAGCATCAAAGAAGCATCAGAGCCGAAGCCGCAGGCAGAAGAAGCCGCTGCAACCGTTGCACCTGACGCAGAATAAGCACGTGATTTGCCTCTCTCTGCCTGGCGGAGAGAGGCGTTTGTGTCATCGCGAGGGCAGGAATCCTTGTGCACAGCAGCCGGATGACAGGATGTTCATCCCAATGTTTGTATTCGGGAGTGGGAAATGAAGCCTTTTTTGCGCTGGTGTTTTGTTGCAACAGCTTTGACGCTGGCAGGATGCAGCAACTCCAATTGGCGTAAGAACGAAGTTATGGCAGTACCTTTGCAGCCCACACTGCAGCAGGAAGTGATTTTGGCGCGAATGGAACAAATTCTTGCCAGTCGTGCCCTGACCGATGATGAACGCGCGCAGCTGTTATATGAGCGCGGAGTGTTGTATGATAGTTTAGGTTTGAGAGCACTGGCGCGGAACGATTTCTCGCAAGCGCTGTCTATCAGACCAGATATGCCAGAAGTATTTAACTATCTTGGTATATACTTAACGCAGGCGGGCAATTTTGATGCTGCCTATGAAGCGTTTGATTCTGTACTTGAGCTTGATCCAACTTACAACTATGCGCATTTAAACCGTGGTATCGCCCTCTATTACGGCGGTCGATACAAGTTAGCGCAAGATGATCTGCTGGCGTTTTATCAAGACGATCCTAACGATCCTTTCCGCAGCCTGTGGCTTTATCTCGACGAACGAGAGATGAATGTTGACCAGGCGGAAGTAGCGCTAAAGCAGCGTTACAACAAAGCGGTCCGCGATCAATGGGGATGGAATATTGTCGAGTTCTACCTGGGCGACATCAACGAAAAAACGTTGATGGAACGTCTCAAGGCGGACGCAACGGATAACACCTCGCTCGCTGAACATCTCAGTGAAACCAACTTCTATTTAGGTAAGTACTACCTAAGTCTGGGGGAGAAGGACGACGCGAAAGCGTTGTTCAAACTGGCGGTGGCCAACAACGTCAATAACTTTGTTGAACACCGATACGCATTGTTGGAACTGGCGCAACTCGGCCAGACACAAGACGATTTATCAGAATCTGACCAGCAATAGCTGACGAACTTTTATTGCCTGAATTACCCGTTAAGTCATCATCTTCCGGGATGAAGGCTTTTCTGTTCGTCGAAACTTCTAATTTGAGCCGGTTCACACTTTTCGATGAAAATGACTGAAAATTTTCATGTCGAGTTATGTAGACTGGCCGCCGCAATCTAAGAGGCACGTGTACTACATGACTGATATTCAAACCACTTTTGCTGACCTTGGCCTGAACGCCGACATCCTCGAATCACTGAACGGCATGGGCTACGTTAAGCCATCCCCGATCCAGGCTGAGTGTATTCCTCACCTGCTGGCGGGCCGTGACGTGTTAGGTATGGCTCAGACCGGGAGTGGTAAAACCGCGGCCTTCTCTCTGCCGCTGTTAAACAACATTGATCCAACTATTAAAGCACCGCAAATTCTGGTGCTGGCACCGACCCGCGAACTGGCGGTGCAGGTTGCAGAAGCCGTTACTGAATTCTCTAAACATATGCGCGGACTGAACGTCGTGGCCCTGTACGGCGGCCAACGTTATGACGTCCAGCTGCGTGCGCTGCGTCAGGGACCACAGGTTGTTGTGGGGACCCCGGGTCGTCTGCTTGACCACCTGAAACGCGGCACGCTTGATCTTTCTAACCTGCGCGGCCTGGTGCTGGACGAAGCTGATGAAATGCTGCGCATGGGCTTTATTGAAGATGTAGAAACCATCATGGCGCAGATTCCGGAAGGTCATCAGACCGCTCTGTTCTCTGCCACCATGCCGGAAGCGATTCGTCGTATTACCCGTCGCTTCATGAAAGATCCGCAGGAAGTGCGTATCCAGTCCAGCGTTACCACGCGTCCGGACATCAGCCAGTCTTACTGGACCGCTTATGGTCGTAAATCTGACGCGCTGGTGCGTTTCCTGGAAGCGGAAGATTTTGATGCGGCGATCATCTTCGTTCGTACCAAAAACGCGACGCTGGAAGTGGCAGAAGTGCTGGAGCGCAACGGCTACAACAGCGCTGCGCTGAATGGCGACATGAACCAGGCGCTGCGTGAGCAGACGCTGGAGCGTCTGAAAGATGGCCGTCTCGATATCCTGATCGCTACCGACGTTGCGGCTCGTGGTCTTGACGTAGAGCGTATCAGCCTGGTCGTAAACTATGACATCCCGCTGGATGCCGAGTCTTACGTTCACCGTATCGGCCGTACCGGTCGTGCGGGTCGTGCCGGTCGCGCCCTGTTGTTCGTAGAAAACCGCGAACGTCGCCTGCTGCGCAACATCGAGCGCACCATGAAGCTGACGATTCCGGAAGTTGAACTGCCGAACGCAGAACTGCTGGGTACCCGTCGTCTGGCGAAATTCGCTGGTCGCGTACAGCAGCAGTTGGAAAGCAGCGATCTGGATCAGTATCGCGCACTGCTGGAGAAACTCTCTCCGCAGGACGAACTGGATATGGAAACCCTGGCCGCAGCGCTGCTGAAAATGGCGCAGGGCGAACGTCCGCTGATCGTGCCGGCAGACGCGCCGCGTCCGCAGCGTCGTGAATTCCGCGATCGTGACGATCGTCGCGATGACCGTCGTGCTGGTGGTCGTGAAGGCCGCGAAGGTCGTGACAGCCGCGACAGCCGTGACGGTGATCGTCCGCGTCGTGAACGTCGTGACGTTGGCGAAATGGAACTTTACCGCATCGAAGTGGGTCGTGATGATGGCGTTGAAGTTCGTCACATCGTGGGTGCCATCGCTAACGAAGGCGATATCAGCAGCCGTTACATTGGTAACATCAAGCTGTTTGATTCGCATTCCACTATCGAGCTGCCGAAAGGTATGCCGGGCGAAGTCCTGCAGCACTTCACCCGCACGCGTATTCTCAATAAACCGATGAATATGCAGCTGATGGGCGATGCGCAACCGCATGAGCGTAGCGAACGTCGTGGCGGCGGTCGTGACTTCGGCGGTGAGCGCCGTGGCGGCGGCGCACGTGAAGGCAACCGTGAAGGCGGTCGTCGTTTCTCTGAGCGTCGCGAAGGCGGCCGTGAAGGTGGTCGTGGCGGCTTCAGCCGTGAAGGCAGTCGTGGTCCGCGTCGTGATGATGCAGGTACAGGCGCACCGCGTCGTCGTGATATCTGACAGCCAAAACGGGGCGTGAAACGTCCCGATTGATGGCAGTAAAAAAGGAGACCTCCGGGTCTCCTTTTTTTATGCTTAGCTTTCGACAGCTATCAAAGCGAACGCGCTGCTTCCATTGCCAGCGCAAAGGAGTGCAGACGCGCATCGCGATCGAAAATCTGGCCGTTAACCATGATTTCATCCGCCTGGGTTTCACGCATAATCGCCGCCAGTCCGTGACGCACCTTATCGCGATCGCCGACGATCGACATGCTCAGCGCCTGTTGTACGCCATACTGCTCAGAAGGCGACCAGAGGTTATCCATGTTTTCGACCGGCGCCGGCAGCGGGCCAGGCTTGCCGCGGCGCAGATTGATAAACTGCTGCTGCATAGAGGTAAACAGGAAGCGGGCATCGCGTTCGCTGTCGGCGGCCACGATGTTGATACAGGCCATCGCATAAGGTTTTTCGAGGCGCGCGGAAGGCTGGAATTTCTCGCGATAGAGATGCAGCGCCTGAAACAGCAGGTCGGGCGCAAAGTGCGAGGCAAAAGCGAACGGCAGCCCCATTTTGGCCGCCAGCTGGGCGCTGTAAAGGCTCGAACCCAGCAGCCAGACGGGAATTTTCAGTCCCAGGCCCGGCACCGGCTGCACCGGCGGTTGCGCGCCCTCTTCGGCGTCGAACCAGTTAATCAGTTCGGCGACATCTTCCGGGAAACTGTCAGCCTGCGCGCTGGAGAGATGACGACGCAGCGCCATCATGGTGCGCTGATCGGAGCCGGGCGCGCGGCCCAGGCCCAGGTCAATACGGCCAGGATAGAGTGATTCAAGCGTACCAAACTGTTCAGCGATCACCAGCGGCGCATGGTTAGGCAGCATAATGCCGCCGGAACCAAGGCGCAGAGTTTGCGTGTTCGCTGCCAGATAGCCAAGCAGTACCGAGGTCGCCGCGCTGGCAATACCGGTCATGTTGTGATGCTCAGCCAGCCAGTAGCGATGAAAACCCAGGGTTTCAGCCTGACGCGCCAGCGCCAGAGAGTTATGAAACGCATCGCGCGGCGTGGAGCCTTGTGGAACCGGAGCCAAATCCAGGATGGACAGGCGAACATTTTTATTCTCAGACATGGGCACTCCAGAGATTGAATGGCGCAGGTGAACGCTTGCTTCCTGCGCTATCAGTATTACGCATCATTCCCCATATTAAAACTGCTAATGGCAGGGGGACGATTGCCGGATCGTGCCTTTCGGCGCGCCGCTGTCGGCATCATGCCCGCGAGCCGCTGTATCTGAGGCAACGAACGCCGGGTTTATTGATCTCAACGGAGGCGCGGACGGCAGAATGTGGCAATATAAGTGAATTTTTTTGAAGAGAGTGCTGTTAAGGTGAATGCGGAAGCTAACAAATTTTCAAGTAAATCATTTTAAATTCAAATGGTTAGATGTGGATCTTGCGTCGTTTGTCCGACAAAAAGCGCTTTTGCAACAACTCCTAAACTGGCAATTTCGTCATGTTTTAGCTGAAGGTGAGTTAGACTTTCTGGAAAGGCGTCGTCCCGGTATCAAAACAGGTCGCCTGGCGTTAAGCTGGGTTGGCTCTGGTGAGCGGGGACAACTGACGGTATCACGGGATCGGCTGTAGGTGGCTACAGATAAAACGGATCCCGATATGCTGTTTTTCAACGTCGACTGCTAATAGAAGGCGATACGGAAACGGAACTGGAGGTGAAAAACCTGATGGATGCCATTGAACTCGACACCATACTAACGCCGTTGCGTACGGGATTGCAGCAGCCGACTGCAAAGGTGAAGGTGAAAATGAAACAGGACGCGAAGGCCATGCGCGCGCGCGCGGGTGTCTCATGTTGATACGTACTGAAATTGGCGTGGATGCAGCCAGCATCGACAGCCTGTTAAAGCGTTGTTTCGCGACCGCTGCAGAAGCGGAGCTGGTGCAGCAACTGCGCGAAGATGGCCTGCTGACGCTGGGCGTGGTCGCCACCGACGATGAAGGTCAGGTGTTAGGCTACGCTGCTTTCAGCCCGGTCACCTTACAGGGTGAAGATCGCGGCTGGGTTGCGCTGGCGCCGCTGGCGGTAGACGAGAGCGTGCGCGACCAGGGCATCGGCAAGCAGCTGGTCTATGAAGGTCTCGATGCGCTAAATGAGTTTGGTTATAGCGCGGTGGTGACGCTGGGCGATCCGGCGTATTACAACCGCTTTGGTTTTGAGCCGGCGGCGCGCCATGGCTTACGCTGCCGCTGGCCGGGTGCCGAAGCCGCGTTCCAGATCTATAAGCTCGCCGACGGCGCCTTTAATGATGTGGAAGGCGACGTGGATTACGCCGCGCCTTTCAATCGGTTCGACTAAGCCACTCGGCTACGCAGGCTGGTTGGTTCTCCACCAGACGCAATTTTTGCTGGCGGTTAAGCTGTTTAACCCGGTATTCCAGGCGTGACGCGTTAGCGCGATCGCCTGCCTCACAGTGAAACACCAATGCCAGCGGTCCTTTGCCCCGTAGTGCGCGCGCGCCGGTACCCTTCTGATGTTGGGCGACGCGCCGTGGCACATCGGTGGTAATGCCGGTATAAAGTACGCCGGAGGCGGTACGCACGATATAGAGCTGCCAGCCCTGACTCATAAGCTGAAACCTCTGAATAACCTTTGCCGGGCAGTGTAGCGTGGATTGCGCTAAACGGCTATCCGGCGCCTTTCGCTGTTATTATCAACACGGAGTAACGTTGTGTCCGATCGATCCCACCTGATTCGCTATCTGAAGAAGCAGCATGTGCTGTCGCTGAGCTGCCACAGCGCGCATGAAATCTGGAGCGCCAACTGCTTCTATGTGTTTGATGAGGCGCGTATGGCCTTCTGGCTGATGACCGAGGCGGAGACGCGCCATGGCGCGCTGATGCAGCTCAATGCCCAGGTCGCCGGTACGGTGAATGGTCAGCCGAAAAGCGTGCTGCTGATCAAGGGCATCCAGTATCGCGGCCGCATTCAGCGTCTGGAGGGCGAGGCGGAGCAGCAGGCACGGCTGGCTTACCAGAAGCGTTTTCCGGTGGCGCGCAAGGTTTCTGCGCCGCTGTGGGAGATTGCGTTGGATGAGCTAAAGATGACGGACAATGTGCTGGGCTTCGGCAAAAAAATCCACTGGCGGCGGGAAGAGGTTGCATAAGCAACGCTCCCTCTCCCGGCAGGAGAGGGAGGCGCGCCCGATCAGGTGTTAAGAATACGCAGCGATTCCTGATTAAAAGCAGGCAAATCTTCAGGCGTACGGCTGGTAACCAGAATATCATCATCCACGACCACTTCCTTGTCGTAAAAATCCGCACCGGCGTTACGCAGATCGATAGCGATCGCCTTTACGCAAGTCATCTTACGGCCGCGTACGCCGTTCGCGCTGATCAGCAGCTGCGGTCCGTGGCAGATAGCAAAGATCGGTTTGCCGCTGGCGACAAACTCCTTGGTGAACTGGACGAAACGATCATCGCCGCGCAGCGAATCG
Organism: Pantoea osteomyelitidis; assembly: GCF_044342975.1. NCBI lineage: Bacteria > Pseudomonadati > Pseudomonadota > Gammaproteobacteria > Enterobacterales > Erwiniaceae > Pantoea > Pantoea osteomyelitidis. The sequence continues at coordinate 213,077 of NZ_JBGFSN010000003.1, forward strand.
GGTGAATGACCGCCCGGCAGCAGCAGCGCGTCGAATTCAGCCGCACTGACATGATCGATATCCTTGTCAATCTTCACTTCCGCTTTACCCTGTTTTCCTTTTACCGTTTTCCCGGCCTGCATCTCAATCGTCACAATTTCATGCCCTGCTTTGGTGTAAGCCTCGGCGGGTGAGGTAAATTCTGAGTCTTCAAATCCGTCGGTAATCAACACCGCTACTTTCTTGCTCATTTTCTCCTCCTTTTAAACATGAAAATCGGGTTTGCTCTCCTGAATAGTCTGTTAAGCCTGGTCGTCTGTGCTGAAAATGCAAGTCAGACTGTTGCTGATATCGCAGGATCTCAGCCAGCCGCCATCTCCCGCTTGAAGACTTCCAGCGTATGGGCTTTGACGCGAATAAACTCCGGATGGCTCATCACTTCCGCGGTGCGTGGGCGCGGCAGGTCGAAAGGCACAATCTCCGCGACCTGCGTCGGACGCCGGGTCAGCAGCAGGATCTCATCGGCGAGGAAAACCGCATCCTCCAGGTCGTGAGAGACGATCAGCATGGTGACGCCGGTCGCCAACTGCACCTGCTGTAGCTTGTCGCGAATAAACAGCGTCATCTCAAAATCCAGCGCGGAAAAAGGCTCATCAAGAAACATCACTTCCGGCTCGGTCGCCAGCGCGCGCATGATACACACCGTTTGCTGCTGGCCGCCGGAGAGCTCATAGGGATAGCGCTGCAAATCGAAGCGGATATCAAACATTTCTGACAGCTCAGCGACACGTTTTTTCACCGCGTCAGCCTTTATGCCGCGCCGCTTCAGCGGGTAGGCGATATTGCTCCAGGCACTGAGCCAGGGGAAAAGCGCATCGCGATAGTTCTGAAACACATAGCCGATGGTGGTGTCTGCCAGGGTTTTACCATCAAACAGGATCTCGCCGCGATCCAGCGGGATCAGCCCGGCGATCATATTCATCAGGGTGGATTTACCGCAGCCGTTGGGGCCAAATATCGAGACGATCTTCCCCTTGGGCAGATCCAGATTGAGATTCTGATAAAGCGGCTGACCAGCAAACGTTTTATCCAGACCGCGAATAGTGACGTGCGTATTGGGCTTGGGATAATCGGGGAGTTTCATGCTTTGCCGCTCCAGTGAACGCACCGTTTTTCAATCAGCAAAAAGGCCAGGTTCAGCAGGTAGCCAAACGCGCCGGTGATCAGGATCGAGGCGTACATATCCTTGATATTAAACAGCTGCTGCGCATCAATAATGCGATGACCCAGCCCGGTTTCCGAGCCGATAAACATCTCCGCTACGATGACGATCACCAGCGCCATCGACACACCGGTGCGCAGGCCGACAAAGGTTTGCGGCAGGCTTTCCATCAGCATGATGTCCTTGAAAACATGCCAGCGGGAAACGCCCATCACCTGCGCGGCCATAATGCGCGTCTTTTTCGCGTTCATCACCCCGTAGGCGCTGTTAAACAAGATCACCAGCACGGCGGCGAACGCGGCGATGGCGATCTTGTTGGTGTCGGTAATGCCAAAAATCAGCATAAACAGCGGGATCAGCGCGGAGGAGGGGGTTGAGCGGAAGAAATCCACCAGAAACTCCACGCTGCGGTACAGGCTTTCGCTGCTGCCCAGCATGACTCCGAGCGGTACGCCAATCACGGCGGCAAACAGAAACGCCATCAGCGTGCGATAGAGGGTGGCGCCAATATCCTGATTCATGCTGCCGTCCGCCAGTGCGCCAAACAGATAGCTCAGCGTCTCGCCGGGGGAGGGCAGCAGCACCGGGTTGAGCCATTTGGCGCTGACCGCGGTTTGCCAGAACAGAAACAGGAGCAGCGGGCCGACCAGCGGCAGCAACCGGCGGCTGTAGCGTCCAGTCATAGTCTCTTTCCTCAGGCTTTATAGATCAGGGTGGCAACGTCCAGCGGTTTGCTGAAAATCTTACGTTCGGTAAAGACGTCATAAAACTTCTGGAACCATTGCAGATTCTCGCCGTTGAGCTGGTCATACATAACAAAGCCCGGCAGCGGCACCTCTTTCACCAGCGCCGCATCGATGCTGGTATAGCCCGCCACATACTGGCGCGCCTCATCCGGCTGCTGCTGGATAAATTTCACCGCCTCGCCGTAAGCGTCAGCGAGTTTTTGCGCCCGCGTCTTATCGGCGTTGATAAATGTGCTGGTTAACGCGGCAGCGCCACCGAACCAGGGCGCGCTGGCATCGCCAAGCACATATTTTGCAATCACGCCGGTCTCCAGCACTTTGCCCATGCCTTTCATGCGCGCCACGGTGCCGGTGGGTTCCAGGGTATAAACGCCGTCAATCTGCCCTGCTGCCAGCGAAGGCGCGTGCTGGCCCACCGGCAGTTCAATCACTTTGGGATCGCTGAAGCCGTTCTTCTCCAGAATAATTTTCGCCATGGTGACGTTCTGAATGCCGGGGCCGCAGGCGATACGTTTACCCTTTAGATCGCCAATGGTTTTTGCCGTACTGTTCACAGGCACGAGGAATTCATCCAGCACCATTTTCGCGTTGGATGGGTTCGAGCAGATAATTTTGAACAGGTCCGGGCTGGTGATCGCTCCCAGACCCAGCGCGCCGGTCGCCGTGCCGTTGGCGCAGCCGTGGATACGTCCGGTAATCATCGCCTCTACCACCTGCTGCGGGCTGGCGAATTTCACCGCGCGCACGTTGAGTCCCGCCTGTTTGAAGATGCCTTTTTCCACGCCGACATAAAGCGGCAGACCGCCGACAATCGGCCAGTAGCCAATCAGGATCTCATCATCCGCCGCCCGCGCCGCCGGGCTTGCCAGCATGCCGCTTAACGCGATGCCGCCCAGCGTTAAAGCGGAATATTTCATTAACTGGCGACGCTGTGCGTTGATCTTATCCTGGTTATCGTTGCGCATCTTTCTCTCCCAAAGTCAGCTGACCGGTATGCGGCCTTGTATACAAGTTTGTCTGAACCATGCAGAAGTTGTGCCAGATACAAAAGCGTTGTAAACGGAGCTTTGCGTCTTGTTGACGATCCTGTCAGCACAAAGTTGGTGCGTGCGCGCACCGTTGCGGTCCAGCGCGAAAAAATAAAGCTATCTTTTAAAGCACAGAGATCAGGCTGCCGCGAAGCGGTTAAGGAAAAGAAGATGAACCGCGTGTTACTGACCGGCGCGACCGGACTGGTAGGCTCGCATTTGCTGCGTTTGCTGATTGATGATGCGCGCGTCGATGAGATTATCGCACCGACGCGCCGTCCGTTACCGGCGATGCGTAAGGTGGTGAATCTGGTCGAGGAGGATCTTACCGATGTGCTGCGGCCCCTGGCCGACTCTGTCGATATCGTTTTCTGTTGCCTCGGCACCACGCGCAAGCAGGCGGGCAGCAAAGAGGCGTTTCTTCACGTTGACTATACGCTGGTGATAGACAGCGCGCTGACCGGCTTACGTCTGGGCGCGAAGCATATGCTGGTGGTCAGCGCCCACGGGGCTAACCGGCATTCGCCCTTTTTCTATTCCAGGGTAAAAGGCGAAATGGAGAACGCCCTGCGTCATCAGGGTTGGCCGCGCCTGACGCTGATACGTCCCTCATTGCTGCTAGGCGATCGCGATCGCAAGCGTAGCGGCGAGAGCCTGATGGCGCCGCTGTTCAGCATGCTGCCGGGTGACTGGCGTGCCGTACCGGCGAAAGCAGTGGCGAAGGCGATGCTGGAAGCGGCCTTTTCGCCGGGCCGGGATGATGTCGTCGTTATCGAATCGGGGGCGATTCCGCGCGCGACGGATAACTAACGCAAATAGTGAATCACCTGGTTTTTACTGCCGCGCCACCGCAGGGCAGGATCGTACTGCGCGGCAATAAAACGTCCGTCAATCAGCACGTCAATCTCTGCTATTACCCTGCGCTGAGCCGGATTCAGTTCAGCCAGGGTATAACCCGTCCAGAGCCAGATATCTTTGTCCGGACATTCGCGGCGCACCCGTTTAACCAGACGCAGAATATCAGGCACGTTATGCGGATGAAGCGGATCGCCGCCGCTCAGCGAGAGTCCCTGACGAGGAATACGGCGGTCGTGCAGATCGGCCATCAGCCGTTCTTCCAGCTCCAGCGTAAAGGGCGCGCCAGAATCGACGCGCCAGGTGCTCTGGTTATAGCAGCCGCGACACTGATGCTCGCAGCCTGCGACAAACAGCGTGCAACGCGTGCCGGGTCCGTTGACGATATCCACGTCGTAGTAACGATGAATATGCATCATTCTGTGACGCCCTCGTTGAGATGCTTCACGCGCCGTTTGACCTCCTCCTGCTTGCCAGCGTTAAAAGGGCGGGCATCCGGGCTGCCGAGATAGCCGCAGACGCGGCGCGTCACCGACACGCGCGCCGGATCGTGATTGCCGCACGCCGGACAGGTGAAGCCCTTGCTGGCGCAGGTGAACTCGCCGCTGTAGCCACAGTCGTAGCACTCATCAATCGGCGTATTGGTGCCGTAATAGGGTACCCGGTCGTAGCTGTAATCCCAGACATCCTCCAGCGCCTTCAGGTTGTGCTGTACGTTGGGAAACTCGCCGTAACAGATGAAACCGCCGTTGGACAGGGGTGGATAGGGCGCTTCAAAGTCGATTTTGTCGTAAGGGTTCACCTTTTTCTCGACGTCGAGATGGAAGCTGTTGGTGTAGTAGCCTTTGTCCGTCACGCCAGGAACCACGCCAAACTGCGCGGCGTCGAGGCGGCAAAAGCGATCGCAGAGATTTTCGCTCGGCGTGCTGTAGAGGCTGAAGCCGTAGTGGGTTTCCGCTTTCCAGGCGTCCACCGCGCGGCGCAGGCGCGCCACAATTGCCACCCCTTTTTCTCGTAGCTGCGCACTGTCAAAGGGATGGGTATCACCGCCGCTCAGCGCGTTGAGCGTTTCATGCAGGCCGATATAGCCGAGCGAGATAGAGGCGCGTCCGTTGCGGAAAATCGGTCCGATCTCCTCGTCGGCCTGAAGCCGCACGCCGCAGGCGCCTTCCATATAGAGAATGGGCGCCACGCGCGCTTTGGTTTTTTCCAGCCGGGCGATGCGTGACAGCAATGCGCGCTTCGCCAGCGCAAGACGTTCATCGAGCAAATGCCAGAAACGATCCTCATTGCCTCGCGCTTCCAGCGCGATACGTGGCAGGTTCAGGCTGATAACGCCAAGATTGTTGCGTCCGTCGTGAATCAGCTCGCCGTTCTCCTCATAAGGTGCAAGAAAGCTGCGACAGCCCATCGGCGTTTTGAACGAGCCGGTGATCTTCACCACCTGATCGTAATTGAGAATGTCGGGATACATGCGCTTACTGGCGCAGGCGAGCGCCAGCTGCTTGATATCATAATTTACGTCGCCGGGCCGCCGGTTTACGCCTTCGCGAATGGCGAACACCAGCTTGGGAAAGACGGCGGTTTTATGATTTTTCCCCAGCCCGGCGATGCGGTTGCGCAGAATAGCCTGCTGGATCAGACGCGCCGCCTGGTCAGTGCCGAGACCGAAGCCAAAGGTGACGAAGGGCGTCTGGCCGTTGGCGGTATGCAGCGTATTGACCTCATATTCCAGTGACTGAAAGGCGTCAAAACACTCTTTCTCGGTACGCGCCCTGGCATAGGCTTCCGCATCCGCGATCTGCCAGCGCTGCGCCACTGCGCGGTGTTTCGCCAAACTGAGATTCACAAAGGGAGCCAGCACCTCGTCGATGCGGTCAATGGTGGTGCCGCCGTAAATATGGCTGGCGACCTGGGCGATAATCTGGGCGGTGACCGCCGTTGCGGTGGCAATCGATTTGGGCGGTTCAATTTCAGCATTACCCATTTTAAAGCCGTGATTCAGCATGCCTTTCAAATCGATCAGCATGCAGTTAAACATCGGAAAGAAAGGCGCGTAATCAAGATCGTGATAGTGAATCTCGCCGCGCTCGTGCGCCTCAACTACCTCGCGCGGCAACAGGCATTGCTGCGCATAATGTTTCGCCACAATACCGGCCAGCAGATCCCGCTGCGTCGGGATCACCTTGCTGTCCTTGTTCGCGTTCTCATTCAGCAGGGCGGCGTTCGTTTGCTCCACCAAGCCCTGAATTGCCTGATGCAGCTTATCCTGCGTTGCGACTCCTGTTGCCATGCTTCCTCCAGAAAATCTATATGTTGCGGTTTCTGTGGAGTGTAGGCTCTATATGTAGTGATTGCGCGCAGATTAATCGCCGCAGTTTTGACCTGAAGCAAGGAAGAGGCATCGTGGCGCAAAAGATCTTCAGCGTGCGGTGTGCAGCCACCAGATCGCCTCCCAGGGCCGCAGCATCATCTCGCCCGGTTGATCATGCGCATCCGGATAATTGCTCATCAGCACATCCCAGCTGCCGCTAAAGGGATCCGGATGCCAGCTTTGCGCCTCGCCGCTGAAATTAGCGATCACAATCAGCGTTTGCTGCCCATGCTGGCGCCGATAGCACCAAAGATGGGGATGCTCCGGCATCAGATCCTGATAGTCGCCCCAGGTCAGAATCAGATGGGATTTCCGCAGCTGAATCAGCTTCTGATAGGCGTAAAACACCGAATCGGGATCGGCCAGCGCCGCCTCGGCGTTAACGGTTTCGTAATTGGGACTCATGCCGATCCAGGGCGTGCCATCGGTAAAACCGGCGTTGGGCGAGGCGTCCCACTGCATCGGCGTGCGGCCATTATCGCGCGATTTGCTGGCGAGTATAGCCAGCAGGTTATCGCTGTCGCGGCCTTGGGCGCGCAGTTCTGCATACATGCTGTGGCTCTCGACGTCGCGGTAATCGATGATGCGGCTGAAGTGCGGATTGGTCATCCCCAGCTCCTCCCCCTGGAAAATGTAGGGCGTGCCCTGCATGCCGTGCAGCGTCATCGCCAGCATTTTCGCCGACAGCACGCGATATTCCCCTTCGTCTCCCCAGCGCGAGACGACGCGCGGCTGATCGTGATTACACCAGAACAGCGCGTTCCAGCCACGGTCATACATTCCCTGCTGCCAGTGGGTAAAAATGGCTTTCTGCGCCACCAGATCGAGCGGCGTCAGCGTCCATTTTTGTCCCTGCCAGAAATCGACCTCGACATGATCGAAGCTGAACACCATCGACAGCTCGTCGCCGCTGTGCGCGCTGTACTGCTGGCAGTGTTCCAGCGTGGCTGAGGACATTTCGCCCACCGTCATCAGCTCGCGCGGGCGGAACACATCGCGGCTCATCTCCTGCATAAACTCATGGATGCGTGGCCCGTCGGTATAGTGACGCAGCCCGTCGCCGTGGAGATCATCAGCAAAATCCTGATGTTTGGAGACCAGATTGATCACGTCCAGGCGCATTCCGTCGATACCGCGATCGGCCCAGAAATTGACGATCTGTTTCAGCTCGGCGCGCACGTTCTCATTTTCCCAGTTGAGATCGGCCTGTTCCGGTGCCCAGAGGTGCATATAATACTGACCGCTTTCGGGGTGCCAGCGCCAGGCGGAGCCGCCAAATTTCGACTTCCAGTTGTTGGGCGGCTCGGCGGGAGTGCCGTCGCGCCAGATATAGTAGTCGCGATACGGGCTATCCCGATTCAGCGCCTCGTAGAACCAGTGATGCTGAGTCGACGAGTGGTTAAATACCATATCAAGGATCACCCGCAGCCCGTGGCGATGCGCCTGCTCAACCAGGTTATCGAAATCGTTGAGCGTACCGAAAAGGGGATCGATGGCGGTATAGTTGGCCACGTCGTAGCCGTTATCCACCTGCGGCGAGAGATAAAACGGCGTCAGCCAGATGGCATCCACGCCGAGGGTTTTCAGATAGGGCAGCCGGTGGATTACCCCTGCTAAATCGCCGGTGCCGTTGCCGGAGGTGTCCTGAAAGCTCTTGGGGTAAATTTGATAGATAACGCCGTTCTGCCACCATGGAAGCGTATTGATCATGCTCAGTCCTGCCTGCGTAGTAAGAGCCGATTCCGGCCCAACAAGATCGCGTATCGTTTTTATTCCTACTCCTAAGGTTAGCCATGAACCTCAGACTGCCAAACAGGCCAGCGTAATTTCAGAGTGAAGGAGGGGGCGTAAAGCGCGCAGGGAAAATTTTTTTCCATTTTTTTCAGCAGGATAATCGGGAAGAAGAGAAGGGGACGGCGAGAAGAAAAATCAGCCCTCATCCGCCAGCGGCAAACGATGCGCCTGGCGCGAGGGCTGAAGCAGGGGAAAGGTAGCGATTAGCGACGCAGCGCGATCGCTTCAATCTCGATTTTCACATCTTTCGGCAGGCGCGCCACTTCCACACAGGAGCGCGCCGGGAAGCTGGCGTTATGCTCGCTGAAAAAGGCTTCGTAAGTGGCGTTCAGGGTAGCGAAATCATTGAGATCCTTCACGAACACCGTGGTTTTCACAATGTCGCCAACCTGCAAGCCGGCCGCTTCCACAATCGCCTTCACGTTTTCCAGCGACTGGCGGGTCTGGGCTGCGATCTCATCGGCCACGGCGCCGGTTTTCGGATCTACCGGGATCTGACCGGAAGTGATGATCATGCTGCCCAGATCCACGCCCTGGACATAAGGACCAATGGCGGCTGGTGCGTTTTCCGTACTGATTTCGCGAGACATCGTTTCTCCTTGGTTAACGCGCATCGGCGCGGTAAAGAATGTCGCCCCATTATAGGGACGACAGAAGGGATTACCAGTGACCGAGCACCACGTGATGGGCGAACTCTTTCTCACAATATTTGCACTTCAGATGCACTTCCTCGTCGCGCTTTTTCACCGCGAAGCTGGAGTAAACCGGCTCGCTGCGGCTGATGCAGTTGCCGTTCGGGCAGGTCAGCACGCGCTCGATGCGATCCGGCAGCGTTGGCGCGATCTTCGCCACCACTTCGTAATCGTCAATACGGTTAACCGTGGCGTGCGGCGCATACACCGCCAGCTGATTGATCTGATCGTCAGTCAGGAAAGTATTCTCGATTTTAATCAAATCCTTGCGGCCCAGCTCGCCAGAGGGCAGGTTGAGACCGATGGTGATGCGTTGATCGGTTTCGGTCAGGCGAAACAGCGACAGTAACTTGAAGCCAACCTGCGCCGGGATATGGTCGATTACCGTGCCGCGTTTAATCGCTTCGACCTGCAGTTTGTTATCGTGAGTCATGCGGTGTTCCTCCTTACAGAGCCAGTTCGCTGTTCAGTACCAGTGCCAGCAGGGCCTGGCGCGCATAGATGCCGTTGCCCGCCTGCTGGAAATACCAGGCGTGAGGCGTTTTATCCACGTCAGTGGTGATTTCGTCGATGCGCGGCAGCGGATGCAGTACTTTCATATTGTCGCGCGCGCCCGCCAAATCGGCCGCGCGCAGGATAAACTGCGCCTTCACGTTGGCATATTCCGACGGGTCGAGGCGCTCTTTCTGCACGCGCGTCATGTAGAGGATATCGAGTTCCGGCATCACCTCTTCGATGGTGTCGTGACGCGTCCAGGGAATGTTCTGCTCATCCAGCATATCGGTGATGTAAGCAGGCATCGCCAGCGCATCGGGGGCGATAAATAAGAAGCGGTTGCCTGTGAATTTCGCCAGCGCCTGGGTCAGCGAATGCACGGTACGACCATATTTCAGATCGCCTACCATCGCCACATTCAGATGGTTAAGGCGGCTCTGGGTTTCCTGAATGGTGAAGAGATCCAGCAGCGTCTGGGTAGGATGCTGATTCGCGCCGTCGCCAGCGTTGAGAATCGGCACGCCGCCGGAAAACTCCGTGGCGAGACGCGCGGCGCCCTCCTGCGGATGACGCATCACGATGGCATCCACATAGGTGCCAATCACCGAGATAGTATCGGCAAGGGTTTCCCCCTTTTTACCCAGCGAGGTATTACTGCCGTCAGCAAAACCCACCACCGAGGCGCCCAGACGATGCATGGCGGTTTCAAACGAGAGGCGCGTACGCGTTGAAGCCTCAAAAAAGCAGCTGGCAATCACGTTATGCTTCAGCAGCTCCGGCTGGGGATTCGCCTTGAGCTGCGCTGCGGTATGCAGCACCAGCTCAAGCTCTTCGCGATTGAGATCGTTAATGGAAATGATGTGCTTGCGATATAGCGGATTGGCCATGTCTCTCTCCTCTGCGCGTGCCGGATTGCGGACAAAAAAAAGCCCCTGATTAAGGGGCTTTTTTAAAATCGGATGAATGACGGAAAGAAACAGGTGCGCCGCCTGCGGTCAGGCGAGATGTTGCGTGATGTTGTACGCTGCGCTGTTGCATGCTTCCTCCCGGCAAATTGTCGCGCATTATACGCATTCAGTATTTTGCATCAAGAGGAAATCGAGCGCAGGGTAAACGTTTGCGTTGCTGGTTCCCGTCAACAAAGAGTGGAAGGCGTTACGGCTGGCCCAGCGTGGCGACCATCACCGCTTTGATGGTGTGCATGCGGTTTTCCGCCTGGTCGAAAACGATGCTCTGCTCTGATTCAAACACCGCGTTGCTGACTTCCATGCCGTCATGCAGGCCGTACTGTTCCGCCATCTGACGGCCCAGCGTGGTTTGGTCGTCATGAAACGCGGGCAGACAGTGCAGGAATTTCACCTCAGGATTGCCGGTGAGCGCCAGCATCGCGCTGTTTACCTGATAGTCGCGCAACAGGGCGATGCGCTCTTCCCATACCGCTTTCGGTTCGCCCATCGACACCCAGACGTCGGTGTAGATGAAATCAGCGCCTTTTACCCCTTCGGCAATCTGCTCGGTAAGCGTAATTTTGCCGTGGGTTTTTTCCGCCGCCTGACGACAGCTTTCTACCAGCTCCGCTTCCGGCCAGCAGCTTTTCGGCGCTACCAGACGCAAATCCAGCCCTGTCAGCGCGGCGGCTTCCAGCATGCTGTTGCCCATGTTGTTGCGCGCGTCGCCCACGTATACCAGCGTCATCTCCTGCAACGATTTCTGCGGCAGATGCTCCTGCATCGTCAGCAGGTCCGCCAGCAGCTGCGTGGGATGAAACTCGGTGGTCAGGCCGTTCCACACCGGCACGCCCGCATAGTGCGCCAGGGTTGAGACGAGATCCTGGCCGTAGCCGCGATACTGAATGCCGTCATACATGCGGCCCAGCACGCGTGCGGTATCTTTAATCGACTCTTTATGGCCGATCTGGCTGCCGCTCGGGCCGAGATAAGTGACGTTTGCGCCTTGATCGTATGCGGCAACTTCGAAAGAGCATCGGGTGCGGGTTGAGTCTTTTTCGAAGATGAGCGCGATGTTTTTGCCTGTCAGGTAGCGAGTTTCGTTGCCGCTTTTTTTTGCGCGTTTTAATTCAGCGGCGAGGTTAAGCAGATCGCCTATCTCGGCGGGAGTAAAATCCAGCAACCGAAGGAAATGGCGTTGATAAAGCTGACTCATACAGCACTCCATAAAAGCGAATAAAGTGAATTAAAATTCAATCTAACCGTATGAATATGCATTTTCAACCCCGGCGTAAATAAACTTTCTGTTTTGTGTAGTGGCGCGCGAGGCAGTGTGGGAAAATAATTGCAGGACACCGCCTTTATTTGCCGACCATTGAGGACATCACCATGGCATACGAAGCATTGCTGGAAGAGCAGCGTGAAGAGACGCGCCTGATCATTGAAGAGCTGCTGGATGATGGCAGCGATCCCGATGCGCTCTATACCATTGAGCACCATCTCTCCTGCAACAATTTCGATTCGCTGGAAAAAGCGGCCGTCGATGCCTTCAAACTGGGTTACGAGGTAACTGAGCCGGAAGAGCTGGAGCTGGAAGATGGCAGCACGGTTATGTGCGTGGATATTATCAGCGAGGGATCGTTACAGGCCGATCTGATTGACGCGCAGGTGGAGCAGTTAGTGAATCTTGCTGGCAAATACAACGTTGATTACGATGGCTGGGGAACCTACTTCGAAGATCCCGATGCGGAAGATGAGGATGACGAGTTCATCGATGACGAGGACGACGGCATTCGCCACTAACAGCCAGGGGCGGACAGCTCTCTGCCCCTGCGCATTTCTGCCTTTTCTACCTTCTGATATGCACAATGAATTACGCACCACTGCTTGAACCTGTCTGGCAATTTCTACACTGTCGCACCCCGCTGGCATGGATTGAGGAAGCGCGCAGGCCGGAAAATCTGACCCTGCTGCTGACCGACCATATGGTCTGCGAGCTGAAAGCGGCGCAAACCGCCACCTGGCTGATCCGCAAATATGTCGCCGACAAGCCGAGCGGAGAGGCTATTCGCGCCTGGCTTAAGCCTTACGAAGATTTTATTTTCCGCGAAGACCACGACAGCAACTTTATCAACGCGCATAAAGCACTGACCAAAAGCATTATCGTGCGCAACGAGTTGCCCTGGGCGGACGATCTGGTGGAGAAGATGGTGCTGTTGATCAAGGAAGAGCTGCACCATTTTTATCAGGTGTGGGAGATTATGCAGGCGCGCAATATCCCTTATAAGAAGATCACTGCCAGCCGCTACGCCAAAGGTCTACTGCGCGAGGTGACGACGCATGAGCCCGATACGCTGGTGGATAAGCTGATTTGCGGCGCTTATATCGAAGCGCGCTCCTGCGAACGTTTTGCCAGCCTCGCGCCTTACCTCGACGGGGAGCTGGAGAAGTTTTATATTTCGCTGCTTCGCTCCGAAGCGCGCCACTATCAGGATTATCTGACGCTGGCGGCGCAGATTTCACCAAAAGATATTGCGCCACGGGTGCAAAAGATCGGCGAAACTGAAGCCATGCTGATTACCGAACCGGACGATGAGCTGCGCTTTCATAGTGGGGTGCCGGTGTGGCGTGCCGAAGCCGGGGCGTGATAGTTCTGCTCCGCAAGGGGCGGGCCGTAAACCTGCCCCCTTTCACAGCGCCTTCAGCATTCTCACTTCGCAGTCCACATGGCCTGTGCAGCCAAGCGCGCCATCAATATGCTCAAACCCCAACGACTCATACAGCTTAATCGCCCGCGTCAGGTTGCCGGTAGTTTCCAGATAGCAGCGTTTAAAGCCGCGTTCGCGCGCATAGTCCATCGCGCGCAGCGCCAGATCGCGCGCCAGACCGAAGCCGCGCAGCTCAGGCAGAAAATACATCTTTTGCAGCTCGCAAATATCCGGCGCGCTGCAGGCGAGGGGAGCAACGCCGCCGCCGCCCATCACCTGGCCCTGATGTTCAACAATCCAGTAGGCGCTGTTCTCCATGCTGTAAAGCTCAAACAGCCGATCCAGCTGCGGATCGGAGACGGTATAGCCTTTGTCTGCGGTAAGGCCAAATTCGGCGGAAACATCGCGAATCACCTGCGCGATATGGGGATTATCCGCAGCGGTAATCGGGCGTACCTGGAGATTTAGCGGCGTTGCGGTGGTGGTCATCATCTCATCCAATAGAAAAAAGCCGGGCAAGCCCGGCTTATCGTGAGTTAAGCGACAGATTGCGACGTTTTACAATGCCGCAATCACGCCCTGCTGTTCAATCAGTTTTGTTTTTGACTGTTCCAGCTCGTTCATGCGCTCGCGCTCTTTCGCGACGACCGCTTCCGGCGCGCGGGAGACAAAGCCTTCATTGGCCAGCTTGGCCTGAATTTTTTCAATCTCTACGTCGAGCTTGCCCAGCTCTTTCGCCAGACGATCCAGCTCAGCTTCCTTATCCACCAGACCCGCCATCGGAATCAGCAGCTCGGCGCCTTCCACAATCTTGGTGACGGAAATCGGACCTTTCTCACCGGCAGGCAGCACCGTCAGGCTCTCCAGACGCGCCAGACGCGCCAGGAAGTTGCGGTTCTCCTCGACACGACGCTGGGCTTCCGGCGAAGCGTTGCGCAGCAGCACGTCCAGCGGCTTGCTCAGCGCGATGTTCATTTCAGCACGAATATTACGTACCGCCACGATCGCCTGCTTCATCCACTCGATATCCGCCTGCGCTGCCGCATCCTCTTTCGCCACGTCGTACTGCGGGAAAGGTTGCAGCATGATGGTGTCGTCGCTGATGTTTTTCAGTGCCTTCACGCGCTGCCAGATGGTTTCGGTGATGAACGGGATGATCGGATGCGCCAGGCGCAGCAGCGCTTCCAGCACCGATACCAGCGTGTGACGCGTGCCGCGCAGTTCCGCTTCGCTGCCGCTGGTCATGACCGGCTTGGTCAGCTCCAGATACCAGTCGCAGAACTGGTTCCAGGTGAAGTCATATAGCAGGTTCGCTGCGATATCGAAACGGTAGCTGTCCAGCGCTTCGCGATACGCTTTCACCGTGCTGTTGAACTCGGTCAGGATCCAGCGATCCGCCAGCGACAGCGTCATTTCGCCGCCGTTCTGACCGCAATCCTGATCTTCGGTGTTCATCAGCACAAAACGGCTGGCGTTCCACAGCTTGTTACAGAAGTTGCGGTAACCTTCCAGACGCTTCATATCCCAGTTAATGTCGCGACCGGTTGACGCCAGCGCCGCCAGAGTAAAGCGCAGCGCATCGGTGCCTGACGGCTCAATGCCGTTCGGGAACTGCTTTTCGGTGCGCTTGCGGATTTTTTCCGCCAGCTGCGGCTGCATCATGTTGCCGGTACGTTTCTCCAGCAGCGCTTCCAGAGAAATGCCGTCGACCATATCCAGCGGATCGATGACGTTACCCTTGGATTTCGACATCTTCTGGCCTTCTTCATCGCGGATCAGGCCGGTCATGTAAACGGTTTTAAACGGCACCTGCGGCTTGCCGTTTTCGTCCTTCATGAAGTGCATGGTCAGCATGATCATGCGCGCAATCCAGAAGAAAATGATGTCGAAGCCGCTCACCAGCACGCTGGTGGGATGGAAGGTGCGCAGCGCCTCGGTGTTTTCCGGCCAGCCCAGCGTGGAAAAAGTCCACAAACCGGAGGAGAACCAGGTGTCGAGCACGTCGTCATCCTGACGCAGCGCCACATCGGCGGCCAGATTGTTCTCGGCACGCACTTCCTCTTCGTTACGACCTACATAGACGTTGCCGTCGTTGTCGTACCAGGCCGGAATGCGATGGCCCCACCAGAGCTGACGGGAGATACACCAGTCCTGAATATCGCGCATCCAGGAGAAGTACATGTTTTCATACTGCTTCGGCACAAACTGAATGTCGCCGTTTTCTACCGCTTCTACTGCCACTTTCGCCAGCGGCGCGGTGCGGACATACCACTGATCGGTCAGCATCGGCTCGATCACTACGCCGCCGCGATCGCCGTAAGGAACGGTGAGGTCGTGCGGTTTGATCTCGTCCAGCAGGCCCAGCTCGTCAACGGCGGCAACAATCGCCTTACGTGCGGCAAAGCGCTCCATTTTCTGGAACTGCGCCGGGATCTCGTCGGAACAGGCGTCGGTTTCAATACCGTTGGTATCGTAAACCTGGGCGCGCTCGCGGATATCGCCGTCAAAGGTCAGAATGTTGATCATCGGCAGCTGGTGACGACGACCCACTTCGTAGTCGTTGAAGTCGTGCGCCGGGGTGATCTTCACACAGCCGGTGCCTTTTTCCATATCGGCATGCTCGTCGCCGACGATGGGAATGCGGCGATTCACCAGCGGCAGGATCACTTCTTTGCCGATCAGATCTTTGTAGCGCGGATCTTCCGGGTTAACCGCTACGCCGGTATCGCCCAGCAGGGTTTCCGGACGGGTGGTGGCGACCACCAGATAATCTTTGCCGTCGGCGGTTTTCGCGCCGTCCGCCAGCGGATAGCGGATATGCCACATCGAGCCTTTCGACTCGCGGTTTTCCACTTCCAGGTCGGAGATGGCGGTGCGCAGCTTGGGATCCCAGTTCACCAGACGTTTGCCACGGTAGATCAGGTTCTCTTTATAGAGGCGAACAAAGACTTCTTTCACCGCGTTGGAGAGACCTTCATCCATGGTGAAGCGCTCGCGCTCCCAGTCCACGGAGTTGCCCAGACGGCGCATCTGACGGGTAATAGTGCCGCCTGATTCCGCCTTCCACTGCCAGATTTTGTCGATAAAGGCGTCGCGGCCATAATCCTGGCGCGTCTTGCCCTCTTCAGCAGCGATTTTACGCTCAACTACCATCTGGGTAGCGATACCGGCATGGTCGGTACCCGCCTGCCATAGGGTATTTTTCCCCTGCATACGCTGGTAGCGGATCATGGTATCCATGATGGTTTGCTGGAAGGCGTGACCCATATGCAAGCTGCCGGTGACGTTCGGCGGCGGGATCATGATGCAGAAGCTTTCCTGGCTGGTATCGCCATTGGGTTGAAAGTAGCCCTGCTTTTCCCAGTGCTCGTAAAGCGGCTGCTCGATATCTTGCGGGTTATATGTCTTTTCCATTTTTGCTATGTCGTTTGCGGCTGAGGCGGCGTTGCCGTATTCAATTGGAAACCGACGCTGCGATAGGCTTTATAGCGGTCGCGCGCCAGCTGTTTTTGAGATTCTTCGAACGGGACGAAGTCTATCACTTCATGGAAAGCAGTAGCAAAATCTGCAAACTGCGGCAGCAGGCTGATCAGCAGATCGCGCGGCGCGTTGCCGCGGCGCTGCGGCCAGGCCAGTTCTACCGGCGCGCCGTAGCGCGGACCTTCACCTGCCAGATTGTGCGGGACAAACGCGTTGGCCGGACGCTGCCAGAGCGCTTCATCCAGCCGAATCGCCTGCTGTTCATCCTGGCAGGCGATCAGAATACGTTTGCCCGCGCGCCAGCGCGCTTCGGCCAGATCGCACACCAGCGCTTCCACGGCGTTCAGGCCGTCTGCGTGCGTATCATGATCGAGCAGATAAAAGGTGGCGTTTTTCATGTCGGTGCCTGAAGTGAAAAAAGAGACCAGATTCGTCTCTTATTATGCCGGATCGCACAAAGAAAATCCGCCCCGGATGCGGAGCGGAGCGTTGCGCGGCTGAATCAGTCGTCGCCGTTCAGTCCGGCGCGGTTCAGCAGGAACTGCGACAGCATCGGTACCGGACGCCCGGTCGCGCCTTTCGCTTTGCCGGAACGCCAGGCCGTACCGGCAATATCGAGATGCGCCCAGTTATATTTGCGGGCGAAGCGCGCCAGGAAGCAGGCGGCGGTAATCGCGCCGCCCGGACGGCCACCAATGTTCGCCATATCGGCAAAGTTGGACTCCAGCTGCTCCTGATACTCATCCGCCATCGGCAGACGCCAGGCGCGATCGCCAGACTGCTCAGAGGCGCCGATCAGCTCGTGCGCCAGCGGATTGTGGTTCGACAGCAGGCCGCTGACGTGATGGCCCAGCGCGATCACGCAGGCACCGGTCAGGGTCGCGACATCAATCACCACTTCCGGTTCGAAGCGCTCAACGTAGGTCAGCGCATCGCACAGCACCAGACGGCCTTCCGCATCGGTGTTCAGCACTTCAACCGTCTGGCCGGACATGGTGGTGAGCACATCGCCGGGACGCATGGCGCGACCATCGGGCATATTTTCACAGCCCGCCAGCACGCCCACCACGTTCAGCGGCAGATTCAGCTCGGCGACCATACGCATCACGCCATACACGGACGCCGCGCCGCACATATCGTACTTCATCTCATCCATCGCTTCCGCCGGCTTGATAGAGATGCCGCCGGAGTCGAAGGTCAATCCTTTGCCCACCAGCACAATCGGGTGCGCTTCCGCATCGGGATTGCCTTTGTACTCAATTACCGACATCAGCGACTCGTTCTGCGAACCGGCGCCCACCGCCAGATAGGCGTTCATGCCCAGCTCTTTCATCTGCTGTTCGCCGATGACACGCGTGGTAATATTTTTGCTGTACTCATCCGCCAGCTGACGCGCCTGTGAGGCGAGATAGGCGGCGTTACAGATATTGGGCGGCATATTGCTGAGATCTTTCGCCGCCTTCACGCCAGCGGCCACGGCCAGACCGTGCTGAATGGCGCGCTCGCCGCTGGTGAGTTCACGACGCGTCGGCACGTTAAACACCAGCTTGCGCAGCGGACGTCGCGGCTCAGTTTTGTTGCTTTTCAGCTGATCGAAGTTGTAAAGCGCCTCTTTTGAGGTTTCCACCGCCTGACGTACTTTCCAGTAGGTATTGCGGCCTTTGACATGCAGCTCGGTCAGAAAGCAGACCGCTTCCATCGAGCCGGTATCATTCAGCGTGTTAATGGTTTTCTGGATGACCTGCTTGTACTGACGCTCATCCAGCTCGCGCTCTTTGCCGCAGCCAATCAGCAGAATGCGCTCTGACAGAATGTTCGGGACGTGATGCAGCAGCAGCGTCTGGCCCACTTTGCCTTCCAGCTCCCCACGGCGCAGCAGGGCGCTGATATAGCCGTCGCTGATTTTGTCCAGCTGTTCGGCAATCGGTGACAGCCGGCGCGGCTCGAAGACGCCCACAACAATGCAGGCGCTGCGTTGTTTTTCCGGGCTACCGCTTTTTACACTGAACTCCATGCACTCTCCTGAATCTTAAAGACAACGGCGTCTGCTGTCGCTAGAATGTAGCGCGCTCGTAACCCATTATTTAACCGTAATGCCATGACTTTTGGCCATCGGACGTCATAATGAGTCAGGGTGGCAATGTGTTGTTTTTTCACCACCCTAACGCGTTTGTCATACAATTTTAGCTGCGATGACCGCCATTGATGAAGAAAAATGGCGAATAAGCGTTGAAACTATCGATTTTCCTGCAAAAAGACAAGTTTTCACAGGCGTACTAAGCGTGATCATCATTAGATATCTGGTCCGGGAAACGCTCAAAAGCCAGCTGGCTATCCTGTTTATCCTGCTATTAATCTTCTTTTGTCAGAAGTTAGTCAGGATCTTAGGAGCAGCAGTGGATGGTGAGATCCCAACAAATTTAGTTCTGACCCTGTTAGGGCTCGGTGTGCCGGAAATGGCACAACTTATACTGCCGCTCAGCCTGTTTTTGGCGATCCTGATGACTCTGGGACGGCTGTACACTGAAAGTGAAATCACCGTGATGCATGCCTGCGGCCTGAGCAAGGGCGTATTGGTCAAGGCGGCGATGGTGCTGATGCTGCTCACCTCGGTTGTGGCCGCGGTGAACGTGATCTGGCTGGGTCCCTGGTCGTCACGCTATCAGGACGAGGTAACGCAGAACGCGCGGGCCAACCCAGGCGCTGCGGCGCTGGCGGCCGGGCAGTTCCAGACATCCAGCGACGGCAACACGGTGCTGTTCCTTGAGGATGTGAAGGGCAACCAGTTCGGCAACGTTTTTCTGGCGCAGCTGCGTCCCCGAGGCAATGCCCGTCCGTCAGTGGTGCTGGCGGACAGCGGCCACATGCAGCAGCGTCCCGACGGCTCGCAGGTGGTCACCCTGGATAAAGGCACGCGCTTTGAGGGCACCGCGCTGCTGCGCGACTTCCGCATTACCGACTTCGTGAATTATCAGGCGGTGGTCGGCTACCGGGAGGCGACGCTGGATCCGAACGATGCCGAACAGTCTGATCTCGTTCCGCTCTGGCAGAACAACACGCCCGCTTTCCGCGCGGAGCTGCACTGGCGTTTCACGCTGATCTTCTCGGTGCTGGTGATGGCGCTGATGGTGGTGCCGCTCAGCGTGGTGAACCCGCGTCAGGGCCGCGTGCTGTCGATGCTGCCAGCCATGTTGCTTTATCTGATCTTCTTCCTGCTGCAAAGCTCGTTGAAGTCGAATGCGTCAAAAGGCCGCCTCGACCCGGCGATCTGGATGTGGGTAGTCAATATCAGCTATCTGCTGCTGGCTGTGGCGCTGAACCTGTGGGATACAGTGCCGATGCGGCGGCTGCGCGCCCGTTTTAGCCGTGGAGGATCGGTCTGATGTTTGGTGTTCTTGACCGTTATATCGGCAAAACCATTTTCAATACCATTGTGCTGACGTTGTTCATGCTGGTGTCGCTGTCGGGCATTATCAAATTCGTCGATCAGCTGCGTAAAACCGGGCAGGGCGCCTATTCGGTAGTGGATGCCGGTTATTACACCCTGCTCAGCGTGCCAAAAGATATCGAGATCTTCTTTCCTATGGCAGCGCTGCTCGGCGCGCTGCTTGGTCTGGGCACACTGGCGCAGCGCAGCGAACTGGTGGTGATGCAGGCATCGGGCTTTACCCGTATGCAGGTGGCGCTGGCGGTGATGAAAACCGCGATTCCGCTGGTGCTGCTGACCATGCTGATCGGCGAATTCGTCGCGCCTAAGGGCGAGCAGATGGCACGTAACTACCGTGCGCAGCAGCTTTACGGCGGCGCGCTGGTGTCGACGCAGAATGGTCTGTGGGCGAAGGATGGCAATAACTTCATCTACATTGAACGCATCAGAGGCGATGACCAGCTGGATGGCGTCAGCATCTACAACTTTAGCGATCAGCGTCGTCTGCTCAGCGTACGCTATGCCGCCACCGCCAAATGGAACGCGGCGCAGAAGCGCTGGACGCTATCGCAGGTGGATGAGTCCGATCTGAAAGATGCGAAGCAGATTAGCGGTTCGCAGAGCCTGAGCGGCGAGTGGAAAACCAACCTGACGCCGGACAAGCTTGGCGTGGTGGCGCTGGATCCCGATGCGCTGTCGATCAGCGGCCTCTACAACTACAGCAAATATCTTGAGCAGAGCGGCCAGGAGTCAGGCCGTTACCGTCTCAATATGTGGGGCAAGATTTTCCAGCCGCTGTCAGTGGCGGTGATGATGCTGATGGCGCTGTCGTTTATCTTTGGCCCGCTGCGCAGCGTCTCGATGGGCATGCGCGTGGTGACCGGCATCAGCTTCGGCTTTCTGTTCTACGTGCTGGATCAGATCTTCGGCCCGCTCAGCCTGGTGTATGGGATACCGCCGGTGCTCGGCGCGATATTGCCCAGCGCCCTGTTCTTCGCCATCAGCGTGTTTATGCTGCTGAAGCGACGCTAATCAAGCTCAAATGAAATAAACCCCGAAAGTTGGATAGTCAGCGATTCGGGGTTTATTGCTTTTATCATCTCAGAACAACCCCGGCAGTTGCGACAGCAGATAAAGAATCAGCCCGATGGTGCCGCCTACCAGCGTGCCGTTGATGCGGATAAACTGTAAATCCTTGCCAATGTTCAGCTCGATCTGCTGCGACATATCACGCGCGTCCCAGCTTTTCACCGTGTCGCTGATATGGCGCGTCAGGAAACTGGAAAACTCCGGCGCCACGCTGCGCGCTGCCTCTTCCAGATGCTGATTCAGCGAGTTGCGTAACGCTTCGTCCGCCGCCAGATTCTCCCCCAGCCAGAGCGCCGCCAGCCGTACCTTATCCTGCACTTTTGACTCCTCGCTGTTGAGATCCTGTTTCAGCCAGGCGCGCAGATCCTGCCACAGCTCGCCAATATAGCGATTCAGCGACTCATCCTCTTTCAGCCAGGATTTGATTGTCTCGGCGCGCTCCGCCATCTCCGGATCGCTTTTCAGTCTGACAATCAGCCGCTCCACCGCGCGGTTAAAGCCGAGGCGCAACTCATGCCCCTGATCGACCGCCACCTCATCCAGAATAGAATCCACGGCGTTCGCCACCAGATCGGCGCTGTGCTCGCCCAGCCACTCGGTAGGCAGCATTTTGGCTTTCATCGGATGTTCGCGCTTCAGCCAGCGCACGATCTGCCGGGCGATGAAGGTGCGCGTGTCGGGCTTGTGCAGGATATGCAGCAGCTGCTCCACGGCGGCATCCAGCAGCTCCTGATGACGATTATTTTTCGTCAGGCTCTCCAGCATCAGCGCGCCCGACTGGGTAAGATCGACCTTATCGATAGCGCGGTGCACGGCGCGACGGATAAGGCGCTGAATACGTTCATCGTCAGTGAGATCAAGGAAACCGCGCATCACCTGCAACAGGTGGTGGCCCACACGGTCGGCATTGCCGGGCCTGTTGAGCCAGCTTGCCAGCATCTGCGAAGGGTCGTGACGACGAATCAACGCCAGCAGCGAATCGGTATCAAGAAACTTCTCCTGTACAAAGCGGCCAAGGTTATCGCCGATACGATCTTTGTTGCGCGGGATAATGGCGGTATGGCGTGAGATAAAGGGAACCGGCACGCGCCGGAACAGCGCCACCACGGCAAACCAGTCCGCCAGCGCGCCGACCATCGCCGCTTCGGCAATTGCCTTAATGCCGCTAACCCAGAAGTTAGCTGGCAGAAACAGCGTGATAATAAAGATGGCGGCCGCAACCAGCAGTAACAACAGCGCCAGACGTTTGGTCCGTTTCAGTTCGGTTATTTTATCCATCGACTCAGTGTAGCTCCTCCGGGTAAAGCGACTTCCTGTTTAACGCTTGCGTCCGCCGAACAGGCTGCCCAGTACGCCGCGCACAAGCTGGCTGGCGATCTGACGCGTAGCGCTTTTCGCCATGGTTTGCACCACGCCGTCGCGCTTGCCGCCGCGTGGGCCGGTGCTGCCAAACAGAATATCCTTCAGCCCGCCAAGGATCGCGCTGTCGACCGCAACCTTATCGCCTTTCGCCGCAGGGGCGTTGGCCTGTTCGCTGGTCGCCTGCACTCCTTGCTGTAGTTTTTCAAATGCCGATTCGCGGTCCAGCGCCTCATCATATTTACCATAGAGCGGGGAGTGATTGATCAGGCCGTTGCGTTCATCGGCGCTGAGCGGCCCCATACGTGAGCCGGGCGCAATCACCATGGCGCGCTGCACAATGCCGGGAGTGCCTTTCTCATCGAGAACCGAAATCAGCGCTTCGCCGGTTCCCAGCTCCTGCAACGCGCTGAGGGTATCGAAAGCGGGATTGGCGCGCATCGTCTCCGCCGCCGTTTTTAACGCCTTCTGATCTTTGGGCGTAAAGGCGCGCAACGCGTGCTGGATGCGATTGCCTAACTGACCGAGCACGCTGTCGGGCACATCAGCGGGGTTCTGGGTAACGAACCAGACGCCGACGCCTTTGGAGCGGATCAGGCGAATCACCTGTTCTATCTTATCGAGCAGCACCGGCGGCGCATCGTCAAACAGCAGATGCGCCTCGTCGAAGAAGAACACCAGCTTCGGCTTTTCCAAATCGCCCGCTTCCGGCAGCTGTTCATAGAGCTCGGCAAGTAGCCACAGCAGGCTGGTGGCATAAAGCTTCGGCATCTGCCAGAGTTTCTCCGCCGATAAGATAGTGATCCAGCCGCGACCCTGCTCATCAGTGCGCATCCAGTCTTTAATGTCGAGCATAGGTTCGCCAAAAAAGTGCTGCGCACCTTGTTGCTCCATCGCCAGCAGGCTGCGCTGAATCGCCCCGACCGATGCGCTGCTAATGTTTCCGTATTGCGTCTGAAAAGCTTTGGCGTTGTCGCCGATATATTGTGTCATGGCGCGCAAATCTTTGAGATCGAGCAGCAGCAGACCCTGATCGTCAGCGATGCGGAAAATGATTTGCAGCACGCCGCTCTGGATCTCGTTGAGGTTCAGCAGGCGCGCCAGCAGCAGCGGGCCGAGATCGGAGACAGTGGCGCGTAATGGATGGCCTTTTTCGCCGAATATATCCCACAGCATCGCGGGGTTTTGCTGCGGCTGCCACTGGGTTACGCCTATTTTTTGCAGGCGCGCCAGCAGCTTGTCTGAACTTTCCCCTCGCGCTGCGACGCCGCTCAGATCGCCTTTTACATCGGCCATAAACACCGGCACGCCAATTTGTGAAAAGGATTCGGCCAGCTTTTGCAGCGTTACGGTTTTACCGGTGCCGGTCGCGCCGGTAATCAGGCCGTGGCGGTTAGCCATTTGAGGTAACAGATGCAGCTGCACATCGGGCGTTTGGGCAATCAGCAGTGGGGCGCTCATAACAATCTTCCGTTGTGATCAAGGAGAAGGATTGTTCCAAGGATAGCAAGCCGCGCCGCGCGCCGCGTGCAGACCAGGCTGAAAAAGCCTGACACACAGCTTGCCTGTTTTTTCACGGACTTTATTTGCAGCCATTATTACGCTGCAATTTTCATCATAATGAGAATACAGCTCACGCAAATATTTCGCCTGTTAACAGTATATATTTGTCTTTTGTTTTTATATGGTTAATTTAATGTTAAATTAGGGCGTATTCTACTTGTATGGAAGCATGATTTATTTTCATTGATTAATGAATGGGACTATTTCTTTCAGAAATTAAATTCAGCGCTTCTTTTGGTAAATTAAGTTAAAACCTCACATTTCTACGGGAAAATCCCGACTTTCGCCTGTCTGGGTTTCTTACCATTCCGTAACCATTAAGTAACACAATGATATTTTTTCACTAAGAAATATCTTTAATTTTATTTTTACCTTTTGAAATATTTGTATCCCTAAGATTGCCAGGTTGTATACCGATAACCTGGATAATTAACAAAATAATTACCATAAAGATGTGAGAGTCGTACGGCTATGCTTTTACAAAAACCAACCTCAAGACGTAAGTTTTTACTGGGGTCTTTAATGGCGCTGCCATTAAGCGACCTGGTATTTAAGGGATTAACCGCGGCGCAGGCAGCGGAAATGGCAGCACCGGAACTGACCGATTATAAACCTGGCTTTTTCAGCGCTGACGAGTGGCAGTTTATCCTTGCCGCTACCGACCGCCTTATTCCCGCCGGAGGAAAAGGTAAAGCGCCGGGCGCACTGGAAACCAACGTACCGATCTTTATTGACCAGCAGCTGCACAGCGATTTCGGTCAGGAGATCTACATGCAGGGGCCGTTCGACGTTCACGCGCCGGCTACCATGGGATACCAGATCCCTTACTACCCGCAGCAGATTTACAAGCTCGGCATCAAGCTGGTGAACCAGTGGAGCCAGGGCACCCATCAGAAACCGTTCCATCAGCTGTCGCAGCAGGAAAAAGATGATGCGCTGACGCAGATGAACAAGAACGGTATCGACTTCGCCGCCCTCGGCGAGAACAACATGAAAGCCTCGCATTTCTTCAGTCAGCTGCTTTCCGATACCAAACACGGCTACCTGGCCGACCCGATGTACGGCGGTAACAAAGGCATGAAAGCGTGGATCGCCATCGGCTTTCCCGGCGCGCGTGCCAGCTACATGGAATGGGTAAAACAGCACAACATTCCTTACCCGCTGGGTCCGGTAAGCGTTAAGGGTGAGCGCGCCTGAGTGCGCGACATTCCGAACAGGTATTTGAGACAGGATTAACATGGCACAGATTACAAAAAAAGAAGTCGACGTCGTCGTCTGCGGCCTCGGCTGGGCAGGCTCGTTGATGAGCATCGAGCTGGCGATGGCAGGGCTGGAGGTGCGTGCGCTGGAGCGTGGCGCTGACCGCGGTTATGACGATTTTGCTTACCCGAAACCGGCTGACGAATACGCTTACGCGGTGCGTAACAAAGTGTTTGCTACCCCGGCAGAAGCGGCGGTCACCGTGCGTTACAACAGCAGCCAGACCGCGCTGCCGACGCGCAAATGGGGCGCCTTTGCGCCGGGCACCGGCGTGGGCGGCGCAGGCCTGCACTGGACGGCAGTACTGCTGCGTCCGACGCCGACCGACATCAAGCTGAAAACCTATGTGGACGAGGCGTATAAGCCGGGCATTCTGCAGGAAGATATGCGCGTGATGGACTTCCCGTTCACCTGGGAAGAGATCGAGCCTTATTACTACAAATTCGAGCTGATCTGCGGCCAGTCCGGCAACACCGGCAACCTGCGCGGTCAGATTCTGGAAGGTGGCGACCCGTTTGAAGGCCCGCGTTCCGAGCCTTACCCGCTGCCGCCTCTGGAAGATACCCTGAACACCGCCATGTTTGCGGAAGCGGCGAAGAAGCTCGGTTACCATCCGTTCCCGAACCCGTCAGCCTGTGTATCGCGCGCCTGGACCAACCCGTATGGCAACCAGATTGCGCCCTGTAACTACTGCGGCTATTGCAGTAAGTACCCTTGCCTGAACTACTCGAAAGCCTCACCGCAGACGGCTGTGATGGATGCGCTGAAGCGCATGCCGAACTTCTCTTATGAAGTGCATGCAGAAGTGATCAAAGTGCTGCTGCACGACGATAAGAAAACCGCGAAAGGGGTGATCTATATCGACGAGAATGGCGACGAGTGCTTCCAGCCAGCGAAAATTGTGGTGCTGAGCAGCTTCCAGCTTTATAACGTGCGCCTGATGCTGCTCTCCGGTATCGGCAAGCCGTACAACCCGATCACCGAAGAGGGTGTGGTAGGACGTAACTACGCGTTCCTCTCCAATGGCGGCGCGACGCTGTTCTTCAAAGACAAGAACTTCAACCCGTTTGCGACTGCTGGCGCAACCGGCCAGATGTTCAACGACATTTCTCCGGGCAACTTTGATGGCCCGTCGCTGGGCTTCCTCGGCGGCGCGAAGATCCACAGTTCTCAGTCCACCGGCACGCCGATCGGCACCTCGCTGCCAAAAGGCACGCCGACCTGGGGCGCAGGATGGAAAGAGGGGATGGAAGAGTGGTACGGCCACTCCATGAAGATCAGCATCACCACTACCTGTCAGTCTTACCGTGACATCTACCTCGATCTCGATCCGCACTACACCGATCACCACGGTCTGCCTTTGCTGCGCATGACCTTTAACTGGAAAGAGAACGAGCTGAAGTTACAGCAACATCTGAAAGGGATCGTCGGCGACATCGCCAAAGAGCTGAACCCGGACAGCATGAGCATGAGCTTCCTGCCGATGGGCGCAGACTTTGATCTGACCAAATATGTCTCTACCCACAATGTGGGCGGGGCGGTGATGGGCGATAACCCGAAAACCTCGGCGCTTAACAAATATCTGCAGAGCTGGGACGTGCATAACGTTTTTGTACCGGGCGGCAACGCCTTCCCGCAGAACTTCCAGGCGAACCCCACCGATACCATCGGTGCCATTACCCTGATGGCGGCACAGGCGATCAAAGATCGCTATCTGAAAAACCCCGGTCCACTGGTACAGGTGTAAGCGCATGAAAATGTTGAATCTTAAGCCTTTATTAATTGCGAACGCCTTGCTGCTGGCCAGCGGTTTTGCCCTGCAGGCACAGGCGGAAGATGAAGGTCAGCTGATTAAGCAGGGCGAGTACCTCTCGCGCCTCGGCGACTGTATGGCGTGTCACTCGCTGCCCAACAAGCCGGACTATTCCGGCGGTCTGGCGATTGATTCGAATCTTGGCACGATTTACTCGACCAACATCACGCCAGACAAAGAGCACGGCATTGGCAACTACAGCGAACAACAGTTCTCTGACGCGGTGCGCAAAGGGGTATTACCGGACGGCTCGCGCCTCTATCCGGCGATGCCTTACCCGGACTACGCCAAAATCAGCGATGCCGATATGCACGCGCTCTACGTCTACTTTATGAAGGGCGTGAAGCCGAGCGCGGAACAGCCGCCGGAAACCAAACTGAGCTTCCCGTTCAGCCAGCGCTGGGGCATGCGCTTCTGGAACTGGGCGTTCGCTTCTGACAAACCGTTCCAGCCTGTTGGCGGCGCGTCGGAAGAGGTGAACCGCGGCGCTTATATCGTTGAGAGCCTGGGTCACTGCGGCAGCTGCCATACGCCGCGCGGCATCGGCATGAACGAGAAGGCGCTCGACAGCGGCGACGATCAATTTCTTGCTGGCGGCAGCCTGAACGACTGGGACGTGCCGTCACTGCGTGGCTTGCCGCGCTGGAGCGAGCAGGAGATTGTCGATTACCTGCAAACCGGACGTAACGACAAAGCAGCAGTGGGCGGCGAGATGAAGTCGGTGATTGAGCACAGCAGCTCGCACATGACCGATGCCGATCTGAAAGCCGTGGCCGCTTACCTGAAGTTCCTTGGCGGCAACCCGCCGTTACAGGCGTATAACGTACAGGCGGCACAGGCCACGGAAGCGAAACTGACCGCGGCGAAGAACCTGACCACGGGCGAACGTCTTTACCTCGACAACTGCGGCGCCTGCCACTTTGTCACCGGTAAAGGCGCGCCGGGCGTCTTCCCGCAGCTGGATCAGGCGACCATCGTTAACGCCAACGATCCAACCGGTCTGATTCACACCATTCTGGAAGGCGCGCAGCAGCCCTCCACGGCGAAAGCGCCTTCCACACTGGCGATGCCGGGCTTTGGTCAGCGTCTGAGCGATGACGAAGTGGCGCAGCTGGCCACCTTCGTGCGTCAGGGCTGGAACAACAGCGCAGCGGCAGTCACCAAAGAGCAGGTGGCTGACGTACGCAAATCGCTGAAGCACGGCGAGTAAAGGCCATAAAGCAGAAGGGGCGATCGTTCGCCCCTTTTTTCTTCGCCACTCTTTACCTTCCTGCCAGATTGCCATCATTCCGGCCTGGTTTCTGCCTCGCGATCAGTGCTTTGGCTGCTCCAGCGCATCGATCACGTCCGGGAAAAATTCCTGAAACAGCTCCGGCGTCATCAGTTCGGGATAGATCATCAGGTGCTCGCGGATCAGCTCGTGCAGTTCGTTCATACGTCGGTCGACAATCTCGCTGATGCTGAGACCTTTGTTGCGGTACATATGCAGCGTCTCAGCCGACAACAAACTTTCCTCTTCCTCTTCGTTGGCATCTTCAAACGCTTCCAGTTCGTCAAGCAGGGCAAACAGCGCTTCAAGCTGTGGCGTACGTGACACGTAACGTTCAGGATTTTCGCTTTGCAGATAGCGGATCATCGCTTTCACCGGCGTCCCGTCCGGCGTAGACGGAGGCGTGGCGGCGAACCAGCTGATCAGCTCATGGAAGGTGATCTGGAAAACATGGTAATTCTTGTCCGCCAGCTCATCGGCCAGCATGGCCGCAGTATCGTTTTCAATCAGGCAGATATGGGTAGTGGCAGGCGTAAAGGCCGCCAGCCAGGCCTCAATCTCGTCGGTGATCGCTTCGTCATAGGCAAAAGTATGTTTGTTGAAAGTGCCGTCAGGCTGATGGACGCCAACCTGAACCAGGTCCGGATCGAAGTAAATGCCGATATAGGTGATGCCTTTCATGTTGTCCATCCTGTATGTGCGAAAAGGTCACTATAGCTCTGCCGACAGAAGATAAACAGTTCAGCCCGGATGAGACGGAAAAAAGCCAGGCGTTCGGCCTGGGGTTTCAGGCCGGGAGTCGCGTGCCGCAAGAGGCGCGCACAATCAGCTCACCGGGCGAAGTGAGATGGCGCGCGCTATCCTGCGGAAACTGCAAGCGGTTCAGCATCGTCAGCACTGCGTTGCGCGCGATGTCGCTAAAAGGCTGTTTATAGGTAGTAAGCGGAATGCCGAGCAGCGCGGAGTATTCGTTATCATCAAAGCCCACCACGTTGACCTTTACCCCCTGCTGGGCGCACACCGCCAGCAGCTTCATGGCGGTGAAGTCGTTGGCGCAGACGATATCCTGCGCGCCGTTGTTAAGTAACTGCACCACAAACGGCATATCGTTCAGCTCGCCTTCATGTTCCCATGCGGCGTTTGGCGTGAGTCCCGCCTCCAGCAGCGCCAGCCGGTAGCCCATCAGACGCATGCTCACGGTGTTGGCGGAAAAGCGTTCACAGAGAAAATCGATGCGCCTGGGCTGCTGATGCAGCAGATGGCGCGTGACCTCCATGCCCGCCGCCACGTTATCAATGCCGATCAAATCCCAGCGGCTGCGCGCGGGCCAGCAGGCGACATCGCTGTCTAGCAGCACCACGCCGATACCGTAGCGATCCAGCTTGCTGAGAATCAGCTGGTTAATCCCGGCGGCGAAAGGGTGAAACTCGATCGGAATAAAGAAAACGCCTTTTACGCTGCTGCGCAGGTAGCGTTCGATCACATTGTCGATTTTGCTGATGATGGCCTGGCGCGTCGCACCCGCGCCGAGCGTCATCACGCCATTCCAGACCAGATCGAAATTGAAGCTTTGCGAGAGGGTAGCGATTGATTTAAAGATCTGCTCAAACAGAAAGCCGCTTTCGTTGGCTTCCATACGCGGCGACAGGATCCCCAGCGCCAGCGGCTCCTCAAGGGCGGCGGGCCGCGGTTCGCTGGCAAAAGTCACGTAGTGCCCCGAGCCTTGCGTGCTGCTGATGAAACCCTGCTCGCGCAGGCGGGTCAGGGCGCGTGACAGCGTAGGGCGCGATACCGCGAACTCGGCGCACAGGTTCACTTCAGTGGGCAAACGCTCGCCCTGAGTGTAGAACCCGGTGCGAATCCGTTGTTCAAGATCCTGATAGATCCGCTCAAGCTTGCCCGATTTTGCCATGGTGAATGTTATCCTCTCCTTTGCGCCCATCCTTATCCGGCGTATTTCGGCCCCATCTTGCATAGATGACGCTGGAACACATTAAAAAAGATAATAAGTAAAATCAAGACGGCGGAATATTTAACTAATTTGTAAATTAATCGCTGGCTCGCCGCAGTAAGCCTGGCTTCTCTTCCCTCAATCTTCAACCGCAAGATAACGCAGCCTCCTGTCTCATCCTTGTGATCAAGCTCACTTATTCGCCATGATGTGACTAAGTAGTGATCGCATTGATCAATAAATGTGATCAAAACCAAAAGAAACAGGAAAAATGTTGCGTAAGGTAAGCCTCAGTTATCACACAGTTTACTTTACAAATTTGTAAAAAATAAATCCTGCTCTCTCCCGTCACAGACCCAAACTGAGGAGTTGCACATGTCACAATACCAGGCGCTCGTTGATAAAGTGATTAACGAAAACCGCGACACGCTGATGGCAGTCGATCCACAGCAGATTGAGCAGCTGATGGACGAAATCTGCCAGGCAAAAACTATTCAGCTCTATGCCATGGGGCGTATGCAGCTGTCGGTGCGCGGCTTCGCCATGCGCCTGAAACACATGGGCTTCGACAGCTATGTGGTCTACGACACGACCTCTCCGTATCTCGGCGAAGGCGATCTGCTGATTGTGCACTGTGCGGTAACCAACGTTGAGCTGAACATCATCAAGCTGGCGAAAGAAGCGGGCGCGCGCATTGTGCTGCTGACCGCTCATCCGGAGAACGAACATGGGCAATACGCTGACCTTGCGGTGCGCGTGCCCGGCCAGATTTTCGGCGGCGATCAGGAGATCCCCTCTATTCAGCCGATGTCCACGCTGCTGGAGCAGGCGCTGCTGCTATTCACCGATATCGTCACCATGATGCTGATTGAGAAGCGCCAGATTTCCATGGAGGCGATGAAAGCCAGCCATACCAATCTGGAAGGCTTGCCGCATAAATTTGCTTGATCCGGGAGAGTAAGACCATGAAAGACGGTGACATTATCCAAATCGCTCATCTGGTGTCCGATCTCGACGCCGCCATGCAGCATTACTGGGAAGCGTTCAACATCGGTCCCTGGGATGTCTATACCTACGGTCCGCATAACGTGAACGACTCGCGCTATCGCGGCCAGCCTGCCGAACATGTCTACCAAATCGCCGTCTGCTGGATCAACGGCGTACAAATGGAGCTGATGCAGCCGGTTTCCGGCTACAGCATTTATGACGAATACATCGAGAAGCACGGCTACGGTCTGCATCACATGAAGCTCTACTTTGCCGACTGCGACAAGGCGCTGGAAACCTACAAGGCGCGTGGTTATGAGGTGGTGCAGAGCGGCAATATCGGCGATGACGTCTTTTATTACCTCGATACCGAGGAACGTTTTCAGGGTGCAGTCATTGAGATTGGCAATGCCGGCTCAATTCCCGAACCAGAACGGCGCTACCCCGCCTGAACCTTCCCTGTACTAAGGATATAGCCTGATGAAAACGCGACACTCTTTGACGTTGGCGCTGCTGCTCGGCGTAACCACACTTTGTAGTTCTACCCTCAGCGTGGCGGCCGAACAGTACTCCATGGTCGGCATTCCAAAACTGCGCTCCGCCTGGTTTAACGACTATGAAACCGGCCTGAAAAAAGCGGCGAAGGATTTTGATATCGATGCTTACCAGCAGGCGCCAGCCTCGGCTGACGAAGCGCAGCAGGTGCGCATTATCGAGGACAGCATTACCCAAGGCGCCAACGCGCTGCTGGTGGTGCCCAACAACGCCAGCTCGGTGGAGCCGGTGTTTAACCGCGCGCGCCAGCAGAAAATCGTGGTGATCACCCATGAGTCCGTGAATCAGCCCGGCGCGGATTACGATGTGGAGATGATCGAAAACGATAAGTTTGGTCGCTACATGATGGACGAGTTTGCCAAACACGCCGGCGGCAAAGGGGAGTTTGCTATTTATGTCGGCTCGCTCACCGTACCGGCGCACAACGTCTGGGCGGATGCGGCGATTAAAGAGATGAAAGAGAAGTATCCGGAGATGAAGCTGGTGGCCGATCGCTTCCCGGTCAGCGAGGATCGCAATGCGGCGCGCCAGAAAACCCTCGAACTGCTCTCTACTTATCCCGACCTGAAAGGCGTGCTGGCGTTTGGCAGCCAGGGCGCGCCGGGCGCCGCTCAGGCGCTGCGTGAAAAAGGACTGGTGGGCAAACTCACCGTTATTGGCACTACCTCGCCGAAAGAGAGCGCCGCTTTCCTGAAAGATGGCTCCATTACCGAATCGATTCTCTGGAGTCCGGGCGAAGCCTCCTATGCCATGGCCTATGTCGCGAAAATGGTGCTGGACGGCAAAAAGGATCAGATCAAACAGGGACTGGAAATACCGGGGCTGGGTAAGCCAGCTATCAATGGACAGAACATCATTTTTGATAAGCCGCTGACGGTGACCAAAGAGAATATGGGTCAGTATAACTTTTGACAGCGACTCCCTCCTCCCGCTGGCGGGAGGAGGATAAGAGGAGGGCATTATGCAATTTCTTGCCGTCGATAAGATCACCAAAAAATTTGGCGGCGTCACTGCGCTAAACGACGTCAGCTTTGATATCAATGAAGGTGAAGTCCATGGGCTGGTAGGGGAAAACGGCTGCGGTAAATCGACGCTGATGAAAATTATCGCCGGGGTGCTGGAACGGGATCGCGGCACGCTGACCATCAAAAATCAGCCGATGCAGCGCTATAACGCTATCGAAGCGGTAAGGCAGGGGATCGGCATTATCTATCAGGATCTGTCGCTGTTTCCTAACCTGACGGTGTTGGAAAATATCTATATCAGCCAGATGCTAAATGATAAAACGTCGCTGGTGCGCGCCAGCGCTTATCGCGATAAGGTTGAACGTATTCTCGACCAGCTTGGTATTCGCCTCGATCTCAACGCTACCGTGGATGAATTGCCCATCGCTAAACAGCAACTGGTGGCGATTGCCCGCGCGCTGGTCAATGAATCGAAATTGATTATTCTTGATGAGCCCACCACCGCGCTGACGCGCAGCGAAATCAACAACCTGTTCACCATTCTGCGCCAGCTGAAAAGCCAGGGCATCGCCTTTATTTTTATCAGCCACAAGCTCAATGAGCTGCTGGAGATCGGCGATCGCGTCACCGTGATGCGCGACGGCAAGGTGATCGACTGTAAGCCCACCGGGCAGCTCACCAGCGCGGATATCGAGGCGATGATGCTGGGCTACGCCTTAACCTACGAAACGCGTGCCTCCTGCGCCACCAGCGAGGTGCTGCTCAGCGTACGCAACCTGAGCAAGCGCAACAGCTTCCAGGATATCAGCTTCGACCTGCATAAAGGGGAAGTGTTGGGTATTGCCGGACTGCTCGGCGCCGGGCGCACCGAGCTGGCGATGGCATTGTTTGGCGTGGAACCGGCGCAGAGCGGCGAGGTACGCCTGAACGGGCGGACGGTGCGGCTGAACACCATCAATGATGCGGTAAAGCAGGGCATCGCCTACGTACCGGAAGATCGGCTGGCGCAGGGGCTGGTAATGGAGCAGAGCATCGCCGCCAATGCCGCTATCTGCACCCTCGATCACTATCTTTCGCCGCTGCGCCTGCTGAACGGCAGCAAAATGCGCGCCACCGTAGAAGCACTGCTCAAGGGCATGCAGGTGAAATATGGCAGTCAGGACCAGCCGATTCGGATGCTCTCCGGCGGCAATCAGCAGAAGGTGGTGCTGGCGAAGTGGCTGGCGATGAAGCCACAGGTGTTTATCCTCGACAGCCCGACGGTGGGCATCGACGTGGGCGCAAAAAGCTACATCTACCAGACGGTAAAGGCGAAAGCGGAAGAGGGGATGGGGATCATTTTTATCTCCGACGAGCTGCCTGAACTGCTGGCGAACTGCGATCGCATCATTATGATGCGGCGCGGCAGGTTGGGCAAAAGCTGGCGAAGCGATGAGATCGATAACGATGCACTGCAACATGAACTGGAGCTGTGACGTTCGCCTGAGGAGGCTGCCATGGATTTCATGAAATACCTGAAGGCCAGGGAGACGCTGCTGCTGGTGATGATCGTGGTGCTGTCGATCGTCATTACCAGCATTAACCCCACCTTTATGACCTTCGATAATCTTACCGGCCTGCTGAAGTCCTGGACGGTGCTGGGGATTTTTGCCCTCGGCGTGCTGCTGGTGCTGCTGTCGGGCGGCTTTGACGTCTCTTTTACCGCCATCGCTCAGGTGGTGCAGTACGTGGTGGTGTTCTGGTTTTTGCAGCTGGGACTGGACAATATCTGGCTGGCGATTCTGTGCAGCCTGGTGCTGGGCGCGCTGATGGGGCTGCTGAACGGGGTGATTATTTACTATTTCAAAATCACCGCCATTATCGTCACCATCGCCACCAACAGCCTGTTCTATGGCGCGCTCTATGTGGTAACGCAGGGCGATCTGATCTACGACATTCCCCCCTCGCTGCTGAGCCTGGCGGAGATAAAAATTTTCCCGTTGCAGGCGGCGAATGGCGCCTGGTACGGCCTGAGCCTGATTACCTGCCTGTGGTTCCTGCTGGCGATTTTTCTCCATCTGTTCCTGAAGCATACCGTGCTGGGACGCAGTATTTATGCCGTGGGCGGCAATCCGCTGTCGGCGGAGCGCGTCGGCTTTAATCTGCGGCGCACCACGCTGTTTATCTATACCTTCGTCGGTGCCATCTCCGGCTTTGCCAGCATTATTCAGGTATCGATTGTCCAGACGGTGATCCCGAACTCCATTGTTGGCTCCGAGCTACAGGTGATCGCCGCCGTGGTGCTGGGCGGCGCTTCCGTCACCGGCGGGCGCGGCAGCGTTCCCGGCACGCTGCTTGGCGTGCTGCTGTTTGCCATTCTCAGCAACAGCCTGACGCTGCTGAAAGTTTCTCCTTACTACTACAACGTGTTTACCGGGCTGGTGATCCTGTTCAGCGTGGTGCTTAACGCGCTACAGCTGCTGCGCCAGAAACGCGCGCAGGTAAGGGTGCTGGTGGAACAATGAGGAGCAAAACCATGAAAACCTATACGCCTGCGCGGCTGCGGCTTACCGCGGTAGTGGCAGAGAACCTGTCGCTCTACCTGGTGTTGATCGGCGTGTTTGTGCTGATGTTTGTATTAAACGGCGAGAAGTTTATCCGCAGCCAGAATCTGATCTCGATGGCCTATCAGTTGCCGATCGTTGGCCTGCTGGCGATCGGCATGATGATTTCCATGCTCTCCGGCGGGATTAACCTCTCGATTATCGCCACCGCCAACCTGAACGGCATTATTATCGCCCTGTGTCTGCAACAGTTTTCGGCGCAGGGCATGAAGCTGGCCAGCATTGAACTGGTGCTGCTGGCGGTGCTGCTGGGGTTTCTCACCTGCGTGCTGGTGGGGGTGGTGAACGGGCTGCTGATCTCGCTGCTGAAGATCCCCGATATTCTGGTGACGCTCGGCACCATGACCCTGATCGCCGGGCTGAACGTAGTGTTTACCCGGGGCTACACCCTTTCTGGTTTTCCCGACACTCTGCTGAATATCGGTAACGGCGTCAGCTTTGGCGTGCCCAACGCGCTGCTCCTGTTTATCGTCGCCAGCGTAATCGCCTCCATCATCCTGAACAAAACGCGCTTTGGCTTCAGCCTCTACATGATGGGATCGAACCCCACGGCAGCGCAGTACGCCAACGTCAGTCTGGTGAAGATCACCGTAATGCAGTATATCTTCTCCTCTGCCTTTGCCGCACTCACCTCGCTGGTGATGGTAGGGCAGTTAAATTCGGTAAAGGCCAGCTACGCCGACTCTTATTTGCTGGTAGCGGTACTGGCCGCTTTTCTGGGCAAGGTGAGTCCGTTTGGCGGCTTTGGCCGCGTTTCCGGCGTGGTGCTGGCGGTGATTATTTTGCAGATGATCTCCAGCGGCCTTAACCTGCTGCGCCTCGATCCCTTTACGATCACCGCCACCTGGGGGGCGATCATTATCGGCATCGTGGTGTTTCGCGGGATCTTTTCACAGCTTAAAGCGCATTTTGCCAGCAGGAGGAACGCGTCATGATGATCGGTATCGATTTAGGTGGCACCAAAACTGAGGTCATCGCACTCGATGACCAGGGGAAAGAGCTTTTTCGCCACCGCGTCGGCACGCCTAAAAATGATTACGACGGCACGCTGCGTACCATTGCCGATCTGGTGCTATTGGCCGAGCGGGAGACGGGTCAGCACGGCAGCGTCGGCATCGGCATTCCGGGTACAGTATCAGGACTGACGCAGCGGGTGAAAAACGCTAACTCGGTATGGCTTAACGGCCAGCCGATGCATCAGGATCTGGAGATCCTGCTGGGACGTCCGATCGCGATCGCTAATGATGCTAACTGCCTCGCCATCTCGGAAGCGGCTGACGGCGCAGGCGCAGGCGTGAAAGTGGTGTTTGCGGTGATTATCGGCACCGGCTGCGGCGGCGGCATCGCGGTAAATACCGGCGTCTATAGTGGTGATAACGGCGTATGCGGCGAGTGGGGACATAATCCTTTACCCTGGCCAGATCGGGAGGAGCAGCGTTACGCCGATGAGGTGCCCTGTTACTGCGGCAAGCGCGGCTGTAATGAACTGTTTATTTCCGGCACCGGCTTCGAGATCACCTATAAACGGTTGAGCGGCGAGGCGTTAAAGGGGCATGAGATTATGGCGCTGGCCGATCGCGGCGACGCCACGGCGCAGCAGGCGCTGCATCTTTATGAATCACGCCTGGCGAAGGCGCTGGCAGGCGTGGTGAATATCCTCGATCCCGGCGTTATCGTGCTGGGCGGCGGGATGAGCAACGTCAGCCGTCTCTACCAGACGCTGCCCGCGCTGCTGCCGCAGTGGGTATTCGGCGGGGAATGCAATACGCCGATTCGTCAGGCGATACATGGCGATTCCAGCGGCGTACGCGGCGCGGCCTGGCTGCCGCGCTTACAGCTGTAGCGCCGCCTTAATCATCTGTGCGCCTGCCCGGCGCGCAGAATGTGTTGTCAGCTGAGAGACGTTTTTCAGTGCTGAATTTTTGCCAGTTCTTCTTTTGTCAGTCCGGTGGTTTCCATCACAACGACAGGTTCCACACCTTTGCGCAGCAACGCCTGGGCAATTTCCATTCGGGCGCTCTGCTTACCTTCAAGACGCGCTTTCTGTTCCAGTCTTTCTGCAATAGTCATAAACACCTCTCTGTGTTGCGGCAATCGACGCGCCAGCGTCTGTAAAAAAAGCTCTGGTCGAGCGCTGTCGCCGTTCTGCATTACCCAATGCATTAATGCGTCACGCTGTTCGGACGTATTGTATTCCGCTGACATGAGCTTAACTAGCGGATCCGTTAACTCCGCCAGATCGCGTCTGTGGACATGCTTGAACATCAGCTCCAGTATAGCCATTGCCCGGTGCTGCATAATCACGTCATCTGACATTGCGCCCACGTCGATCAGCGGAAAAGCGTTGCTGTAGAGCTGGCGCGCCAGATCCGGCTCGCTGAACAGATCGAGCCAGTTCAGCGTACAGGGCCAGGGCGAGGCACGGCCATGACAGAACAGCAGCGGGATCACTAGCGGCAGCTGCGTATGCCCTGCGTCCAGATGGCGTTGCATCGCCGCGATGGCATAGCGCATCAGCCGAAAAGCCATATGTTTGTCCGGGCTGCTCTGATGTTCAATCAGGGTATAAACGTAGCTGTCACCCCGCGCGGTTTTCAGCGAGTAAAGCACGTCGGCAAAGTAAGGACGCAGATCTTCCTCAATAAAAGAGCACGACTCCAGCCGGAGCGTATCAAGGTTGCACACCTTAAGCAGTCCGGGCGGCAGATGAAAGGTGAGAAAATCCTGCGCCGTGGCCGTATGGGTCAGAAAGGTTTTAAACAGTCCGTCATGGGGAACGGGCGAAAAGTGAGTCTCCATCATCATCCCTGACGTGAAAATAAGTTGCAGCACCTTACCACAGCAGAAATGAACAAACATTAGTCAGTCCCGTTACCGGTTTTACTCACTAATGCCCCAACGTTAACGTGCCGGGTACGTTGTACACCGGCACGTTAATCGTTATGGATTCTTCAAACAATCCGCAATCATTGCTGCAACCTTATCAGGAGATAAAGTTTTTACCTTGCTTCAGCACCACGTTGCACGCTTTGGTCTTCAGCTTTTCGCCTATCTGAGTATTACCCAGGCTTTGCAGATTAAGCTGCTGGCCGTTGCCGGTGTTCAGCAGACCCGCGATCCCCTGCTGGTAATCGGTTTTCTGATCCTGTGCGGTTTCGCTGCTCAGGCCGAGTTTGCTCAGTACCTGATCTTTCACCGACTGCACATTGTTTTTCACCACGTTATGCTCAACGCAATATTGCATCACGCCCGCCGCATTGGTCATGCTGGTAGAGCTTACCGCTTTGTCGCCGCCGTTCAGCAGGCCGGTCAGCGATGAGAGCGACATCCCGCCGTTCTGCTGCGCGCCGCCCGCCGTGGTACTGTTGTTCTGCTGGCTGAGCTGCGTTGCCGCGCTGTTTAGCTGATCCTGCCAGCTTGCCGCTGATGCGCTACCGGCTACCAGCGCCGCTGCGACTCCCCATCCCCAAATCATGCGTTGTGTCGCTTTATTCATGTCAACCTCGGTTATTACGTACTCGATCATTATCAGCCTTGCTTAAGAGAAGTCTGAGTGGATAAAGTTCCGGTATTGATTTAGCTTAGCGCCTGCTTTGAGATTATTCTGTATCGCTCCGCTACCAGTTCAGGATTTAATTCGGCTTCGTTTGTTTGTTATCTGCAAAATATCAGTGTCTTATCCGACTCGATTAATAAAAAATTTTACTCTGAAACATTATTTAATATTTATTCATTGGGCGGTAAAAACTATTTTTTCTTATCCTGGGAAAAGTAAAGATGCGTGGGGGATTTCTGAACGAATCCCTGGCCGCCGCTGGATTAGGTGGGCATAAATTGAAGTCACTGTATCTTAATAATTGTTGTTTTTTATCAGGGTTTTAGCATTGATTTCTTTCGCGGATAATAAATTATCAACAGCCGAAAATAGCCTGGAGAAGCGCAATGACTTTTTGGTTAAATATTTCCGCTGCGCTTAAAAAATTATTATTTCTGCCTGACAAGCTGTGGTTTTTAGCTACCATTAATCACTGTGTAACGTACTTATGGCGAATATTTATTTCAGCAAGAACGTTGAGAAAAATATTCTATTATTAACCGGGAAACGGGAGAAATTATGGCCGGTCAGCCGGAACACAATACAGCTGCGGAAGAAGTGCTCAAGCTTGCAGAAGAGCAGGTGACGTTGAGTAAGCAGAAGGTTGTGGATGGCCGCGTCACCGTGACCCGATTCACGTCAGAGCATGACGAAGTGATCAATACGCTGCTCAACAAGGAAAAAGTTGAAGTGGAGCATGTGGCAAAAGCGCAGCGCGTGGAGTCAATGCCGGACATTCGGGAAGAAGACGGTGTATTGATTGTCCCGGTCGTAGAAGAAGAAGTTGAAGTAATACGCAAGCTGGTACTTAAGGAAGAGTTGCACATTCGAAAGGTACAAGAGTCCGTGCCTTTTCAGGAGGTGGTAACACGACGTAAACAGCATGTGAAAGTGGAGAAAGACGACGATCGGTAATTAACCAATAAAGAGAGGAATTTATCATGGCACATGAAAAAATCGTAACCCTGTTCGATTCTGCAATGCAGGCTGAAGCCGCGAAAAGAAATCTCACAAAAGCTGGTTTTCCCGATCGGGACATTAGTTTGATTAGTGGTGATCGTTTGCAGTCAGAAGGTAAAGCAATCCGTCATCCAAGCATCTGGCAGCGTCTGTTTGGCGACACGGTAGATAAAGACCAGGCAGATGTTTATAGCAAAGCAATGGATAAAGGCGGTGTGGTACTGACGCTGCGTACCGAGGAAGAGAATCTGGCTAAAGCGATGACCATTCTTCATTCCCATGACTCGGTAGATATGCCAGAAAGGATGAAAAGTTCTCTTACCGATCCGTCAGAGCGCGAACTGATGACGGGTGAAAGAGAGGCGTCCGTAACCAATCGTAATTTTGCCGGTGAAACCGATGACCGTTACGAAGAGCCGGTGCGTACTTCTCTGACCGGTGATGAGACGGAAGATGAGATCTTGCGTCTGGCGGAAGAGCAGATCGAAGTAGGTAAACGTCTGGTAAGCGAAGGTTCGACTCGTGTACGTCGTTATACCGTTACCGATCAGGTTTCCGAAGATGTATCTCTGCATGAGCAGCACGCCGACGTATTCCGTCGCGCCATTGATGAGCCAGCTTATTTGGGCGAAGTCGACTGGACCGAGAAAACCGTTGAGATTGCCGAATCGCATGAGCAGCCGGTAATCAACAAGACGGCACGTGTGAAAGAAGAGGTTGTGGTGCGTACTGATACCAATGAACGCACTGAGACCGTGAATGATACCGTACGTCGTCAGGAAGTGGATATTGACCGAACCACGCCAGAGATGAACGAGCGTGCACTGTCGCCGACCGGCACTAATGCCAATCTCGGCAGAAGCGGTATGAATCAAAATACCCTGAACAGCGGCGTAAATACTTCTGTTAATGATGATGTTACTGCGAAACCGGCAGCAGCAGCCTCAACCACAGGCGTCAACACTACGGGAAATACCACTGCCGCAGCGCAAACGCGTGATGGCAAACCGAGCATGACTGACAAAGTCAGCAATAAAGTCGGTGAAGCGAAAGATAAAGTAGAAGATAAGCTGAAACAGCGTGACTACGACCATACCCACTGATCCCGGGTAAATGAGCGGCTTTGATTCACAACGCCAGGATGGGCCAGCCGAAAGGCTGGCCCTGTTGCGTTTGGGGCAGGGAAGGTTTGGGTTAGGGCGTTAAAGCGCGAGTTACAAGCTGATGAGATTGGTGCATTGCGCTTCCTGAAGTGCTGCCCGCTGGTTTTTTCATCGGTTAGCGCACAAGCCCATCAATTGGGGTTGCGCAGCTTGCCCTTAACGGTATAATCCACAACGTTTTCCGCATCCCTTCCGTGCCGGAGTGGCGAAATCGGTAGACGCAGTTGATTCAAAATCAACCGTAGAAATACGTGCCGGTTCGAGTCCGGCCTTCGGCACCATACGATGCAAATAAGTCGCTTAAGGGCGGCTTTTTTTGTGTCTGAAATCCAGTATCCACAAGTTTTTGCTCCGCTTTTTCACACACCTGACGTTAATCTAAGTTAACCCATATCAACATGCTTATGATTATAGAACCGAGTATATATGCTGGTTCGGTAATGCTTATATACTCATGGTAGCCTATGGAAGGAATACCATCATGTCCCTGACTGATACCAAGGTGCGTTCGGCAAAACCAGAAGAAAAGGAATACTCGTTAGTAGATGGAGATGGCATGTTTTTGTTGATACATCCTAAAAAAGAGTCCTCAGCGTAAGTGTAACAGGACTTACGCTGAGGGGCGTCCATTACGTCACGACATCAACAACATCACCGTCACTTAAGAAATCATCCGTTTGTGCAAAAATAAACTGCTTTAAAAATTGATCAATACGTATATTCAACTTAAATGGAGGTAAGATTACGCCGTCTTGTTTTTCAAAATAGATCTTGGCTTTTGCCTTATCTACCGAATCTTTTAATGCGTCGAAGCGACCAAACTCGTTGAGATTCTTATCATTAACACTATCAGCCACTAATGCGATGATTAGCCCTTTATCTAAACCAAGAGCATTAACAACTGCGTTTAATTGTGCATTTTCAGCGTTATCTTTGTAGGTGTTGATGTAGTCTCTAAAAGTATGGCCTTCAATTAACTGCGCATCGCCGCGCTGCAAGTCGTGCAAGAAGAGTTTTGCGTACTTTTGCTCATTTTGGGTGAGCGATGCAAACGACTTGTGCAGCTCATTTAATGTGGTTTCAATGCTCGTAGAGTCTTGGTGTATGTGCAGCTCTTTTAAAAATTTATCAAAGCGGCTGTTCATATAGTCAGCATCGATTTTACCGGTATCTATTTCAGTTAAATAACCACTGATATCAAAAGGCACATCGTCGCCACTTGCACTACCGCTATCACTTTTGCCTACCAATTCTTTGTAACGCAGGACCAGGCCCAGGTAAGTTTGTTCGTCTATGGTCAGCATTACTTCATGTTCTACATCATTTTCAGTAAAGGAATAGACTGATTGTTCCCAATGCAAACCTTGTACTTTAGCCGCTTCCAGATGTTGGCTAAAGGTGTTAAATAATTTGGCGAATTGAGCACAGGCTTCTATATCGTCTGGCAGTTTTTCAAAGTTCTCAACACCCGTACTGACAAACAGCTCGGTAATTTCCACTACTAATTCATTCATGGCTTTAAGATTGCTTTCTAACCTATCAACAAATAAACCGATAGGTCTGTCGCCGGAATACAGTTTTACCGCATCGTTAATGTGCTGCTCCATGGTGTGTGGATATCGGTAATAACGGATGATGCCGTGGGGTTTGTCGGGACCAAACAAGCGATTGGTGCGTGAGAACGCTTGAATAATGTTTTGGTATCTAATCACCTTGTCTAAATACAAGGTATTAAGCCATTTAGAGTCAAAGCCAGTAAGCATTTGATCTACAACAATCAGTAAATCTAATTGCTTTGAAGGCTCGGTATGAATGCGCTCGTAGGGATTTTTATGGGCAAGGCGTGCCGCTAAATCTTTTTTAAAGGCTGCATGGCGGGCAAAATCAAAATCCTGGCCATAACGCGCGTTATAGTCGACCATAATTTCTTCCAGGCCATCGCCTTTAAAGGTGGGGCCACGGTCGCCACTGCCGTCGTTATCAATGTTCGGGTCAAACAGGGCCGATACTTTAATTTCAGGTTTAGCGGCTTTTAAATGACGATAATAGTCAATGGCTTCGGCAATACTGTTAGTAGCCAAGATGGCGTGGAATTTATTGCCTTGGCTGAGTACATACCATTTATGCAGAATATCTTCCACCACTTTGGTTTGGTGAGTATCGCTTAAATATTGGCTTTTAGGCACATAGTCTTCAACGCCTTTGTGGTACTTGCCTGTGGCGTCTTTATGGCCAGCCATAGGTACATCTTTCATAAAGTGGTTAAACTTTTTCTTTTTGGCTGGGTTATCCATGGCCTCCATCACCGTGTTGGCTTTGGCTTGTTCTAACGCTACCGCTTGTCTTAGATCACTGTCTCTAAACGTTGGAACTTTGTAAGGGTCGAAGCCCAGCACGTTGCCATCGCGTATGCCATCGGCGATGCTATAGCGGTGTAGCTCGTTGCCAAATACGGTACTGGTGGTATTGCCGTTTTTTTCGTTTTCTTCTTGAATTGGCGTACCGGTAAACCCAAAAAATAAGGCGCGCGGAAAGGTACGTTTAATAATAATCAGCATGTCGCCAAAGGTAGAGCGGTGCGCCTCATCGACAATAAACACCAAACGCTTAGCGCGAATTTTTTCAATATCCGCAGAGTTTGTAGCCGCGCCTTCATCGCCTACCGCTTCAAAAATATTACTCATTTTTTGAATGGAGCTAACAATTAACGTATCGGTGGGGGCGGTGCTTTTTAATTTCGTAATGAGTACATGGGTATTTTCTGTGGCTTGTACGTCTTCTCCATCGCCAGCAAAATTGCGATATTCTGCGAGCGACTGAGTACCCAGCTCAATCCTGTCCATTAAAAAAATCACTTTATCGGCATCTTTGGATTGTGCGATCAACTGCGCCGATTTAAAGCTGGTCATGGTTTTACCCGAACCCGTGGTATGCCACACATAACCACCGAGGCGATCAGGGTTATTGGCAGCGCTACCCAGTTGTTGCCAGTTGGTTTTGGCCACTTTGTCAGATATCGCA
This sequence comes from Pantoea osteomyelitidis, assembly GCF_044342975.1. Classification (NCBI taxonomy): domain Bacteria; kingdom Pseudomonadati; phylum Pseudomonadota; class Gammaproteobacteria; order Enterobacterales; family Erwiniaceae; genus Pantoea; species Pantoea osteomyelitidis. The sequence continues at coordinate 256,978 of NZ_JBGFSN010000003.1, forward strand.
TTGGCGGCGTAATACTGATAACTGCGCATTACCTTAAGTACGCCGTCGGTATCGTCGGCGACGGTATAAAAGCCAATCAATTGGTGCGCCATAGGGATGGAAAGTAAGGTAGAGGCAATGTCTTTCCAGTGGTTCATGGGTTCGTTATTAAAATCGGCCCAGTTAAACTGATAGTCGGGGTTAAACTTGCCGTCTAGCCCTGGGTTGGCAAAGTATTTGGCCTCGTCAGGCTCCATAGCTACAAACACTTGGATGAGCGAAAACAGGCCGCTAAATACGCCTTCTTTGCTGTACTTTTCAATTTGGTTTACGGCCTGGCTAACGGGAATGCCGCTGCGCTTTAGCTCTACATGGATTACCGGCATCCCGTTAATCAGTAATAGCACATCACCACGTCGGTCATTACGTAAAGGGCTGCCGCGTTCAAATTTGGGTTGCTGCACAATTTGATAACGGCTTTGGCCGGCGGCGATTTCCTGGCGATCGTATATTTTTAAGCTGACTTCTTTGCCCATATGCAAGGTATCAGCTGGGTTATCGCGCTTAATCGCCACGGTTTTGCCGTTAATTAAGCCGTTGAGCTTGAGCGGGGTTTTAAGCTCTTTGATTTGCTCAATAATTTGCTGCATTTCAGTCGTGGTAAGCGGAACATCGTTTAAGCGATCCCGCTGACGATTGTTTTCAAACAAAATGTTTGCCCAGTTTTGCAGTAAATCCGCTTCGGTTTTATTTTTGAGTATCTCTGTTTCCCAGCCCTTATGGGTCAGTACTTCAATAAAAGCCTGCTCAAATTGCGCTTCGGTTTTAAAGGTGATCATGATGGCGCTCCCTGTTAGACAAACATTTTACTTAAGCAGGCCTGCTTGATGTTATTGAGTTTGGTGATTTGTTGTTGGTGTTGGTTGATTAGGTTATCGAGCTTTTGGAAGTAGTTACCGATGGCGGTTTGTTCGACCAAATTAGTGGGTATAGAAACGTTTAAGTTGGCTAAAACTTTTTGACTTACCCCTTTAGCAGTCCCACCACTAGATAGTGCAGAAAGCTCTCGAAACACTTTAGAACTCCTTAGTAACACTGCTAGGAAATCTTCCACAACAATCTCTGATTTAACTATAAAAGCGATTGTTCTCTGGCTTAAGATGTATTTATCAGTATTCGGAACCTGAGCTACATTGCCCATTGGCGCTTCTGTAGTAAAAAGTACTTGCCCCTGATGGAGTTCAGAACCACTCATCCATTTATCATACAGTTCTTGATCACCAAAATGCGGATCAATTGAAAAATCAATATAGCCTTGCTTAACATTTAAAGCCGACAGCGCTCTGTATCCTGAAGGGCTCCAATCTAAGCCTAGCTTTTTAGGAGTGCGGCCTCGAAAGTCAATAATCCGTTCAATGCTATCGAGTAAGCTGGCCTCTTCCCACTCCCCACTAAACCCTTTAAAGCGGATTTCTGGTATGGTTTCGCCTTGTTTGGGGAACATCTTTTCCAGCATGGATTTTTTAATGTTGCTGAGCTTGTCATGCTTTTGTTGGTGTTGATTGATAAGCGCATCAAGCTTTTGGAAGTAGTTACCGATTTGAGTTTGTTCTGCCTCGTTCTTTGGATAACTTACCCCTATAGTAGCCAAGGTCGAAGCATTAATCGCTGGGTAGCTTGTACCTGTACAATTATTTAGCACGCTTTTAACAAATAAGTCTCTTTGAACAAGGTTTAGCAAGAAATTGCCGTTAAAATAAGGCCGTAATTGGGCATAGCCAGTTGAAAATACATAATCATTTTCAACACAATGAAATAGGTAGTTATTTTTTTGGTACGGCCTTACTGTTTGATAAAAAACATCGCCTTTTTGGGCGAGGCGTTGTGCTCTCGAAGGTGCACTATTTCTTGATTCAATTTTGTACCCTATTAATGACGTTCCTTTAACAGACTCTAAATCCACATACTTAAAGCTCTCAGGCAACTCGGATTTTGGATTAAATAGTGCAAGTTCAGAAAGCTCCGAGTTTTTCCACCCCCCGCTAAAACTTTTAAACCGAATTTCTGGCACCTTGTTATCCGCACTCATCTTATTCACCCTTCAATAAGTTGGTGAGCTCTGCCAAGCCTTGCATATCAAACTCATTACCCGTGAGTTCACCCATCATTTCCGCCAGTTCTCGCTCGGTGGTTTTGATCTCATTAGCCACTTTCGAGTAAGTGACGGCGTATTTATCGGCAAGGGCTTGCACCTGGCTAGTCAATTGCCTAATCACGGCGTTTGGCATGGCGGCAAGTTCTGTGCTCAATGGCGCAATCCATTTAAGGTGCAGCAGGTTGTTCACCTGTTCATCGGTTAAGGCTTCGATGGTCGTTTTGGTTTTTAAGTGCAGGGCCGTGGCGGCGTCTTTAACCGCTTTTTTAAGGGCTTTTTCATCATCTATTAATTCGTTCGCGCGAATGATTTTGGCTTCATAGCTGTCTTCGGCAAATTTAACTTTGCTGTCTTTTTGTTCTTTCAGGAAGGCCTTGGCGGCTTTGCTTAATTCGGCATTGGCAAAGCCGTCTTTGCATTCTTTGACCGTATCTTGTTCTTTTTCTTCTTCGCTCAGGGATTCTAAAATCTCTTCCAGCTTGCTGGCGATTTCTGCCAGGCGGGTTTCTTTAGCAGCCAGGGCTTGTAAATCATCACGTAAGTAAGTTTGTTGCACTAAATCAAAGGGCAGTATGTGACCTTTCCAACCTTCTTGTACTTCGGTCTCTTGGTCCTTTTTTTTCTTTATAACAATATTAGGGTCAACTTGTCTGGTGGCGGCAAAGCCTTCTGTTTGCATCATTTCTAGATCGGCGCTGATGATTTGCCATTGGTTGTTCAGAAATTGGTAAGCCTGGTATTTGTCGATTAAGGCAATCGGGGCTAAACGAGCAAATATCTCGGCACTTAATACCGCCTCTTGTTGGTTACGCTGTACGTTTTGCCAGTTTTGTATTAACTGGGTGTTTAGCTGGTCATCAAAGTCATTGAAGGCTTGGTTGTAGGCGCTGATAAACGCTATCACTTGCGGATGCCCGCTAATACTGGCATTGACGTCTTGCTTGTCAATGGTCAGCTCACTGTAAGCGGCGGATTTTGGCGTAAACAGAGTATCGTGCAACTGCGGGAAAGCTTGCCAAAAATGACGCAGCTCGGCAATTTCGCTATTGGGGATACCGCCGAGCATGGTGGCGTGTAAATCCCAGCTTTGTGCCGCCGCAGAGGAATCTACATAGCGCGGTATGTTGAGGTTGTAACCGTTGTCGCGCAGGGTTTGTTTTCTCACCAGCTGCGAGAACTTGTCGATACTTTCGCGGTTAATCACCGCATCAGTAATGCGCTTGATGTCGCTGGCTTGCAGTTTGTTGTTTTTGCCTTCTTTCATAAAGTGTTTGGAGGCATCGACCACCAATACATCGGTGTTTTGGCGTTTTTGCTTGAGTACCAAAATTACAGTGGGAATGCCGGTGCCAAAAAAGATATTGGCCGGTAAACCGATAACAGTATCAATGTGATTTTGCTCAATGAGTTGCTTGCGAATTTCACCTTCTTCACCGCCACGGAATAAGACACCATGAGGCAGCACAATAGCCATAATGCCATCGGGTTTTAGGTGATAGAGATCGTGCAGCAAAAAAGCAAAATCGGCTTTGGTTTTAGGTGCCAGGCCAAAACGTGAATAGCGTGGATCGCTGTCTTTAAAGCTGGGGTCCCAGTTTTGTGAATAAGGCGGGTTGGAAACCACAGCATCGACATGTAAGGCGTAGTACGAGCCTTGTGGATCGCTTTCATCAAAATACGGCCAATCGTCTTCTAGGGTGTCGCCGTTACGGGTTTTAATATTGCTGGCTTTGATACCTCGCATGATGAGGTTCATACGGGTTAGGTTGTAGGTGTTGGCTTTTAACTCTTGGGCGAAATAGGTGATGCTGTCTTTATTTTTAGCATATTTCTCGACCGCCTCACCGATATTGATCAGCAACGAACCAGAGCCGGAAGTGGGGTCGTAAATTTTGATGGTATCTTTGTGTTTTAACTCATGGGCGATGATGTTCGACATGAGTACCGAGACTTCATGAGGGGTGTAAAACTCACCGGCTTTTTTACCCGCATTGGCGGCAAATTTTTCAATCAGGTATTCGTAAATGTAGCCCAGGACGTCATACCCTAGATTACTGTTCATGGGGATGCTTTTGATCAGGTGTAGCAAGTCGCTGATGGCTTTGGTGCGTTTGCCAGCACTTTCACCCAGTTTGCTTAAACCTGTTTCTAAGGTAGTAAAAATGCCTTCAAACAGTTTTTTGTAAGTTGGCGAAATCAAACGGCTAAAGGCGGAGAGCGCATCTCGCACGTTAGACTCATCAAATTCGGATGTTGGATCAATCCATGTAGAGAACAGATTATCGTAGGCAATAAAGTAGCCCAGGTTGTCTTGAACGTATTTAACGGTGTCGGCGTCTTCTTCATTGAGGGCTTTGATGTCTTCGGGCGTCATACCCTGTCTGGTGACAAACTGCACCAGCTGGTCGCTTAGGTACTTGTAGAAGATGAAACCGAGTATGTAATCTTTGTATTCGTTGGCTTCAATTTTAGAACGCATCTGGTTGGCAGATTCCCAGATTTTTGCCGCAAGCTGTTGTTTATTCACTATGAGTCCTGTTAAAAGCAATTCTTTTTCGAAAAGGGCTATTTTAGGGTTTTGATTGTACGTTTGATGAGAGCTCCTTGCTAGCGGCAAGGCTTTACGAGTCTGTAGTATCGATTCCTGCCAAGCTTGCCAACTTCATCTGAGACAGCTTCGATGTTTTGGATTGGCCCACACCAAATGTCTTAGTAACTATATATTGGACACATCACTTGCCCACACCATCCTCTCCCCACGCTTTGCTGAAATCCGGTATGGCACAACCCATAATTTTAAGGTGTCCGAGAAAGCAAAGTGCTGCTGTATCGGTTGGTTAAAGTCGTCGTGCGCAGGGTAGATCAAGTACATTTCACCAGTCCCATCAAGATATTTTTGGCCGTAGGCAAACATTTGATAGAAGTCAGATTGCGCTAGTCCATACAGTGATTTTTTTTGTGGGTTGTTATCCACCAGCTTCCATTTCGTATCCATCACCATTTTGGTTTGAATAGGTTGGCGTGATTGAATCAACAAGTCTGGGCGAAGCTTAAAGCAGTCGTGAAGTCCATGCTTAACAAGGGAATAAGTGGAAACCTGTGGCTGAACTTTAAGGTGAGGAGGAAGCTCGTAGGGGAGGGTTTGTGCAACAAATGACTCAAATACCGCTTCCATAGGGAACAAGAGTGATATTGCTTTGGTATTTCCCTGCAAGGCACTCGGGCTCATTCCACTCAGGATCAATTGCGCCCAGGCCATTGGCTCGTTGTAATGAGCCATACCACGCTCTAGGCGTAAGCTGCTTATATCACTCTCAATATCCCGGCTAAGTGGGATACCGTCAAAAGCAAAGCGCAGCTCGTAAAGCCAGCGCTGATTCTCTGATGACAACTTCAGTCTAAGAAGCTTATCTAGCGCGGAGTGTAAGAGCCGATTGGCTGCACAATCCGGCATGTAGTTATCATAATCGACACAAAACTTATGACGACTCACCACGTTGTGCCGCAACTGTGCAGAAAGCATCAGTTTGCCCTTCATAAAAGCCAGATTACCTTGCTCGCTCACATAGTCGGAGCGTAAACCTTGTTTAAGCAATTGGCTGACGCTAAGCAAAAACTGACTGATAAAAATCTCAAGCAAAGGCACGCGCTGAGCCTGCAGAGTTGCTTGTTGGGTTTGAATATGTCGAAACCCAGGCAGATGGCTTAGCATCGTCAGCAATGTTTCACGCGCATTAGCAGCTGTGAGGTTTTTACCAACCTTGGGCAGTATCTCAAGCTGGAAACCGTGAGGTGTGGAAAGCATCCCCGCGTAGTTTTGCACCTGAAGCAATTTGAAACCTGCGCGAGAGGTGAGTTTAAGAAACTGGCTTCCTTGAATACTGTTTAGGCTAAGCTCTTCTAAATAATCAAAGACCTGTTGAGGGACAAGCTTTGCGCCAACTGAAGCCGCTTTTCCACTCCCTAATAGGTCATATTCAAAAACAGAAATCACTTCACCCATGGTTTACAGCCTGTTCATCAAGGGCGGTCTGCTGTGGCTGATAAATAGCGCGGTAAGCCTGCGGCATATTCCAGATCTCTTGATCGAATGCTTCTAGCTCATAAGCTGTCGATTGCTGACCATGACGTCGTAAAGCATGATTGTTACCAAAAAGCGTATCCAAATCGTCGGTTTTCTCAATTACGAACTGTAGGTTGTCGTCTTGCTTTTGGTTGTCTGCCAGTACCAGCCTTATCTTATTCCAGTCATCGAAAAAGTATTCCTGTAAAAGCGGAATGATCTTTTTCTGGAATGCGATCTTCAATTGTTTAAACGCAGCTTCTTCATCACCGGCATCGAGTGCATTTTTTACTGGCATAAAGAACGCATGTCCCAGAGTATGTTCACGATCGTAAAGCGCTTCGATGCGGCTATTGAGTTTCTCTAACAACGGCTCGAGCTCTATGCCTTTCACCTTAGCTCCACTCAGTAAAGAGAGATCAGGCATCATCTCGACAAAGTCAAAGCGACGGCGCAAAGCCGTGTCCATCAGAGCTAAAGAACGGTCTGCGGTATTCATGGCTCCGATGATGTCGACATTGGCGGGTACGCTGAAGTGATCACCGCTATAAGACAGTTGCAGGCTCATTGCATTGGACATACCCGTACGCTTGTCTACTTCAATGAGTGAGATTAGTTCACCAAAGATCTTGGATATGTTTCCGCGATTGATCTCATCAATCAAAATGGCGTAACGATGTGCTGGATCGGCATTGGCACGCTGACACAGCCGAATAAAGATACCCGGCTCAATAGGGTAAGAGATATTGCCACTCTCGTCAGAGCGAGCGCGGATACCTTCAATAAATTCTTCATAACCGTAAGATTGGTGGAAAGTAACCACTGCAAATCGCTGTATGGCTTCGGCAGATTTAGGCCCGTGTTTAAGTTCGGCGTAGAGCTCTACCAAATTCTCCACTTGCTCGAGTTGTGAATCAACGAGCAACCATTCGCTATTATCTGTTTTGTTAAATACTGCAGGTTCACGCCGATTCTTATAATCAACGGTTAACGACTCGGGAACTGTATAGGATTGCAAAGCCGCCCAGGCAGTATTCGATAGGTTGCCATTACGACCGTTTAATAATGCCTTACGTTGAAACCACGTATGTTCAATAATTTGGCGAACTCTTGCTCTTTTTCCAAGATCGAGCAGTACTAGGGTTATGACCTGCATCCAGTTCAACGATTCAAGGCGAGAATCCAGCCAGGCATCAAGATCGGCTGGCACAGCATGAGATGTGTACTCTTTCATCTTTTGCTGCAACGTGAAGGTCTTGCCAGTGCCTGGTGGACCAAAGTAGATCACATTAGTGGGTGAATGTGAGAGAGGCTTAATTACTGTAAGCTCACTACTGGCTGTTGATGTGTTGCTAGGCACTTTCTCTTGTATTTGTTCACTATCTCGTTCACGGAGCAATTCATAAAGATGCCAGATAGCCATATTCACGTAATAAGGATTTGTGTTAGGAGATTGGGCGTGTATGGCTTGTTTCAACTCATAGTTTTTCTGTAACCAATTTCCGGTCAGTACCAAACCTAGGTGGTAGTGCTGATTTAGGAATTCTGCCACTTTATTAAAAGCATTCTCATCCACAGTACTGGTGTAGTTCTCTGGCGAGAACGCGGCAAAGACACGATTTCTCAAACTCCAATACATACGTTTCAGCAGTCCGGTCTCTTTGGCCTGCTTTAGAGCATCGCCAACATATTGGTAAGTGACTTCATTCGGCTGCAGTCGAATACGCTCGGTAAGTTCTCTAAGCCGTGGGAGACTTTGCTGATATTCGGCTAAAGATGGGACACCCTGACGAATACTGGCAATGCCGTTATCACGTTCATACCAAAGCCGTTTGACTAAATCATCCGTTTCAGGCCCAGCAAAAGTTGAGATTTGGTGTAGCAGAGTCGTAAATTCACTGTATCGCTTACTCCATTTGGAAGTGGCGTAATTTTTATCCTTAGCTAAGGTCTCAATCATATCAGTGAGAGTCAGCTTGCCTGCTTCAATTTTTCCCACAAAATCCATCGTGACTTTTCCTCTATTGTAACAATGCTTACCAGGACGCTAGTGTGCTGTTTTATAATGTATATTACCAATCATGCAATTGTAACCAAGCGCCATAAATAAGATTTTCAATGCACAATACATATTTTCACAAGGATAATTTTGTGCTCTCGAACGGTTTTTTGGCACATTCACCTTCAGTCTTGGTTCTTGTATTCTTTTATCACACAGAGGTGATGTCGTTATCAGCGGAGTATGGGTAGTACGAGTATTAGTGCAGGGCATGCCATCTTTTAAGTTAGCAAGGCTTAATGGCTTGGAGTTGGAAGAGAAAAGGGGGGAGGTAGCTCCCACACCTCTAGAAAAGGATTGAACAACTTAGTTAGAAAGCGAAAAATTACTCTTACAGCAAGATACAGAGAATCAGCGTCTGGAGCTTAATCAGGCTGGGAAGACTTTTAACTTCTGGTTTGCCGATGTGGTGAGTGGGAAACTCCCTGCTATGCAGCACAAAGCATTCTCTGGGTTGCTGGGTAAGATCAGGGACGATGAAACGCTGGTAGTTGAAAAAATCAATCGTCTGGAGCGTAATGCAATACGTTGGGCTGATCCTCTAAAATCACCCCACAAGCCCGTGGAGCGATTATCGAGAATCAGTGTCAGCGTGAATACAACGTTTCCAGAACGACTCTAGCTGTAATCGTCACCCTATGTTAAAACATAAACTCTGAATTGCAGAGGGTAGATAATTAAATGATAAGCAAAGATATCCTTACGGCTAAATATCCTACTGCCGTTTATGTGGCTTTTGGCGATTCACCTGAGTTAGCAGATGAATTAGCAGAGTTAATCGCATCCGGAGTAAAAACGGGGTCATGTGGCTCGTTAGCGGGTTGTATAGAAGATAATGCTTATCCGATTATTGGCGCTTACAGAATCGTGGAAAATGGCTCAGGAATTCCGGTATGCGTTATCAGAACAACGCGTCTTCAATTGCTCCGTTTTTCTGAGGTGACAGAGGAGTTAGCCCGGAAGGAAGGTGAGGGAGACTTAAGCCTGGATTACTGGAAAAAAGAACATCAGCGCTTTTTTGAAGGTGAAGGAAATTTTACCGAAGATATGGAACTGGTATTTGAAGAGTTTTCACTTATTGAGAAAATTCAATGAAGGTAAAATTATTAGCGGAAATTGAGAAGGGGAATACCTATTCTCTGATCACTCAAATGAAGCCGCAATGACTTCCCCTGGCACAGTGGCGAAACGGAGAACCCGACAGTAAGCAAACCGATATTATTAACTCACGGTTGTACCTGATATCGGAGAGCAGGTCAGCGGGAAAAGGCCACTGGCCCACTGTAAAAGTGAGTGAAAGAAGTGATAGTGTAAACGGAGCGAAAAAATATTGTCTCCGAGATCGCTTAACCTCTAATAAGGATTAACTTTATATGACTGATAATATTGGTATTTATCTGTTTAATAATGTTGAAATACTCGATTTTTGTGGGCCTTATGAGGTGTTTACATGTGCATCCAGAGTACACGGCGGCGATATACCCTTATTTAATGTCTTCACTCTCTCTGAATCGTTAAGTCCAGTTCGTACCAGAGCGGGGCTAAAAGTGATGCCTGAGTTTTCTTTATCAGACCATCCGGAAATGGATTGTCTGATTATCCCTGGAGGCGTAGTCAGCGATGAGATGTACAAGAAAAAAATTATCCAGTGGATTTATGAACAATCAAAAAAAGTAAAGATAACCAGTTCAGTATGCACCGGATCTTTCCTGCTGGCTCAGACGGGTATGCTGGACGGGAAATCAGCAACCACGCACTGGGAAGATATTCCTGACTTGCGTTCTATGTTTCCTCAAGTCCTGGTAAAAGAAGGATTACGTTGGGTAGATGAAGGGAATATTGTGTCATCAGCGGGTATCTCAGCAGGCATCGACATGAGCCTACACCTGGTTGAACGTCTACATGGAAGAGCTCTCGCGGAGAGAACAGCTAAACAACTTGAATTCGACTGGACTGAAAACGTTTAGCCTCTCAATTTGACAACAACCAGATGCGCTTCGGCGACCGCTGCTATGATCTCTTCCTGATTTGTATGCAGGGATCGCCTGCGGTCAGGCCAGGCCGCGCTGCATAAGCCACACGATAAACACGAAACCGGTTCTGGCCGGTTTTTTTACGTCTGTTATCTCAGCGGTTTTCTGGCAGCTCTCGGAGTTGAGGTTAGTGCGTTAAAATGTCATTCTCGATGTCAGACAACGCCGACAGCAACAGGCGCAGACGTTAACCTCTGAGGCTCACTTATGAACAATGAAGTACCGATTAAATATTATGACATCGTGGATGAGTATTCGACGGAAACAGCAAAGCCGGTAAGCGAGTCGGAACGTGAACCTCTGGCGCGCTATTTCCAGCTGCTGATTGCCCGCTTAATGGATAACGAAGAAATCAGCGAGAATGCGCAGAAAGAAATAGCCAGTGAAGCGGGTATCGACGAGACGCGCATTGATGAGATAGCTATGTTCCTGAATCAATGGGGCAATGAATAGCGCCGGGTTGCTTCAGTTGTTCAGGACACATTGTTGCCGCCGTCACCGCCTCGCATAGCAGAAATTTATCATCCAGACTTAAACCAAAGACGTAGTCTGGGCAGGCATTGTGCTTTACACTGCGCGCTGAAAAACTGAGTAGAAAAACGACTAAACAGGCGGTAATGGCGATGAACGGAACGATCACAACCTGGTTTAAAGATAAAGGTTTTGGCTTTATCAAAGATGAAAACGGCGATAACCGTTATTTTCATGTGATTAAGGTCGCCAACCCTGAGCTGATTAAGAAAGATGCGGCGGTGACTTTCGAACCCACCACGAATAACAAGGGCTTATCAGCTTATGCTGTGAAAGTCGCACCGGAAAGCAAATACATCTATATCGCGGGCGAGCGCCTTAAGCTCACCTCGATCAAATCTTACCTGGTTTACAGCGAAGAAGTCCCTGCCGATACCCGCATTGATAAAGAAAATGCGGTGCTGTCTGTGGGGGTACTGATGAGCAGTATCAGGCCGAAATCTGCCGCTAAGCCAGGGGAAATGCGTTCGCTGAAAAAACTGGCGATCACTACCTTCCAGGGAACGACGTTAATCTTCTCGGAAGATGAAATAGACGTGGATGCCACGGTGAAACTGCTTAAGGTCTGAAATCATTCGGACTGACCCTGTGCCGAAATCCTGCGCCATCATAAGCAGAATTTCGGCATCGCTTACTGACTTCAATACGTTGCAACAACTGGCTTAGAAACGAAAATGACAAAACTCACCTTACAAGAGCAGATGCTAAAAGCGGGTTTAGTGACCAGCAAAAAAATGGCCAAAGTCCAGAGAACCACTAAGAAATCACGCGTTCAGGCGCGTGAGGCAAGAGCGGCTGTGGAAGAAAACAAAAATGCACAACTTGAGCGTGATAAACAGCTAAACGAAGAAAAAAAACAAGCTGCTTTGTCTAAAGAGTATAAAGCTCAGGTGAAGCAGCTTATTGAAATGAACAGAATCAACATTTCAAAAGGCGATATTGGTTTTAACTTCACAGATAATAATTTAATTAAAAAAATAGTTGTCGATAAGCTTACTCAAGCTCAGCTGATTAGTGGTCGTCTCGCTATTGCTCGTTTGGTTGTTGATAACAATGGCGAGAGTGAATACGCGATTATCCCAGCGAGCGTAGCCGATAAAATTGCGCAGCGAGATGCGAACAGTATCGTATTAAATAGCGCGCTTAGTCAGGAAGAGCAAGACGAAGACGATCCCTATGCCGATTTTAAAGTGCCCGATGATTTGATGTGGTAATTAACATTTTGCCGATACTGAGGGATAAAAACTCCCTCAGAGCTCTTTTAAAGCAACCCGAAAAACCTGCATGGGAAGGGAGTTGCGGCTGCACGACAGAGATAATCCTTCCGATTTTTTAAGTTAACAACGCTATGCAACATATAACGAAAATGGCTGAAAATATTATGCCATGAGGTTCGCTCAGGAAAATGGCGACCTAATCGATGCAGCATAAATGTTGATGAAAATCATTTTATCCTTCTTTTTTACATGGTAGGTTTTTGCTCAGTTTTATCCATAAGGAGATGGGTATGAGTATCAGGCTGCCAGGACATAACCTCTACTACTTGCCAGAAGATAACCTCGCCCCTAAGCAATATGAACGCATTCTTTACCCTTCTTTAGCCTGGTCGCGAATTTGTGAGAAATATGAGTTTTATGACGGCCAGAATACTGACTTTCAGCTTATCAATATGCGAGAACGCTCATATTACAGAAACCTCTATCAACTCGGTTCGCATGGGCATAATGAAAAATCCCGGATGAAAAGAATGGTGTTCAGTGGTGATATCGTCATGCTTAGCGATATGCATAGTCTTGGTAATCTTTTCTACATTAATGATGAAGGTAAGCTGATTTGCAGTAATTCCTACGCCTTTTCTTTTAGTGGTGCCAATAAAATTATTTGTGCATATGACCGTGCAGTAAATCGTAAAGATTATCAACGAACGGGCGGCATGCCACGCCCGACAGGGCGGCAAATAAGGGGAAGGGGCGCCCAGTCGGAAAGTTACGGGACGATTAACAGCAAGGCGGCAGGACGCCTGCTGGCTGCTGGTGGCATTTACAACCAGAATCCACAAATGTTTGCAGATACGGCCAGAAAGTTGGGTGGCGAAGCGGCGGCAGGCTTTGATCAAGTTTTAAATGAGCAAACAGCCGGAGTTGCTATAGCGATATCTTCTGTTCTATCAGGAGCTAAACGTGCAGGAACAACGCATTTACTTGAAGAAGCTGGAAATTTAAAAAAAACGCATGGCGGTGCAGAAAGAGCTGAAAAATTTGCTAAGAATTGATCTGAGGAAGATCTGAATACAGCAGTGAAAAAGTTTGCAGGTAGCGAACCCATCATTTCGATAACGGATAAAGGGAAGCGTATCTACGCCAATCCGAGTACCGGGGTTCAGGTTGTGGAAGATATGAATGGAAAATATTTTAGGATTTATAATCCATCGATTGCGGGAAAACGAGCTTATCTGGATCTTGAAGGCAATGTGCCGAATAATAAAACTCTTGAAAACGGTAATCTTGCTGGCAGGAGCCAAAGTGAGTATAACGAAGTTACGCATTTCAAAATCAAGGGAGAATAAAATGAAGTTAATTACAGTGCCTGTAAGCCATGAAGCAATGAAACGCCTTGATTTTGATGAGTGTATGAGTGATGACTTGTTGGAACTAAAACTTGATGAAGCTGATTTTGAAAGTTTATGGGATTCAGGCGTGTTTAAAAAAATAAATGAATTTGTTGGGGTAAATATAGATGTTTATGAAGACGAAGTTTTGACCGGGTTAAGCGATTTAGCAAAAGCAAAAGAAGCTGTTGAAAATTTCTCGGGCAATTGCGAGGAGCCTGTTAAAAAATTATCTTTCATGCTTGATAAAGCCATAGAGTTTAAAACAGGCGTGTTTTTCTTTTTCTAAAGCTTCGTTATTGTGCCAGTGATTACCAATAGTGAATTCCGCTGCTGCTGATGGCATCTGAATTTTATGTGGAGGCTGAACGGCGTGGAGAAGGGGGCGGACGGTTATGTGTTTGACGACATCGAAACGCGCCCGGAAACGGCTCGCTTAAGCAGCCAGTGCGGCTTTGCTTCTACGGAAGAGGGGCAACGCGCTGACGGAAGAACAGCAGCGGGCCAAGAGCGTACTGGTGAAGGCGATCGCTGAGCAGGCCTGGAAGTAGCGATATTCTCTGCATCCCGCCAGACTTCAGGCGGGATGCGATACCGCAGGGAGGCTTAAAAAATCAGTGCAGGCAGCACTGTTTGTACTTTTTACCGCTGCCGCAGGGACAGGGATCGTTGCGGCCCGGCTTCGCGTCAGCAATAACCGGCTGTTGCGGCACAGGCACCGCTTCCGGCTGCGCAATCCAGTAATCGTGCAGCGCCAGCGCGGCAGGGCGGATCGCCTCAATGCTCTCTTCCATCTCTTCAGCGGAAAGCTGTTCCAGTAGTGCGAAATTCTCTTCTTTGCCGTGCAGGGCGATGGCGTCCAGCGCGGGCTGTAAATCATCAGGCAGCGTCGACCAGTCCGTCAGCGCCACACCACGCATATAGCCGAAGCACCACTCTTCCACTACGGTGAACTCCTGGCCTTCCATCTCGCGCACGCCAAACAGCGGATCGAACTGCTCGGGGAACTCTGCCAGTCGATCGGCGATATCGTTCATATGTTGGAAGCACAGCGCCATAAAGCGGTTCATTTCACGCTCGTTGCTCCACTTCGGAATGCGATTTTTGCCGCCCCAGAGCGCAATCAGCCACTCGCTCGGCTCAATCATCGCGGGGCCGGAAAGCACGGCGGTGAGCAGACCATCCAGCTCAGCGACATCCACTATCGCGTCGTCATTCCCGTGCTTCTCCAGCATATCTTCAAGCCATTCCAGCTCTTTTTCGGTTAATGGACCTTCTTTCATTTTGTTGCCTCCCCGGCGTTACGTTGCTAAAACCGCAGCAGTGTATACCTTTATCAGGCTTCGGCCACTGTAATGAGGTGTTTTGTTGCGATTCGCCCGATCTTCTCCTGCCCATCAGAAAATCCCTGGCGCACGCGCGGAACACCGGCCCGTTAAGATTGTCTTTACACTGAATGCCGGGTAAAAAGAACATTATTTCAAACGGGAAATACTATGCGCAGCACTAAAGTTGTACGCTTTTCAACAGGATTACTTATGGGGGCGCTTTGCCTGATCTCTCAGGCGCAAGCGGAGGATACACAGAGCAACGTGCCGCAGCCGCCGCAGATTGAGCAGCCTGCCGCGCAGCCGCAGGCGCCTTCAGATGCAACGTCGCCAGCCGCGTCGGCGCCGTCTGATGCCGCACCCGCCTCGCCGCCAAACTACGATCTCGACACCGTGGTTATCGACTACAAAGAGCATAAGATTGGCGATACCGTTCCGCCGGAATATCTCACCAAGACCTATACCATTACTGAATGGCAAAAACGTAATCTCACGGCGCCGGAAGAGAACAGCCACTGGACCTATGTCGGCGGCAACTATTTGCTGATCACCAACGACACCGGTAAAATCCTCAAGGCGGAATCGGGCGATATCTTCTTTCGTCATTAATCGCCAGCCTGAACAGAAACGCCGCCGCACTGATAGCCCGGCGGCGTTTTTATGTCCGGCGCGGCTTCTGTTACCTCGCCGGGCTGTCTGCTTACAGCCGCTCTCCGCTCGCTTTATCGAACAGATGCATCTTCTCCGCGTCAATCGCCAGCGGCAGCATGTCGCCTGACTGCGACATAATCCGGCCGTTCAGCTGGACGTGCAGCGGATAGCCCTGCCAGTCGAGGTGCAGCAGGCTCGATTCGCCGGTCACTTCCACCAGACGCACGGTAGCGTCAGCGTTCGCCGCATCGACATCGAGGCGGAAATCGTGCGGACGCACGCCAACAATCACCGGCTGGCTGCCCTGACGCGCCGCCGCCTCGTGCCAGCGTTGTGGCAGCGGTAGCCAGAGCGCGCCGCAGGCGATGCCGCGCACGCCATCGCGCGTGGCAAGCTCACCCTCCAGCAGGTTCATTGGCGGCGAGCCGATAAAGCGCGCCACAAAGGTGTTTGCCGGATTATCGTAAATCTCCAGCGGGCTGCCCTGCTGCACAATCACCCCTTCGCGCATCACCACAATCTGGTCCGCCAGCGTCATCGCCTCGACCTGATCGTGCGTCACGTAAACCATGGTGGTTTTAAAGCGCTGATGCAGCGACTTGATCTCGGCGCGCAGCTCCATGCGCAGCTGGGCGTCAAGGTTCGAGAGCGGCTCATCAAACAGAAACACCTGCGGATTGCGCACCATGGCGCGGCCCATCGCCACGCGCTGGCGCTGTCCGCCGGAGAGGGCGCGCGGATAACGGTTCAGCAGCTTGTCGATGCCGAGGATGCCGGCGATACGCGCAATTTTGCTCTGCTGTTCGTCGCGTTTGATCTTCTTTACCTGCATATGAAACGCCAGGTTTTCCGCCACGGTGAGGTGCGGATAAAGCGCATAGCTCTGAAACACCATGGCGATATCGCGATCGGCGGGATCGAGATCGTTAATCTGCCGATTGTCCATCAGGATGGAACCATCGGAGACGCTATCCAGCCCGGCCAGCAGACGCAGCAGCGTCGACTTGCCGCAGCCGGAAGGACCGACCAGCACGGTAAAGCTGCCATCGGGAATGGTTAAATCGAGCGGTTGCAGCACGGTCTGTTTGCCATAGCGGCGGGAAACTTTTACCAGTTCAACTCTTGCCATAATGTTTATATCCCAAAAAAATCTAACCTTTGCTGCCGCCGCTGGCGAGGCCGCTGACCAGCGACTTCTGCAACCAGATAGCAATCAACAGCGGTGGCACAGACGCCAGAATGCCCACGGCGGCAATCAGACCGTCGTCGGTCGCGCGTCCGGCGGTAAAACCGGCGATAGTGACCGGCAGCGTTTGCGCCTCAATATTGCTGGTGTAGAGCAGGGCGTAGAAGAATTCATCCCAGGCGAGCAGCCAGCCAAACAGCGCGGACGCGCCCAGCACCGGCTTCGCCAGCGGCAGGGTAATGCGCAGCAGCACCTGCCAGAAGCGCAGGCCGTCCAGCCGCGCCGCCTGCTCAATATCCTGCGGCAGCGTGTCGAACTGGTTTTTCAGCATCCAGGTGAGAAACGGCAGGATCAGCGAACAGTAGACCAGCACCAGCCCGAGATGGGTGTTCAGCAGGCTGAGCTGTTGCAGCACAAAGTAGAGCGGCAGCACAAACGCCACCGGCGGCACCATGTAGATCGCCAGGCTGGCGAACAGCCAGCCGTCACGGCCAGGGTAGCGTGAAAAGCTGAAGGCGGCGGGGATCGCCAGCAGCAGCGATACCAGCGTCGCGCCGCAGGCCACCAGCAGGCTGTTCAGCAACGCGTGCAGAAACAGCTCGCCCGGCTGGCCAGGTTCCAGCGACACCAGGCGCAGATAGCGGCTGAAATCCCACTGGCGCGGCAGCCACTCCAGCGGCACGCGCGTGAGATCCGCCGTTGAGCTGACGCTCATCAAAAACAGCCACACCATCGGCGCGAGGATCGAGATCGCCACCAGCAGCGCGGCGAGGTAGCGCAGGATGAGTCGGATTTTACGTTTCACTGGCTTTACTCCGGCGGCGCTGGCGCAGCAGCATTAACATATAAAGCGCGATCAGCACGCTGCACATCAGCGTCATCAAGATGGCGTAGGCCGCGCCGCTGCCGGCGCGCAGATAGCTGAACGACTCCTGATAGACAAAGAAGCTCAGGGTTTTAGTGCTGTCCACCGGGCCGCCGCGCGTCATCACATAGATGATGTCGAAGATCTTAAAGGCGTCGATGGTACGCAGCACCAGCGCCACGCTGAGCGGACCGGCAATAGCGGGCAGCGTAATGGCGCGAAAGCGTCGCCACGCCGGTGCGCCATCCAGCCGCGCCGCTTCATAGAGATCCTCGGGAATCGACTGCATTGCCGCCAGTACCAGCAGCGTTACCAGCGGATAGTTCTTCCAGATATCCGCCAGCATCACCGCGTTCAGCGCCGATTCCGGCGTGCCGAGCCAGCTGCGATAGTGATCCAGCAGGCCGAGCTGCGTCAGCAGGGCGTTGATGCTACCGTAGTCAGGGTTGAAGTTAAGCCGCCACATCATGGCGTTCACGATGGTCGGCAGCGCCCACGGCAGGATCACCAGCACGCGCAGAATATTACGCCCGTAAAAGCGCTGATTCAGCAGCAGCGCCACCAGCACGCCGATCACCCCTTCGATCAGCACCGACACCACGGTGAAGTAAAGCGTGCGGCCAATAGCGGCCTGAAAATCGGGATCGGTCAGCGCGTAGATATAGTTCTCAAGGCCGATCCAGGCCGGACCTTCGCCGCCACTGCCGATCAGCGCCGCATCGGTAAAGCTGAGCCAGATGGTGCGAAACAGCGGCCAGGCGGTGAGCAGAAACATCACCAGCAGCATGGGTGCCAGCAGCACCCATGCCTGACGATGCTCACGTTGTTGCAAACTGAGCATAACTCTTCCTTACCTCAGACGTGCCGCGCTTTTGGTCAGCGTCTGCATGCCCGCTTCCGGCGTCTCCTGACCCTGCAGAATCTGTTGCAGATGCTGCTGCAGCATGTTCGACAGACGTGAATAATCCGGAATAATCGGACGCATCAGCATAACGTTCAGCGCTTTGTCCGCCGCGTCGATCAACGCTTCCTGATCCTTGCGCACCGCCGGATCCTGATAGGAAGATTTCCAGATCGGCAAACTCAGGCGTGCATACTTGTTCTGCACCGGCTGCGAGGTGAGGTAGCTGATGTACTGCCAGGCCTGATCGGGATGGCTGCTGGTTTGCGTTACGCCCAGCCCCATAGAGCCGTTCATGGAAGCCACCTCCCCCGGCGCATCGCCCGGCGCGGCGATAATCCCGACGTCGCCCGCCACCTTGCTCTGTTTCGGATCGTTCGCCATGTTGTACATGTAGGTCCAGTTCAGGGCGAAAGCGGCGTCGCCGTTGGAGAATACCTTGCGCACATCCTCTTCCAGATATTCACGGGAGTTCGGGTTGGTGACGCCTTTATCCAGCGAATCCTTCATAAAGGAGACCGCCTTCAGCGCGCCTGCATTGGTGAAGTCGAGCTTGCCGTTGGTAGTAAAATCGCCCTTGAACGCCGATACCATGGTGGTGTAGTCGCACACCAGCGCTTCCGCCTGCGACCAGCTCCAGACCAGCGGATATTTCACAATCCCTTTCTGCTTCAGGATCTGCGACTGCTCCATGACCTGCTGCCAGGTTTGCGGCGGGGTCGTGATGCCCGCTTTCGCCAGCATCGCTTTGTTGTAGTAAAGATATTTGGTATCAAGGATCCACGGCATGCCGTACTGCTTATCTTTCCAGGTCACGGTGGTCAGCGCCCCGGCAAAGATTTTGCTCTTCAGTTCCGGCGTAAAGTCGCTGGTGACATCCTTCAGCATGTTGAATTTGCTGAACTCCGCCGGCCACATATCATCAAACAGCACCACATCGTAGCCGTTGCTGCCTGCGCCACGCGCCGCGACGATTTTGTCGTGCAGCGCTTCGTAAGGAACAAATTCCAGATTGATGTGAATATCCGGGTGCGCCTTTTCAAAATCAGCGGTCATCGCGCGAACATCGCTTTCGCTATAGGCCGCCTGCGACATAAACAGCGCGCTCAGTTCGGTGGCCGCCGAGGCGTAGCCGGAAATCAGCAGCGCCGTCAGGCAGCCGGTGAGTTGCAGGGTGACTCGTCTCTTCATTCTGACTCTCCAACAGGTGAGAAAGTGGCAGGCTGGCGGAATGCCGCACCGGCCGTTGCCCCGCACCGCAGCGCGTGGGTCGCATCATGTTATGTGTGCTGATAACGCAAACCGCGTCGTTTAAGCGGGATCCCTGAGTGTGGGCAACAGCGCCGCCCCAAGCGCGCCCGCTGCGTCGCCCAGTGCGGATTGAACAATCTGGCCTTGCAGCGCATAGCCGCTGGCGCGTTGCAGCGCAGCCTGCATCCCGTCGTTAAACAACGGCAGCAGACGCGCGGCGCTGCCGCTCAGCACGGTGACATCCGGGCCGTACAGCGTCAGCAGGGTACCGAGGCCGCGACCCACGCGCTCGCCATAGTGATACAGCAGCGCGGCGATACGTTCATCCTGCTGGCTGGCGGCGGTTAATGTTTCCGGGGTGATCTGCGGCCAGGCGAGATCGGGCAGCAGCGCGCGCAGCGCCTGTTGCAGCCAGCCGCGCGAGGCGGCCATCTCCCAGCAGCCGGTTGCGCCGCAGTAGCAGCGATCGTCGCCTCCGACCGGAATATGACCCGCTTCGGGATGGCGCCCGTCAATGGTCCGCCAGGGCTGGCCCTGATTCAGCAAGGCCACGCCGATGCCGGTGCCGAGTGTCACCATCAACATGCGCTGGCTCTGCTGGCCCGCGCCCGCCTGATACTCGCCCAGCGCGGCCACCACCGCATCGTTATCGATCGCTGTCGGGACGCCCAGCTGCTGCGCCATCTCCGCCAGCAGCGGAAAGCCGGAAAAGCAGGCGAGGGTATCGTCGTTTTCGATAATGCCGGTGTGGTTATTCACCGGCCCGCTGGCACCAATGCCGAGGCTTTCAATCGCCGCATCAGCGGGGCATAAGCTGCGCAGCTGCGTGACCAGTTCCGGCGCGCGCTGCGCCTGCGGCAGCGCGGCGAAATGGGCAGTGGGCAACGTCGCGGCGGCCACTTCGCGTAGATCCTCCAGCAAAATAAGACGCGTGCCGGTGCCGCCCATATCGATCCCCGCGCGCAGCAGGCGCTTCGGCTGACTCATAGCGTAACCGTGATCTTTTTGCCGTAGAGGAATTCGCCCGGCACCATACCGTTGCCGCGCGCCAGCGTTACCGTCAGCTGCTGTACGTAAAGCATGGCGACAATCAGGCGCAGCAGTTCGTGCTGCGGCGTTTCCAGCAGTTCGCTACCGGCGTAGGCCGTGGGCGCGACGCTGATAACGCGCGTGCCGTTAGCCAGCAGATCGCCCGCCAGCTGGATCAGCGTGGGTTCGCTGCCGTCGCCGAACAGCAGAGCGGTCATCTCAGCGCCGGAAGTCTCCATCGGGCCGTGGCGGAACTCGCCGCCGATAAAGCCTTCCGCGCTCACTTTCGAGGACTCTTTGGTGATCAGCGCGCCGGTCATCGCAGTGGCCGCATCCGCGCCCATGCCGATCATCGCCAGACGCGGTTTGGCGTGGCGGAAAAAATCATCTGCGAGGGTCTGCGCCAGCGGCAGCGTCTGCACGCGCGCCGCAACCAGATCGGCGTGGGCATGCAGCAGATCCAGCAGCGGCTGCTCCGACTCGCCGGTCAGCGCGGCGAGCACGCGGTAGCTGGCGACCAGGGTGTTGAGATAGCTTTTGGCGCTAACGGTGGCTTCGTCGCCGCTGCGCAGCTCCACCAGAATATCGGCGCGGCGCGCCAGCGTGCTGTCCGCATCATTGGTGACGCCAATCAGCGTGCGCGGGCGGGTGATGGCATCAATCAGTTTTACCACCTCGCCGCTCATGCCAGATTGCGAGGTCATCCACAGCAGCGTGTCGGCGGTAATCAGATTCGGCATATCCAGCAGACGGCCCGCGTCGATGCGCCACACCGGCAGGCCACGGGCAATCAGCGCGCGCTCAATCGGGACCAGGGCGTAATCGGAGGAACCCATACCCGCCAGCACGATACGATCGTAGGCGTGCAGATCCAGCTCATACAGTTCCGCAGGCAGGGCGTAGTTCAGCTGCTCGCTAAGGGCATCGGGCTGCTGAAGGATATCTTTTTCATACTCACTCTGAGTAGTCATGACAATTTCCTGTATCGGTGTTTTAATCAACATACATTGCACGCTTTCGTGCAGTCAATGCCCGTTTCCATGTGAAAATCTTATGACCCTAGCCCGTTGACCCTAAGTTTAGTTAAGGTTTAAGGTGCATGAGGTGACAGCGTGCGGCAAAAAAGGCAAAATGCGCACGAATTTGTGCAATGAGAGGGAGTAAAGCAGTGAGCGCAGCGGAGCGACGTAAACAGATAGTGGCGATGATTACGGAACAGGGGTATCTGAATGCCAGCGAACTCTCGGCCCATTTTGGCGTCGACAGCTCGACGATTCGGCGCGATCTCTCGTTGCTGGAAAAAGAGGGGCAGGTGATGCGTACCCACGGCGGCCTGCTGCCGGTCTCCTCCTCCAGCCACGCCGACACCCCTTACAGCGTGCGTCGTCAGATGAACGGCGCGGCCAAAAGCGCCATCGCCCGCTACGCCGCCAGTCTGGTGCAGGATGGCCAGTCGCTGATCCTGGATAACGGCTCCAGCGTGTTTGAACTGGCGCTGGCGCTGAAAGAGAAGAAAAACCTGACGGTACTGACCAACGATCTTTATACCGCTTTCACCCTCAGTCACTATCCGGGAATTACGCTGCACGTCACCGGCGGCCTGATGCTGGAAAATGTCTATACGCTGGTGGGACAGGACACCATTGATAAGATTGACAGCATGCATGTGGATTGGGCTTTTCTCGGTGCGGAAGGGGTACATCCCGAGCGCGGGCTGACCAACATCAATACCGTGGAGATCCCGGTCAAGCAGGCAATGATCCGCGCCGCCGAGCGTACCGTGGTGCTGGCGGACAGCAGTAAAATCGGCTATCGCGCCCTTTCTCACGTCTGCGATCTCTCGGCGATCGATCGGGTGATCACCGACAGCCGTCTGTCAGCGAAACAGCGCGCCTTATGGGATGATAAGCTGACGCTGGCGCCGCTGTGAAAGGGCGCCCGCCATCATAGCGGGCGCGCCTGTTAGCCGAAGCGTTCCGCGCGGAAGCCAGACAGCATAGGATGCTTCTCGCCGCTGACGATCTCGCCCGCCAGCAGCTCGCCGACAATCAGGGCCAGCGTGGCGCCGGAGTGGGTAAAGGCGACAAAGCAGCCCGGCACCTTCTCCAGCTCGCCCAACACCGGATTACCGTCGCCGGGAATTGGCTTCAGCCCGATCTTCCAACCCTGCGCCGTCAGCGGCTCGTCGCTGGCGATCAGCTTGCCTGCTTCCTGCATCAGGGTTTGCACCACGCTCTCGGCGATGGTGTAGCTGCCGTCCGGCTGCTTGACGATATCCTCTTCGTACCAGTCGTGATCCACCGCCAGCGTGCTGCCGGGGTTCGGGCGCACGGCGGCGCGCGGGGTATTCATCACCACTTTCAGACCATGGGCGCTGGGTTTGCTGGTCACCAGCATGGAAACCGGCGAGCCGTTGGGGATGTTAACGCCAAGCGGCGCCACCACGTCCGGCGTCCAGGGACCGCAGGCCACCAGTACGGCGTCGGCGCGGAACTCACCCGCCTTTTCGCTACGAATGCCGCAGGCGCGCTGGCCCTCGGTTAACACGCTGGCTTTACCGGCATGTTCCACGATCTTCACGTCCAGCGCGTGCAGCTGCTGCGCCAGAAATTCAATCAGATGCGGCAGGCTGACCCAGCCTTCGCCGGGGTTATAAATTGCCGTCTCCGCTACTGCCTGCGGGTTAACGTGTTCATCTACCTTCGCCACGCTCTGCGGATCCACCAGCAACGAGTCGTAGCCGTGCGCTTTTTCATAAGCGTGGCGCGCGCGCGTACCTGCCACGTCGTTGGCTGGCCAGAACAGACCGCCGTCAAAGCGCAGCCAGTCGCGCGTGGGATCCTGGGCGAACAGCGTGCGATAGCGATCGACGCCCGCCATGCGCAGCACATGATATTCCAGCGAACGTTCGCCAGCGGAGTTAAGCCACGACAGCGAACGGCCGGAAGCACCGGAACAGAGTTCCGCCTCGGTCACCAGCGTGACCGCCGCGCCCAGCTTCGCCAGGTGCAGCGCGGTGGAAACGCCCAGCGCGCCGCCGCCTAACACCACAACCGTTTTGCTTTCAGGTTTTACAGACATCATTCTTTTCCTTGCAATCAGGGGAAAGGGAACGCCGTTCAGGCGTTGCGCACCTTAAAGCGCGCATGGAGATCGTTAATCAGGCGCAGTACGGTCAGCGCTTCACGCGCATCAACCGGCGGTGCGCCGCCATCCAGCAGCGCATGGGCCAACTGCTGGTAAAAAGCGGGATAGTCGCCGCGCTCGGCAGCCACGGCGCGCGTCTCATCACCCTCGCCGAGGGTGCCCCACAGCGCCTCGGGCGTGACGCCATAAGCCGCATCGCCAGGCAGCATGCCCGACGCCAGCAAAGGCTCCTGGTTATCCAGTCCCCAGCTGGTGAACGCGGCACGGCTGCCAAGCAGATGAAAGCGCGGCGCCGGACGCGCCGCCATACCGTTCATCCACAGGCGCGAACGCACGCCGTTTTCATGCAGCAGCGAGACAAACGTCGCTTCGTCGCTGTCGGAAAGGTCAGGGGAGGAGTAGCGCGTCAGTTCTGCCGAGGCCTCAGTGACCGGGCCAAACAGCTGAATCGCCTGATCGATCAAATGGCTGCCCAGATCCAGCAGCAGGCCGCCGCCTTCTGCCAGGGTGACGCGGTCGCGCCAGTTGCCGAAGCCCTCCGGTCGCCACCACTCAAAACGCGATTCAAAAGTACGTACCTGGCCCAGCGCCTCATCGGCCAGCAGACGTTTCAGGGTGAGGAAATCGCCGTCCCAGCGGCGGTTGTGAAATACCGTCAGCAGGGTGTTGGCCCGCTCGGCATCGGCGATCATCTGTTCCGCCTCGTTAGCGTTGGCGGCAAAAGGTTTATCCACCACCAGATGAATGCCGCGTGCGCTGGCGTCACGCGCCTGCTGTGCATGCAGCCCCGGCGGCGTTGCCAGCACGATCAGATCGATCTGCAGATCGCCGCTGTCGATCTGCTGCAACAGGCTGGCCCAGTCAGCGAGGATTCGCGCCTGCGGATAGCGCTGCTGCGCCGACTGAATGCGCGCCGCATCGCGGGTAACAATCACCTCAAGCTGAAAGTGCGCGTTGTGAGCCAGCAGCGGCGCGTGAAACACCTGACCTGCGATGCCAAAGCCCACCAGCGCGGTGCGGATGGGAGCGGATAACGTTTTATGAGCCATCAAAGCACCTCTGAAAGAAATCGTTGCAGACGCGGCGACTGGGGACGATCGAAAATGGCATCCGGTGGGCCAACCTCGACGATTTCGCCTTCATCCATAAATACCACCTGATCGGCCACCCGACGGGCAAAGCCCATTTCATGCGTCACCACTACCATGGTCATGCCGCGACGGCAAAGATCCGCCATCAGCGTCAGTACTCCTTTTACCAGCTCAGGATCCAGCGCTGAGGTCGCCTCATCAAACAGCATCACTTCCGGATCCATCGCCAGCGCGCGGGCGATAGCGACGCGCTGCTGCTGGCCGCCGGAAAGATCGCGCGGCCGGTGATCGGCGCGCTGGCTCAGGCCGACTTCGTTCAGCCGCTGTTGCGCAATCGTCATCGCTTTGCCCTTCGACATTCCTTTGACTTTCCACGGTGCCAGCGCCACGTTCTCCAGCGCACTGTGATCGGGGAACAGATTGAAATGCTGAAACACCATGCCGATGCGCAGCCGCAGCGCGTCGGGCTTGTCGCGCAGCACCGATTTGCCCGCCAGCAGCACGTCGCCCGATTTTGGCTCATGCAGGCGGTTGATGCCGCGCAGCAGTGTGGATTTGCCCGAGCCGGATGGGCCGATCACGCAGGTGGTGGTGCCGGGCGCGATACTCAATGACACCTTGCGCAGCACTTCAATCGGCCCGTAGGCCAGGGTTAAATCGCGCAGCTCCAGGCTGGCGCCATGATATTCCAGCGTTTCGCCCTGTTCCGGCAGCATCGTCTGTTGACTCATGATTATTGCCCTCGCCCGGTAATCAGCGGATTGACCTGGCCGCCGCTAAGCGTGGCCGACTTTTGCTGCTGCACTTCATCCACCTCTTTCAACCCGCTCTGTGGCGCGGTCATACGGCGACGTCCGGTGCGGTAACGCACATCTACATAGTTCACCGCATGAGTGAGCGGCACGGTGATCACCAGATAGAACAGACCTGCCAGCATTAGCGGCGACAGGTTGCCGGTGAGCACGGCGGCGTCCTGACCGACGCGAAACAGCTCGCGCTGGTTGGTCATCAGGCCGAGCAGGTAGACCAGCGAAGAGTCTTTGATAATGGCGATAAACTGGTTAACGATGGCGGGCAGCACGCGGCGAATGCCCTGAGGAATAATCACCAGGCGCATGGCGCGGCTGTAGCTCATGCCGAGCGCGCGGCAGGCTTCCATCTGTCCTTTTTCCACGCTCTGAATGCCGGAGCGGAAAATCTCGCCCATATAGGCGCTGGCGATCAGGCTCAGAGCAAAAATGCCCAGCGGATAGGGCGTCGGCCCGAACAGCTGATAGCTGAAGCGCGCCAGACCCTGACCAATCAACAGAATGGTCAGAATCGAGGGCAGGCCGCGAAACAGGTCGGTATAAAGGCGCGCCGGCAGGCGAAACCAGCGTGACGGCGAAATGCCCATCAGCGCCAGGATCAGGCCAAACAGCGTGCCGAGAAGCGTTGCCGCCAGCGAAATAATCACCGTATTTACGAGGCCGGTGCCCAGCAGTTGCGGCAGCACCTGTAGCATTGACGGGATGTCAAAGAAGGTGCGGGAGAGAATAGTTAACAGATCCATAGCCGTGTCTCATCTGTTGCGGGTGATGAGGCGCGCTCATCACCTGTGGAGCAGTCTGAACGCGTGCGTTCGCGGAATTACTGGCCGCCAGGCAGGTATTGCTTTGGCATCGGCGAGCCGGGAAACCATTTTTCGTACAGCTGTTTCCAGGTGCCATCCTGCATTGCCGCTTTGATCGCCTTATCCAGCGCCGCTTTGAACGCGGGCTTGTCTTTGGCGATGGCGACGCCAGCCGGGGCGTCAAAGGAGGGGATGTCCGCCGCGCTGACCAGCTTAAAGCGTTCGGCATAGCTTTTTGCCGCCTCGTAATCGAGGAACACCGCGTCCAGCGTGCCGTTGTTCAGCCCGGAAATCGCGGCGTTGTTATCGGGGAAGCGCACCACGTCGGTCTGGGTGAAGTGTTGTACCGCGTAGTTTTCCTGCAAGGTGCCCTGCACCACGCCGAGACGATGTTTCGCCA
The DNA here is from genome assembly GCF_044342975.1 of Pantoea osteomyelitidis. Lineage (NCBI taxonomy): Bacteria > Pseudomonadati > Pseudomonadota > Gammaproteobacteria > Enterobacterales > Erwiniaceae > Pantoea > Pantoea osteomyelitidis. The sequence continues at coordinate 283,867 of NZ_JBGFSN010000003.1, forward strand.
GGGTCTGCACATTTTTCACGCCGCTGTCGCTGCGCGTCAGCACCGTGAGATAGCCCGCCAGGTAACCCGTAGAGAAATCCACGGTTTTTGCCCGTGCCGGGGTGATGCCGATCGCCGCTACGCCCGCGTCATACTGGCCGTTAGCGACTGCGGGCAGAATGGCGGAGAAGTCCTGGCCGATAAAATCGACCTGATCAATACCGAGCCGGTGAGCGACATTTTTAAAGAACTCCACGTCGAAGCCGGTGAAATTACCGTTCTGGTCGGTGAAGGTATAGGGTTTGGCATCGCCGAGGCTGGCAACACGCAGATGACCTGGCTCAATCAGGCCATACGGGTTGCTGTCGCTGGCGGCGTGCGCGCTTAACGAAAAGGTGCAGAGGGTAACCGAAGCAAACAGCGCCGCGGCCAGGTTGTACAGGTGATTGTGCGATTTCATAGCTCATCCGTTTTGTCAGGTTTCAACATCAGAGACTGTTGATCCGGCGGGTTTAGAATAGTGTGAGACCGGTCTCAACGCAGGTGACTGTTTGTCGACGTGATCGTTGTGAGACCGGTCTCAAGCAGTTACAATGATAATAAGCACACCCTTTTGGAAGCGTCAATCTTCCTGTCATCAACCTGTGATTCGAATTAATTATGACGAACCTGATTCCACGTTCCAAAGCGCCAACCGTTGCTGATGTGGCACGTGCGGCCAGCGTATCGAAAGCGCAGGCCGCCCGCGCGCTGGGCGGTTACGGTGCCGTGAGTGAAGAGGTGCAAAACCGGGTGAACGCTGCCGCTGCGCAGCTTGGCTACCGGCCTAACGAGCTGGCGCGCAGTATGAACACCGGCCGCTCCAATACCATCGGCGTGATTGTCGGCGATATTGAAAACCCCCATTTTGGCCTGGCGCTGCGCGGTATGGCGGACGTGGCGCGCCTGGCGGGCTATCACCTGCTACTGAGCAACAGCGATGAAAAACTGGCGGCAGAGCAGGATGCGGTGCGGGTCATGCTGGAGAAACGCGTCGACGGGATCATCGTCGCGCCCAGCAGTTCGGCGGCGGCGGATAATGATCATCTGGCGCAGATTATTGCCGACGGGCGCGCGCTGAAGCTGTTCGATCGTGCGGTTGCCGGGCTGGATGTTGAGGCGATCTGCGTCGATTTCACCGCTATAGCGCGTGAGGCGACCCGAACGCTGTTGCAGGCGGGTCATCGCCATATCGCCTATGTCACCAGCATGCGCTGCGAAGAACCTTATCGCCATCCCGACGATTTAGGGCTGACGCCGGTGGCGCAGCGCGTACGCGGCATGGAACAGGCCTTTGCCGAGGCGGCGATCCCTTTTGATCCTTCGCTGATCAAGGTCAATGCCGTGGATGAGCAGCAGATACAGCGCATTGTCGCTGAGCTGTGGCAACGGCCGCAGCCGCCCGGTGCGCTGATCGCCTCCGACAGCCTGATTGCCATGTCGCTGCTGCGTGAGCTGACGCAGCGCGGGCTGCGCGTTCCGCAGGATGTTTCTTTTGTGATGTACGATAATTTTCCCTGGAGCGAGCTGGTGACGCCGCCCCTGACGGTAGTGGCGCAGCCGGTATATGAGATGGGACAGGAAGCGGCGCGACGGCTGATCGCTGAGATTCGCCAGGAAAAGGCAGGGCCGCTGAAAAACTTTAACGCCTGGCTGATTGCGCGCAGTTCCATAGCGCCGCCGCCGGTACGTTAATACCCCGCCTGTAGGGTTTCGCGCTTCAGAAGCGTTGACGGTAGAGATCGATGATCGCTTCCAGCGTGGCTTCACGCGGGTTGCCGCCGGTGCAGACATCCTCCAGCGCGGCGTGCGCCAGCGCCGGGATATCGCTTTCCTGCATTCCCACGTCACGCAGCCGCTGCGGGATACCGACATCGCGGCAGAGCTGGTTAACGGCATCTATTGCCCGCTGGCGCGCTTCCGCCAGCGGAAGCTGCCGCGCCGCATCGATGCCCATCGCCAGCGCAATATCACGATATTTTTCAGCGGTGTAATCGGCATTCCACACCATGATGTCGGGCAGCAGAATGGCATTTGCCACGCCGTGAGGGACGCCATAAAACGCGCCGAGAGGATGCGCCATGCCGTGCACCAGTCCCAGCCCAACGTTGGAAAATCCCATTCCGGCGATATATTGCCCTAACGCCATCTGCTCCATCGCTGCCATGTCGCCCGCCACCGCGTCGCGCAGCGCCTGGCCGATCAGTGAAATCGCCTTGAGATGCAGCGCATCGGTTAACGCCCAGGCCGCACGTGTGATATAGCCTTCAATTGCGTGGGTAAGGGCGTCAATGCCGGTTGCCGCCTTCAGGGCGGGCGGCATGCTCGCCATCATCTCCGCATCAACAATCGCCACTTTGGGAATGTCGTGGGGATCAACGCAGACAAATTTACGCCTTCGCTCCTCGTCGGTAATAACATAGTTGATAGTCACTTCAGCGGCGGTGCCGGCGGTGGTCGGAATGGCGATAATCGGCAGGCAGGGATAAGGGGTATCGACAGCCCCTTCAAGGCTGCGAACGTCAGAATATTCGGGGTTATTGATGATGATGCCGATCGCTTTGCAGGTATCCTGGGGCGAGCCGCCGCCGACCGCAATCAGATAGTCCGCCTCCGCCTGTATGCAGGCCGCAACTCCCTGCTGGACCATCTTGATGGTGGGATTGGGTAAGACTTTATCGAAAATTTCATAAGAGAGATGATATTTATCCAGCAACGTTGTCACGCGTTCCACCACGCCAGCAGCGACCAGCGTCTCGTCGGTAACCAGCAGCGCTTTATACAGCTGACGTTTATGCACCTCCTCAATCAGATGCTGGATCGCGCCGGCGCCAAACCAGGCTGTTTCATTCAAAATCATACGATGCGTCATATATATCTCCATAACGGAAAGGGGAAACGTTACGTTTACTTTCCGGGTGTTGGCGCAGAAGTTCTGCTGCGGCGATCACGCTCTCGCTTTGCTGAAGTTGACTAAAATCAATGAATTATTAATAAAATGGGTTCTGAGCTATTACGTTGTGCTGTTTATTGCAGCAGCGTCAGGGCACTATGCAGGTTTGGCTAATAAAAGGGATTGTTATGACGAACAGCGTTAACTGTTTCGGCCAGCCGGTGGGTTTTCCGCTGGATAACTGGCAACCACGACCCTCTCCTCAACCTCTCAGCTTTCAGGGCCGCACCTGTGGTCTGGTGCCTTTTGATGCCGCACAGCACGCGGCGGCGCTGTATGAAGCCTATGCGCAGGCCGCTGACGGGCGCGACTGGACCTGGATGTTTGCCGGGCCGTTCGCGAGCGAAGCGGACTATCTTAAGCTGGCTCAACAGATGATGCAGAGCCGCGATCCGCTCCATTTCACGGTTATTGATTGTAAAGAAGGAAAGCCGGTCGGCACCCTGGCGCTGATGCGCATTGTTCCCGAGCATGGCGTAATGGAAGTGGGGCATGTCGCCTTTTCTCCGCTGTTGCAGCGCACCGTGATGGCGACCGAAGCGCACTATTTACTGATGCGTTACGCCTTTGATGTCCTTGGCTATCGCCGCTATGAATGGAAATGCGACAGCTGTAATCAGCCTTCGCGGCGCGCGGCACTGCGTCTCGGCTTTCAATTTGAAGGGACATTCCGGCAGGCGATTGTTTATAAAGGCCGCAGTCGGGACACCTGCTGGTTTTCTGTTATTGACAGCGACTGGCCGCGGGTAAAGCAGGGTTTTGAGCGCTGGCTGGCGCAGGATAATTTTACCGCTGAAGGCGAACAGCGGGAAAAGCTGGAAATATTGCGCGGTAAATAAAAATTCATATTATTTATAATAATATTATATGCCCTGCTTACGCGGGGCGATTTTTTAATTAACCCAATCGTTAATAAAATTATTTATCATGAAGGAATAATGACCGCAGCTTGACTTTTTTGCTGTTTTTATTATTCTGCCGTTACTAAGTCGAAGCCCGGCAATTTTTAATTTAAATCATTTTTTTTCTTATCATTTCAAGTGAAATCATTTTAATGATGCCATTTTATTGTTGATTGTGAATAAAGGGAATTATTATGGTGTGGAAATATGTTGTCAGAGAGGCCACTTTTTATAATAACGGTATAAAGCTGAAAGCCAGATATGCGGGCGCACCAGGATATTATAACAACCCCTCTCAGGAATGTATAAAAAATAAAGGCCCTGTGCCGCGAGGTAGATACATCATCGGTGCTCCCTACAAATCGTTAAGAACAGGAATATACACGTTGCCTCTCAGTCCTGATGCTGAAAATAATATGTGTGGGCGTGGTGATTTTTTAATTCACGGCGACAGTATACGCTACCCCGGCACGGCTTCTCAGGGTTGTATCATAGCGGTTTACAAGGTTCGAAAAAAATTTGGGATAGCGGCGACAGGGAGTTGATTGTTGAATGAAAAAATTACTTTTTTGCATGCTGGCATCGTTTTCGCTCTCATCATTTGCGGTGCAAAAAAACAGTTGCGTTGTTATTAATTCCTCAGTGGAAATCGCGCTGCGTCAGGTGTTGGTTGATGACGTTGGGCTGGATCCAGACGAACTGGATTTAAAACAGTCCCGACTGGAGCTTATTGATAATGTGCTTATAACAGATAAATTAGCAAAGCAGTATGCCCGAGAAGATATCGTGGAGACGAAAAACATCGATTATATGGATATATATAATATTTATAAAAGCAATAACGCGCGGAATTTGATTGTAAAATACACTTACTTTAATAAGCAAGGTAAGAAAAATGTGTATATCGGTTCGGCGCTGGTTGATGCCCTGGAGTGTTCATTAGGATTCAAGGGATATTTGACCGTCTCCAGGGAGTTTTGAATGCTGTATGGCTGAGAGTCTCAGCCATACTGACGATAACATATTGAAAACAGGATGTTTGAAAATCATGAAATTACTCCTGCCAGCTTTGCTTTTAGTGTTTTTCTCGTCGGCAATGGCCGCCGTTGAGCCTCATAACTGCGTCTTTATTGGATCGTCGATTGACTATACCTTACGAAAAAGACTGTCTGACCAGGAAGGATTTGATAACCAAAACCTGGATTTGAAAGATTCACATATAGAACTATTGGATAATATTTCTGTGTCTGACGTAATGGCTAAATCCCTGGCAAGAGCAGACGTGATTAAATTTAAATACCTCGATTATTCTGTCAGGCTTAGCGATTATACGGATAAGCATGCGAGAAATTTAATTTTGAAATATATTTATATTAATAAGCAAGGCAGAAGAAATAGTTATATCGTCTCTGCTATCGTGAATGATGAAAGTTGCTGGCTGAATTTTAACGGCTACCTGACGCTTTCCCGCGAGTTTTAATAACAAAAAGGCCGGATTATCCGGCCTTTTTAAATGAGAGCATAAAATGGCTCAGCCGTGGGTCTTATTCAGAAACGTATTTATCTGAAACCTTACCCCCCGCCAGCGCATTTTCATCCTCTTCTTCGGTGATCTCCGGTACGTTCAGGCTCGCCTTCACGCCCCAGAAATAACAGACCAGCGACGCTACCACCACAAGGATCATATCCAGTGGCGCACTGATGGCGCCGTTGCCGCCGAAGGTGCCAAGCGCGGAGAGAATCAGTACCACTACATAGTAAATCAGCAGCCACCAGGCGCAGCCGAGATCGCGCGCGAACTGCGCATTCTTCTTGCCGAAAATCGCGTAGCCAACCCAGGCAATAATCAGAATTGGAATCAGGATCTCATTCACTGACCAGCCGCTCCAGTAGATCAGCAGCGTACTGGCCACGAACGCCAGCGGGCTGAGAATAGCGGAAAGCGGCAGGCGGAACGGGCGTTTCATATCGGGCAGATGACGGCGAAATGCGCCCAGTGTCACCGGGCCTGGCATATAGGTAAATACCGTGGCGGAGGTTACCGCGCCGATTAAACCGCCCCAAACCTGAAACTCGGAAGGCAGCGTCCAGGCGATAGCGAGCAGCAGTGACAGCCAGAGCGCGCCACGCGGAACGCCAGATTTGGCGTCAACTTCACCAAATACCTTAAACAGATGACCGTTACGCGCCCAGGCAAAAAGCACGCGGCTGGCACCAGCAAGATAGATATTGCCGGTCCCGGCCGGGGAGATCACCGCATCGATCAGGATCAGGTTAATCAACCAGGTGATACCAAGGCTGCGCGCCAAATCCGCATAGGGCGACTGGAAGACCTGCTTGAGACCATCCCAGCCGTGCTGCGATAGCAGGTTAGCGGGCACGGCCCCCATAAAGGCATATTGCAGCGCGATATAGATAACAAAGCTGACCGCAATGGCGATACCGATAGCCAGCGGCACGTTGCGCTGCGGATTTTTCGCTTCGCTGGCAAAGTCCACCGCCTGACGAAAGCCGAGATAGGCGAACACGATGCCCGCGCCGGTGAGCGAAGTAAAGACGCCATGCGCGCCGCCCGGCGGCGGCGGCGGCACATCCAGATTTGGCGCATGGAAATACATCAGCAGCGTCACGATCGCCAGCAGCGGCACGATAAATTTAAAAGTAGTAATGATGGTATTCACGCGGCCAAAGAAGCTGACGCTCCAATAGTTAAGCAGGAAAAACACCACCAGCAGGCCGATCTGCACCGCAAAGCCAAGGCCGGTTGGGCCGCCGTCCGCATTACCCAGCGCGGGCCACCAGTACATGGCGTACTGCCGCACCGCTTCTACCTCGACGCCCGCTGTACTGGTATAGGCGAGCAGTGAACTGACGCCAATCACAAAGCCGACGATATTACCATGTGAATAGTTGGGGTAGCGGACAAAGCCGCCAGCGCGTGGGATCGCGGAAGCGAGTTCGGCATAAACCAGACCAATCAGCAGTACAATAATGGCACCTAAAATCCATGCCCAACCCGTATTTGCCCCGGCATAGCCTGAGCTGTTTAGCGCGGCGTAAAGCCAGCCGGAGCCAATCATTGATCCAATGCCGAGCAGCGTCAGATCGACCAACCCCAGTCTCTTTTTAAGACCTGTTGTCGCCATAGTAATAACCCCTGTATTTAACCTTATCGAAACGGCAAATATGTCGCGTCGATTTGCTTATTATAAACAACAGGTCTCTATAGCATTTCGCGTGCCATAAATAATTACCTTAAGTGATAATTATTTAGCGATATCGTCTGAGCAAGATATTTTAAATAATTCCTTATTATTCAGTACATTAATTAGAAATATTATTCCCCGTCGCGTTATGGAAAATAACGTTAGCTGAAAATTTTCATTAATTAAAATGTGCAGGGATGCACTGAAATGAAGCGCTGTTTATATCTTGACAATGCATTTTACATTATGTCATCCCTGGTGCAGGGATGACATAACAGGTTATTTAGCTCTGTGGAATAATTTTAATATCCACCATGCCGATACCCAGCTTGCGCGGAGCCTGACCGGTAATATTATCAATGTTGGTTAACTGCGGCTCCGGCGGGGCAATAATCACGTTATGGCTGCCGCCAGGGTTAGAGAAGTGCAGCGTAGTAGTACTGAACGCCTTGCCCAGCATCAGCTGCTGTTGCTGATCGCCGACGCGTACCGGAATAGGCCGGTTCGCATTAGGGCCAAAGGCGCGGGCGGTAATCACCAGATCGAAGCGGGCAGGGAGCGGATCGACATACTCAATATTCACTTCCGGCGCAAGGTTGGCATTAGACCAGCGTCCCCAGCTCTCCGGTCGGGAAATTCCCTTAAAGCTTTTTACGCTGGCCGGCGCGCCAGGCACGGCGAACAGGAAACTGTCGCCCTGATAGCGAATATCATTATCCTCGATACGCATCAGCGCCACGTTACGCTGATAGCGCGCCGTGTCGATTTTGCCTGCCGGGAAGCGAATATTACCCTGCCAGGTGGAGGCGGGCACCGGCATCACGCTGGGTTCGCCGCCCATTTGACCTGTGGCGATACAGAGATCGGTCGAGAGCGACAGCTCCGGCTTCCACAGGCGCGCCATTTTAAAACAGCGATCCGCCCAGACGAATTTGGTATCCGGGGCAAAGTCGGCCAGCTGATAACGTAACGGCGCGGCGTATTCGCCTTCCGGCAACGGCTCAACACGACCCGGCGAGACGCGAAACAGAATCGGCAACTTAAAGGTCGCGCCCGAAAAGCTGAAGCTGTTTTTTTGCTGGTTGATGGTGTAGGCATCGATCGATTTGGGAAAATTCCACAGCTGAATAACGTCGGGCTTCCAGCTCATGATTTTGCTCTTCAGATCTTTGAACACCACCGATAAAGAGGTGCCTGACAGGCTGCTGCGTCCCAGACCGATAAAGTTATCGCCGCCCAGAATATCCAGAATGGTAGCGCCGTTATCCATGGTGCTGCGCTTGTTATCCATTACCTGCGCCTGCGGCTGGTCGCCGCGAATCACAAAAAAGAGATCGCGGCGTGGCTGTTTAATCAGGTAAGGATGCGCCGTGTTGTTCATCGCCAAATGATCGGAGGTCACCACAATCACGGTATTCTTAAACCACGGCGATGCCTTGATGCGTTCAATCAGCCGCGCAACATGCTCCTGCGAACAGGCCACCGCGCTGAATGACTGATTCGGTTTACCCTCGTAGCTATAGCTTTTACGCTGGCAGCTGCGGGAGATAAAACCGTCCGGGTGATGGGTATCAACCGTCAGGGTAAAGAGCGCGAAGCGTTTCTGCTGCTTCGAAAGCTCCTCATATTTCTGAAACACCTCGTCCATCACGGTGTCGTCATAAAAACCCCAGTTGTTGCGGTAATCGACATCAGCCACCTTGCTCATCAGCTCCTGCGCGCCATACATATGGGCCGGATCAAAGCCGTGCGATCGCAGGAACACATCTTTCCCGGCGAAACGCAGGTCCGCGCCCTGAATAAACCAGTTTTCATAGCCGGAATTTTTCAGGATGTCGCCAAGGCAGAGGTTTTGCGGATAGAAGCTGGAAAGGGCAGCCGAAGCGTTGCCGTCAAAAGGGGCGAACAGCGGAATGCCGCACTGCGACGCGACCATACCGGCAATGGTGTAATCAGTGCCGGGCAGCTGTTCGGTGTTGCTGAAGTCGATGCTCTGCGCTTTTTCCTGACTCAGTTCCGGCGCCAAATCCGGGAAGCTCTGCTGATTAAAGTAGGTGCGCTCCAGGCTCTCGCCATAGATATAGACCAGATTCAGCTTCGGCTGCGGAATAGTGGTTTTCGGCTCTTTGAAATAACTTTCAAAATCGGAGTCCGCCAGCCTGGAGTGAGAGACGATCAGATCAACCATCTGCTGAAACGCCGGCGTGGTTTGTACGGAACCCACGGCACAGACGATAGCAAACAGGCTCCAGCCGATATGGTGCGGTCTATCCTGACGGCGCAGGATCCATGTCAGCAAACAAAACAGCAGAAATAGTCCGATGATCAGGCCGATAGCGGGCAGGACATATTTACTGATGCCAGCGCCCGTGAGGCTGTTGGTCAGCGTATAGAGTACGGCATCATTGATTCCATCACCGGTAAAGTAGTTACTGGCGTAAAGCGTCGCGTTGAGCAGAATAAACAGGATGAGAAACAGTAAAATCAAACTAAACCAGAATCTGTTGCGCCCGGCTTTATAAGAATAGACAGCAATAGATGCCAGAAATAAAACAACTGACACAAATTCGGACAACGTCAATTCCTCTTATTATGTTAACACGCGGCTCCGTAAACAAAACGGCAGCGATTATGTGTCAATCTATCCCGCCTGTCATAGGGCTGCAACACATCCAACCAGATTTGTGCGGGCGGTTCGAAAATGGTTTAAGAGGCGTTGAAAAAAGCGCTGATTCACCTGAAAAGGTGTTGTCTGCGGGAAGAGAGCCGTGGGGGAAAAGCACGGCTGTTATGCACTTAAGCAGCAGAGAAAAGCGAGGAAATTAAAGTTTCCCGGTAAGATATTGCGCTTCGCCGTCAGCAAAGCTCCAGTCGCCTTTTTCATTAGTGATAAAGCTGATCATCAGATCTTTGCCTTCAATGCCGCAGTTCTCCTGTAGCTCGCGCGCCAGCTCCGCCATAAACAGCGTTTTCTGCGCCTCGCTGCGCGGGCTGGTAAAGACGCGCACCATCACGAGGTTATCGCTACGGGTAAAGCCCAGCCCGGTATCCTGAAACACCATCTGATAGGCTTTGTTTTCATGAACAATCTGATAGCGATCGCGATCCGGTACCTTAAACGCGGTTAATACGGCACGATGGGCGGCATCCAGTAAAGTACGTAGCTCTGCTTGTGAACGCCCCTGAATCAGATCAAATTGCAGTAATGGCATGATTTCTTCCTCTTTTTCTGTACAAAAAACGTTATGATATGACCCTTATGCTGCCGCTTATCAGCTCAAAGAAAAAGCGCGTCCCATAAATTCATTATTCACTATTCTGAACAATAACCATGAAAGAAATAAAAACGGATGCGCTTTGGGTTCATTTGCACTGGTTAACCATTCTGGCGGAGCAGGGCAGTTTTACGCGCGCGGCGGAACGGCTGGAGGTCAGTAAAGCGGCTATGAGCCAGAAGATAAAAGAGCTGGAGGGAATGGTCGGCGTTTCGCTGGTACAGCGCACTACACGCAGCGTGCGGTTGACCGAGGCGGGTGAAAAGCTGGTGGAGGATTTACGCGAGCCTTTCGCCCGTATCGCAGAAAGTTTTTATAGCGTGCGTGACGGTTCCGGCCCGGTGCGGGGTCTGGTGCGCATCACCGCGCCGGTGGCTTTTGCCCGCCAGCAACTGGTGCCGCATATTGGCGATTTTCTGCGGGAGTATCCTCAGGTGCGGTTACAGCTGGACGTGACCGATCGTCTGGTTTCGCTGGGCAGCGAGGGTTTTGATCTGGCTATCCGCCACAGCAATATGTTGCCCGATACCCATGTAGCGCTGCCGCTGTACGAAACGCGCACTTTGCTGGTGGCGTCGCCGGGTTATCTCGCCGCGCAGGGCCAGCCAAAGAATCCGCAGGATCTTATTACCCATAATTGTCTTTACTATCCGCGCGGCGTTGAGCCGCCGCGCTGGACATTCACCGCTGCCAGTCTGGCAGGGGAGAAGGTCACGGTGAAAATCAGCGGCAGTTTTGCCGCCAATAACAGCGAATCGATACGTGATGCTGCGTTGCAGGGATTGGGCATCGCCATGCTACCAGATTTCAGCGCGCAGGCGGCGCTGGCATCGGGCGCGCTACAACAGGTACTGCCTGAATGGCAGGCGCTGGATGCCTTTGCGGATCGCCTCTGGGTGGTACGTCCTTACTCTGCACAGGTGCCGCGTGCGGTGACCACCTTTATTCACTGGTTACGCGCGCGCTTTGTCGACGGTTGAAGTCAGAGATGCAGGCAGCTGTCGCGTACGCGCCTGCATCATCTCGCCGATAATGCTGGTGCGATTGTAAAAGCCGAGTCTGAGATTGAAATCGAGATGCCGACGCTCATTGCCAGTGAGCCTGATAATCGGCGGCGGGGTTTGCGGCCGTTGGTTAAACATCACCATGCGGGCAAGCGCGCCGTTGTCCCGATCCTGCATCCCCTGATAATAGAAGGCGTTGGCCTCGCACTTACGTAAAAAAACGTTGATCCTGCGATACTCTTTTATCGCCACCTGCTGTGCCAGGTAACTCAGGAGGTAAAGCGGCTCGCTAATTTTCTGTACAATATAGTGATAATCGTCACGCTTTTTCATTTCATGGAAATAATTTTGCGCGCCGAGATTTTTTATTGGCGCGAGTTGTTTCAGCCATTCGCGAATAAAGGGGTTCTGCGGCGCGGCGGCGAGAAACCCGCTTTCAATAATCGGCGAAAGGTAATTGACCGTAGAGACTTCGTGATAATAGCCAATCAGGTCCATGGGTTTTTCCTGGTGAACGCGATGCACCCAGGAAAGATCTTCAAACAGAATGGTATTGCAATCGATCCAGATCCCGCCATAGCGGCAAAGCAGCTCCAGACGAATCACGTCGCTTTTGTGCTCAAGGGTAAGATCGGACGAGGTAAAGGTCAGTTCCGGCAGCCAGTGCGCCAGCGTACGCTGGTTCAGCACCTTAACATCATGGTCCGGGTTGTTGACGCGGATAGCGTTCACCATCAGGGCCACCGATTCCGGCAGTGTGGCGTCATGCCACCAGATCCAGACAATTTTAGGGATCGCAGGTAGATCTTTTTGCCCGGAAACTAACACCACGTCATCTTCCAGCGTGGGATCGTATTCCGGTGCCGTGACGGCTTTTTGTTGTTTTTTATGGATAAGCATCTGGCTGGTAAAAGCGATACGTTTCCAGTTGTGCCAGAGTTTACGCGCAGGTTGTATGAGTTTTCTCTTCATATTGCACCTGTTTCTTGTCGTTATAAGTGGTTAGGTTTCCCTGATGGCGACGCGTTGGATTACGCGCGGGATCTTTCCTCACAGCTGTACGTAAATAAGTCTTACCAGTGCTTAATAAAACATTCTTACCACAGAAGCCATCTATTTTCCGAAAATTAAGATAATACGGAAAATAACCGGGCAGGCCAGTTTAAGAAAATCACTTCTTATTCATTAGTCGGCTTGTTTTAAATAAAGAAGGTAAATCCTGGGGAGGATAAGGATTATCTTAACCGCGCCTGATTTATCGCATTATAATCAGCCTGTTCCCTGCGGCAGAAATTTTTAATCTCACTGCAAGAAAACCATTCATTTTAGCGTGACTAAACAATCATGCGGATCCTGCTGGATCTTTGCAGGATCTGAACGCAGCCGCGACCATTGTCTACGCTTAGAAGAGGCCTATCAGAATGGGGGGTTTATGGCATTTGCGAAAAACGGATTGCTGGCGGTGGATAAGCAGGGCAACCGCGTCCTGTTTCTTAATCCTGACACCTTTGCCGTCGAACAGGAGCTGAACGCATTTCCGCCGCGTCCGCATGAATTGCTGATGCTGCCGCAGCTGGAAAAAGCGTATGTGCCGATTTATGGCGACGGCGTGCATGGTAACAATCCGCATCCTGGCCATAAGGTGGCGGTTATCGATCTGCGCCATCGGCGCATCAACGGTTTTATCGATCTGCATCCGCTGGTTTCGCCGCATTCCGGCCAGCTCGGGCGCGACGGCAAGGTTTATCTCTGCTGTGAAAAGAGCGCTGCCGTGGCGGTGATCGATCCGCAAAGCGACAGCCTGGAGCGCGTGATCGCTATCCCGTCGCATAATGTGCATCGCCTGGCGTTGTCACCAAGCGGACGCAAGCTTTTCACCGATAACGAAGAGGATGCCACTATCACGGTGGTCGATCTTTGCGAGGCGGAAGGGCGAGTGATCGATAATATTCTGTTGCACGGCCCGATTGCCGGTATCGCCGCGTCACCGCGCCATCCTTATCTGGTCGCTACTGCGGCGGACGAGCCGTTGCTCTATGTGATCGATCGTCAGAGCCACCGCATACGGCAGCGGCTGAAACTCAACGGACATACCCGGCCTTGCCAGGTGGTGCGCTTCAGCGCCAACGGCGAGCGTCTGGTGGTGATTGGCGATCAGGAGCCGGTGATCAGCCTGTTTGACGATCTGCTGAACCCGCTGGGGGAGATTAACGTCGGGAATAAACCGATGGATGGGTGTTTCAGCGCAGATAACCGCACCTTACTGATTGCCAATGAAGCGGATGGCACGCTGAGCGTCATCGACCTGCTGCAACAGAAGGTGATCGCCACGCCGCGCGTGGGCACGGGTTGTGAAATCCTGAGCTATTTCCATCTCAACTATTAGATAAAGGGACGATGATAAATAGCGGTACTCCAGTGGCGGCTGCTGGCATGCTTTTCCGCCTGCCAGCCGCGCTTGCGCAGGGCGCGTGCAATCATCTTGTTCATGATGCCGTGTCCGACCAGCAGTACGGTGCCATCGTGTGAGAGATTCACCAGCTTATCCGCCGCCTGCTCGGCGCGCTGGCGCGCCCGCTGCAACGATTCCGCCCGTCCGGCATAGCCGCACAGCCAAAGCAGACGCAGCAGCGCAAGCCAGAGCGTGGTGGGCAGGGAAAGGCGTCTGGAGGGTAAAATCGGCATTTCTACTTCACTGAACAGGGCATCCACTTCGCTGGCCTGCATACCCAGCTTTGCCAGCGAAGAGCGCGCGCGAGGCAGCGGGCTGGTAACAATCACCTGCGCCTGACGAGCAATCGCCACGCTACGCGGCGGTGGAGAGTCGCAGACCAAAGCCAAATCGTAAGCTTCACACCAGGCGGCAAGCGCCTGTGCATTTAAGCGGCCATTTGTCTGATGATCGGGCTTGCCGTGGCGCATCAAAATAATCGTCATAACACTCCTGCATTTTTTCTGTTTTCAGCGTAATACAAACCACCGAAATACCAAAATTTCCCCGCGTTTTCAGAATAATGCCAGGGTTTGCATTTCGCTGGCGCAGATAACGGACAGCTGCCAGACACAGTTGTTTACACGCTGAAGCGTACCCTGACAATTCCCGCCGTCGGCTGCGCTTTATGACATGCTATATACAAAAGGTTAACAAAACAGTAACCGGCGTAATAGGGCTGCCGGTGACGTTCACAATAACTTCTGGCCGATGAGTCGGAAGATGCCTGACAGGATACCCCTCTATGTTTAACTGGACCTCAACCCAGCGCAATGTGGCCTTTGCCAGCTTCGCCAGCTGGACGCTGGACGCTTTCGACTTTTTTATTTTGGTGTTTGTGCTGAGTGACCTGGCGCAGTACTTTCACAGCTCCATATCCGAAGTGTCGCTGGCGATAATGCTGACGCTGGCGGTGCGACCGATCGGCGCGCTGCTGTTTGGTCGCCTGGCGGAAAATTATGGTCGTCGCCCCATCCTGATGCTGAATATCGTGCTCTTTTCGCTGTTCGAACTGCTCTCCGCCTGGTCGCCCACCTTTACCGCTTTCCTGATTTTCCGCGTGATTTACGGCGTGGCGATGGGCGGAATCTGGGGCGTGGCCTCGTCGCTGGCGCTGGAAACCATTCCCGACCGCTCGCGTGGCCTGATGTCCGGCATTTTCCAGGCGGGCTATCCCTGCGGCTACCTGCTGGCGTCGATCATTTTCGGCCTGTTTTACGCTGCGGTGGGCTGGCGCGGTATGTTCCTGATCGGCGCGCTGCCGATTCTGCTGCTGCCTTACATCTACTTTAAAGTGCCGGAGTCGCCGGTGTGGCTGGCGGCGCGCGAACGTAAAGAGAGCCATGCGCTGCTGCCGATTATTCGCCAGCACTGGAAAATTTGTATCTACATGGTGCTGCTGATGGCCTGCTTTAACTTCTTCAGCCACGGTACACAGGATCTTTACCCCACTTTCCTCAAGGTTCAGCACCAGTTCGATCCCCATACCGTGAGTATCATTGCCATCAGCTATAACATCGCGGCGATGCTGGGTGGGATTTGCTTCGGCGCGCTTTCAGAGCGCATCGGCCGTAAAAAGGCGATTATGATGGCCGCTTTTCTGGCGCTGCCGGTGCTGCCACTCTGGGCCCTCTCCAGCGGCTCCTGGGCAATCGGCGTGGGTGCGTTTTTGATGCAGTTCATGGTGCAGGGCGCGTGGGGCGTGGTGCCAACCTATCTCACCGAGCTGGTGCCTGCTAACGCGCGCGCCGTGCTGCCGGGCTTTGTCTACCAGTTAGGTAACCTGATTGCGTCGGTGAACGCCACGCTGCAGTCCCGCATTGCTGAAGCGCACGGCGGCAACTATGGGCTGGGCATGGCGATAGTGGCGGGAACGGTGGCGGTATTAATCTGCCTGTTTGTCGCCTTTGGTCGCGAAACGCGGGGTATTGAAATCTCCGGCGCGGTGGCGCAGGAGCGACACTAAACCTGCTCGCATACGTCAACCCATTTCGCCGCGGTGAGCTCAGCCATACGCTGCGGTGAAATGCGTACGGCGCTATGGACAGCGCCCGCCGCCGGCAATACCTCTTCGAAGCCGCGCAGCGAAACATCGCAGTAAACCCTTAACGGATTCTCCAGACCGAACGGGCAGACGCCGCCCACCGGATGGCCGGTCCAGTTGATCACCTCATCCACGCTCAGCATACGCGCCTTGGCGCCCAGCACCGCTTTTAGCTTGCGGTTATCCAGACGGGCATCGCCACGCGTTACGATCAGCACGATTTCGTTTTTAACTTTCAGCGACAGCGTTTTGGCGATCTGGCCTGCCGTGACGCCGTGAGCGCGCGCCGCCAGCTCTACCGTGGCGGTGCTTTCCGGCATCTCAATAATAGTGATTTCAGGTGCGTGTTCGGCAAAGAACTGCCGTACCGATTCCAGACTCATCTTTTTCTCCCTGGATGAAACAGCCTAAAAACTGCCACAAGCGCTCAGGCGTGTAAACGGGATATAAGGAGAATTCGTAACGGAATATGCAGAAACTATACGGCTTTCAGCGTGCAGTTGCCGCAGCGTTCCACATCAGGGATACGGTAGCGCTGGCAGCAGCTGCGACGCTCCATCACGCCGTTGCGCGGGATCATGGTGCGGTAAAGCGGATTGTCGCTGCCGTCCAGCAGGCGGCTGGTGAAGAACAGGGCCTGTTCCAGTTCCAGGAGGGTTCCCTCGTCCAGCACGCTTTTCAGCTCGCCAAGGAACCACCAGAAGGCGAAGCCCATGTTATTCCAGATCAGTTTGGCGTTGATGTCGCCGTGACGGGCAATCGCCTCTACCACCGGGATCAGATGTTGCTGAATCAGGCGATCGATACGCTGCTGTGCAGTGAGGTAGCGGGCATACTCATCTTCCTGTACGTCGATCCAGAAGGTAGCCGGACGGCCGGTCTCATGAAACTCCACATGAATATATTGTGGCGAGCAGTCGAGCGCGCGTGGCTCCATCAGCAGCGCCAGCATCATCGGCGGCAGGATCAGACCGAAATACCACTGCGCCCAAAGGGATTGCAGCGGTTTGGCTTCGCGTGGCGTATCAGGATGGTTGCGATAGAGATCATCGCCGTAGCGCTGTTCAAGCAGACGAAAGGCGGCGGGCTGTGACCATTCGGCCAGCGTCATGGTTCCGGCAGGCGCCTGCTGACCCAGCTTCACCGTTTCCAGCAGGTAGCTGCGCTGCTCACTCAGCAGGTCGTGCAAGGCGGCGGCCAGCGAGCGGTCGCTTTGCATAAAGATCAGCGGATAGTCGCTGAAGCGGTGATCCTGACGAGTGATAATGGCCATGCTTGTCCTGTCGCACACACGAACCGGGATAGAAAAACAAATGATAATCGTTCTTGATTCTATCTACAAGTGAGAAGGCGTCTCGTTTCACCTTTGGCAGCACAAAAAGAAACAGGCAGTCGCGCCCGCTAAAAAGAGGCGCGTTGATGGAAAGGCAGGCAATAAACGTGGCAAAAAGTCAGGATTTATCCGGCAGGCTATCTATTTTCCTGCCGGACAGAGAGAGAAATAAGGAAATTAAGCGCCTCTGGCAAGACAGAATAAAGCCATGACACCACAGCAAAATATTAAATCAGGTCGCCGGAATGACTCAGCGAGGCTTTCGGTAAATCTTCCCAGGCCAGAATAGTATTTCGCCCCTGATTTTTTGCTACATAAAGGGCACGATCGGCATTTGCCACCGCCTGCTCAAAATCATCATCAAATATTGGCGCGATGCCGGCGCTGATGGTGACGTGCGTGGAAACCTTTTCATTAAATCGGTGCGGTATCTCCAGATCAACCACGTACTGGCGAATGCGCTCGGCCAGCTTCATGGCAATCGAGGCGTTAACATTGGTCATCAGCACCAGAAACTCTTCGCCGCCATAACGCGTCACCACGTCGCGCGAGCGCACCGCATCACGGATGGCGACCGATACGCGCGCCAGCGCCTGGTCGCCCATCGCGTGACCGTAGTTGTCGTTGTAGGCCTTGAAATGATCGATATCGAGCAGCAGGACGAAATGGCTGCCAGCGTGATTTTCCAGAATATTTTCCAGACGATTTTTCAGCCCGCGCCGGTTATAAAGTCCGGTGAGCGGATCGAGCATGCTCAAATCGCTGAATGTTTCTCTCTCTTCATAGAGCTGCCTGAGCAGGCGACGGGTAAAGTTATCGACCCGGCGGCGCATAAGATGCTGCAATGAAAAACCGATCAGCGGCAGGGCGATGGCAAACAGAATCATCGCGAGATGATGACCATCGTCCAGCAGCAGCACGGTGACAACCGGCGGCGCAATGTGCAGACAAAAGGCGAGCAGGTAGTCGCTCAGCGCGATGGCGCTGACGAAAAACACGCTAATCAGGCTGATCAGTAAAAAACCGCCGTCAAAATAAAAAACCAGATGGTAGCGGTAATCGATATGCCAGGCCCAAAGCACGCCGTTTATCAATACCACAGGATATAATAGCGGTAGTTTACGTTTTGGCTTGATAAAACAGCCGACTAAAACAAACAGGCTGAATATCATAATTATCATGGCCGGTAAAACATAGCCCGGCTCACTTTTATTAAAAAAAGGAATCAGGGAAAAAAGAGAAACAGCGACATTTAATAACAGGAAAAGCATCAGCGAAAGACGATATTTGCTGTGTTTCAATTCTTCATAAGATTGTAATTTCATTATTAGTACTCGTGACTGCCCTGAAATATCAAAGCACTACCCGACGGAATAAATGAATCGTCAGGGCGTAGAGCAATTTTATGCTGTGTAATTAAAAGGTGTTATCAATCGCAATTTAGCATTTTCCAACTGGTCTGTCATCTTCATACCGGGGAAAAGCAAAAAGCTGCTGCAAGATGAGAAAAACTATCATATGATAATGGGAATGCTTATCATTTGAGGGTGGATCATGGTGATGGCGATATTAGCCGCCTGTGGCTTGTGGTGTGTCAGCTGGATGTTGGGAAACAAGCTGGATAGCGGGTGGGGCGTGCTGTTGCCCTGTGCGGCAATGCCGGTTTTCGCGTTATGGGAACCAAGCTTCAGCCAGTGGCGTCTGGTGATAGTTGTGACGCTGATCCTGACGCTGGTCATGCTATTTCATCAAAAATTACGACACTATCTGCTGCTGCCTTCATGTCTGGCATTAGCGGGCGGTCTGGGGGCAATGGCAGTGAATTTTCACGGGATATAAAACAAAGAGAACAAACAGAGAGGGACAACCTGGTGCGAAGAGAGGGACTTGAACCCTCACGTCCGTTAAGACACTAACACCTGAAGCTAGCGCGTCTACCAATTCCGCCACCTTCGCATTGAGTTGTCTGTTCATATCACCGCATTGGTGCGAAGAGAGGGACTTGAACCCTCACGTCCGTTAAGACACTAACACCTGAAGCTAGCGCGTCTACCAATTCCGCCACCTTCGCGCGATGCTGTGCGATATGAAACATGTGGTTTTTGGTGCGAAGAGAGGGACTTGAACCCTCACGTCCGTTAGGACACTAACACCTGAAGCTAGCGCGTCTACCAATTCCGCCACCTTCGCATACCGGCAATACCTGACAGTATTGCAACCACGGAGGCGCATTTTAGAGATTTTACTCATTGCGTCAACAGATATTTCGCAGCGATGAAACGATTGCTGCAAAAAGCACCGTTTCTCTCGCCGCGTCACTGTTTTTCGCCGCGGAATTGTCGCTTAGCGTGCTTTTGCGCCGCGTCCGTAGACGGCACGGTACACTTTGAAACGTCCGGTTTGCGCCAGCACTTCGTGGCTGCCGAAGGTTTCATCCAGCACCTGCGGGTAGGGCAGGAAGGCGTTCGCCACGATGCGTAACTCGCCGCCGGTGTTGAGATGTTTGACCGCGCCGCGAATCAGCGCATGGGCCGCATCAAGGCTGGTCTGCAACCCTTCATGAAACGGCGGGTTGGAGATGATCATATCAAAACGACCGGTAACGTCAGAGAAAACGTTGCTGGCAAAGACTTCACCTTCCAGTCCGTTCTCAGCCAGCGTCGCCTTGCTCGCTTCCACGGCTGCGGCGTGAACGTCGCACAGCCAGAGGCGCACTTTCGGCGACCGGCGCGCCACCACGCTGGCAATGACGCCCGCGCCACAGCCGATATCCAGCACTTTGCCTTTGGCGTGCGGCTTCAGGGTAGAGAGCAGCAGGGCGCTGCCCGTATCCAGTCCGTCGCGGCTGAAGACGCCGGGCAGGGTGCTTATGTTGAGATCGCCCAGCTCATAGCCGCCCCAGAAATCGTCCGGGTCGAAGGTGGCTTGCTGCTCCAGCTGACCATGATAGAGACCGCAGCGGCGCGCGCTGTCGATCTTCTCCAGACGAGCCCAGGCTTCCAGCATGCCTTCGGCGCTGCGTACGCCGCTACGGTTTTCGCCGACGACAAAAATGTCGCAGCCAATGGGCAGCAGCGAAAGCAGGTTTTGTAATTGAAACTGCGCTTCAGGCTTATTTTTCGGCCAGTAGTAGATCAGCGTATCGCAGTCGCCCACGCTGTCGGCCGTGGCCACCAGGCCATACTGCGCTGCTTCACCCAGAGAGCGGCTCAGATTTTGCCAGTGATGATATTGCTGGCTATGCACCCGGGTCGAGGCCGTTTCCAGCTGAGCAGGCAGGTCATCCTGCAGATCGCCAGCAAATAATACGCGGCGGGTAGAAAATTCATCACTGTGGCGCAGTATCACTTCGCTGGCCGGGGTAAAAGCAGACATGGAGGGCTCCTGTTGTGTCAGAGCGGCGATTATAGTGGTTTGTTGGCGCATGTTCGATGGGTTTGCTAGCATAGCGTCGCAATCATGCAGCACATCAGGTAGAAAGAATGAGTACCAGGCGCGACTGGCTGTTACAGCAAATGGGCATAACGCAGTATCAACTGCGGCGTCCGCGCGTGCTGCAAGGCGAGATTGCCGTGAGCCTCGCGCCCGACACCCGCCTGCTGATTGTGGCGGAAACCCCGCCCACGCTGCAGGAACCGCTTATCGGCGATGTGCTGCGCACGCTGGGCCTGCAAACCTCACAGGTGATGAGCTTGACGCCTGAGCAATTGTTGATGCTGCCGGACACGCTGAGCTGCGCAGGTTGGCTGCTGGGCGTGGAGAGCGAACAGGCGTTTAACGGCATCCAATTGCGCACCGCCTCCTTAAATGAACTAATCAGCAGCAGCGCGGCAAAACGCGCGCTCTGGCAACAGATGTGTAAACATGACAGCCATCTCTTTCCTCACCCCTGACGATCTCGCTCAGGCGCACGCGATTGAGCGTCGCAGCCACGCTTTTCCCTGGAGCGAAAAAACCTTCGCCAGCAATCAGGGGGAGCGTTTTCTGAATTTCCGTCTCGATGTCGCCGGACAGATGGCGGCCTTCGCCATCACCCAGGTGGTGCTGGATGAAGCTTCGCTGTTCAACGTGGCGGTCGATCCCGCTTACCAGCGACGCGGCCTGGGGCGACAGCTGCTGCAGCATTTGATCGGCGAGCTGCAACAGCGTGATGTGATGACGCTGTGGCTGGAGGTCCGCGCCTCCAATCTGCCCGCGATTGCGCTCTATGAGCAGCTGGAGTTTCATCAGGTTTCACGACGTCCGAACTACTATCCCGCTGCCAGCGGACGCGAAGACGCCATTATCATGGCGCTGACGCTATAGCCTCTTCATAAGGAGCACTATGTTACAGAACTGGGACTGCATCCTGTTTGATGCGGACGACACGCTGTTTCACTTTGATGCCTTTTCCGGCCTGCAGCGTCTGTTTGCCGGCTATGAGGTGCATTTTACCGACCAGGACTATGCCGACTATCAGGCGATCAACAAGCCGCTCTGGGTTGATTACCAAAATGGCGCCATTACCGCGCTACAGCTGCAGACGCGCCGCTTTACCGGCTGGGCCGAGAAGCTGAACGTCTCTGCCGATATTCTCAACAGCGGCTTTCTTTCGGCGATGGCGGAAATCTGCACGCCGCTGGAAGGCGCGGTCAGCCTGCTGGATACCCTGAAAGGAAAAGTGAAGCTGGCGATCATTACCAACGGCTTCACCGCCCTACAGCAGGCGCGCCTTGAGCGTACCGGTTTTATGGGCTATTTCGACGCGCTGGTGATTTCGGAGCAGGTAGGCCTGCCCAAGCCGGACGCGGCGATTTTTGACTATGCGCTGCAGCAGTTGGGCAATCCGCCGCGGGAAAGAGTATTGATGGTAGGCGACACGCCCGAGTCGGATATTCTTGGCGGCATGAACGCGGGACTGAAAACCTGCTGGCTTGATAACGGCACGCGCCCGCTGCCGGAAACCATTCGGCCTACCTGGCGCGTAACGTCGTTAGCCCAGCTGGAAGCGCTGCTGACCGCTTCCTGATACAGCCAAAGTATCTATTCACCGTAAAGTGAAAAAATAACCGAAAAGGCCTGATTACGGGCTTTTTCTTTTTTTAATATCTATTCATGGATCTATTCATCTACTCTTTTCAGAGCGGTTAATGCTATGGTCGACGTCGCTGCATTACTGTTGGAAGGTCCGCTTGCCGCCTCAGCGTTACAGGCCCGGCTGAACATCAGTCAGGCCACCTTGTCCCGCGCCGTTCAGCAAAACCGGCAAATTTTAAAGTGGGCAAAAGCACGAGCGACACGTTACGCGCTGTTGCGTCCACTACGTGGTGAATCTGCGATTCCCCTTTGGCGAGTTAGCGAACAGAGGAAAACCGTTTCCGCAGATGCGAAAATCAGCAGCGGATTCCGTGAGATTGCCCGTCAGGCAAGCGACCAGCTGCAAGCCTGCGACAACACCTTAAGTCAGATGGCTTAACGCGGGGACTCTTCCGCCACGTCCTCGCTATCCTCTTTTACCGGCTTGCTGGCGGTGAGCAGGAAGGGCGACTGCTGCCAGCGGGTACGGCGATCGCGCAGCAGGGTACGGGTGAGAATAATGCCAATCGCTAAGGCCAGCAGCATCATCAGGCGCAGAATATTGGTGGTGTTATCCACCTGACGGGATTCGGTCACCAGCACATGGGTATCGAGCGTGACGCGCAAAAAGCCGAGCGGGCCCTCTTTACTGGTGAGCGGCTGCACAATCTGATGGTTGAAGTAGCTGCCGGCGCGCTTACCGTCCAGCGCCAGGCGATCGCGCACGTTGATGTTTTCGCCGCTGTGCGCGATCAGGCTGCCGTCATCAGCGTACACCGAGGCGTCGAGAATGCGGCTGTTGGCGGTCATCTGGTTCAGAATAGTTTCAATCTGGCTGCGGTTATCGTCGCTGTTGTCCATCAAGGGTTGCAGGCTGAACGCCACCTGTTTGGTCAGGGTGCGCGCCAGCTCCTCGACCTGCCCGGAGCGCGCCATCTGATGACCAAGACTAAACCACGACGCGCCCTGCATCAGCACCACCAGCAGCGCCAGCGAGATCAGGACAATCGCCGTGCGGTGCAGGCGAAATTTTAGTTTGGTCTTAACCATTCACAACCCATCCACATAACAACAGAAAGCCTGAGATTATGTTGCCAGAAGCGGCGCAGACAAGGTAGCCTCTTGCGTGGTTTTGTTGTCCCTACAGGAGCTGTGATGCCAAATCGTCTTACCTGGTGCGATCTGCCCGCCGATGTTTCACTCTGGCCGGGCTTGCCCCTTTCCCTCAGCGGCGACGAAGTCATGCCGCTGGATTACCGTGCCGGTCGTACGGGCTGGCTGCTGTATGGGCGCGGGCTTGATAAACAACGTCTGACTGACTATCAGCACCAGCTGGGTGCGGCGATGGTGATTGTCAGCGCATGGAATGTGGATGAATATCAGGTGTTGCGCCTGGCCGGTTCGCTGACGCCGCGCGCCAGCAAGCTGGCGCACGAGGCCGGGTTGGATGTGGCGCCGCTCGGCAAAATCCCGCATCTGAAAACGCCGGGCCTGCTGGTAATGGACATGGACTCCACCGCCATCCAGATCGAATGCATTGATGAGATTGCCAAACTGGCGGGCAGCGGCGATCTGGTGGCCGACGTGACCGAACGCGCGATGCGCGGCGAGCTCGATTTCAAAGCCAGCCTGCGTCAGCGCGTGGCGACCCTGAAAGGGGCCGATGCCAATATTCTGCAGCAGGTGCGCGACGCGCTGCCGCTGATGCCGGGTCTGACCACGCTGGTGCACAAATTACAGGCGCTCGGCTGGCAGGTGGCTATCGCCTCGGGCGGCTTCACCTACTTCGCGGAGTACCTGCGCGATCGGCTTCATCTCTCCGCCATCGTGGCGAACGAGCTGGAGATGCGCGACGGGCTGTTGACCGGCGAAGTGATCGGGCCGATCGTCGATGCAGAATATAAAGCGGAGACGCTGCGCAAGCTGGCGCAGCGTTTTGAGATTGCGCCGGAACAAACGGTGGCGATTGGCGACGGCGCGAACGATCTGTTGATGATCAAGGCGTCCGCGCTGGGCATCGCCTACCATGCTAAACCTAAAGTGAATGAGCAGACGGAAGTGATTATTCGTCACGCCGACCTGATGGGTGTGTTTTGCATCCTCAGCGGCAGTCTGATCCATGAAGAGCGTTAACTGAGGTATTGATTTGGCCAAAGCGGCAAAACGCGCCTTCGTTTGTAACGAATGCGGCGCTGACTATCCGCGCTGGCAGGGGCAATGTAGCGCCTGTCACGCCTGGAACACCATCACTGAGGTGCGCCTTGCCGCCTCGCCGGCCGCTGCGCGCAACGAGCGCCTGAGCGGCTATGCGGGCAGCGCCGGCCCCAGCCGGGTGCAGAAGCTGTCGGAAATCAGCCTGGAGGAGCTGCCTCGTTTCTCCACTGGCTTTAAAGAATTTGACCGCGTGCTGGGCGGCGGCGTAGTGCCGGGCAGCGCCATCCTGATTGGCGGCAGCCCCGGCGCCGGTAAATCGACGCTGCTGCTGCAAACCCTGTGCAAGCTTTCTGAAAAGATGAAAACGCTGTACGTCACCGGCGAAGAGTCGTTGCAGCAGGTGGCGATGCGCGCGCACCGTCTTCACCTGCCGACAGAAAATCTCAACATGCTGTCGGAAACCAGCATCGAGCAAATCTGCCTGATCGCCGAGCAGGAGCAGCCGAAGCTGATGGTGATCGACTCCATCCAGGTGATGCACATGGCGGATATCCAGTCCTCGCCCGGCAGCGTGGCGCAGGTGCGGGAAACCGCCGCTTATCTGACGCGCTTCGCCAAAACGCGCGGCGTGGCGATCGTGATGGTGGGTCACGTCACCAAAGATGGCTCGCTGGCGGGTCCGAAAGTGCTGGAACACTGTATCGACTGCTCGGTGATGCTGGATGGCGATGCCGACTCCCGTTTCCGTACCCTGCGCAGCCATAAAAACCGCTTCGGCGCGGTGAATGAGCTGGGCGTGTTCGCCATGACCGAGCAGGGCATGCGCGAGGTCAGCAACCCCTCCGCCATCTTCTTGTCGCGCGGCGATGAGGCCACCCCCGGCAGCTCGGTGATGGTAGTATGGGAAGGCACGCGGCCGCTGCTGGTCGAGATTCAGGCGCTGGTGGATCACTCCATGCTCGGCAACCCGCGTCGCGTCGCGGTCGGGCTGGAGCAGAACCGGCTGGCGATCCTGCTGGCGGTGCTGCATCGTCACGGCGGCCTGCAGATGGCGGATCAGGATGTGTTCGTTAATGTGGTAGGCGGCGTGAAGGTCACGGAAACCTCTGCCGACCTGGCGCTGCTGCTGGCGATGGTTTCCAGCCTGCGCGACCGTCCGCTGCCGAACGATCTGGTGATCTTCGGCGAAGTGGGGCTGGCGGGTGAGATTCGTCCGGTGCCGAGCGGCCAGGAGCGCATCTCCGAGGCGGCGAAGCACGGCTTTAAACGCGCCATCGTGCCGGCGGCTAACGCGCCGAAAAAGCCGATCGACAATATGCAGGTCTTTAGCGTGAAGAAGCTGGCGGATGCGCTGGCGATTCTGGATGAGTTGTAACCGCGTTCATCCGGCACAGGCGGCTGCGGGCCGCCTTTTTACATTTCCGCAATCTCATGCAGGAGGCAATTAATGTCGTCTTTTGACTACCTGAAAACCACAATCCGGCAGCAGGGGCATACGCTGCAACAGGTGGCTGACGCCAGCGGAATGACCAAGGGTTACCTCAGCCAGCTGCTGAACGCCAAAATCAAAAGTCCGAGCGCGCAGAAGCTGGAAGCGCTGCACCGTTTTCTTGGCCTGGAATTCCCGCGCCGCGAAAAAACCGTGGGCGTGGTGTTCGGCAAATTTTATCCGCTGCACACCGGACATATCTATCTGATTCAGCGCGCCTGTAGCCAGGTGGATGAACTGCATATCATCATGGGCTTTGATGAACCGCGCGATCGTGAGCTGTTCGAGAACAGCGCCATGTCGCAGCAGCCCACTATCAGCGATCGGCTGCGCTGGCTGCTGCAAACCTTTAAATATCAGAAAAATATTCGTATCCACGCGTTCAACGAAGAGGGAATCGAACCCTATCCGCACGGCTGGGATCTCTGGAGCGAAGGGGTAAAAAACTTTCTGGCGCAGCAGGGCATCGATCCGGACCGCGTCTATACCAGCGAAGCGCCCGATGCACCGATGTATCAGCAGCATCTCGGCGTGCCGGCTTTGGTCATCGATCCACAACGATCCTTTATGAATATCAGCGGCGGCCAGATCCGGCAGGATCCTTTTCGCTACTGGGAATATATCCCGACCGAGGTAAAACCCTTTTTCGTGCGCACCGTGGCCATTCTGGGCGGCGAGTCGAGCGGCAAATCGACGCTGGTGAATAAGCTGGCAAATATTTTTAACACCACCAGCGCCTGGGAATATGGCCGCGATTACGTCTTTTCCCATCTGGGTGGCGACGAGATGGCGCTGCAATATTCTGACTACGATAAGATTGCGCTGGGTCAGGCGCAGTACATCGATTTCGCCATCAAGCACGCCAATAAAGTCGCCTTTATCGACACCGATTTCATCACTACTCAGGCGTTTTGCCTGAAATATGAGGGGCGTGAGCATCCGTTTGTGCAGGCGCTGATCGACGAATACCGTTTCGACCTGGTGATCCTGCTGGAAAACAACGTACCCTGGGTGGCGGACGGCCTGCGCAGCCTCGGCAGTTCAGTGGATCGGCGTGAATTTCAGTCGCTGCTGATCACTATGCTGCGGGAAAATAACGTGGAATTTGTTCATGTGGAAGAGAACGATTACGACAGCCGCTTTCTGCGCTGTATTGAGCTGGTTAAAGCGCGGTTAAGTATTTAGCAAGCTCTCCCCCTGCGTCGGGAGGGGGAGAGCAGGCAGGTAATCAGTAGGCAATCACCACTTTGCCGCGCATATGGCCTTCCAGCACGCGCTGATGCGCCGCCATCAACGTCTCGACGCTCAGGCCCTGTAAGGTTTCGTTCAGCGTGGTTTGCAGCTTGCCTTTATCCAGCAGTTTCGCCACCGTCTCAAGGATTTCGCCCTGACGCGCGATGTCCGGCGTATTGTACATGCTGCGCGTATACATAAATTCCCAGTGCAGCGCGGCGCTTTTCAGCTTCAGCTGATCCATCGATAGCGGACGTTCATTCTCCACGATGGTACAGATATCGCCCTGTGGTGCGACCAGCTTGTTCATGGCTTCCCAGTGGCCGTCGGTGTCGTTCAGGCAGAAGATGTAATCCACCTGTTTGATGCCCTGTTTTTCCAGCTCACCCGGCATATCTTTGTAGTTAATGACCCGATCGGCGCCGCGATCGCGGCACCACTGCGCAGACTCTTCCTGCGACGCGGTGGCGATAACTTCCACTTTGCTGTGCAGTTTGGCGAAGGGGATAGCCAGCGAACCGACGCCGCCTGCGCCGCCGACAATCAGCAGCGTCTGGCCTGGTTTAGCATCCTGAATGTTCAGGCGCTCAAACAGTCCTTCCCAGGCCGTCAGCGCCGTCAGCGGAAGCGCCGCGGCCGCCGCCCAGTCGAGGCTCTTGGGTTTGTGCGCCACGATGCGCGAGTCGATCAGCTGCTGCGTGCTGTTGCTGCCGGGACGGGTAAGATCGCCAGCGTAGTACACCTCGTCACCTGGCTTAAAGCCGGTCACGTTGCTGCCTGCCTCAAGCACCACGCCGCTGGCATCCCAGCCAAGAATGCGCGGCTGCTGCAAACCGTTTTTAACGGCCCCTTTGTGGACTTTAGTGTCGACCGGATTGACCGACGCCGCTTTGACTTCCACCAGCAGGTCGAACCCCGTGGGCGTTGGCTTTTCCTGTTGGATTTCAATAAAGGCTTTGGGATTTTCCGGGTTGATAGCAATAGCGCGAATAGTCATAGGTTTCTCCTTGGTTAATACGCACAGTGTAGTCCTGTATGTTCATCATAAATCCTGGTGGCAGGCGAAACTTGTCAGCGCTGGCGCTTTATTGAATGGGTTTTGTAATTAAGGAGGGAGCGGTTTTTATCGTTAAACAGGATGGGTATGTTTCAACATCAGCCCGCGCAGTGGCTTCGGGCCAGGTTCATCGTCGGGAGTTAAACGGAGGAGAGCCTCCTCCGTTTATTTTCCATTACTTCGTCATACGCTTGTACTTCATACGCTTTGGCTCGAGCGCGTCGGCGCCGAGGGTGCGTTTTTTATACTCTTCGTATTCGCTAAAGTTGCCTTCGAAGAAGTCGATTTTGCCCTCATCCTGATAGTCGAGGATGTGGGTGGCGATACGGTCAAGGAACCAGCGGTCATGCGAGATCACCATCGCACAGCCAGGGAACTCCAGCAGGGCGTTTTCCAGCGCACGCAGGGTTTCCACGTCCAGGTCGTTGGTGGGTTCATCGAGCAACAGCACGTTGCCGCCGACCTGCAATAGTTTGGCCAGATGCAGACGGCCACGCTCGCCGCCGGAAAGCTCGCCCACGCGTTTGCCCTGGTCGGTGCCTTTGAAGTTAAAGCGGCCGACGTAAGCGCGGCTCGGCATTTCAAAGTTGCCGATGCGCATAATATCCAGACCGCCTGACACTTCTTCCCACACGGTTTTCGAGCCGTCCATCGCGTCGCGGAACTGATCCACCGAGGCGAGCTTCACGGTATCGCCCAGCTCAATGGTGCCGGCGTCAGGTTGCTCCTGACCGGTCATCATGCGGAACAGCGTGGACTTACCGGCGCCGTTCGGGCCGATGATGCCGACGATGGCGCCTTTTGGTACTGAGAACGACAGGTTGTCGATCAGCACGCGATCGCCATAGGATTTGGTCAGGTTATTCACCTCAACCACTTTGTCACCCAGGCGCGGACCCGGCGGAATAAAGAGTTCGCTGGTCTCGTTACGCTTCTGGTATTCGGTGCTGTTCAGCTCTTCAAAGCGTGCCAGGCGCGCTTTGCCCTTCGACTGACGGCCTTTAGCGCCCTGACGCACCCACTCCAGCTCTTTCTCAATCGACTTACGACGCGCCGCTTCTGCGGACGCTTCCTGCGCCAGACGCTGATCTTTTTGCTCCAGCCAGGAGGAGTAGTTGCCTTCCCACGGAATGCCTTCGCCACGGTCAAGCTCCAGAATCCAGCCGGCAACGTTATCGAGGAAGTAACGGTCGTGGGTAATCGCCACCACGGTACCTTCGAAGTCGTGCAGGAAGCGCTCCAGCCAGGCCACGGATTCAGCATCCAGGTGGTTGGTAGGTTCGTCGAGCAGCAGCATGTCTGGCTTTTCCAGCAGCAGACGGCACAGCGCTACGCGGCGGCGTTCACCGCCGGAGAGGTTGCCGATTGTCGCGTCCCAGTCCGGCAGGCGCAGCGCGTCAGCGGCGCGCTCCAGCTGGCTGTTGAGGTTATGACCGTCGTGCGCCTGGATAATCTCTTCCAGACGACCCTGTTCAGCGGCGAGCTTGTCGAAGTCGGCATCCGGCTCGGCATAGAGCGCGTAAACCTCATCCAGACGCTTCAGCGCGCCGACCACTTCAGAGAGCGCTTCTTCAACAGATTCGCGCACCGTGTGTTCGGTGTTGAGCTGCGGCTCCTGTGGCAGGTAGCCCACTTTGATGCCCGGCTGCGGGCGCGCTTCCCCTTCGATATCTTTATCAATGCCCGCCATAATGCGCAGCAGGGTCGATTTACCGGCCCCGTTCAGGCCGAGAACGCCGATTTTTGCACCGGGAAAAAAGCTGAGAGAGATATTCTTCAGAATATGACGCTTCGGCGGAACCACTTTGCCGACGCGATGCATGCTATAGACGAATTGAGCCACGTTGTAATGAGCCTCTTGGAGTCTGTATGGTGATTTATCAGATGACGAAGTTTAGCCTTTTTCACCGTCCAATCACAGCCACAGGCAGGGGTTAATTCCGAAGAGGCGTTGCCTGTGGGATAACTGTTTGATTTACACACAATGCCGGGACTATGCTGCGATTTTGTAAAAAAAGGGGAAGATCGATGAGAGTACTGATCGCAGCGGATGAAAACGCCTGGGGCGGCATGATCCAGTCATTTCGGCAGACATTACCGGACGTGGAGTTTGTCGCGTCGGCGGGCCACGCGGCGGAGAGCCTGGCCGGTTTTGACGCGTTGATCCCCGGTATGTGCAAAGTCGATGCATCCTTGCTGGCGACGGCGGATCGCCTGAAGCTGATTCAGCAAGCGGGTGCCGGGCTGGAAGGCGTGGATATCGCCGCCGCGAAGGCGCAAAACGTGATGGTCGCCAACGTGCCTTCCGACACCTCCGGCAACGCCGATTCCGTGGCGGAGCTGGGCATCTGGATGATGATTGGTCTGGCGCGCCAACAGCAGGAGATCGCCAACTGCCTGGCCCGCCAGCGTCTTGGTCAGCCGGTTGGCATGGGTCTGATGGGAAAAACCGTTGGACTGGTGGGGCTGGGCGGTATCGGCAAAGCGCTGGCGAAGCGGCTTTTGGCCTTCGGCATGCGCATGATTGGAGTAAAGCGCGAAGCGGATGAGAATTTTGCTCGTGCCCATGGTCTGGCCTGGGTTGGCGAGATGGCGCAGTTGCCGGCGTTGCTGGCAGAATCCGATTTCGTGGTGCTCAGCCTGCCGGACAACCCGCAGACGCATCACATCATTGATGGTCAGGCGCTCAGCCAGATGAAGCCCGGCAGCTTTTTGATCAACCTCGGACGCGGCGGGCTGATTGAAAAGTCCGCCTTTCTGACGGCGCTGGAGAGGCAAACCCTGGCGGGCGCCGGGCTGGACGTTTTCTGGCAGGAGCCGCCGGACCCACAGGATGTGGTCTTCCGTCATAATGTGATCGCCACGCCGCATATTGGCGGCGTGACGGACATTTCGCTGGCGGGCAACGTGGCGGGCGTATGCGACAACCTGCGCCGTCTGCGTGACGGCGAGACGATTGAAAACCGCTGGGCGTAATGTCAGGGCAGGCGCAGCGGCACCTTATGCTGCGTCAGCCATGCTTGCAGCGTCTTTTCCGGCGCGCTGTCGCTCACCAGCAGATCGAAACGTTGCAGTTCGCCGATTCTGGCGGGCAGCACCTTGCCATATTTACTGCTATCCGCCACCAGCACGCGCTGACGCGCGCGCCGCATGGCATGGTGTTTCATCGCCAGTTCGTTGAGGTTATAACAGGTTGCGCCCTGTTCGCTGTCGATACCGGCGGCAGAGATAAACGCCAGCGTCGGGCAGAGATCGTCCAGGATGGAGTGGGTGCCGATCGGCGTAAACAGTGCGTTATCAGCATGAAATTCTCCGCCGCTCAGGATGACGTTGCACGCGGGTTTCTCTTTCAGCGCCAGAAAGGTATTCATCGCACAGCAGATGGCGGTAAAGGGCAGGGTGTCAGGCAAGGCGTCCACGATATAAGGCACGGTAGTGCCGCAATCGAAAAACACCGTATCGTTTTCATCGATCAGGCTGGCGGCAGCTTGCGCCAGCCGCTGCTTTTTCGCCGCATTCTGGCCATGTTGATCGGAAACAAAATAGTGCCCGGCATGACTTTTCGGATCGCTGACGATATAGCCGCCCAGCAGTACCACCACCGAACCCGCTTCATTCAGGTCGCGGCGAATGGTCATTTCTGAAACGCCCAACAGCTGAGCGGCATCTTTCAGGTGAAGCTTGTCAGTGCGCTTCAACGCCTGAGCCAGCTTATATATACGTTCGTCGCGCCGGGTTTCCATCACCATCTCTGTTTATTTAATACCCTGTGGTAGCAGACATCGCATCAGTGACAATCGCCACGCCAGCGCTGGTTCCGATCCGTGTTGCGCCTGCTTCAACCATCGCCTGCGCGGTCTGACGATCGCGTACCGCGCCCGAGGCTTTTACTGCGACCTGCTCGCCCACGGTGGCTTTCATCAGCCTGACATCTTCTGTCCGTGCGCCACCGGTGCTGAAACCGGTTGATGTTTTTACAAATGCGACCTGCAAATCACGGCAAATTTCACAAATTTTAATGATTTGCGTCTCGCTGAGCAGGCAAGTTTCCAATATTACCTTTAAAGGGATCGACCCGCAAACTTCACGTACGGCAGCGATATCCGCCTCAACCGCCGCGAGGTTACCGCTTTTCAACCAGCCCGTATTGATCACCATATCGATCTCCTGTGCGCCTGCGGCGATAGCGCTTTGCGCTTCAAATGCTTTCACGGCGCTCAAGGTTGCGCCCAGCGGAAAACCGATCACGGCACAGATTTTCACCGGGCTGTTATCAAGACTGGATTTGGCCAGCGGGACATAACCCGCGTTGACGCAAACAGCATAAAAATGATGCTGCCTGGCTTCCGCACAAAGCTGACGAATCTGTGCTTCGGTGGCGTCTGCCGCCAGCAAAGTATGATCGATATAGCGGGCAAAATCGGAAATGGTCTGGCTCATGGTGCTCTCCTTGATGAGGGTTTTTGTTAAAATAATAACATTGCAGGTTTGCTGTCAATCACCGCAAAAAGCGATTAACTAAAATAATCGCGGTGGGATTATTGTCACAAAATTAACGATAAAGACCTGTTAGTGTTATTTTTATAACATTTTTGCTAAACACAGCCGGGAGAAAAAATGGAGATTGCGGTTATTGGATCCAACATGGTGGATCTCATCACCTACACCAACACGTTACCTAAAGCAGGCGAAACCCTGGAGGCACCCGACTTTGCGATTGGTTGTGGAGGAAAAGGGGCAAATCAGGCGGTGGCCGCGGCAAAACTGGGCGCGCAGGTGATGATGGTAAGCAAAGTCGGTGATGACCTGTTTGCGGCGAATACGCTCGCGAACCTGCAACAGCAGGGTATAGACACGCGCTATGTGACAACAATGCCTGGCACTTCCAGCGGCGTCGCGCCGATCTTTGTCGATGACCAGTCGCAAAATCGCATTTTGATCGTGAAAGGTGCCAATGACTATCTGAAACCCACTGATATTGATACGGCGGCAGAAGCGTTGAAAAGCTGTCAGCTGCTGATTCTGCAGCTGGAGATCCCGCTGGAGACAGTCTATTACGCCATCGATTTTGCCCGTCGGCAGGGTATCAAAGTCATCCTTAATCCGGCCCCTGCAGTGGCGAACCTGGATATCCACTACGCCTGCCAGTGCGACTATTTCATGCCAAATGAGACCGAACTGGAAATCCTTACCGGCCTGCCCGTAAAGACTGATGAGCAGGTAGAAGCTGCGGGTCAGTCGTTGCTGAAACGGGGCCTGAAAAATTTGATCATCACGCTTGGCAGCCGGGGCGCGCTATGGATGCACGGTACAGAGACGTATCGGGTCGCGCCAACGCCCGTCAACGCCGTGGATACCAGCGGCGCAGGAGATGCATTTATCGGCTGTTTTGCCCATTCGCTGATAAAAACAGGCGACGTCGCCCAGGCGATGCAGCTGGCGTCCGCCTATGCCGCCTGTAGCGTCACCCGACGTGGCACACAGCGCTCTTATCCGGACGCGGAGACCTTCCAGCGTTTTCATAACGTTAACTGAGGCCTTGTTATGCAACCAAACATTGTCCAGCAGCCTGATGGCTACCTTAATAAAACGCCGCTTTTTCAGTTTATTTTGCTCTCCTGCCTGTTTCCGCTTTGGGGATGTGCCGCCAGCTTAAATGACATTCTGATCACGCAGTTCAAGAGCGTGTTTGCCCTGAGCGATTTTGCCAGCGCGCTGGTACAGAGCGCCTTCTATGGCGGTTACTTTCTTATTGCGATTCCGGCCTCGCTGGTGATCCGTAAGGCGAGTTACAAGCTGGCGATTCTGATGGGGCTGGCGCTTTACATCCTGGGCTGCATATTGTTTTATCCGGCGTCCCATATGGCAACCTACACCATGTTTCTGGCGGCTATTTTTGCCATTGCTGTCGGGCTCAGCTTTCTTGAAACCGCAGCCAATACCTATAGCTCGATGATTGGTCATCGCAAGCATGCCATCCTGCGTCTGAACATCAGCCAGACGTTTTATCCGGTTGGCGCTCTGATGGGCATTATATTAGGCAAATATCTGGTGTTTCAGGATGGCGACAGCCTGGGAAGCCAGATGGCGGGCATGAGCGCAGCGCAGGCGCATGCGTTTCGTCTCACTATGCTGGAGCATACGCTGGAACCCTATAAATACCTGGTAATGGTGTTGGTTGTGGTGATGCTGCTGTTTATGTTTACGCGCTATCCGCGTTGCAAACCGGAAAGCAACGAAAAAGCGCTGCCTTCGCTGGGCGAAACCTTCCGCTACCTGGCGAACAATCGCCACTTCAGACGCGGCATCGTTGCGCAGTTCCTGTATGTCGGGATGCAGGTTGCGGTATGGTCTTTCACCATCCGACTTGCCCTGACGCTGGGCGCGCTTAACGAGCGGCACGCCTCAAACTTTATGATCTACAGCTTTATCTGCTTCTTTATCGGTAAGTTTGTGGCCAATTTCCTGATGACGCGCTTCCGGGCGGAAAAAGTATTGATTGTATACTCGCTGCTGGGCGTGCTAACGCTGGCATGGGTGATGTTCGTGCCCAATTTCTCCGCTGTTTATGCGGCCGTCTTTGTCAGCGTGCTGTTTGGTCCCTGCTGGGCCACTATCTATGCCGGGACGCTGGCGACGGTAGAAAATAAATATACGGAAGTCGCCGGGGCTTTTATCGTGATGTCGATTGTCGGTGCGGCGTTTGTGCCTGCGTTACAGGGCTATGTCTCCGACCACCTGGGCTCGATGCAGCTGGCTTTTGGCGTTTCCCTGCTGTGCTTTGCCTGGGTTGGCTTCTATTTCTGGGGCGAGCTGCGTCATAGAGATCGGGCGACAGCGGCAGGCCATCTGGTGGAGGAGTTGCCATGAAAACCCACTTACCGTTACGTCGCGATCAGTTTCACGACATGCCTGTGACGCTGCTGAAAAGCAACGACTTTGAGGTCACGCTGTTTCGTTATCCGGCAGGCATTGAGGCGGTGCGGCTGCAAAATCGTCGCGGCAGCGTAATTGTGCTGCCCTTTTACGGGCAGATGATTTGGGATGCAGCCTTCGACGGCCATACGCTCAGCATGGGACACAGCTTTAAGCAGCCGCTGCCGGGCAACAATATTATTGATACTTATGGCTGTTTTGCTTTTCACTCGGGTCTGCTGGCCAACGGCTGCCCGGCCGCAGAGGATACGCATCCACTGCATGGCGAAATGCCCTGCGCGCGCATGGACAACGCAGCAATCGTGCTGGAGGCAGATACCCTTTCGCTGGAGGGGGAGGTCGAGTATGTGAAAGGATTCGGTCACCATTATCGTGCAGAACCGGCGGTGCGCCTGCAGGCGGATGCGTCGCGGCTGCATATTGACATGATGGTTACCAACCTGGCGGGTGCGCCGATGCCTCTGCAGTACATGTGCCACCTTAATTATGCCTGGGTAACGCAGGGACGCTTCCGGCAAAGCGTGCCCGATAAAGCCTTTGCTCTGCGCAGCACCGTCCCGGCCCATGTGCGGCCAACCCCTGGCTGGCTCGCTTACACCGAACAGCTGGCGCAGAAACCTGAGGCGTTTCGCGTGCTGGATCAGCCGGAAATGTACGATCCCGAAATTGTCTTTTTCGCTGACGACCTGCCGCAGTATGGCGATGAGGCGCAGTTTGAACTGCATTCGCCGGAGGGATATGCCTTTATGACGCGTTTTTCCACGGCAGCGTTCCCCCATGCCACGCGCTGGATCCTCTATAATCCGGACCAGCAGGTGGCGGCGTTTGTCTTGCCCGCCACCTGTCGACCTGAAGGTTTTCTGGCGGCGCAGCGCGCGGGCACGCTGATTGCGCTGGCACCCGGAGAACAGCGCGCCTTTAGCGTAGAAACAGGCTTGCTGTAAAAACAAGGCAGCCTGCCGGCTGCCTTAAATCGCCACCAGCCCTCGCACGCTATCCGCTTCCATGCTTTCGCCACGCCCGCGCTGCACGATTTCGCCGCGCGCCATGACCAGATAGCTGTCGGCCAGCTCGGCGGCAAAGTCGTAAAACTGCTCCACCAGCAGGATCGCCATATCTCCGCGCTGCGCCAGCTGGCGGATTACCGCGCCGATCTCCTTGATCACCGAGGGCTGGATCCCTTCGGTCGGCTCATCCAGGATCAACAGCTGCGGCCCACAGGCGAGGGCGCGTCCGATGGCGAGCTGCTGCTGCTGGCCGCCAGAGAGATCGCCGCCGCGCCGCGCTTTCATCTCGCGCAAGACCGGAAACAGCTGATAAATCTCTTCCGGCACCTGTTTCGCCCGCGCGCCGGAAAAACGCGCCAGTCCCATCAGCAAATTCTCCTCCACCGTCAGGCGCGGGAAAACTTCCCGTCCCTGCGGTACATAAGCAATACCTGCCTGTACGCGCTGGTGCGGCTTACGACCGTTGATCACCTTATCCTGCCAGCGGATCTCGCCTGATTTGGCCGGAATCAGCCCCATCAGGCACTTCAGCAACGTGGTTTTGCCCACGCCGTTGCGTCCCAGCAAACAAGTGATCTCGCCGGTGTTGGCCTCAAACGACAGGCCGCGCAGGATATGGCTGCCGCCATAATATTGATTCAGTTCCGATACCTGTAACATTCAGCGCCCCAGATAAACATCAATCACCTGTTCGTTGGCCTGCACCTCGCGCAACGAACCCTCAGCCAGAACCTGCCCCTGATGCAGCACCGTAACATGGTCCGCGATGGTTTCCACAAAGCCCATATCGTGCTCCACCACCATCAGCGAATGCTTACCGGCCAGGTTGCGGAACAGTTCGGCGGTGTAGTCGGTTTCCGCGTCAGTCATGCCCGCAGCCGGTTCGTCGAGCAGCAGCAGGTTCGGCTCCTGTACCAGCAGCATGCCGATTTCCAGAAACTGCTTCTGGCCGTGAGAGAGCAGGCCCGCCTTGCGCTGACGCTCGCCGCCGAGACGCAGCAGCTTCAGCACCTCGTCGATACGATCCTGCTGCTCGCCGTTCAGCCGGGCGCGCAGGCTGGCCCATACCGACTTGTCGGCTTTCAGGGCGATCTCCAGATTTTCAAAAACCGTCAGCGCTTCAAACACGGTGGGCTTCTGGAACTTGCGGCCAATGCCCGCACGCGCAATCGCCACCGGCGACAGCGTGGTGAGATCTGTATCCTGGTCGTAAATCACCCGTCCGTTGTCCGGGCGCGTTTTGCCGGTGATCACATCCATCAGCGTGGTTTTTCCTGCGCCGTTAGGGCCGATCACGCAGCGCAGCTCGCCGACGCCGATTTGCAGCGACAGATCGGTCAGGGCGCGAAAGCCGTCGAACGAAACGTTGATCTTCTCCAGCATCAGCACCGGATCGCTCTGCTCGCGATAGCGATCCGCCGGCTGCGGTTGGGTATACAGCGGTTCAGTCATGTCGCCTCCGACGCAGTAAGCCGATAACGCCACGCGGCAGGAACAGCGTGACGAGGATAAACATCAGCCCGAGGAAAAAGAGCCAGTACTCGGGAAAGGCCACGGTAAACCAGCTTTTCGCGCCGTTGACGATCGCCGCGCCGAGCAGCGGGCCAATCAGCGTGCCGCGTCCGCCCAGCGCGACCCAGATGGCCGCTTCGATGGAGTTGGTCGGCGACATTTCGCTCGGGTTGATAATGCCTACCTGCGGCACATAGAGCGCCCCCGCCAGCCCGCACAACACGGCGGAGAGCGTCCAGACAAACAGCTTGAAACCTTTGGGATCGTAACCGCAGAACATCAGGCGGTTTTCCGCGTCGCGCACCGCAGTGAGCACGCGGCCAAACTTGCTGCGCGCCAGGGCAAAACCGATGCCGAGGCTGACGATCAGCAGCAGCACGGTGGCGACAAACAGCCCGATGCGCGTGCCGATGGCGGTGACGTTGAAACCGAGCAGGGTGGTGAATCCGGTAAAGCCGTTGTTGCCGCCAAAGCCGGTTTCGTTACGGAAAAACAGCAGCATTCCGGCATAGGTTAGCGCCTGGGTCATGATCGAAAAGTAGACCCCTTTGATCTTCGAACGGAAGGCGAAGAAGCCAAAGGCCAGCGCCAGCAGGCCGGGCACCAGAATAATCAGGCAGAGCGCCCAGGCGAAATGTTGCGTCCCGGCCCAGAACCACGGCAGCTCGCTCCAGGAGAGAAACGACATAAAGGCGGGCAGCCCGTCGCCCGACGCCTGGCGCATCAGATACATCCCCATCGCGTAGCCGCCGAGGGCAAAGAACAGGCCGTGCCCGAGCGAGAGCAACCCGGCATAGCCCCAGACCAGATCGAGCGCCACCGCCGCCACGGCGTAGCAGAGAATTTTCCCTACCAGCGTCAGTGTGTAAGTGGAGATCGCCAGCGGATGCGTTGCCGGCAGCAGCGCCAGAAAGGGCAGCAGCAGCAGAGCCAGCAGGATCAGCGCGCCGAGGCCGATCGTCAGGCGTGGCGTTTTGCGCGCCACGGTCAGGATTATGGGTTGTGCCATCAGTCGATCACCCTGCCTTTAAAGGCGAACAGCCCCTGCGGACGTTTCTGAATAAACAGCACGATCAGCACGAGGATCAGGATTTTGCCCAGCACCGCGCCGATCTGCGGCTCCAGCACCTTGTTGAGAATGCCGAGACCAAAGGCCGCCACCACCGTGCCCGCCAGCTGGCCGACGCCGCCCAGCACCACCACGAGGAAGGAGTCGATAATGTAGCCCTGGCCCAGCTCCGGCCCGACGTTGCCCAGCTGCGACAGCGCCACGCCGCCCAGCCCGGCGATGCCGGATCCGAGGCCGAACGCCAGCATATCGACGCGACCGGTCGGCACGCCGCAGCAGTCCGCCATGGCGCGGTTTTGCGTCACGGCGCGCACGTTCATGCCGAGGCGCGTTTTGTTCAGCAGCAGCCAGGTGAGCGCCAGCACGCCCACCACAAACAGGATCACCGCAATGCGGTTATAGGGCAGTACCAGATTCGGCATCAGCTGCAATCCGCCGGAGAGCCAGTCGGGGTTCGCCACCTCCAGGTTCTGCGCGCCGAACAGCATGCGCACCAGCTGGATCAGCATCAGGCTGATGCCCCAGGTCGCCAGCAATGTTTCCAGCGGACGGCCATAAAGATGGCGAATAATTGTGCGCTCCAGCAGCATTCCCATCACGGCGGTGATGGTAAACGCCACCGGCAGCGCCAGCAGCGGATACCAGGCGAGCCACTGCGGCGCGAAATGCTGAAACAGGCTCTGCACCAGCCAGGTGGCGTAAGCGCCCAGCATCAGCATCTCGCCGTGCGCCATGTTGATCACCCCGAGCAGGCCGTAGGTAATGGCCAGCCCAAGCGCGGCGAGCAGCAGAATCGATCCCAGCGACAGGCCGGTAAAGGCCTGGCCGAGCAGATCGCCCCACATCAGGCGCTGTTTAATCTGTTTCAGGCTCTCCGCCGCGGCGGCGCGCACCTGCGCATCCGGCTCGCTGCTGGCCTGGCTGAGACGTTGCAGGCTGCCCTGCACGTTGGGATCGCTGGTTTCTCCCAGCAGCTTTACCGCCTTCAGGCGAGTCTGCGGATTGGCATCCGTGAGTTGCAGGTTGGCGGCAGCCAGCGCCAGCGCGTCGTGTACGCTGGCATCGCGCTCGCTGGCGAGCCGTTTCTCAATCAGCGGCAACTGATCGGCAACGCCCTCGTTCTGTAACTGTCTGGCGGCGCGCAGCCGGATCGCGCCATCCTCGCTCACCAGCTGATGGGCAGCGAGCGCGCCGGAGACCAGCACGCGCAGCCGGTTATTCATAAAGAGTTTTTTTGTGTTGCCGGTGGGCTGCGGACTGGCGTCGAGCGGCGTTAGCCTGTTCTCTGCCTTACTGAACGGCTGTTTATTCTGGTCGATGACCACGCTTTCGTTGTGCAGCGCCTCCAGCAGCGGCAGGCGGCTGGCATCGGGCGCGGCGGCCCACTGCTGAAGCAGCACGGCCTGCTGGCTGCGGCTGGCGGCGGCGAAATCGGCGCCTGCGCCCGCCTGCGCCAGTAGCGGCATCAGCAGGCAGAGCGACAGCAGTGAAAAGAGAAGAGGACGTAGATTCATGGCGGTGCCCTTGTTCTTTGACGTTCCTGCCTCAGCTTCCCTCCCACAGAGAGGGAAGCTGATACGGCCATTACTGAGACGATTTCACCGGGTGATCCGGCTTTTTATCGTTGCCAGGGATATAAGGGCTCCAGGGCTGGGCGCGCACCGGTTGTTCGGTTTGCCACACCACGTTGAACTGTCCGTTCTCTTCCACTTCACCGATCATCACCGGCTTATGCAGGTGGTGATTGGTTTTGTCCATTGTCAGGGTAAAGCCGTCCGGCGCCTTGAAGGTTTGACCGGCCATCGCCGCGCGTACCTTGTCAACGTCAGTGGTGCCTGCTTTTTCTACCGCCTGCGCCCACATATGGATGCCGACATAAGTCGCTTCCATCGGGTCGTTGGTCACTACGGTCCCGGCGTTCGGCAGGTTATGCGCTTTGGCATAAGCGCGGTAGTCGGCGACAAATTTGGTGTTAGTGGCGTTATCCACCGATTCGAAGTAGTTCCAGGCGGCCAGCTGGCCTACCAGCGGCTTGGTGTCGATGCCGCGCAGCTCCTCTTCGCCCACCGAGAAGGCGATCACCGGAATATCGGTGGCTTTAATGCCCTGGTTCGCCAGCTCTTTATAGAAAGGCACGTTCGAATCGCCGTTGATGGTGGAGATCACCGCCGTTTTGCCGCCGCTGGAAAATTTTTTGATATTCGACACGATGGTCTGGTAATCGCTGTAGCCAAACGGCGTATAAACCTCTTCGATATCTTTATCCTGTACCCCTTTGGAATGCAGGAAAGCGCGCAGGATTTTGTTGGTGGTGCGCGGGTAGACATAGTCGGTGCCCAGCAGGAAGAAGCGTTTGGCGCTGCCGCCATCCTCGCTCATCAGATACTCCACCGCCGGAATCGCCTGCTGGTTAGGCGCTGCGCCGGTGTAAAACACGTTCGGCGACATCTCTTCGCCTTCATACTGCACCGGATAGAACAGCAGTCCGTTCAGCTCTTCAAACACCGGCAATACCGATTTACGCGACACCGAGGTCCAGCAGCCAAACACCACCGCCACTTTATCTTGCGTCAGCAGCTGGCGCGCTTTTTCCGCAAACAGCGGCCAGTTCGAGGCGGGATCCACCACCACCGGCTCCAGCTTTTTGCCCAGCACGCCTCCTTTGGCGTTGATCTCGTCGATGGTCATCAGCGCCACATCTTTCAGCGGCGTTTCAGAGATCGCCATGGTGCCGGAGAGGGAGTGCATGATCCCTACTTTAATGGTGTCGGCAGCCTGCGCGCCCCAGGAAAGTCCCATGCTGACGACAGTGGCGGAGAGAGCGAAAGCCTTAAGCAACGAACGTCTTTTCATTGTTAAAAACCCCTGAAGTGATTATTTATATTATTCAATAGGTTGGAGTCTGGCCTGCTGTAACATGTGTAACGTGATTTTCCTGACCTCTGCCCGACTGATGGCGATATGATCGGTCAGAATGCGCTGTGCCTCCTCTGTCCGTTGCTGGAAAACCGCCCGTAAAATCTGAGCATGTTCGTGATAAGTGGCATCCACGCGATCCTCGCGGGTAAAGTCGAGACGGCGGATGATGCGGATTTTTTCCGTGAGCTCGGCGTGAATGCGCGCCATTTCGCGGTTGCCCGCTGCGGCTACCAGCGCCATATGGAAAGCTTCATCGTGCAGCGAGACGGTTTTTCCGTCATCGGGGCGCGCGTCGTCGATCCAGAATTGTTTCACTTCAGCCAGCAGCGCGGCGCACTCCTCGCCCGGCAGGGCGCACAGGCGACGAATCGCCTCGCGCTCCAGTACGATGCGCAGGTCGTACAGCTCTTCGAAATATTCGAAGTCGAACGGCTTGACCTGCCAGCCGCTGCGAAAGTACACCTCGACATAGCCCTCCCGTTCGAGCCAGAAGAGCGCCTGGCGTACCGGCGTGCGGCTGACCTCCATCCGCTCGGCGATTTCGCTTTCGCTGAAGCGATCGCCGGGCATCAGGCGAAAATCGAAGATGTCGTTTTTCAGCGCCTGGTAAACGCGTTCTGCCAGCGCTTCCGGGCGTGCTTTGCTGCGCTGCGGGCCTGTTTGCATAATCAGGCTTCCAGCCAGAGCAGGGCGTCGCCGGGACTGACCGGACGGCCAGCCTGGCAGGCGATACGTTTAACCCGGCCCGCCTGCGGCGCATTGATTGCCAGTTCCATCTTCATCGCCTCGACGATAATCAGCGGCTGGCCCGCCTCCACGCTGTCGCCCGGCTGCACCAGCACCTTCCAGATATTGCCGTTCATGTCAGCCTGTACCGCCAGCGCGCCTTCTTCTTCGGCGGGTTGCGGCGGCGCTTCTTCCGGAAGTGACGGCGCGTTCTGCTCCTCCTGCGCCCAGAGCGCCACTTCCTGTTCAAACGCCGTGGCCTGGCGCTGACGGAAGTCAGCGATATCGTCGGCATGTTCAGACAGGAAGCGCTGATGCGCGGCGAAATCGAACAGCGTCTCTTCGATACGGATCGTGGCGCGGCCTTCGCGGAAATCGTCGCGCAGCTGCGTCAGCTCCGCTTCGCTCACCGGATAGAAACGCACCTGGTCGAAAAAGCGCAGCAGCCAGGGTTCGTCAGGGGCGAACTGATCGTTTTTCAGGAATTTGTTCCAGATCGGCAGGGTGCGTCCCACCAGCTGATAGCCGCCGGGGGAATCCATGCCGTAGATGCACATATACATGCCGCCGATGCCCACGGTGCCTTCGGCGGTAAAGGTGCGCGCCGGGCTGTATTTGGAGCTGAGCAGGCGATGGCGCGGATCC
Source organism: Pantoea osteomyelitidis (assembly GCF_044342975.1). Classification (NCBI taxonomy): domain Bacteria; kingdom Pseudomonadati; phylum Pseudomonadota; class Gammaproteobacteria; order Enterobacterales; family Erwiniaceae; genus Pantoea; species Pantoea osteomyelitidis. The sequence continues at coordinate 326,895 of NZ_JBGFSN010000003.1, forward strand.
ACCGGCACCGCGCAGGGCGCGCCAAGATAAACATCGCCCAGGCCGAGGATCAAATAGCTGGCGTCGAAAATCGTGTCGCGTACCGCCTCACGGCTCGGCAGGCCGTTGATGCGCTGTAAAAAGTCCACGTTGTTCGGCAGCCAGGGCGCGGTGGGGCGCACCGTCTCTTTGTAGCGCTCCACGGCGCCGAGCGTGGCGCTATCCTCAAAGGCCATTGGCATCCAGACAATACGCGACGGCACTTTGATCGCGCTGACGTCGCCCAGGGTTTTCTCCAGCTCCAGCAGCAGCCGCATCAGCTGCGACTGACTGAGCAGACGGCTGTCGTAACGCACCTGCAGAGAGCGCACGCCGGGCGATAGCTCTTCAATGCCGGGCACCGCCTGCTCACGCAGCGCGTTCATCAGCAGATGCACGCGCAGACGCAGCGCCAGATCCATCACGTTGTCGCCATACTCGATCAGGATATATTTGTCCCCCGCCTGGCGATAAACCGCCGTCGGGGTGCGGTCGGTGGCGCTGAGCGCAGCCAGCACGGTAGCGGAACCCTGTTCTGTGGCGGCCAGCGACGGCACCGCAAAGGCGGGCGCATGCGCCGGACGCAGCGTCTCCACGCAGTGCGCCTGGGCTTTTTCCAGCGCCAGCGCTTCGTCGAAGCTGATGGGATGGAACCAGATGCGGTCGCCCGGTTTCACCTGGCCCACTTTCCACAGCTCCGCTTTGGCGATGGTTACCGGACAGACAAAGCCGCCGAGGCTCGGGCCGTCATGGGTCAGGATCACCGGAAAGTCGCCGGTAAAGTTCACCGCGCCGATGGCATATTCACAGTCATGCACGTTTGACGGATGTAAACCCGCCTCGCCGCCGTTGGCGCGCGTCCAGCTCGGTTTCGGCCCGACGAGGCGCACGCCAAGACGGTTAGAGTTGTAGTGAACCTGCCAGGGGCTGGAGAAGAATTCGTCGATGGCGGCCTGGGTGAAGAAATCAGGCGCGCCGTGCGGGCCGTAAAGCACGCCGATGCGCCACTCTTCGCCGTAGAGAGGTATCAGTGACGGATCCAGCGCCTGCGGCGCGCTGACCGGGGCGGGGGTGGTGCAGGCGGCAAGTTCGGGCTGCGAGATCGGCAGCATATCCGCCACGCGCAGGGTGCGACCGGCATGACCACCGAACTGGCCCAGCGAGAAGGTGGAGCGGCTGCCGAGATATTCCGGCACGTCAAAGCCGTTGCGCACTGCCAGACAGGTGCGGCAGCCGGACCGGGCGCGGCCCAGCGTCAGCGTCTGGCCCGCTTTTACCGTGATCGGCTGCCAGTACGCCACCGGCTCGCCATCGAGATCCGCCGGGCAGTCTGCGCCGGTCAGGGCGATGAGCGCGTCGCTGTGAAAACGCAGCGTTGGCCCCTGCAAGGTAAATTCCAGCCCGGCGGCTTCATCGGCGTTGCCCACGATGCGGTTGGCGAGGCGGAAAGCAAAATCGTCCATCGGGCCGGAGGGCGGCACGCCGATATCCCAGTAGCCGAGGCGGCCCGGATAGTCCTGAACAGTGCTGAAGGTGCCCGGTTGCAGCACCTCGATCACGCTGGCGCGCGGCGTAAAGCTGTCGAGATAGCGCGTCCAGACGGTGCCGCTGCGGAACGCCTCGGTGGCGACAACCTGGCGCAGATAGTCGAGGTTGGTGGCGATACCGTGCAGCTGCGTGGCATCCAGCGCCGTTTGCAGCTTCGCCAGCGCCGCTTCGCGGTTGTCGGCATGCACAATCAGCTTGGCGACCATGGGATCGTAGAAAGCAGAAACCTCGGTGCCGGTATCGATCCCGCTGTCGATGCGCACACCGTCAGGAAAGCTGACAGCTGTGAGCACGCCGGGGCTGGGCTGGAAATTCTTCAGCGGATCTTCGGCGTAGATACGCACCTCAATCGAGGCGCCCTGCGGCGGCTGTTGCAGGCGATCCCAGTCAATGGCGTCACCGGCGGCGACCTTGAGCATACATTCCACCAGATCGAGACCGGTTACGCATTCGGTAACCGGATGCTCCACCTGCAGGCGGGTATTCACTTCGAGGAAATAGAAGGCATCCTGCTCCGCGTCGTAAATGTACTCCACGGTACCCGCGCTGCGGTAGCTGACCAGCTCGCCGAGGCGCACGGCGGAAGCCAGCAGCGCCTCGCGCGTCGCCTGCGGCAGATTCGGCGCGGGAGTCTCTTCTACCACTTTCTGATTGCGACGTTGCAGCGAGCAGTCGCGCTCGCCCAGGGCGATCACCTTGCCTTTGCCGTCGCCAAAAATCTGCACTTCAACGTGGCGCGCCCGGTCGATGCAGCGCTCAAGGAACACGCCGGCGTCGCTGAAGAACTGCTCGCCCAGACGGCGCACGCTCTCCCAGGCGTTGCGCAGCGCGTCGGCATCGGCGCAGCGCGTCAGGCCGATGCCGCCGCCGCCCGCGGTGCTTTTCAGCATCACCGGATAGCCGATGGTTTCTGCGGCGGCCAGCGCCTCATCCAGCGAACTGAGCAGCGGCGTACCCGGCGTCATTGGCACGCCTGCGCTGGCAGCCAGTTCGCGCGCGCGGTGCTTGAGGCCAAATTCGCCAATCTGCTGCGCGGCAGGGCCGACAAAAGCGATTCCCGCTTTTTCACAGGCGTCGGCGAACGGCAGGCTTTCGCTGAGAAAACCGTAGCCGGGCCAGATCGCCTCTGCCGCACTCTGCCGGGCAGCAGCGAGAATTTTATCGATGCGCAGATAGCTGTCGCTGGCTTTCTCGCCGCCCAGCGCAATGGCGATATCCGCCTCTTTCACGTGGCGGGCGTTTTTATCCGCGTCGGAGTAGACCGCGACGCTTTTAATGCCGAGCTGCTTCAGGGTGCGAATGGCGCGGCAGGCGATCTCACCGCGGTTGGCAATCAGAACAGTGCTGAACATGGTTATTTACTCCCCAGTGAGGCGAGCCAGTTACGCCAGCCGCCAAATTCAGTGATTTCCAGCGCGTCGCTCAGCGCCGAAGCTTCACAGATAAAGCCTTTTACCGTGCGGCCATCGGCCAGTGTCAGGCTGCCGATGCCGAGCGGCGGTGGGATCTCCGCCACAAACTCGCCGAAGCGCGCCAGCGGGATATCCCACAGCTCCACGGTGATGGCGGCGCCGCTCCCGACCCGCATCAGGCCAGGCTTTTTGATCGGACCGTCCAGCAGGGCGTAGAGGCGATAGCTGCTGGCGGTTTGCGTCTCTTCCACCAGCACCGCGCTGCGCGTGGTGAGCTGAAAGTTGAGCGGCATGCCGGTGAGGTGAGCGCCCACCACGGCGACGCGCACATGCTGTTCTGATACAGGCAGCGGCGCATGGTGCGTCGGTTGCGGCTTGCCGGTGGCACCGAGGGGCAGCGCCATCTGCTGCTGCCAGCGCAGGCCAAAACCGGCCAGCGCCCGATCGTGCCAGGCTGTCGCAATCAGCGTGATGCCCGCAGGCAGTCCGTCTTCGCGGAAAGGCGCGGGCAGCGCCAGCGCCGAGAGGTCGGCAAGGTTGGTGAAGTTGGTATAGGTGCCGAACTGCGAGTTGTAGTGCACCGGTTCCTGCTTCATCTCTTCCAGCGTATGGATGGTGGGGGAGGTCGGCACGACCAACGCATCAAACTGCGCCAGCGTCTGCTGGATCTGGCGGCTCAGTTCGGCGCGCAAATACTCCGCCTTATAGGCGTCGACGGCGCTGTATTTCAGGCCGTTGGCCACGATGCCGTACACCACCGGATCCATCTCTTCAGGACGATCCAGCATTTCGCCTACCGCAACGGTGCGTTCCGCCACCCAGGGGCCGTAATAGAGCTGATCCGCCAGCTGATGGAACAGGGAAAAATCGATCGGGTGCAGCGTGGCGCCGCTGGCCTGCAACGCCTCCAGCGCCTGTTCCCAGGCCGCTTCCGCCAGCTTGTCATCAAAAAACTGCGGATTGGCCGGAATGGCGAAGTCGGGATGCGCCTTCAGGCTGGCGGGCGCGGTCATCGGGTTGACGCGCGAGTAGGCGTCGCCCGCATCGTATCCGCCTGCGGCGCGCGCCACGAAAAAGGCATCTTCCACCGTCAGGGCGAAGATCGAAATAGTGTCATTCAGACGGCAGGCGGGCACCACGCCGCTGGCGGAGAGCCAGCCTTTGGTCGGCTTCAGGCCCACGATATTGTTAAATCCCGCCGGGACGCGACCGGAGCCAGCCGTATCGGTGCCGAGCGAAAAGGCAACCAGTCCGCGCGCCAATACCGACGCCGAGCCGGAGCTGGAGCCGCCGCTGACATAGTCGGGATTAAAGGTGTTGGCTACGGCGCCCCAGGGAGAACGCGTGCCGACGAGGCCGGTGGCGTACTGGTCGAGATTGGTCTTGCCGATAACGATGGCGCCCGCGGCTTTGAGCCGGGCGACGGCAAAGGCATCCTGCTCTGCGGTAAAGGTCAGCGCCGGGCAAGCCGCCGTAGTGGGCCAGCCCGCCACGTCGATATTATCTTTCACCGCAAAAGGCACGCCAAACAGCGGCAGCGCGGCCGGATTACGCTGATAGCTGGCCAGCAGGGGTTCGATCTGCGCATGCAGCTGCGCAGGCGTCGCCAGATAGATCCAGGCATTATCGCTGCTTTCCAGCGCGGCGAGATGCGCCTCCAATAAAGCATAAATCTGTTGCGGATCCTGCTGATAGCGCTGCTGCCAATTCTGTAGCGTAAAGCCGAATGTCGAAGCCATGTCATGAATTCCAACTGGTATACAAGATGGAATTCAACACAGCAAAGCCTGTGCCATATTTATAAGTTTTTGATTAAATAGGTGATATTGTAAGGTGATAAGTTTTTCTGATGATAAAATGCACAGCGACGGCGCAGCCAATGATCATCCGCGGTGCGTTGTTAAGAAAAATCCGCCGCTTTGGTAAATTTTGTGAAGAACGTGGCAAGAGCGGGATCGCCTGGTTAGCATGAAGAAAGCCTGGCACAAAGCCGGACAGAGTCATAACGAGGAGAGCGTAGTGGAGAAGTGGCGTAACTGGATAATGGGAATCTGTCTGGTAAGTGTCGCAGGCAGCGCATGGGCTGACTCTCTGGAGCAGCAGCGGCAGCGTTATCAGCAAATCAAACAGGCATGGGACAGTAATCAAATGGAAACCGTGGCGCAGCTGATGCCGACGCTGCGCGACTACCCGCTCTATCCTTATCTGCAATACCGTATGCTGGCGCAGGATCTCGATCAGGAGACCAGCCTGGCGGTGAAGAACTTCATTCAGCAATACCCCACCTTGCCGCCCGCCCGCACCCTTTCGTCACGCTTTATTAACGTGCTCGCCTGGCGTCAGGACTGGCAGGGGTTGCTTAACTTCAGCCCCGAGGAGCCGAAGCCGGTGCAGGCGCGCTGCAATTGGTATTACGCCAAATGGGCGACCGGCCAGCAGCAGGTAGCCTTTGACGGGGCGAAAGCGATCTGGCTGCGCGGCACCTCGCTGTCGAACGACTGCGACAAACTCTTCTCGGTGTGGCAGTCCACGGGCGAACTATCACCTATCACCATTCTTGAGCGCATTCGTCTGGCAATGAAGGCAGGCAATGACAGCCTGGTTAACTATCTGGCGAAAATGCTGCCGTCCGATTATCAGACCATGGCGAGCGCCGTGTTGACATTGCAGAGCGATCCGCTGTCGATTGAGAGCTTTGCCCGCAGCGTCGGGCCGACAGATTTTACCCGTCAGGCCACTACCTACGCCTTTGCCCGCGTGGCGCGTCAGGATGTGGAGAATGCGCGCGCCATGATCCCAACGCTGGTGCGGCTGCAGCAAATGGGGCCAGCGGATGAGCAGGCGCTGAAAGAAGCGGTCGCCTGGCGGCTGATGGGCAACGACGTCACCTCTGAGCAGGCGCGCTGGCGCGACGGCGTGGTGATGGACAGCGAATCCTCCGCGCTGATTGAGCGGCGCGTGCGTCTGGCGCTCGGCAATAACAATCGTCGCGGCCTGAACACCTGGATTGCTCGTCTGTCGCCAGAGACCAAAGAGAAAGATGAATGGCAATACTGGCAGGCCGACCTGCTGCTGGAGCAGGGACGCAAAGAGGAGGGCGAGGAGATTCTGCGCAAGCTGATGCAGTCGCGCGGCTTTTATCCCATGGTGGCGGCCCAGCGGCTGGGCGAAACCTATCCGCTGCAGGTGGATGAAGCGCCAAAGCCCGATGCGTCGCTGGTGCAGGGGCCGGAGCTGGCGCGCGTGCGCGAGCTGATGTTTTGGGGGCTGGATAACCTGGCGCGCAGCGAGTGGGCCAATCTGATCGCCAGCAAAACGCGCTCGCAGCAGCAGATGCTGGCACGTTACGCCAACGAGCAGGACTGGTGGGATCTGAGCGTGCAGGCAACCATCACTGCGAAGATGTGGGACAGCCTGAAAGAGCGCTTCCCGCTCGCCTGGCAAAACTATTTCCAGCGCTTTACCAACGATAAGGGCATTCCGCAGAGCTATGCCATGGCGATTTCACGCCAGGAGAGCGCCTGGAATCCGAAAGCGCGCTCGCCGGTCGGTGCCAGCGGCCTGATGCAGATCATGCCCGCGACCGCCAGCCATACTGTGAAGATGTATAACATCCCAGGCTACGTGAACAGCAGCCAGCTGCTGGATCCGCAAACCAATATTCAGATCGGGACGCAGTATCTGGAATATGTTTATCAGCAGTTTGGTCAGAATCGCATTTTTGCCTCGGCGGCCTATAACGCCGGCCCGTCGCGCGTGCGCACCTGGCTGGGCAACAGCGGCGGACGGCTGGATGCGGTGGCCTTTATCGAAACCATCCCCTTCTCAGAAACCCGCGGCTACGTGAAAAACGTGCTGGCCTATGATGCTTACTATCGTCATTTCATGGGCAAGCCCGACAAGATCCTCGCCGAGGGCGAGTGGAATCGCCGTTACTGACTGTGCTATGCTTCCGTACTCGCTAATGAGTACGGAAGCCCGCCATGACCCAACCTCTCGCTATCTCCACTGAAAACCCGCAGCCTGAAGCGCGCTGGCAGCGCTTTGTCGAGCTGATGCAGCACGCTTTTGCCGATGGGCACGCGCTGCCGTTGATGCAGCTGATGATGACGCCCGATGAACGCGAAGCCTTTGGCACGCGGCTGCGCATCATTGAGGCGCTGATGAGCGGCGAGATGAGTCAGCGCGAACTGAAAAATGAGCTGGGCGTGGGCATCGCCACTATTACGCGCGGTTCGAACAGTCTGAAAGAGGCGCCTCCCGAGCTGAAACGCTGGCTCGAAGCGCACCTTGGGCTGGCCTGATTATTCTGTTTGCTGATAGAGCGGATGCGTGAACGGGCAGAGCGCGAGGATCAGCGCCTGATGATAAACGCTGGAACGGGTCAGCAGGCCGTGAGTCAGGGCGCCAATCGCGCCGCCTTTTTGTTTGATGTTCTCCACACCGGTCAGGCGCGCCATCTCATCACCCAGCTCGGCACCAGCCTGTAATTTTTCCAGCACAATGCCCGGCAGCGTAAAGCTGGCGGAGCGAGACTCGCCGCGCTGCTTATGATTTTCGATAACCATCCAGGCGAACGCGTGGTCATCTTCAATGCCTGCTTCAATGGCAACCCAAAAGTCCGCTTCCGGGCGCACCTGACGGGCATTCATAATGCGCTGACGTGCGCCGGTGCGCGTTTCCAGGGTGGTTAAAGGTTGCGCCGACACGCCGCTCTCAACCTCAACCCCCTCAACATGGCAGGATCCTTCGCCGAAAACGTCGTTAAATGCCTGCGCAATGGCGGCAATCTTCGCCGGATTGATGGTGGCTGCGACAACATAGTGCATAATAAGGTTGTTCCCTTTAATCATTCTCAAGGCAAATTTGTCGCAGTATAACGGAAATCAAACATGCTACAGGTCTATCTTGTTCGTCACGGTGAAACGGTATGGAATGCGGCCCGACGCATTCAGGGGCAGTCCGACAGTCCGCTGACGGAAAAAGGTGAGCAGCAGGCCCATCAGGTGGGCGAGCGCGTAAAGTCATTGGGCATTACGCATGTGATCGCCAGCGATCTGGGCAGAACAACACGTACGGCGGAGATTATCGCCGACGCCTGCGGCTGTACGGTGACGCTTGATGCGCGTCTGCGCGAGCTGAATATGGGCGTGCTGGAGCAGCGTCCCCTTGACGGCCTGACGGCGGAAGAGGAAGGCTGGCGGCAAACGCTGGTCAACGGCACGGAAAATGGCCGTATCCCCGACGGAGAGTCGATGGCAGAGATGGCGGCGCGTATGCATGAGGCGCTGAACGCCTGTCTGAACCTGCCTGCGGGCAGCCGACCGCTGTTGGTGAGTCACGGCATGGCCCTCGGCGTGCTGGTGAGCACTATTCTCGGTCTGCCAGCGCACGCGGAACGTCGTCTGCGTCTGCGTAACTGCTCCATCTCACGCCTGGATCACCAGCAAAGCGCCTGGCTGGCGAAGGGCTGGGTGGTGGAAACCGCAGGTGACGTGTCGCATCTCGACGCGCCTGCGCTCGACGAACTGCAACGCTGAAAAAATGCCGTCGCGAAGACGGCATTTTTGTTTCAGATGGCGCTTTGGCGGCGAATCGGAATCAGATATTCGCAGCGCACCTCTTTGGGCGGCTCGGGGCGCTTTTTGCCGCCGTGGGTGTAAAAGCGTTCAATATCCTGGCCCTGACGGCGTGTCAGCTCCATCATCGGCATACAGGTGCCGTAGACCAGCAGAATAAATTCCTGTAGCTCGTTGCGCGGGCCGGTATAGGTGAACTGCACATAGTCGCCCGCTTCCAGAATCACGCTCTGACCGGAGTGCATGTTTTTCGCCATCGGGTCGGCAGGCACGGCGGTGGTGTAGAGGATCTCCTGCTCGTCATCCTTCTCATGGCTGGCGCGCGCCTGATGCAGACCATAAAGCACCGGCGGCACGGTATCGGTCTCCAGCAAGAACTGCTTCCAGAAATGGGTACGCATTTCGTCACGGTAGCGGGAGATCTGCTCCAGCGTACAGGTATAGTTCTGCGTTTGCCCCACCAGCACCGTTTCCGGCAAGGTGACAAAGGTTGGCTCAGGCAGATACCCATCGCCGAGGCGAATCGGCGGACGAATGCCAAACGAATTCCAGTCCGACGCACGGCGATACCAGGCGGGCGTTTGATTGAACTGCTTCTTAAAAGCACGGGTAAAGGTTTGCTGCGAGTCAAAGCGATATTGCAGGGCGATATCCAGAATCGGCCTGCTGGTCAGACGCAGCGCCACGGCCGCTTTCGACAGACGTCGGGCGCGAATGTAAGCGCCAATAGCATGACCGGTAACGTCTTTGAACATCCTTTGCAGGTGCCATTTAGAGTAACCGGCTTTCAGGGCAACGTTATCCAGCGAAAGGGGCTGATCCAGATGGCTCTCCAGCCAGACAAGCAAATCGCGGATGATACCGGCTTGGTCCATAAAACTTCCTCTTAACACTTTGATGGCGCAGCTAAACGAAGTTGCCGAATAATAGCACTACATGCACCAAAGAGATGGGCGGTTTTGTTTGTTTGAATGTGCTATATCAATGCGGATAAAAACCCGTTAGGGTTAGGCCAACAGTGACTGTTGACAGTACATTACAATCTCATCTATTCCGTTTGCAATGGTAACTCCATGACAATATTCCGTCCTTTGTTTATCCTGCTGGCCATTTTGACCCTCTCCGGCGCGCTGCATGCTGAAGAAATAGGCTCGGTAGACACGGTGTTCAAGATATTTGGCCCCGACCATAAAATCGTGGTTGAAGCCTTCGACGACCCCGACGTAAAAAATGTAACCTGTTATATCAGCCGGGCGAAAACGGGCGGCATCAAAGGCGGCTTAGGCCTGGCGGAAGATACGTCCGACGCCGCTATCTCCTGCCAGCAGGTTGGGCCGGTAGAACTCAGCGAAAAGATTGCTCAGGGCAAAGCACAGGGCGAAGTGGTGTTTCAGAAACGTACCTCGCTGGTGTTTAAGAAGCTGCAGGTTGTACGCTTCTTTGACAAAAAGCGCAATGCGCTGGTCTATCTGAGCTATTCCGACAAGGTGGTAGAGGGATCGCCGAAAAACGCGCTGAGCGCCGTGCCGATAATGCCCTGGCACTGACGGCACAGATGAAAAAAACGCCCGAAGGGGCGTTTTTTCTGGATGCTTAATCCTGCAGGTCGCCGCAGAAGCGATAGCCTTCGCCATGGATGGTCGCGATGATTTCCGGCGTATCCGGCGTGGATTCGAAATGTTTACGAATACGGCGGATAGTGACGTCAACCGTGCGATCGTGCGGCTTCAATTCGCGGCCAGTCATCTTTTTCAGCAGGTCTGCGCGGGTCTGGATTTTTCCCGGGTTTTCGCAGAAATGCAGCATGGCGCGGAATTCGCTGCGCGGCAGCTTGTACTGATCGCCGTTCGGGCTGACCAGCGAGCGGCTGTTGATGTCCAGCTCCCAGCCGTTGAAGCGGTAGCACTCAACCTGCTTACGCTCTTCATTCGGCATCGCCAGATTCATGGTGCGCGACAGCAAGTTGCGTGCACGAATGGTCAGCTCGCGGGGGTTGAACGGTTTGGTGATGTAATCATCCGCACCGATTTCCAGACCCAGGATCTTATCCACTTCGTTATCACGCCCGGTAAGAAACATCAGCGCCACGTTGGCTTGTTCACGCAGTTCACGCGCCAGTAACAGGCCATTTTTACCAGGCAGGTTAATATCCATAATCACCAGATTGACGTCATTGTCAGTCAGCACCTGATGCATCTCGGCACCGTCGGTCGCTTCATAAACCACATAACCTTCAGCCTCAAAAATACTTTTAAGGGTGTTACGCGTGACCAGTTCGTCTTCAACGATAAGAATGTGCGGGGTCTGCATGTTTCGCTACCTAAAATTTGCCAACAAATCGAAAACAGGGCGTACAGCGGTTGAGCTCTTTTTCAGCAGGGCGGCTTGCCGCTCGCAACCAGTGCACGAAATTATGTTATTGATACACTATCCATCAACGTCAACTACCGTGCGATCTCAGCCAGTCAGGATGAATTCTGTATGCCCCGGGTATGTTCGGAATGGCGCTTATCCTAACCGCATTAACAGCCGCCTAACAGCGCCAACTACAACCGATAAGCATAAAAACAACGCTTCGTTGACTTATATCAATTGCAATTGTAGCACGTTAACACTTTGGTGAAAAACTTCTCATAGAAGGCCAGCTTAGCTCACAAAATGCAGCGTTTTCGCGACATTTAAATAACAATAACGGCAAAATAAAAGCTGAAGGGTGTTTTTTGTAATCGATTGAAAAACATGCATTTAAATGCAGAGTTTGATCTAAAGCCACACTTAATCAAAACCATTGAGTGGAATAAGCCATTTCGCAACTTCTTATTACTAAAACGTGTAAGGTCTCCCCGGCAACCTGCTCTGTCTTTTCCCGACAACCCATGCCAACATAGCGCGCGTCAGGTATTTAACCCTTGGAAGAAGCATGCATTTCCCTCTTATTCTTGTCTCGCCTGCCCGGCCAGAAAATATCGGCGCCGCCGCGCGCGCCATGAAAACCATGGGATTCAGCGAATTGCGTATTGTCGCCAGCGACGCCTGGCGCGATCCGGCTGCGCGTCGCGTGGCGCACGGGGCCGGTGAGATCCTTGATCATGTTCGCACCTATGAAACCCTCGCCGCGGCGCTGGCGGATATCAATTTTTCCATTGCCAGCACGGCGCGCAGTCGGGCGAAGTTTCGTTACTACGCCACGCCGCAGCAGGTCGAAACCATTCTGCAGGAGAAACGCCAGTGGGTGAACAGCCTGGCGCTGGTGTTTGGCCGTGAAGATAGCGGGCTGACCAATGAAGAACTGGCTCAGGTGGATCTGCTGACCGGCATCCCGATGGCGCAGGATTATCCGTCGCTGAATCTGGGGCAGGCGGTAATGGTCTATTGCTACCAGCTGGCTTCACTCAATCAGGTCGCGGCGGCGACGGCAGAGCAGGCGGACGGGCAGCAGCTTCAGGCTTTGCGCCTGCGCTTCCGTCAGCTGCTGACGCATCTGGAGGTCAGCGATGATGAGAAAATGGCGGACTGGCTGGATCAGCGCATCGGCCTGCTTGAACAGCGCGACAGCGCAATGCTGCATCGCCTGCTGCACGACATAGAAAAAAAACTTATAGATAAATATCCGGTGCAAAAGTAGCGATGCGGAGCCTTATCTGGCAAAGCAAACAAAGTGCAATGGATTCGTGCTGAAACGGGCCAGCGCAGCGCAGCAGTGCGCAGCGGCCAGAAAGCGCGCTTCAGACAAATTCGTTGACTTAACATGCGCTTTGCTTTAATTCTTTCAGGTAGAGAAACAAACACAGACAGAACAGATCGCAATGCGTAAACTCAGCCAGAACATCACCATTATTACCACCATCACCATTACCACAGGTAACGGTGCGGGCTGACGCATACAGGAAAAAATAAAAAAAGCCCGCACCTAACCAGTGCGGGCTTTTTTTTCGGCTTAAATTCAGGAGAGCTTCAAACATGCGAGTGCTGAAATTCGGCGGGACCTCGGTAGCCAATGCGGAACGCTTTATGCGCGTCGCCGACATACTGGAAAGCAATGCGCAGCAGGGACAGGTCGCGACCGTGCTCTCTGCACCCGCAAAAATTACCAATCATCTGGTGGCGATGATCGAAAAGACCATCAGCGGCCAGGATGCGATGCCGAATATCAGTGACGCCGAGCGCATTTTTGCCGGGCTGCTGCAAGGACTGGCCGATGTCCAGCCGGGATTTGAATTCGATCGCCTTAAAACGCTGGTGGATCTGGAATTTGCCCAGCTGAAGCAGGTGCTGCACGGCATCAGCCTGTTAGGTCAGTGCCCGGACAGCGTCAATGCGGCGATTATCTGTCGCGGCGAAAAGCTCTCTATCGCCATTATGGAAGCATTGCTGCAGGCGCGCGGCCACGCCGTCACGGTGATCGATCCGGTGGAAAAGCTGCTGGCCGTGGGTCACTATCTGGAATCCACCGTGGATATCACTGAGTCGACGCGCCGCATCGCAGCCAGCCAGATCCCGCCGCAAAACATGATTTTGATGGCGGGCTTTACCGCCGGTAACGAGCGCGGCGAGCTGGTAGTGCTGGGCCGCAACGGCTCTGACTATTCCGCCGCAGTGCTGGCCGCCTGTCTGCGCGCCGACTGCTGCGAGATCTGGACCGACGTTGACGGCGTCTATACCTGCGATCCGCGCCAGGTGCCCGATGCGCGTCTGCTGAAGTCGATGTCCTATCAGGAAGCGATGGAGCTTTCCTACTTTGGCGCCAAGGTGCTTCATCCGCGTACCATCGCACCCATCGCCCAATTCCAGATCCCCTGCCTGATCAAAAATACCGACAATCCTCAGGCTCCCGGCACGCTGATCGGCGGCGAGGTGGAGCATGATGAAAACCCGGTGAAAGGCATCACCAACCTGAACAGTATGGCGATGTTCAACGTCTCCGGACCGGGGATGAAAGGCATGGTGGGCATGGCGGCGCGCGTTTTTGCCGCGATGTCGCGCACAGGGATTTCTGTGGTGCTGATTACCCAATCCTCCTCTGAATACAGCATCAGCTTCTGCGTGCCGCAGAATGAACAGGCGCGCGCGCGTCGCGTGCTGGAAGAGGAGTTCTACCTGGAGCTGAAAGATGGCCTGCTCGATCCGCTCGATGTGATTGAGAAGCTGGCGGTGATTTCGGTAGTCGGCGACGGCATGCGCACGCTGCGCGGCATCTCGGCCCGCTTCTTCTCCGCGCTGGCGCGCGCCAATATCAATATTATCGCCATCGCGCAGGGATCGTCAGAACGTTCTATCTCCGTGGTGGTGAGCAACGACGACGTGACCACTGGCGTGCGTGTGGTGCATCAGATGCTGTTTGCCACCGACCAGGTGATTGAAGTGTTTGTGGTCGGGGTAGGCGGCGTGGGCGGCGCGCTGTTGGATCAGCTGCATCGTCAGCAAGCGTGGCTGAAGCAGAAGCATATCGATCTGCGCGTCTGCGGCATCGCCAATTCCCGTGCGCTGCTGACGAATGTGCACGGCATCGACCTGACCAACTGGAAAGCCTCTCTGAGCGAGGCGAAAGAGCCGTTTAATCTGGGCCGCCTGATTCGCCTGGTGAAAGAGTATCATCTGCTTAATCCAGTGATCGTTGACTGTACCTCCAGCCAGGCAGTCGCCGATCAGTATGCCGATTTTCTTGCTGACGGCTTCCATGTGGTTACGCCGAACAAAAAAGCCAACACTTCGTCGTGGAACTATTACCAGCAGATGCGCGCCGCAGCGGCAAAATCGCGTCGTAAATTCCTGTATGACACCAACGTGGGCGCCGGTCTGCCGGTGATCGAAAACCTGCAAAACCTGCTGAACGCCGGCGATGAGCTGATCAAATTCTCCGGTATCCTCTCCGGCTCGCTCTCCTTTATTTTCGGCAAGCTGGACGAAGGGGTATCGCTCTCCGAGGCGACCCGCATGGCGCGCGAAATCGGCTTTACCGAACCCGATCCGCGTGACGATCTCTCCGGGATGGACGTGGCGCGCAAGCTGTTGATCCTGGCGCGCGAGGCGGGACATCAGCTGGAGCTGAGCGATATTGAGATCGAGCCGCTGCTGCCTGCCAGCCTGAATGAGATCGCGGATGTGGAACTCTTTATGCAGCGCTTGCCGGAGCTGGACGACGACTTCGCCGCGCGCGTTGCCAAAGCGCGTGATCAGGGTAAAGTATTACGCTTTGTCGGCGCCATCGAAGAGGGCGGGGTGTGTAAAGTGAAGATCGACGCGGTGGACGGCAACGATCCGCTGTTTAAGGTGAAAAACGGCGAAAACGCCCTGGCGTTCTATAGCCGTTACTATCAGCCGATCCCGCTGGTATTGCGCGGTTACGGCGCTGGTAATGATGTGACTGCGGCGGGCGTGTTCGCCGATCTGCTGCGTACCCTGTCGTGGAAGTTGGGAGTTTAATAGCAATGGTAAAAATTTATGCACCGGCCTCGATAGGTAACGTCAGCGTCGGCTTTGATGTGCTGGGCGCGGCGGTTTCGCCGGTGGATGGCACCCTGTTAGGCGACTGCGTTTCGGTTGAAGCCGCAGAGACCTTTTCGCTCAAAAACAGCGGGCGCTTCGTCAGCAAACTCCCGAGCAATCCACAGGAAAATATCGTTTATCAATGCTGGGCGCGTTTCTGCGAGGCGATTGGCAAAACCGTGCCGGTTGCCATGACGCTGGAAAAAAATATGCCGATCGGTTCCGGTCTTGGCTCCAGCGCCTGTTCGGTGGTCGCCGGGCTGATGGCGATGAATGAATATTGCGGCAAGCCGCTGAACGACACCGAGCTGTTGACGCTGATGGGCGAGCTGGAAGGACGTATCTCCGGCAGTGTGCATTACGACAACGTCGCGCCTTGCTTCCTCGGCGGTCTGCAGCTGATGCTGGAAGAGAACGGGATTATCAGCCAGGCGGTTCCTGCCTTTGACGACTGGCTGTGGGTGATGGCCTATCCGGGCATCAAGGTCTCTACCGCCGAAGCGCGCGCCATTCTGCCGGCGCAGTACCGCAAAGAGGATTGCATCAAGCATGGCCGCCTGCTGTCGGGCTTTATTCACGCCTGCCACACGCGCCAGCCGCTGCTGGCGGCGAAGCTGATGCAGGATGTGATCGCCGAGCCTTACCGCACCAAACTGCTGCCGGGCTTCGCTGCGGCGCGTCAGGCCGCGCAGGATATCGGCGCGCTGGCGTGCGGTATTTCTGGCTCTGGCCCCACGCTTTTCGCCGTTTGCAATCAGATGGAAACGGCACAGCGGATGGCGGACTGGCTCAGCCAGCACTATCTGCAAAATGATGAAGGCTTCGTCCATATCTGCCGTCTTGATACGGCTGGCGCACGTAAACTGGGATAACGCATGAAACTTTACAACCTTAAGGATCATAACGAGCAGGTCAGCTTTGCCCAGGCGGTAAAGCAGGGATTGGGTTCACAGCAAGGGCTGTTTTTCCCGCTGGAGCTGCCGGAATTCGAACTGACCGATATCGACGCGATGCTGGAGATGGATTTCGTCACCCGCAGCAGCAAGATCCTTTCTGCTTACGTAGGTGATGAAATTACGCCTCATCAACTGGCGGAGCGGGTAAAAACCGCCTTTACCTTTCCGGCGCCGGTAAAAGAGGTGAGCGCGGATGTTGCCTGCCTGGAGCTGTTCCACGGCCCGACGCTGGCCTTCAAGGATTTCGGCGGCCGCTTTATGGCGCAGATGCTCTCCTATGTGTCCGGCGCCGATGAGCAAATTACCATTTTAACCGCTACCTCCGGCGATACCGGCGCAGCGGTGGCCCATGCGTTTTACGGCATGGAAAACGTGCGCGTGGTTATCCTCTATCCGCAGGGCAAAATCAGTCCGCTGCAGGAGAAACTCTTCTGTACGCTGGGCGGCAACATCGAAACCATCGCCATCGACGGCGATTTTGATGCCTGCCAGGCGCTGGTGAAACAGGCGTTTGACGATGAAGAGCTGAAGAAGGCGATTGGCCTGAACTCCGCCAACTCCATCAATATCAGCCGCCTGCTGGCGCAGATCTGCTACTACTTTGAAGCCGTGGCGCAGCTGCCGCAGGAGAAACGCAACCAGCTGGTGGTCTCCGTGCCGAGCGGCAACTTCGGCGATCTCACCGCTGGCCTGCTGGCGAAATCCCTGGGTCTGCCGATCAAGCGCTTTATCGCCGCCACCAACGCCAACGATACCGTGCCGCGTTTCTTGATCAACGGCGCATGGCAGCCGAACGCCACCGTCGCGACGCTGGCCAATGCCATGGATGTCAGCCAGCCGAACAACTGGCCGCGCGTGGAAGAGCTGTTCCGCCGCAAAACCTGGCGCCTGACCGATCTTGCCTACGGCGCCGTGACTGACGACGTTACCAAAACCACCATGCGCGAGCTGGCGGAGATCGGCTATATTTCCGAACCGCATGCGGCTATCGCTTACCGTCTGCTGCGCGATCAGCTACAGGAAGGGGAGTATGGTCTGTTCCTCGGCACCGCGCATCCGGCGAAATTTAAGGAGAGCGTTGAAGCGGTTCTGGAACAGAAGCTGGATCTGCCTGAAGCGCTGGCCGAGCGTGCCGAACTGCCTTTGCTGTCGCACACCATGGCGGCGGAGTTTGCCCCGCTGCGCGCGTTCCTGATGCAGAAATAAAAAACGCCCTCGAAAGAGGGCGTTGAGCTTTACGGCTGTTCGTGACGTTTAAACACCAGCTCGTTTTCGCTGCTGGCCCCCGCGTCATAAAAGTAACCTTCCAGATTGAACTGCTTCAGCTGCTCCGGCTGGCTGAGGCGGTTCTGAATCACGTAGCGACTCATCAATCCGCGCGCTTTTTTCGCATAGAAGCTGATTACTTTGAATTTGCCATTTTTCTCATCAAGGAAGACGGGCTTGAGCAGGCGTCCCTGTAATTTTTTCGGTTTGACTGATTTAAAGTACTCATCCGATGCCAGGTTAATCAGCACGTCATCGCCCTGTTCAGCAAGGGCCGCGTTAAGGGCGTCGGTAATGGTATCTGCCCAGAAAGCGTAGAGATCTTTTCCGGCCGGGTTAGCAAGTTTTATCCCCATCTCCAGACGGTAGGGACGCATCAGATCCAGCGGGCGCAACACGCCATACAGGCCGGAAAGAACACGCAGATGCTGCTGGGCAAACTCGAAATCCTCTTCGCTGAAGCTCTCTGCCTGCATGCCGGTATAAACATCGCCCTTAAACGCCAGAATAGCCTGACGGGCATTATCCGGCGTAAAGGGCAGCTGCCACTCATTAAAGCGTTCGGCATTCAGATGCGCCAGCTTGTCGCTGATCTGCATCAGCGAGGCGATCTGCGCCGGGGAGAGATCGCGCGCCACATCAATTAACTGCTGTGACTTTTCTGCCAGCGCGGGTTGCGTATAGCGCCGGGTGGCCAGCGGGCTTTCATAATCAAGCGTTTTCGCCGGGGAGATAAGCAGTAACATAGCGCCTTTTCCATAACAAAAAATATCGCTTTATTTTAACGCAGCGGCATGAAAAACGCATTACAAATAGTGAACGATAATAACAATCGGTGCGATACCTTTATTGATAATAGTCGCGCCAAAAAACGATTATTAATCACATGCTCCCTGTTTTTTTGAGAAGGTGATATTTTTTTTGTCAGGTTAACAGGAGAATTGTCTCATAAAGAAAGTGGTTCATTAAAAGAATTCAATAATAATAATGAAATATTTTTTTGCGTCTGCTGCTGGTTTTTATACAGTTTAAAGTTTTATTAATGTTTTATTTTTTACTACCTCAAAAGTGGTATTGCCTGATGGCGGCGGAGTATTACAATCCGCGCCAGGAAAGGCTCGTTGTGGAATGTTGATTTAACAACGCGGCAGGTTATTTGATGCCGTGGTGAAATAATATCATCCCGAAGGGCCGCTATTTATTCAGGAAACCAGCGTTTAAGGAATAAGCGTGAGCAAAAAGGAACTTCATTCTTCGCAGAGAAGAAAGCGTGCGTGTTGTCAGAAAAAAGTTATTGGCTGGACAACGATATTTTTACAACTGGTAATCCCGCTTCAGGGAACATTCTCCGCCGTTGCGCACGCTTCATATCAAAATAAAAAAATCATTGTCCCGGAACTGTATGAAAAATATCAGCTGCAACCTGGTGAAACGGCCAGCTCAGTCGCACTGAAATTTCATATTTCCCAGGATGTTCTCGCCACAGCAAATAAAGATCGCTACAGCACAGAACAGCTCCAGCTGCTTTCAGCAGGCGACACTCTGCTGCTGCCAAAAGCACAGCCCTGGTATAAGTCGGCGACAAAAGAGCAGGATAAGCGGCAGCTGGCCGGACAGATAAAATCGTTGGCTTCCGTTGCGGCGCAACCTGATGCTGACAAGGCCGCGATGAATTTTGCCAAATCCGCTGTGTCAGGTGAAGTAAATCGCTCCGTTGAATCCTGGCTGAACCAATATGGTACGGCTCGGGTAGCGTTAAATATGAATGACGCCTCCAGTCTGAATAATAGTTCGGCAGACATGCTGTATCCTTTCTTTGACAGCCCGTCGGCGATGCTGTTTACCCAGGGCGGATTAAGGCGCGGCGACGATCGTACTACCGTCAATATCGGCCTGGGCGCGCGCGTATTTAATCAGGGCTGGATGTACGGCTTTAATACCTTTCTGGATAACGATATCACCGGCAATAACCGCCGTATCGGCATCGGCGGCGAACTGGGTGTCGATTATCTCAAACTTGCCGCCAATAATTATTTTCGCCTGACTAACTGGCATCAGTCGCACGATTTCGCCGATTATGACGAGCGTCCGGCCAACGGCTTCGATCTTCGCGCTGAAGGCTGGCTGCCCATTTATCCACAGCTGGGCGCTACCCTGATGTACGAAAGCTATCGGGGTGATGAGGTCGCCCTGTTTGGCAAGGATAAACGGCAGAAAGATCCCTGGGCGCTGAGTGCAGGACTTAATTATACCCCGGTGCCGTTAATTACCCTGAGCACCGCGCACCGTCAGGGACGTGATGGCGCAAACGACCATCAGATTAATTTGCAGATGAATTATCGCCTCGGTGAATCCTGGGCAAGTCATCTTGACAGCGATCGCGTAAGGCAAAGCCGATCGCTTACGGGCAGTCGTTACGATCTGGTTGAGCGTAATAACACTATTGTGCTTGATTACCGTAAACAGGAACTGGTCAAAGTTTCTCTGCCGTCGCGCCTGAAAGGATTGGCCGTGGAGCCGCTGACCCTGACGGCCAGCACCTGGTCTAAATATGGCGTGAAGCAGATTGTCTGGGATTACGCAGCGCTGGTTGCCGCCGGTGGACAGGTGATAAAAAGTGATAAAGAGAGCCTGACGGTCAAATTGCCTTCTTATCAGTACGGCGCTAATGCGTTGCGGAATCAGTATGCGATTGGCGCGCTTGCGTATGATGTTAAAGGAAATATTTCTAAACGCGCCGAAACCCTGATTGAGGTCATGCCTGGACAGGTTCAGTTTGGCGATGTCACCGTGACCAAAGATAACGCGGTTGCGAATAACAGCGACAGCAATGAAATCGAAGTGATCTTGCAGGACAACGGCGGCCAGCCGCTGGCCGATATCCCGATCGCTTTCACTGTCGATGGCGGAGCGAAACTCTCAGATGCTGCGCTGAAGAGCGATAAGAACGGCAAGGCGACGGTGAAAGTCAGCCATAGCAAAGCGGCCGAGGTGACGGTAACCGTCGTGACGGAAGGCAAAGAGAAAACGGTCAAAACGCATTTTATCGCCGACAAGACCACGGCGCGCTTTGATGCGGAAAACGTGAAGGTGGTAAAAAACGGCGCTTTTGCCGACGGCGGTTCGCCAAATACCCTAAGCGGACAGGTTGTTGACGCCTTTGGCAACCCGGTGCCGAACGTTCAGGTGACAATAGCGGCTGCGGAGGGGGTTCAGCTTAACGGCGCGACGGCCAGTTCGCTGACGCTGACCACCGATGCGCAAGGCAGCTTCACCGTGGATCTCACCAGTAAGAAAGCGGAAAAGTCGAGCGTGAGCGCCGAAGTAAACGGGCAAAAAATCGCGCTGGAGGTCGTTTTCGTCGCCGATAATGGCAGCGCCACTCCGTCGCTGACTGCGCAAACCGATGGCAGCGTGGCGGATGGTAAAACCCCGAACGTCATGCAGGTAAAAGTTGTTGATGTGAATGACAACCCGGTGCCGAATCTGGAGGTGCAGGTAACGGCGGAGCAATACATTACGCTGCAAGGGCAAAAATGGGTGACCGATGCGCAAGGGCTGATCCTGATTAATCTGACCAGCACCAAAGCGCACAGCGGTAAGGTGACGATTGAAGTTAACGGCAAACAGCGTTCGCTGGAAAGCCGCTTTGTAGCAGATACCGCAACGGCAAACATTGCCGATATGCGCCTGGAGAAGGATGGTGCTGTTGCCAATGGCACTGATCGCAATGAAATCAGGTTGCAGGTTGTGGATATCCATAATAACCCGGTGCCCGGCGTCAGCGTGGCGTTGAGCAGCGGCAATGGCGCGACCCTGACGACGCAGTCGCCTGAAACCGATGAAAAAGGCGAGCTGCGGGTGTTGCTGTCCAACACCCGCTCGGGTATCAGCCCGCTGCAGGCACGCCTGAACGGTACGGAGAAACATCTCGATAGCCGCTTTATCAGTGATATGGCGACGGCTCAGGTTGAGCAGGGATCCTTTACGGTGTTACGCGATCGTGCTGAAGCGGGTAAAGAGGCGAATGAGGTCAGCGTTAAAGTGGTGGACGCCCACGGCAATCTCGTTGAAGGGGCGGAAGTCACCTTTGCGGCGACCAACGGCGCTCAGGTCGCTGCGTCCAGCGCGAAAAGCGATGCAAATGGCGTGGTGAAAATGAAGGTGAATAAAGCTGATTATGGCATCAGCCAGCTAACCGCAACGTTGAAAAATTCACTTTCAGGCGAGGTGAAATTTACCGCTGTGAGCACATTAAAGGCTAATGCGCTTGATGGTTCAGCCAGCTACACCTTTACCGATCTGAACGCGGGCCTCCCGACGACCGGAATGGCGGACGCCAGCTTTGATATCGTCATTAACGAGCAGCCGGGCGAAGCAGCGAACTATAGTTGGCAGAGCAACACGTCAGCCGTATCCGTTTCCAGTTCCGGAAGAGTAACGTTAAAGTCGAATCCAGGTCAGTCACCGGTGGTGATCACCATGACGGATAAATTATCAGGCACCGTACTAACCTACAGCTTCTCACTGGTTAAGTGGTTTACTTTGCACAACACCCTGGTGGATTTTGCTGGTGCACAAGGGCTATGCAAGGCGGAAAATGCCGCAATAGCCTCGGTCACTGAAATCTCCTCAGGCCAGGATGTTCGGGGCTCAGGAAGTTTCTTCGGCGAGTGGGGCAACTTTGCATCAAAGTTAGGTGCTGTCAATGGAGGGTTACTCTGGACAGATGACGGATACCACTTGCATCCTGATACGGGATTTCACCATACAAACAACACAGAACCTGAATATTATGTGGCTTGTGTAAAATGAAACCAGCAGGCAGAAGCGGATTCACCGCTTCTGCTTTTCCCCATTTTCCGCACTATGCTGCATCTTCTTCCCACTTCACCTGTGTTATTATCGCTCTTCTCATCATACCCTTAGCGATAAACTGAAGAGACAATCATGACGGACAAACTTACCTCCCTACGCCAGCTGACCACCGTAGTGGCCGATACTGGCGACATCGCAGCAATGAAACTCTATCAGCCGCAGGATGCCACCACGAATCCTTCGCTGATCCTTAACGCCGCACAGATCCCGGAATACCGTAAGCTGATCGACGATGCCATTGTCTGGGCGCGCGATCAGAGCAGCAATAAAGAAGAGCAGATCCAGTACGCCTCGGACAAGCTGGCCGTAAATATCGGTCTGGAAATTCTCAAGCTGATCCCCGGCCGTATCTCTACCGAAGTTGATGCCCGTCTCTCCTACGACACCGAAGGCAGCATTGCCAAAGCGCGTAGCCTGATCAAACTCTATAACGATGCCGGCATCAGCAACGACCGTATCCTGATCAAGCTGGCTTCCACCTGGCAGGGCATTCGCGCCGCTGAGCAGCTGGAAAAAGAAGGCATCAACTGTAACCTGACGCTGCTCTTCTCCTTCGCTCAGGCGCGTGCCTGTGCCGAAGCGGGCGTGTTTCTGATTTCGCCGTTCGTGGGCCGTATCCTCGACTGGTACAAAGCGAACACCGATAAGAAAGAGTATGCCGCCCACGAAGATCCGGGCGTGGTTTCCGTGGCGGAAATCTACAACTACTACAAGCAGCACGGTTATGAAACCGTGGTAATGGGCGCCAGCTTCCGTAACGTCGGCGAAATCCTTGAGCTGGCTGGTTGCGACCGTCTGACTATCTCTCCGTCCCTGCTGAAAGAGCTGGCGGAAAGCGAAGGCAGCGTGGAGCGCAAGCTGAGCTACAGCGGCGAAGTGAAAGCGCGTCCGGCGAAAATGACCGAAGCGGAGTTCCTCTGGCAGCACAACCAGGACCCGATGGCCGTCGATAAGCTGGCGCAGGGCATCCGCAACTTTGCCGTTGACCAGGGCAAACTTGAGAAGATGATTGCCGATCTGCTGTAAGCAGATCGCTAACCGTGGCGGCCAGCGCGGCCACGGTTTTCCTTTTCCGTCGCTTCCTCTTTATATTATCCTCTGGTTATTCCCCCTTATGTGCACCGCATGTCGGTGAATCGTAGCGAATATCATGAATACATTACGCATTGGACTGATCTCCGTCTCAGATCGCGCCAGCAACGGCATTTATCAGGATCAGGGCATTCCGGCCTTACAGAGCTGGCTGAGCCAGGCGCTGACCACGCCTTTTGAAATCGAAACGCGGCTGGTGCCCGATGAGCAGCCGATGATTGAACAGGCGATTTGCGAGCTGGTTGACGAGCTGTTCTGCCATCTGGTATTGACCACCGGCGGAACCGGCCCGGCCCGACGCGACGTGACGCCGGATGCCACGCTGGCCGTGGCCGATCGCGAGATGCCCGGCTTTGGCGAGCAGATGCGCCAGATTAGCCTTAACTTTGTCCCCACCGCGATCCTGTCGCGTCAGGTCGGCGTGATCCGCAAACAGTCTCTGATTCTGAACCTGCCGGGCCAGCCGAAATCGATCAAAGAGACGCTGGAAGGGCTGAAAGACGAAGCGGGCAAGGTTAAGGTGCAGGGTATCTTTGCCAGCGTACCTTATTGTTTACAGCTGCTGGAGGGGCCCTATGTCGAGACTGACCCCGATGTGGTAGCAGCATTTCGGCCTAAAAGCGCACGACGTGAGATAAATAACTAAAAATTCGCTTTTTCAGGCATAAAATTCAGCGGCGCTGGTGGCTTAAAAGATTGACGGTATAGTAAGCATAGCTTTACAACCCTTTCTCTTTTGCCTCTGGAAGCTCGCACAGTTATGGATTCGCTTACTACACGCCACCTTAATCGTCAGGACTACAAAACCCTGGCGCTGGCTGCCCTTGGCGGGGCGCTGGAATTCTACGATTTTATTATTTTCGTCTTTTTTGCCGCTGTGATCGGCCAGCTCTTTTTCCCGCCCGATATTCCTGACTGGCTGCGTCAGCTACAGACCTTCGCCATCTTTGCGGCGGGCTATCTGGCGCGTCCGCTGGGCGGCGTGATCATGGCCCATTTTGGCGATAAGGTCGGACGCAAAAAGATGTTCAGCCTGAGCATTTTGCTGATGGCGCTGCCGACGCTGGCGATAGGCGCTTTGCCCACCTATGCCGTTATCGGTATTGCCGCACCGATCATGATGCTGCTGCTGCGCATGTTGCAGGGAGCCGCGATTGGCGGCGAAGTGCCGGGCGCCTGGGTTTTCGTCGCCGAGCATGTGCCGGAAAAGCGCGTCGGCTTTGCCTGCGGCACGCTCACTGCCGGGCTGACGGCAGGCATTCTGCTGGGATCGCTGGTCGCCACGCTAATCAATACTACCTTATCGCCTGAAACTATCGCCCGCAGCGGCTGGCGCATTCCTTTTTTCCTCGGCGGCATTTTTGGTCTGGTGGCGATGTATCTGCGCCGCTGGCTACATGAAACGCCGGTGTTTCAACAGATGCAGCAGCGCAAGGCGTTAACCGAAAAGCTGCCGCTACAAACCATTCTTCGCAGTCATAAGCGCGGCATCGTGGTTTCCATGCTGATGACCTGGCTGCTCTCCGCCTGCATCGTGGTGGTCATCCTGATGGCACCGACGCTGATGCAGAAGCAGCACGCCATTCCGGCCGCGCTCAGTCTGCAGGCGAACTCGCTGGCGACGGTAATGCTGCTGCTGGGCTGCGTGATTGCCGGCCTGCTGGTGGATCGCATCGGCGCGGCCAGAACGCTGATCGGCGGCTCGCTGTTGCTGGCGCTTTGCAGCTGGAACTTCTTTTATATGCTGGATCGTGCGCCGGGGACGCTGTTCTTCAGCTATGCGCTGGCAGGGCTGAGCGTCGGGGTCGTGGGCGTGGTGCCCTTTATCATGGTCCGTGCCTTTCCGGCTGCGGTGCGCTTTACCGGCATCTCTTTCTCCTACAATGTGGCCTACGCCATTTTTGGCGGTCTGACGCCGATTTTCGTCACGCTGATCCTGCGCGTCACGCCGATGGCACCCGCCTGGTATGTGCTGGCGCTGGCGGTGATCGGGCTGCTGGTGGGCCTCTGGCTGCAAAGCGAAAAGCGCAGCCGCGACGTGCTGAGCGAAGTGAACGTCTGACCGCGGACAACTCTAAGCGCGGGTAGCGCTGCGCTTTTTTCTGAAATTTTTTTTCTTTTAACCCTTGATGCGCTTCGAAGCGGCCCCATTTAGTTGTCATCCAGCGTTGTGAGCCACGAAAAAAAGCGTGCGGCGGCAGTTGAAAGCCAACAAAGCGACCGCATAACAGGTTCACAACCCAATTTGATACAGATTTTAAGTGGGAGACGTTTAGATGGGTAAGATTATTGGTATTGACCTGGGTACAACCAACTCTTGTGTTGCGATCATGGACGGCACCAAAGCACGCGTGCTGGAAAATGCCGAGGGCGATCGCACCACGCCTTCAATCATTGCGTATACGCAGGATGGCGAAACTCTGGTCGGACAACCGGCTAAACGTCAGGCTGTGACCAACCCGCAAAACACCCTGTTTGCGATCAAGCGCCTGATCGGTCGTCGTTTTCAGGACGAAGAAGTGCAGCGTGATATCAAAATCATGCCGTACAAAATCACACAGTCTGACAACGGTGACGCCTGGTTGGATGTGAAAGGCCAGAAAATGGCACCGCCGCAGATCTCTGCGGAAGTGCTGAAAAAAATGAAGAAAACGGCTGAAGATTATCTGGGTGAACCGGTTACCGAAGCGGTTATTACCGTACCGGCTTACTTCAACGATGCACAGCGTCAGGCGACCAAAGATGCTGGCCGTATCGCCGGTCTGGAAGTGAAACGTATCATCAACGAACCGACCGCAGCGGCGCTGGCTTACGGCCTGGATAAAGGCCAGGGCAACCGCACCATCGCAGTTTACGACCTGGGCGGCGGTACCTTTGATATCTCTATCATCGAAATTGATGAAGTTGACGGCGAAAAAACCTTTGAAGTTCTGGCGACCAACGGTGACACCCACCTGGGCGGCGAAGACTTCGACAGCCGTCTGATTAACTATCTGGTTGCTGAGTTCAAGAAAGATCAGGGTATCGATCTGCACAACGATCCGCTGGCGATGCAGCGTCTGAAAGAAGCGGCAGAGAAAGCGAAAATCGAACTCTCTTCTGCTCAACAGACCGACGTTAACCTGCCGTACATCACGGCGGACGCCACCGGTCCGAAGCACCTGAACATTAAAGTGACCCGCGCCAAACTCGAGTCGCTGGTTGAAGATCTGGTTACGCGTTCTATCGAGCCGCTGAAAGTGGCGCTGCAGGATGCCGGTCTCTCTGTATCTGACATCAACGACGTGATCCTGGTCGGCGGTCAGACCCGTATGCCGATGGTGCAGGCGAAAGTAGCGGAATTCTTCGGCAAAGAGCCGCGTAAAGACGTTAACCCGGACGAAGCGGTCGCCGTAGGCGCTGCGGTGCAGGGCGGCGTGCTGGCGGGCGACGTGAAAGACGTGCTGCTGCTGGACGTGACTCCGCTGTCGCTGGGTATCGAAACCATGGGCGGCGTGATGACTGCGCTGATCAGCAAAAACACCACGATCCCGACCAAACACAGCCAGGTCTTCTCAACGGCGGAAGATAACCAGTCTGCGGTAACTATTCACGTGGTGCAGGGTGAACGTAAACGTGCAGCGGATAACAAATCGCTGGGCCAGTTCAACCTCGACGGTATTCAGGCTGCGCCGCGCGGTATGCCGCAGATCGAAGTGACCTTCGACATCGATGCTGACGGTATTCTGCATGTTTCTGCTAAAGACAAAAACAGCGGTAAAGAGCAGAAGATTACCATCAAAGCCTCTTCTGGTCTGGACGAGTCGGAAATCGAGAAAATGGTGCGCGACGCGGAAGCGAACGCCGAATCTGACCGTAAATTCGAAGAGCTGGTGCAGACGCGCAACCAGGGCGATCAGATTGCCCACAGCACCCGTAAGCAGCTGGACGAAGCCGGTGACAAACTCTCTGCGGAAGACAAAGCACCGATCGAGTCTGCGCTGAACGATCTCAACACGGCGCTGAAAGGCGAAGATAAAGCAGCAATCGAAGCGAAAATGCAGGCGCTGATGGAAGTTTCCAGCAAGCTGATGGAAATGGCGCAGCAGGCTCAGGCTGGCGGCGCTGACGCTGGTGACGCTTCTGCGAAGAAAGATGACGATGTGGTCGATGCTGAATTCGAAGAAGTGAAAGACAACAAGAAATAATTGCCCCTGATCGGGCGCGACGGCTGGCCTGACAGCCGTTGATAACCTGCACGGGCGGCGGAGTTTCTCCACGCCCGTGCGATCATGTTAAGGGCAAGAAATGGCAAAGAGTGACTACTACGAGATTTTAGGCGTCTCCAAATCAGCGGACGAGCGTGAAATCAAAAAGGCCTACAAGCGCCTGGCGATGAAATTTCACCCCGACCGCAATCCGGGTGATAAAGAAGCCGAAGCGAAATTTAAAGAGGTCAAGGAAGCCTACGAAATTTTGACCGATGCGCAGAAGCGTGCGGCTTACGATCAGTACGGTCATGCGGCCTTTGAACAGGGCGGCATGGGCGGCGGTGGTTTCGGCGGCGGCGGCTTTGGCGGCGGCGCTGACTTCGGCGATATCTTTGGCGACGTATTTGGCGATATCTTTGGTGGTGGCCGCCGTCAGCGCGCTTCCCGCGGCGCCGATTTACGCTATAACATGGAGCTGACGCTGGAAGAAGCGGTGCGCGGCGTGACCAAAGAGATCCGCATTCCAACGCTGGAAGAGTGTGAGGTTTGCCACGGCAGCGGCGCGAAAGCAGGCACCCAGCCGCAGACCTGTCCAACCTGCCACGGCGCGGGCCAGGTGCAGATGCGTCAGGGCTTTTTCACTGTGCAGCAGGCCTGTCCGACCTGTCACGGTCGCGGCTCGGTGATCAAAGATCCCTGCAACGCCTGTCACGGTCACGGTCGCGTCGAGAAATCGAAAACCCTGTCAGTTAAAATCCCGGCTGGCGTGGATACCGGCGATCGCATTCGCCTGAGCGGCGAAGGCGAAGCGGGCGAGCATGGCGCGCCGGCGGGCGATCTTTATGTTCAGGTGTCGGTGAAGAAACACCCGATCTTTGAACGTGAGGATAACAATCTCTACTGCGAAGTGCCGATCAATTTTGCCATGGCGGCGTTGGGCGGTGAGATTGAAGTGCCGACGCTGGATGGTCGCGTTAAGCTCAAGGTGCCGTCAGAAACCCAGACCGGCAAGCTGTTCCGCATGCGCGGAAAAGGCGTGAAGTCAGTGCGCGGCGGCGCGGTGGGCGATCTGCTCTGTCGCGTGGTGGTGGAAACGCCGGTCAGCCTCAACGATAAACAGAAAGCGCTGCTGCGTGAGCTGGAAGAGAGCTTCGGAGGCCCGACGGGCGAGCAAAACAGCCCGCGTTCGAAAAGCTTCTTCGACGGCGTGAAAAAGTTTTTTGATGATTTGACTCGCTAAGCCAACGCTTTCTCTCTATTAAGCCAGCTCCCGTGAGCTGGCTTTTTTTATAGCTTCTCCCGCCGGTTTATCATTCTTCATGCCATCACTCGTCTTTTCCGAGTAAAGCTGCATAAATAATCTGTTTTTTACGAGTTAGTATTGTCGCTAAGCTAAGCTTTTTCAGACCCGCACTGTATAAGGAAACGACAGATGAACATCAAACTGAAAAAGCTGCTGCATAACGATGCCACGGGCGGCATAGTGCTGATCATCGCGGCGGTACTGGCGATGCTGCTGGCGAATAACAGTGCGACTCAGCAAGGGTATCAGGCGCTTCTGGCGACACCGGTTGAGTTTCGCTTTGGCGAGCTGGATATCAGTAAAAATCTGTTGTTATGGATCAACGATGCGCTGATGGCGATCTTTTTCCTGATGGTGGGGCTGGAGGTAAAGCGTGAGCTGGTAATGGGCGCGCTGGCCCGCCGCGAGCAGGCTGTTTTCCCGCTCATCGCCGCCCTGGGCGGCATGCTGGTGCCGGGATTGCTTTTCCTGCTGTTCAACGGCGGCGATGCCGTCACGCGCAGCGGCTGGGCGATTCCTACCGCGACCGATATCGCCTTTGCGCTGGGCATTCTGGCGCTGCTTGGCAGTCGTGTGCCGCCTGCGCTGAAGATCTTCCTGATGGCGCTGGCGATTATTGACGATTTGGGCGCTATCGTGATTATCGCGCTGTTTTACACCAATGACCTGTCAGTGCTGGCGCTGGGCGTGGCGGCAGTGGCGATCGCGGTGCTGGTCCTGATGAATTTGCTGAACGTGCGTAATACCGGACTCTACTTGCTGGTGGGATTGGTGCTCTGGACGGCGGTGCTGAAATCGGGGGTGCATGCCACACTGGCTGGCGTGGTGGTGGGCTTTCTGATCCCGCTGGCGAAAAAAGAGGGGCACTCACCGGCCATTCATCTGGAACATGCGCTGCATCCGTGGGTGCGCTGGGTAATTCTGCCGCTGTTTGCCTTTGCCAATGCGGGCGTATCGCTGGCGGGTGTTTCCGCCGATAGCCTTTTCTCGCTGCTGCCGCTGGGGATCGTGATTGGGCTGTTTATCGGTAAACCGCTTGGCATTACGCTGTTCTGCTGGCTGGCGGTGAAAACCGGGCTGGCGAAACTGCCGGAAAATACCCGCATGGCCGATATCTGTGCGGTCGGCGTGCTCTGCGGCATCGGTTTTACCATGTCGATTTTTATCGCCTCGCTGGCTTATGGCGACGCGGATGCTCAGCTGATTACCCTGGCCAAGCTCGGCATTTTGCTCGGCTCGGTGATCTCCGCCGTGGTGGGATATGGCATGTTGTGGCGTCGTTCAGCGCGCCGCGCGGCTTAAAGGAGCTAACCGTGTCGCACATCAACTACAACCATCTTTACTACTTCTGGCACGTCTGTCGCGCAGGATCGGTGGTCGGGGCGGCAGAGGTGCTTTTCCTCGCGCCGCAGACCATTACCGGGCAGATAAAGGCGCTGGAGGGGCGTTTGCAGGGCAAGCTGTTTCGTCGCCAGGGGCGCGGTCTGGTGCCTACTGAATTGGGGCAGCTGGTGTTTCGCTATGCGGATCGCATGTTTATGCTCAGCCAGGAGATGCTGGATATCGTCAACTACCGCAAAGAGTCAAATCTGCTGTTTGACGTTGGCGTGGCGGATGCGCTGTCAAAACCTCTGGTGAGCAAGGTGCTGGAAACGGCGGTGGTTGCCGAAGAGAAAATTCATCTGCGCTGCTTTGAGTCAACCCATGAAATGCTGCTGGAACAGCTGAGCCAGCACAAGCTGGATATGATCCTCTCCGACTGTTCCATCGACTCGACACAGCAGGAAGGGCTTTTCTCCGTCAAGCTGGGCGAGTGCGCCGTGAGCTTCTGGTGTAATCAGCCGCTGCCGGAAAAAACGTTTCCCGCCTGCCTGGAAGAGCGTCGCCTGCTGATCCCCGGGCGGCGTTCCATGCTCGGCCGCAAGCTGCTCAATTGGATAAACAGCCAGGGACTACAGGTAGAGGTGCTGGGCGAGTTCGATGATGCGGCATTAATGAAAGCTTTCGGCGCGCAGAACAACGCTATTTTCGTCGCGCCAACGCTCTATGGCGCGGAAATTTATAAGGATGAAACAATCTGCGAGATTGGACGCCTTGAAGCGGTAATGGAGGAGTATCACGTTATTTTTGCCGAGCGAATGATTCAGCATCCGGCGGTTCAACGTATCTGTAACCGGGATTTTAGCGAGCTGTTCGCTGAGCAGGCATAAGCAGAGAAGGGAAGTTCAGCAGAGGGAAGCGCAACGCATCAGCAACCCTTTGCAGGGGCGAAAAAAAACCGGCGCTGAGCCGGTTCTTTCCAAAGCGATCAACCAGGCGATTAAGCCAGTTTGTTGATCTGAGCAGTCAGGTTAGCTTTATGACGTGCTGCTTTGTTTTTGTGGATCAGGCCTTTAGCTGCCTGACGGTCCACAACCGGTTGCATTTCGTTAAATGCGTTCTGCGCTGCTGCTTTGTCGCCAGCTGCGATTGCCGCATATACTTTCTTGATGAAAGTACGCATCATGGAACGGCGGCTTGCGTTATGCTTGCGACGTTTTTCAGATGTTACGGCGCGTTTCTTAGCTGATTTGATATTAGCCAAGGTCCAACTCCCAAATGTGTTCTATATGGACAAATCAAAGGCCGAGGACTATGCCTTTTGTGCCTTCTTTTGTCAATGGATTTGTGCAAATAAGCGCCGTTTTACAAACAACGCCCGGTTACGTAATTGATGGCGCAAGATTCTACCAGCTTCACCACGTTGAATACAGCCCATTCACAATAAAAATCCTGTTACGTTGCGCAAGCGTGGAAGCGGCTCGGGAAAAGAGGCAAAGAACGCATGAAAGGCGCGCATCACGGGTTAACCTTGAGCCTGTTCAAGGGTATAATCCGCCGATTTCCACCGGTTTGAGTCAGCCATGAAGTTTATCCGCGGTATCCATAATCT
The DNA here is from genome assembly GCF_044342975.1 of Pantoea osteomyelitidis. Classification (NCBI taxonomy): domain Bacteria; kingdom Pseudomonadati; phylum Pseudomonadota; class Gammaproteobacteria; order Enterobacterales; family Erwiniaceae; genus Pantoea; species Pantoea osteomyelitidis. The sequence continues at coordinate 358,555 of NZ_JBGFSN010000003.1, forward strand.
CAACGAGCAGCATCGCGGCTGCGTCCTGACCATTGGCAATTTTGATGGCGTTCATCGTGGCCACCAGGCGCTGCTGGCCCAACTGTGCGAAGAGGGGCGAAAACGCAACCTGCCGGTGATGGTGATGCTGTTTGAGCCGCAGCCGCTCGAACTGTTCGCCGCCGATAAAGCGCCGGCGCGCCTGACGCGTCTGCGCGAGAAGCTTCGCTACCTGGCCCAGGCGGGCGTCGACGCGGTGCTGTGCGTGCGTTTCGATCGCCGCTTTGCCGCCGTCCCGGCGCAGAGTTTTATCGCCGATCTGCTGGTGGAAAAGCTCGGCGTGAAATATCTTGCGGTAGGGGATGATTTCCGCTTTGGCGCTGGTCGTCAGGGAGATTTCCTGTTATTACAGAAGGCGGGCGTGGAATATGGCTTTGATGTGGTGAGCGCCCAAACGTTTTGCGACGGCGGCAAGCGCATCAGCAGCACCGCCGTGCGTCAGGCGCTGGCCGAAGACGATCTGGCGCTGGCGCAAACTCTGTTAGGCCATCCTTTCAGCATATCGGGCCGCGTCGTGCATGGCGATGCCCTGGGACGCACCATCGGTTTTCCCACTGCGAATATCCCCTTACGCCGCACGGTAACGCCGGTGAAAGGCGTCTATGCGGTGGAAGTACGGGGCCTGACGGCGCAGCCATTGCCCGGCGTAGCCAACATTGGCACGCGTCCGACAGTAAAAGGTTTGCGTCAACAGCTTGAAGTTCATCTGCTTGACATCAATATGAATCTTTATGGCCACCATATTGAGGTGGTGCTGCGGCACAAAATACGTAACGAGCAGCGCTTTGCTTCGCTGGATGCGCTGAAAGAACAAATAGCGAAAGATGTGGTGACGGCCCGAGAGTTTTTTGGGTGATGCCCAAAGAGTCTGTGTTCGGCGGCAGCGCTGCCGTCTGAATGCTGAAGGGTATAAAACACCGGTGTAATGACCGAATAATGGAACCGAGAATCTGATGAGTGACTATAAATCTACCCTGAATTTGCCGGAAACGGGGTTCCCGATGCGTGGCGATCTGGCCAAACGCGAACCGGGCATGCTGCAACGCTGGTACGATGACAATCTGTACGGCATCATCCGCGAAGCCAAAAAAGGGAAAAAAACCTTTATCCTGCACGATGGCCCTCCTTATGCGAACGGCAGCATTCATATTGGTCACTCAGTTAACAAGATTCTGAAAGACATTATCGTTAAGTCCAAAGGCATGGCAGGCTTTGACTCCCCGTATGTGCCGGGCTGGGACTGCCACGGTCTGCCGATTGAGCATAAAGTTGAACAGATGATCGGTAAGCCGGGCGAGAAGGTCAGTGCGGCGGAATTCCGCGAAGCCTGCCGCAAATACGCGGCCGAGCAGGTGGAAGGCCAGAAAGCGGACTTTATCCGTCTGGGCGTGCTGGGCGACTGGGATCGTCCTTACCTGACGATGGATTTCAAAACCGAAGCCAACATCATTCGCGCGTTGGGTAAAATCATCGACAACGGCCACCTGCATAAAGGGGCGAAGCCGGTGCACTGGTGTCTCGACTGCCGTTCGGCGCTGGCTGAGGCGGAAGTGGAGTATTACGACAAAACCTCGCCGTCGATTGACGTGATGTTCAATGCCACGGACGCTGCTGCCGTCGCCGCCAAATTCGGCGCTCAGGCAGTGCAGGGTCCGATTGCGCTGGTTATCTGGACCACTACGCCCTGGACGCTGCCGGCGAACCGCGCCATTGCGCTGAATGCGGAGTTTGAATATCAGCTGCTGCAGGTTGAAGGCAAAGCGCTGATCCTGGCGAAAGATCTGGTTGAGAGCGTGATGAAGCGCGCAGGCATCGACAGCTGGACGGTACTGGGCAGCGCCCAGGGCGCGGCGCTGGAAATGCTGCGTTTCCAGCATCCGTTCCTGGGCTTTGATGTCCCGGCGCTGTTGGGCGAGCACGTTACGCTGGACGCCGGTACCGGTGCGGTGCATACGGCGCCAGGCCATGGTCCGGACGACTATGTGCTGGGTCAGAAATATGGTCTGGAAACCGCCAATCCGGTAGGACCGGACGGCAGCTATCTGCCGGGTACCTGGCCGACGCTGGATGGCGTGAACGTTTTCAAAGCTAACGATCTGATCGTCGAGCTGCTGCGTGAAAAAGGCGCGCTGCTGCACGTTGAAAAACTGCTGCACAGCTACCCGCACTGCTGGCGTCACAAAACGCCGATCATTTTCCGCGCCACGCCGCAGTGGTTCATCAGCATGGATCAGAAAGGGCTGCGCGCGCAGTCGCTGAAAGAGATCAAAGGCGTGCAGTGGATCCCGGACTGGGGCCAGGCGCGTATCGAAGCGATGGTCGCCAACCGTCCTGACTGGTGTATCTCTCGTCAGCGCACCTGGGGCGTGCCGATGGCGCTTTTCGTGCATAAAGAGACGGAGCAGCTGCATCCCGATACGCTGGCGCTGATGGAAAAAGTCGCGCAGCGCGTGGAGCAGGATGGCATCCAGGCCTGGTGGGATCTCGATCCGCGCGAGCTGATGGGCGACGACGCCGACAGCTACATGAAAGTGCCCGATACGCTGGACGTCTGGTTTGACTCCGGTTCCACCAGCTACTCAGTGGTTGATGCGCGTCCTGAATTCGGCGGCCATTCGCCGGATATGTATCTGGAAGGCTCGGATCAGCATCGCGGCTGGTTTATGTCTTCCCTGATGATCTCCACGGCGATGAAGGGCAAAGCGCCTTATCGTCAGGTACTGACTCACGGCTTCACCGTGGATGGTCAGGGCCGCAAGATGTCGAAATCGATCGGCAACACCGTGTCGCCGCAGGACGTGATGAACAAGCTGGGTGCGGATATTCTGCGTCTTTGGGTCGCCTCAACCGACTATTCCGGCGAGATGGCGGTTTCCGACGAGATCCTGAAGCGCTCCGCCGACGCTTATCGTCGTATCCGTAACACGGCGCGCTTCCTGCTGGCGAACCTGAACGGTTTTAACCCGGAAACCGATCTGGTGAAGCCAGAAGAAATGGTGGTGCTGGATCGCTGGGCGGTGGGCCGTGCCCAGGCCGCGCAGCAGGATATTATCGACTCCTACGCCAGCTACGATTTCCATGAGGTGATCCAGCGCCTGATGCAGTTCTGCTCGATTGAGATGGGCTCCTTCTATCTCGACATCATCAAGGATCGTCAGTATACCGCGAAGCCCGACAGCCTGGCGCGTCGCAGCTGCCAGAGCGCGCTGTGGCACATCGTGGAAGCGCTGGTGCGCTGGATGGCGCCAATCATGTCTTTTACCGCTGACGAAATCTGGGGCTACCTGCCAGGCGCGCGCGCGAAGTATGTCTTTACCGAAGAGTGGTACGACGGCCTGTTCGGTCTGGCGGACAACGAAGCGATGAATGACGCCTACTGGGCTGAGCTACTGAAGGTGCGCGGCGAGGTGAACAAGGTGATTGAGCAGGCGCGTACCGATAAACGCATTGGCGGTTCGCTTGAAGCGGGCGTCACGCTCTATGCCGATAGCGAGCTGGCGACCAGGCTGCGCGCGCTGGGCGACGAGCTGCGTTTTGTGCTGCTGACCTCTGGCGCGCAGGTGGCGGATTACGCTCTGGCGGGTGAAGACGCGCAGCAGAGCGAACTGTTAAAAGGTCTGAAAGTGGCCCTGCATAAAGCGGAAGGCGAGAAATGTCAGCGCTGCTGGCATTACACTACCGACGTGGGACAGAACGCAGAGCACGCCGCGATCTGTGGCCGTTGTTATACCAACGTCGCCGGTGATGGCGAAAAGCGTAAGTTCGCCTGATGAGTAAGCCTATTCTCTCTACCGGATTGCGCTGGCTGTGGCTGGTGCTGGTTGTGATCGTGATCGATTTCGCCAGCAAGCAGTGGATCATGAACAATATGCTACTGCATGAAACACAGCCGCTGATGCCGTTTCTGAATCTGTTCTATGCCCATAATTATGGCGCGGCGTTCAGCTTCCTCGCGGACAAAGGCGGCTGGCAACGCTGGTTCTTCGCCGGTATCGCCATCGCCATCGCGGCGGCGCTGCTGGTGATGATGTATCGCAGCCGCGCCAGCCAGAAATTAAACAATATTGCTTACGCCCTGATTATCGGTGGGGCGCTGGGCAACCTGTTCGATCGTGCTTATCACGGATTTGTGGTCGATTTTATCGACTTCTACATCGGTGGCTGGCACTTCGCCACCTTCAATATTGCTGACTGCGGCATCTGTATTGGCGCCGCGCTGGTGGTACTGGAGGGCTTTTTCAGCCCCACCGGCAAACAGGCTAAACAGAAAGGGTAAGAGATGACGGAATCTGTACAGCGCGACAGCGCGGTGCTGGTGCATTTCACGTTGAAGCTTGAAGATGGCTCAACGGCGGAGTCTACCCGCGCTTCCGGCAAACCGGCGCTGTTTCGTCTCGGCGACGGCAGTTTGTCGCAAGGGCTGGAAACGGAACTGCTGGGGCTTAAGGCGGGCGACAAGCACAGCTTCGCGCTGGCGCCGGAAGATGCGTTCGGCGCTGTCAGTCCCGATCTGATCCAGTATTTCTCCCGCCGCGACTTCGTTGAGGCGGGCGAGCCGGAAGTGGGCGCCATCATGCTGTTTAGCGGGATGGGCGGCAGCGAAATGCCAGGCGTGATCCGCGAAATCTCGGGTGATTCGATCACGGTGGATTTTAACCACCCGCTTGCCGGACACCGCATTCAATTTGATATAGAGGTGCTGGAGATCGATCCGGCGCTGGAGGCGAACAATGCAAATTCTGCTGGCTAATCCGCGCGGCTTTTGCGCCGGCGTTGACCGGGCGATCAGCATTGTCGAACGCGCGCTGGAGCTGTATGGCGCGCCGATCTACGTGCGTCACGAAGTGGTGCATAACCGCTACGTGGTTAACAGCCTGCGCGAGCGTGGGGCGATCTTTATTGAAGAGATTGGCGAAGTGCCGGATGGCGCTATCCTGATTTTTTCCGCCCATGGTGTGTCGCAGGCGGTACGCGCCGAAGCTAAAGCGCGCCAGCTTACCATGTTGTTTGATGCTACCTGTCCGCTGGTCACCAAAGTGCATATGGAAGTGGCGCGCGCCAGCCGCAAGGGCGTTGAGGCGATACTCATCGGCCACGCCGGTCATCCGGAAGTGGAAGGCACCATGGGGCAGTACAGCAACCCCAACGGCGGCATGTATCTGGTGGAGTCGCCGGAGGATGTTTTTAAGCTGCAGGTGAAAGATGAGAACAACCTCTGCTTTATGACGCAAACCACGCTGTCGGTCGATGATACCTCTGACGTGATCGATGCATTGCGCCAGCGTTTCCCGGCCATCATCGGCCCGCGCAAAGATGATATCTGTTACGCCACGACTAACCGTCAGGAAGCGGTGCGTACCCTGGCACAGGATGCCGATGTGGTGCTGGTAGTGGGTTCAAAGAACTCCTCCAACTCTAACCGCCTGGCGGAGCTGGCTCAGCGCGCCGGCAAGCTGGCGAAGCTGATCGATTCTGCGGACGATATTCAGGAAGCCTGGGTTAAAGACGTAAGCTGCATTGGCGTCACCGCTGGCGCATCGGCGCCCGATATTCTGGTGCAGCAGGTGATCCAGCGTCTGCGCGAGCTGGGTGGCGAAGCAGCAATCGAGCTGATTGGCCGCGAAGAGAATATCGTGTTTGAGGTTCCCAAAGAGCTGCGTGTTGAAGTGAAAAACGTTCAGTAACGCTGAGGTTGCGATCTGAAGTGCTTATCTGAAGGCCGACCCGTTCGGCCTTTTTTATTGCCCTGCGTTCCATTCCCACCAGGTGGAATTTGTTTTACTGATAATCGGGCGTGGCTGGCATAAAATTCTTATTATCGTTTTTTAAAGGTGGCGAGGCCGCTATCTGACCGTTAACCTGTCTGTGCTTGCATGCATAGTTCTGCTTTAGGAATGAATAATTATGAAAGAGATCCGCATTGCCATTGTCGGTGCGCCGGGGCGTATGGGACGCAATTTGATTCAGGCCGCGCAGCAGGCGGAAGGCGTTATTTTAGGCGCGGCGCTGGCTCGTGCCGGCTCGTCGCTGATCGGCAGCGATGCCGGAGAGCTGGCGGGGCTGGGTAAAACCGGCGTGCGCGTCAGCGACAATTTGCATGACGTGATTAATGATTTTGATGTGCTAATCGACTTCACGCGCCCGGAAGGAACGCTGGAATATCTGGCTGTCTGTCGTGAGCATAAAAAAGCGATGGTGATTGGCACCACCGGTTTTGATGAAGCAGGCAAAGCGGCGATCCGCACGGCGTCAGAAGAAATTGGTATCGTTTTTGCCGCTAACTTTAGCGTGGGTGTCAACCTGGTGCTGAAGCTGCTGGAGAAAGCGGCAAAGGTCATGGGCGACTATGCGGATATTGAAATTGTGGAGGCGCATCATCGCCACAAGGTGGATGCGCCTTCAGGGACCGCGCTGGCGATGGGCGAAGCGATTGCCGACGCGATGAACTGGAAGCTGGACGACCATGCTGTCTATGCGCGTGAAGGCCATACCGGCGAGCGTAAAGCGCAGACTATTGGTTTCGCCACTGTACGCGCCGGGGACATTGTAGGCGAACATACTGCAATGTTTGCAGATGTGGGCGAGCGTGTCGAGATAAGCCACAAGGCTTCCAGCCGGATGACTTTTGCAAATGGCGCGGTTAAGGCGGCATCATGGTTAAAAGGCAAAAAATCTGGGCTTTACGATATGCGTGATGTCCTGGATTTATCGATGTTGTGAGTGTTGTGAACCATCGTGATGTGGTTATTTCAATCTGTAGCTTATTGATTGGTGAGGGCAATAATTTTATTGCCCTTTATTTTATGTAAAAATAATCCTTACGAGATAAAATAAATTCATGATGCTTATTTTTAGATGTTTTATAGTATTTAAAGTCGATAAAATATGAATTTTGACCATTTGGTCAAATTTTACGGCCTGTAAAGTGCCGTTTCGCTTTCTTCTGCTCAGGCAATCGATTATTTCTTAAAGTTATCCGCACTTTTTATCCCTTACTCCTGCTTTTAACATTCAGATTGCCGAAAAAAACAAAAATATCGCCCGGCAGGGTAGACAAGCCTGGGGGCGATCATTAGAATGCGCGCAATTTGCCAAAAAACGCCCGGTCAGGCGGTTTTTGCATTGATTCAGGTGGCTATCATGAATTAATATGCAAATATTGTGACTGTTTATTCCCTGGAGGATGTTTTGATTAAGTCAGCGCTCTTGGTTCTGGAAGACGGAACCCAATTCCACGGTCGGGCCATCGGGGCAACAGGATCGGCAGTGGGGGAGGTCGTTTTCAATACGTCAATGACCGGTTATCAAGAAATCCTCACTGATCCTTCCTATTCCCGCCAGATCGTCACCCTCACTTATCCCCATATCGGCAATGTTGGCGCCAACGCCACCGACGAAGAATCTACCCGAATTCATGCTCAGGCCCTGGTTATTCGCGATCTGCCGCTGATCGCCAGCAACTTTCGCAGCGAAGAAGGGCTTTCCGCTTACCTGCAGCGCAACAACATTGTCGGCATTGCCGATATCGACACGCGTAAGCTGACGCGTCTGCTGCGTGAAAAAGGGGCGCAGAACGGCTGTATCATTGCCGGTGATAATCCGGATGCCGCGCTGGCTCTGCAAAAAGCGAAAGCGTTCCCCGGCCTGAAAGGGATGGATCTGGCGAAAGAAGTCAGCATCAAAGAGAGCTACCAGTGGGCTCAGGGAAGCTGGACGCTGGAAACTAACCTGCCGGAACAGAAGAAAGAAGAAGAGCTGCCTTACCACGTAGTGGCCTATGACTACGGCGTGAAGCGCAATATCCTGCGTATGCTGGTGGATCGCGGCTGCCGCCTGACGGTGGTGCCGGCGCAAATGTCGGCGGAAGAAGTGCTGAAGCTCAATCCGGACGGGATTTTCCTCTCCAACGGACCTGGCGATCCGGAGCCGTGCGATTACGCCATCGACGCCATTAAAGCCTTCCTGGAAACCGACATTCCGGTGTTCGGTATCTGTCTGGGCCACCAGCTGTTAGCGCTGGCGAGCGGGGCGAAAACCGTCAAAATGAAGCTGGGCCATCATGGCGGCAACCATCCGGTAAAAGATTTCGATAACGATACCGTGATGATTACCGCGCAAAACCACGGCTTCGCCGTTGATGACGCTACGCTGCCGGACAATCTGCGCGTGACGCACGTCTCGCTGTTTGACCAGACGGTGCAGGGTATTCATCGCACCGACAAACCAGCCTTCAGCTTCCAGGGTCATCCGGAAGCCAGTCCGGGCCCGCACGATGCCGCGCCGCTGTTCGATCACTTTATCGAACTGATTGAAGCCTACCGTTCAAAAGCTAAGTAATCAGGAGCTTAAAGATGCCAAAACGTACAGACATAAAATCCATCCTGATCCTTGGCGCCGGTCCGATTGTTATCGGCCAGGCTTGCGAATTCGACTATTCCGGCGCGCAGGCGTGTAAAGCGCTGCGTGAAGAGGGCTACCGCGTCATTCTGGTGAACTCTAACCCGGCAACCATTATGACCGACCCGGAAATGGCCGATGCGACCTATATCGAGCCGATTCACTGGGAAGTAGTGCGTAAGATCATTGAAAAAGAGCGTCCGGACGCGGTGCTGCCGACCATGGGCGGCCAGACGGCGCTGAACTGCGCGCTGGAGCTGGAGCGTCAGGGCGTGCTGGAAGAGTTCGGCGTGACGATGATTGGCGCCACGGCGGACGCCATTGATAAAGCGGAAGACCGCCAGCGCTTCGACAAGGCGATGAAAAGCATCGGCCTTGAAACCGCCCGTTCCGGTATCGCACACACCATGGAAGAAGCGCTTAAGGTCGCTGAAGATGTGGGCTTCCCCTGCATCATTCGTCCTTCCTTTACCATGGGCGGCAGCGGCGGCGGCATCGCTTACAACCGCGAAGAGTTTGAAGAGATTTGCGAGCGCGGCCTCGACCTTTCGCCGACCAATGAGCTGCTGATTGATGAGTCGCTTATCGGCTGGAAAGAGTATGAGATGGAAGTGGTGCGGGATAAAAACGACAACTGCATTATTGTCTGCTCCATCGAAAACTTCGATGCTATGGGCATCCACACCGGCGACTCCATCACCGTTGCGCCAGCGCAGACCCTGACCGACAAAGAATATCAAATCATGCGTAACGCCTCGATGGCGGTACTGCGTGAAATCGGCGTGGAAACCGGCGGTTCTAACGTGCAGTTTGCCGTGAATCCGAAGAATGGTCGCCTGATCATCATCGAGATGAACCCGCGCGTATCGCGCTCATCCGCGCTGGCTTCGAAAGCCACTGGCTTCCCGATCGCCAAGGTCGCAGCCAAGCTGGCGGTGGGCTACACCCTTGATGAGCTGGTGAACGATATCACCGGCGGACGTACTCCGGCCTCCTTCGAGCCTTCCATCGATTACGTGGTCACCAAGATCCCACGCTTTAACTTTGAAAAGTTCGCTGGCGCCAACGACCGTCTGACGACGCAGATGAAGTCAGTGGGCGAAGTGATGGCGATTGGCCGCACTTTGCAGGAGTCAATGCAGAAAGCGCTGCGCGGCCTGGAAGTGGGCGCAACCGGCTTTGATCCGAAAGTTAACCTCGACGACGCGGAATCCTTAACCCGTATTCGCCGCGAGCTGAAAGATGCTGGTTCCGACCGTATCTGGTACGTGGCGGACGCCTTCCGTGCCGGCATGTCCGTGGACGGCGTGTTTAACCTGACCAACATCGATCGCTGGTTCCTGGTGCAGATTGAAGAGCTGGTGCGTCTGGAAGAGCAGGTTGCGCACCAAGGGATTAACGGCCTGAATGCCGATTTCCTGCGTCAGCTGAAGCGCAAAGGTTTTGCCGACGCGCGTCTGGCGACGCTGGCGGGCGTAGCGGAAAGCGAAATTCGCAAGCTGCGTCACCAGTTTAACCTGCATCCGGTTTATAAGCGCGTCGACACTTGCGCCGCCGAGTTCTCCACCGACACCGCCTATATGTACTCCACCTATGAAGAGGAGTGCGAAGCTAACCCGAACCAGGATCGCGACAAAATCATGGTGCTGGGCGGCGGTCCGAACCGTATCGGCCAGGGCATCGAGTTTGACTACTGCTGCGTACACGCCGCGCTGGCGCTGCGCGAAGATGGTTTCGAAACCATCATGGTGAACTGTAACCCGGAAACCGTTTCCACTGATTACGACACTTCTGACCGCCTCTACTTTGAACCGGTAACGCTGGAAGATGTGCTGGAAATCGTGCGCGTCGAGCAGCCGAAAGGGGTAATCGTGCAGTACGGCGGGCAGACGCCGCTGAAGCTGGCGCGTGCGCTGGAAGCTGCAGGCGTGCCGGTTATCGGCACCAGCCCGGATGCCATTGACCGTGCGGAAGACCGCGAGCGTTTCCAGCAGGCCGTGGATCGTCTGGGCCTGAAGCAGCCCGCTAACGCCACTGTCGCCACGCTGGAGCAAGCGGTAGAAAAAGCGGCGACTATCGGTTATCCGCTGGTGGTGCGTCCCTCTTATGTGCTGGGCGGCCGCGCGATGGAAATCGTCTATGACGAAATTGACCTGAAGCGCTACTTCCAGACGGCGGTATCGGTCTCTAACGATGCGCCGGTACTGCTGGATCGCTTCCTTGACGACGCGATCGAAGTAGACGTCGATGCCATCTGCGACGGCGAGCGCGTGCTGATTGGCGGCATCATGGAGCACATTGAGCAGGCGGGGGTTCACTCCGGTGATTCAGCCTGTTCACTGCCGGCCTACACGCTGAACAATGAGATTCAGAACGTGATGCGCCAGCAGGTTGAGAAGCTGGCCTTTGAACTCTGCGTGCGCGGCCTGATGAACGTGCAGTTTGCCGTGAAGGACAACGAGGTTTACCTGATTGAGGTTAACCCGCGCGCTGCCCGTACCGTGCCGTTTGTCTCCAAGGCTACCGGCGTACCGCTGGCGAAAGTCGCTGCCCGCGTGATGGCGGGTAAAACCCTTGCCGAACAGGGCGTCACCGAAGAGGTAATCCCGCCTTACTACTCGGTGAAAGAAGTGGTTCTGCCGTTCAACAAGTTTCAGGGCGTTGACCCGATCCTTGGCCCGGAAATGCGTTCTACCGGCGAAGTGATGGGCGTGGGCCGCACCTTTGCGGAAGCTTTCGCCAAAGCGATGCTGGGCGCGCAGAGCAACATGAAGAAGAGTGGACGTGCGCTGCTATCGGTGCGTGAAGGCGATAAGAAACGTATCGTGGATCTCGCCGCCAAGCTGCAAAAATTCGGCTTCGAGCTGGATGCGACGCACGGCACCGCCGTAGTGTTGGGCGAGGCGGGGATCAATCCGCGTCTGGTGAACAAGGTGCATGAAGGGCGTCCGCACATTCAGGATCGTCTGAAGAACGGCGAGTATGCCTATATCGTGAATACCACTGCAGGTCGTCAGGCGATTGAAGATTCCAGGCTGATTCGTCGCAGCGCGCTGCAGTACAAAGTGCACTACGACACCACGCTGAACGGTGGATTTGCCACCGCAATGGCGTTGAATGCAGACCCGACGGAGAAAGTGATCTCCGTGCAGGAAATGCATGCACTAATTAAAGGCTGATGTTTTAGCCTGATAAAACGGCTCCTGCGGGAGCCGTTTTTTTATCTGTGATTTAGCCTGCTAAATTTTGCGTGACATACAATTTACCTTAAGTTGAAAAAGTTCCCTCTTTTTGGAAACGAAACTCAAGCAAAAGCACGAATTCATAATTCAGACTCTTCCTGGATAAATAAATACCAGTGTAATATTTGTCCGCCTGACTACCGGGCTTTATTTATTCAGGGATAACTAATGAAAACCTCTTTGCGTGTTCTTTCGCTTTGCTGCGGTGCAGCGCTTATGACGGCATCTTTTGCCAGCCAGGCGGAAATCACATTATTAAAAATGGATCCTCAGGCAAACGATCCGCTGAGCCGTTTAACTTTCCAGTTCGGCGGCAGTATTCGTCCGCAGGTTAACCATCAGACCGGTGGGAAAGACAGTTCTTACAAACGCGACGGCTTTGATGGCGGCACGCGTTTCCGTTTTGGCGCAGAGTATGCGCTGTTTGATGACGTCAGCTGGGTAAGCTACTACGAGCTGGGCGTGAATATTCCCAAGGTGTTCGGCTGGGATGATCATTATGCCGACGGCGCCAATAACACCACGCGTCGCCAGCTCTATACCGGGCTGAAAAGCAATACCTGGGGTCAGCTGACCTTTGGCCAGCAGAACAGCATTTATTACGATGTGGTCGGCGCCAAAACCGATATCTGGGATTACGATATGCTGGCGCAGGCGCCAGGCAACGGCATCAACGGCGACTACGATGGTTCATACCGTTCACGTAAGCAACTGAAATATAAAAATACCTTTGGCGATGTCGATGTTTACGCCTCTTACCTGTTCGAGGATAACAACTATCTGCCGGGTAACGGCTTGCGCTATAAGCGTCAGGGCGGCGGTTCGCTGGGCGCGGATTATCATATCAACAAGGATTTGACCTGGGGCACAGCGTGGAACTATACCCATGCCGCCATGCGTAACTCGAACAACGGCGACAGCAAAGAGTACGATCAGAACATTATCGGCACGGCGCTGAAATGGGCGCCGGGCAACTGGACCTTCTCCGCAGGCGGCGGCTGGTATCAGAACTTCCTGCTCACCAAAAATGCGGACGTGAAGGATTACTTCGCGGGCGATGCCTGGGGCGTTGAATACTTTGCTGGCTACAAATTCCCGATTGAGCAGTACGCGGTTAAAGCGATTCAGCCTTACTTTATGGGCGACCGTCTGGAGTATGCCAACGGACGTGATTACCAGCGTATTGATAATGGCCTGGGTATTACGCTGTTCCTCGACTACGGCTTCCGCGTCGATTATGAGCACGTCTTTACCTCAAGCACGGATGATTTGGGCGACATGAACCTGGTGCGTCTGCGCTACGATTTCTGATGCAGTAAAAAACGGCTCCCTGCGAGCCGTTTTTTTCAGGCTTAAGGCGATTATTTTCCTTCTGCCGCTTTAGCGGTGAAAACTGGCGGCATGGCCCATGCTTTCCGCTTAGGGTGGTTCAATATTCTGTACAATAACAAAATAGCGGTGGCAAAAAAGCTTTACGTAAATACCCACTTATCCCTATCGACGAAAGTTTCACCTTTACGTATGATGGCGCCAATTTTTTCCCTGTGAGTCTTTTATCATGATTAGTCTGATCGCGGCATTGGCAGCGGATCGTGTCATTGGTATGGAAAACGCCATGCCGTGGAACCTGCCTGCTGATTTGGCCTGGTTTAAACGTAATACCCTGAATAAGCCGGTGATTATGGGGCGTCGGACCTTTGAATCCATTGGTCGCCCGCTGCCTGGTCGGTTGAATATTGTGGTCAGCAGCAAACCGGGCGCGGCGGAAGGCGTCACCTGGGTAACCTCGCTGGACGAGGCGGTTAAAGCGGCTGGTGATGTTGAAGAGATGATGATCATCGGCGGTGGCCGTGTGTATGAGCAGATGCTGAAACGCGCCGACCGTCTCTACCTCACCCATATTGATGCGGAAGTGGAAGGGGACACGCAGTTTCCCGACTACGAGCCGGATGAGTGGCAATCCACTTTCAGCGAGTTTCACGATGCTGACGCGCAAAACTCGCACAGCTACTGCTTCGAAATTCTCGATCGCCGCGCATAACTGCTGGTAGAGCTATACGAATTCGTTATACGGCTTTTCCCATTGTTCAGGAGAAGCCGTTAATTCAAAAGATAACTATTTCTTATTATCTTATATTGCATATCGTCGTTACTTGTTTTTGTAATTAACCATCCCCGACCTGGATTTTTATAAAAAATTTTGGCTGTGATCACAAAGTAATTATTTAACTTTGGCTGGCGCTTCGCTTTTTGCAGTTTGTGGTGATATGATTTGCCCATTATAACATTGGGATTGTTACTGAATAACAGGCGAAACCCAGATGCGAGCTTCCTTTTTTGCGGAAGTACGCATCTGGGTTTTTTTATGGGGGAAAGTCAGATTCCTTTAAATGAATCTTTTCATTATTAGTTAAATAAATTGTTTTATAAAAAAAGATTGGCATTGCGGATATCGCTGTAATGCAATAAAGAATCAGGAATGTTTAAGACTATCAGGGAAGAATATGAAAAAAATTACGCCTACACAACGTGTGATTACCGGTGCTTTTTTGTTGTCTATCTCAGGCTGTGCCGTTGCCAGTAACGTTGTTACCGATAGCCATCTCGATCTGACTCTGAAAAATGTTGGCCTGATCAATACAACCGACAGCCTTTCAGCAGCGGGTGTCAACGATCAAATCGCCTGGGCGCAGGCGCTGCATCTCGACTGGCAAAGCGGTTGGTATCAGGATGTTGTTGGCCTGAATGCCTCCTGGTACGGCGTGACGAAACTCTATGCCAGTGACGATTTTATGGGAAGGGATGTCCTGCGCGATAACCATGGTCACGCGGAAGGCTTTAACAAATTAGGAATGCTCTATTTGAAAGCGCGCTGGGAGGAGGGACAACAAAAACTTCAGGTCAATGCCGGTTGGCAGCCGCTGGCAAAGTTTGGCGTTTTGAACATCACGCGCAGCCGTGGTGCGCCTGATAGCTGGGAAGGCATCAGCGCCGACGGCACGACAGGCTCGCTGCGTGCCCGAGGGGCGTTAGTCACGCGCTTTTCAGAACGCGACTCGCCCGATAAAAGTCGTTTCTACACGCTGCGCGGCAATAAACGCATCGGTTATATCGCTACCGGCGACCTGACCTGGTCTCCCGGGCAAACCACATCAATTCGGCTGGTGGCTGGCGGCAGTGAAAATTATTTGCTGCGTCAGGGTATAGAAATCAGCCAACGCTGGCCTGTCAGCGAAGGTATAACGCTGCTGAGCCGCGGTGTTTTTTACCATAACCGTGGGCTAAGCGAGTGGGAGGGGGCGCGCGGTTTTACCCACAGCGCACAGCATTTCTATGGGCAGTTCGGCATGCAGTATGGCGATGCTGAAACGGGCGTGGGCTGGTCAAAAACCCGGGCAAAACTGGATGGGGGGCTGGGACACTTTTACTGGCACTTCGGCAAAAACAGTCGCGGCTTTATTAACTCAGCCGCAGATGGCGAAGGCAACGATTATATCAATGATGGCGAACAGATGATCTATCTCTATAGTCAGTATCGCCTGACGCCGCGCCTGCTTACCGGCGTATATGGTAATTACGGCTATAACATCCGCTATCAGGGAGTCGGGCTGCATGAATGGGAATATGGTGCCTTTGCAGCCTGGGAACCGGAGAGCATCAAAAACCTGCGGCTGTTCCTTGGACTGGGGCCAAGCTACAGCTGGAAGCTTAATCATCATGGCCAGCCATGGCTTAGCGCTGATGGGAAAAACTTTCATCGTGCCAAAGGCGTTGGCGGCCTGCTGAGCATAGAGTACCAATTGGGTCTGTTTTGATTAACTGAACCTTTATTGAAAAGGAGTTTAATAATGAAAAAATCACTGTTGGCCATCCTGCTACTGGCCGGTTTACAAACGGGAGCCTGGGCAGAACAACGCCCGATGCGGATTCTTATCGTCAACGATGACGGCTGCGCTTCTTTTGGCTCCACGCAATTGCAGGAGCAGTTAACGGCCAAAGGGTTCGATGTCTGGTTAGTCGCTCCGGCCACCAACCAGAGCGGCATTGGGTCAGCCATTACTTTCCGGCCAAATCAGCTATTCGATTTGAAAAAAACCGGCGAAAAGCGCTACTGCTTTCCGGGCACACCAGCCGATTCGCTGGATGTCGCGGTGTTAGGTCTGATGAAAAACAACCCGCCGGATCTCGTTATTTCCGGTGTCAATGACGGCCCTAACACCGGCGCTGTGCAGCTTAATTCCGGTACGGTCTCTGCGGCGGTGCGTGCAGTGCGCTATGGTTATCCCGCTATCGCCGCCAGTATTGGTTACCTGGCCGATGCGGAAGAGATGAAAAATGGCTGGCCAGCGACGAAAAACCATTGGCCGGATTCGGTTAACTATGTCGTGTCGCTGGTAGAACAACTGCATAATAAATGGCAGCCAGGTCATTCACCCTTACCCTCTCATTCTGGCGTGAGCATTAATTATCCGCCTCTGGCAAAAGAAAATATCAAAGGCGTGAAATATATTGTTAACGAACCCAACCCAACGCCGCAGTTTACCTATCAATTTACGGATGAAGGAAAAGTCCGACAGCAATTACGTGATGAAGTATTACGTCCCTCTACGGCCGATAATGATACCGGCTGGCTGAATAAGGGATATATTACCTGGAACATTTTCGATGGTGATATAAATGCGCCACAAAAAGAATCAGAATACCGAAATATTTTTGCAAACTAATATAATCCCGGCCTGGCCGATCTGCCTCACAAATTACCGCGTTCTTTATTGAGCCAGTAATAACTTTCCCTGATACTGTTTCAGGTTGTGACGGAGTGAACAGGCGAACCCCGATAATTGACGATCGGGCTCGATCTCAGGGAGAGGCAATGAAGATCGCCAGAATACTTAACAATAATGTGGTGCTGGTAATAAACCACCAGCACCAGGAACAAGTGGTTATGGGGCGCGGTCTCGGATTTCAAAAGAAGATCGGCGATACGCTTGATATAGATAAAATCGAAAAAATTTTTGCCTTACAAAGTAGTGAGCTGATGGCGCGTCTGAGCGAACTGCTGCAACAGATCCCGCTCGAGGTGATGACTACCAGCGAACAGATCATTGCGCTGTCACGCCAGCGGCTGGGACCCTTGCATGAAAACCTCTATATCAGCCTGACCGATCATTGCCATTTTGCGATTGAACGGCATAAAAAAGGCATCGTTATCCGCAATGTACTGTTGTGGGAAATTAAGCGACTCTACCCACGTGAATTTCAGCTAGGTATGGAAGCGCGGGCGATGATCGCACGCCGTCTCGGTGTGACGCTGGCCGAGGATGAAGCGGGGTTTATCGCCTTGCACCTGGTCACGGGACAACTGCATAACCAGATGCCGGAGGTGATGCACATCACTCGCGTGATGCAGGAGATCCTGCATATTGTAGAGCAGCAGATGCAGCTGAATTATGACGAGGGTTCGCTCAGCTATCAGCGCTTCGTCACCCATTTGAAATTTTTTGCGCAACGTATGCTGACACGCGCGCCGGTTGCTGAAGATGATACTGCTCTGCAACAGGCAGTGCGTAACAGCTATCAACAGGCCTGGCGCTGTGCAGGAAAGATCAAGCAGCACCTGGCCCGTCACTATCAGCGGGAGCTGACGGATGAAGAGTGTATGTTTTTGACAATACATATTGAGCAAGTGCGCAAAGAGAACCCGCTGACGCTAAGCCACTAAGCGCATCTTTACAGGCAAGCAAACTGGATTGTCACTGCTGCGGCAGGCAAAACCAGGGCTGGCTTTCCCTCTACAGGGCGAGTCGGCTCTGGTTTTTTTGTTATGGCGATCGGCATACATCAAAAAGGGAGAAGTTAACGATGGCGGGATATCAGCAACTGGCTGAAGCGATAGTAAGCGGCATCGGGGGCAAGGAGAACGTCATTGACGTGTTGCATTGTGCTACCCGCTTACGTTTTACGCTCAAGGATTGCGCGCAGGCGGATGCCGGGCGGCTCAAAAAGCTGGAAGGCATTATCATGGTCGTGGAGGCTGGCGGCCAGTTTCAGGTCGTGATTGGTAACCATGTGCATGATGTTTATCTGACGTTACTCCAGATACTGGGGCTGCAAGAGGAGAGCTTAGGGGGAGCCAACACGGGTAAAGTGAAAAACAATCTGCTGGCGCGCTTTATCGACCTGGTTTCCGCCATCTTTACTCCTTTTCTGGGCATCATGGCCGCCTCGGGAATACTAAAAGGTTTTCTGGCGCTGGCGCTGGTTTGTGGCTGGACCACCCGCAGCAGCGGCACTTATCTGGTGTGGTTCGCTGCCAGCGATGCGCTGTTCTTTTTCTTTCCGCTGGTGCTCGGCTATACCGCAGGTAAGAAATTTGGCGGCAGCCCCTTTCTCACCATGGCGGCTGGCGGAGCGTTAATACATCCGCTGATCCGCACGGCTTCTGAAAATGCATCGCAGGCCACCAGCACTTTTTTCTCCTTGCCGCTGACCTTTATGGACTATAGCACGACGGTAATTCCCATTATTTTTGCCGCGTGGATCTGCTGCTGGCTGGAAAGGCGGCTGAACAGCATAATGCCCCAGGCGATTAAAAACTTTGTCACACCTCTGTTTTGCCTGATGGTTACCGTACCGCTCACTTTTTTGCTGATCGGGCCGCTGGCTATCTGGGGCAGCCAGCAGTTGGCAAACGGCTTTCAGATCATTTATGACTATGCTCCTTTGCTGGCCGGGCTGTTTCTCGGTTCGGTCTGGCAGGGGTGCGTGATTTTCGGGCTGCACTGGGGACTGGTGCCGCTGATGATCAACAATCTCAGCGTATTGGGCTATGACACTATGGCGCCGCTATTGTTAGCGGCCGTGATGGGGCAAATTGGCGCAGTATTAGGCGTGTTGCTGCGCACGCGCGATGCGAAACAAAAGATGCTGGCTGGATCTGCGGCGCTTGCTGGTCTGTTTGGCATTACCGAACCCGCTATCTATGGCATTACCTTACCGCTGCGGCGTCCTTTCTTTTTTGGCTGCCTGGCCGGAGGCATTGGCGGTGCGGTGACAGGTTATTTTCACAGTCGTATTTGGTCATTCGGCCTGGTCAGCATTTTTTCTGTTGCGCAGATTATTCCCCCGCATGGTCTGGACAGTACGGTGATTGGGGCGATTACCGGTTCGATTGTGGCCCTGCTGCTTGCCTGCCTGCTGACTTTTTTTGCTGGCGGCATAAAGAGGAGGATGCATGAAGACGAAACAGCAAGCGCGTCCCGGCAGGAAATGGAGAAGGAGCCAGTGGCAGATGTTGTCGCAGCACATACCATCCTGGCTCCGCTCAGTGGCAGTTTGTTGCCGCTGGAAAGGGTGCCAGACCCCACCTTTGCCAGTGGTCTGCTGGGAATGGGCACGGCCATATTGCCTGCGACAGGAACGGTTGTCGCGCCGTTTTCCGGTGAAGTAGCGACGTTGGTTGATACTCATCATGCGATCGGTCTGCGCAGTGATGAAGGGGTTGAATTATTAATTCACGTCGGTATCGACACGGTGAAACTCAACGGCGAGCATTTTACTGCTCTGGTGAAGCCCGGCGATCGCGTCATGTCGGGTGATCCTTTGCTGACGTTTAACCTTCAGGCGATTTCCGCTGCCGGTTTTGATCTCACAACCCCGATTATTATCTGTAACAGCGAAGCCTGGGCTTCTGTTTGTGTAGCGACCTCAGCGCCCACGTTAACGTCTGGTACGCCGTTGCTGATCGTTAATCATTAACAAAAGGAGTGATAGATGGATTTATTTCCGCGCAATTTTCTCTGGGGCGGCGCTATTGCGGCAAACCAGGTAGAAGGAGCATGGCGTGAGGATGGCAAAGGAGTTTCCACTTCAGATATGCAGCCACAGGGCGTGTTTGGCCCGGTGGTTGAGCGCCAGCCCGGCGACAGCTACATCAAAGATATTGCCATCGACTTTTATCATCGTTACCCCCAGGATATCGCGCTGTTTGCCGAAATGGGTTTCACTTGCCTGCGTTTATCCATCGCCTGGACGCGAATTTTTCCTGATGGCGATGAAGAACAGCCAAACGAAGCCGGGCTGGCTTACTATGATCGACTGCTGGACGAGCTGGCCCGTTACGGCATTCAACCGCTGATTACGCTGTCGCATTACGATATGCCGTGGGCACTGGTAAAAAACTATGGTGGTTGGGGGAATCGGCAGCTTATTGCTCTGTTTGAACGCTATGCGCGTACGCTGTTTATTCGCTATCAGCAAAAGGTAAAGCTCTGGCTAACTTTTAATGAGATTAATATGTCGCTGCATGCGCCGCTGACCGGCCTCGGACTGGAGGGGCAACCTGATAAGACGGCAGTTTACCAGGCTATTCATCATCAGATGGTAGCCAGCGCACGCGCAGTCAAAGCCTGTCACGAAATCATTCCTGACGGTCGTATCGGCAATATGTTATTGGGTGGGCTGACCTATCCGCTTAGCGCTAAACCAGATGATGTACTGGCCGCACTGCAGGAAAATCGCCGCTGGCTCTTTTTTGGCGATGTGCAGGTCCGGGGGCGCTATCCCGGCTATATGCTACGTTATTTTCGTGAGCAGGGGATTCGGCTGCATATCACGGAAGAAGATAATGCCGCGCTGCAGCACAGCGTCGACTTTATCTCGTTCAGCTACTATATGTCCGGTTGCGCAACGGCGGATAAAAAGAAAGCACAGACGCTGCGCGGAAATATTCTCAGCATGATACCGAACCCGCATTTGACCAGCTCGGAATGGGGGTGGCAGATCGATCCCATTGGCCTGCGCATCCTGTTGAATATGTTATGGGATCGCTATCAGAAGCCGCTGTTTATCGTTGAGAATGGTCTGGGTGCACGGGACAAGCTGGAGGCAGGCAATGTCATCAATGATGACTACCGCATCCGTTATCTGAACGATCACCTGATTCAGATTCGGGAAGCGCTGCAAGACGGGGTCGAGGTGATGGGGTATACCAGTTGGGGGCCTGTCGATCTGG
The DNA here is from genome assembly GCF_044342975.1 of Pantoea osteomyelitidis. Lineage (NCBI taxonomy): Bacteria > Pseudomonadati > Pseudomonadota > Gammaproteobacteria > Enterobacterales > Erwiniaceae > Pantoea > Pantoea osteomyelitidis. Next base: position 379,246 of record NZ_JBGFSN010000003.1, read on the forward strand.
TGAGTGCGTCCAAAGCGGAGTTCAGCAAGCGCTACGGCTTCATTTATGTCGACCAAAACGAGCAGGGTAATGGCAGTTTAGAACGTTACCGTAAGAAAAGCTTCCACTGGTATCGCGACGTCATTTCCAGCCGCGGAGCGACGTTGCAAAGGTAGCAAAGGCAAGGGCAGGGACAATGCCTGTCCCTGCCCGGCATCATTGTTCTTCCAGCGACTTAGTACGGTTCGATGCCTGAACATAATATTGGCCGCTCTCCCAATGCAGCAGCGTCAGCGTGCCGCCCCAGCAACAGCCGGTATCCAGACCGATAATGCCTTCCGGCGTGCCTTTCCCTTCCAGCGAAGCCCAGTGCCCAAACACAATGGTATAGTCACGCGCGACCGGACTCTCGATCTGAAACCAGGGCCTGAGCGGCGGCGGCGCGGATGCTGGCGTCTCTTTGCAGATCATATCGAGCTGGCCATTAGGGAAGCAGAAGCGCATGCGCGTCAACGCGTTAGTGCTGAAACGCAGACGCGCCAGGCCGGTCAGATCGGGCGTCCAGTTATTGGGCATGTCACCGTACATCGCATCCAGAAACAGCGGATAGCTGTCGCTGGAAAGCACCGCTTCCACTTCGCGTGCACACAGTTTTGCCGTCTCCAGATCCCATTGCGGCGTAATGCCGGCATGCGCCATGACCAGCTTTTTCTCTTCATCGATCTGTAGCAGGGGCTGACGACGCAGCCAGTTGATCAGCTCATCCGCATCCGCCGCTTCCAGCAGATGGGTGAGACGATCTTTCGGCTTGTTGCGGCTGATACCGGCAAATACCGCCAGCAGATGAAGATCGTGATTGCCGAGCACCAGCCTGACGCAATCACCAAGTGATTTGACGTAGCGTAAAACCTCTAGCGAGCCAGGCCCGCGCGCCACTAAATCTCCCGTCAGCCAGAGCGTGTCCTGGGCTGGATCAAAGTGCACCTGCGCCAGTAAAGCACGCAGCTCGTCATAACAACCATGGACGTCGCCAATCAGGTATGTACTCATTTATTGTAATCCGGTATGAAAACAGCAAGCCCGGACAAGCCGGGCTGATTCAGAAAACTTAGTGGATATGGGATTGTACCGCGAGTCGGAACACCGGAATGTCGACGTGGAACGGATCGCCCTGCTCATCAACCATTCTGTAATGACCCTGCATGGTGCCCATTGGCGTCTCAAGAATGGCCCCGCTGGTGTACTGGTATTCGCTGCCGGGGGCAATCAGCGGCTGTTCGCCGACCACGCCTTCACCCTGCACCTCGGTTTCACGTCCGTTACCGTTGGTAATCAGCCAGTATCGTCCCAGCAGCTGCACCGCGCTGCGCCCCAGATTGCGAATCGTCACCGTATAAGCGAAAACATAGCGATCCTCATCCGGGGAAGATTGCGACTCGATATAGAGACTCTGCACCTGGATACATACGCGGGCCGATTCACTCATGGACTCAGTTCTCCTGCGGTTCGCCCTGGTGGCTGCTCAGCCAGTTGGCTAACTGGCAATACTGCGCCACCGAAATATTTTCTGCGCGCAGCGTCGGATCGATGCCCATCTCATCCAGCGCTTCAACGCTGAACAGATGACCCAGACTGTTACGCAATGTTTTACGACGTTTGCCGAAAGCTTCGGTGGTGATGCGACTCAACATCCGCACGTCGCTGACCGGATGCGGCGGCTGCTGGAAGGGAACCAGACGTACCACGGCAGAGTCGACTTTGGGGGCTGGCGTAAAGGATTCTGGTGGGACTTCCAGCACCGGAATCACCTGACAATAGTATTGCGCCATCACCGTGAGCCTGCCGTAAGCTTTGCTGCCGGGACCGGCAACCAGACGGTTCACCACCTCTTTCTGCAGCATGAAATGCATGTCCTTGATCGAACCAGTATAGCTGAAAAGGTGGAACATCAACGGCGTAGAGATATTGTAGGGCAGGTTGCCGAACACGCGCAGCGGTTGCCCTCGCTCCTGCGCCAGGCTGGCGAAATCAAAAGTCATCGCATCTTGTTGAAAGATGGTGAGCTTGGGACCGAGAAAGGGATGCGTTTGCAGACGCGCCGCGAGATCGCGGTCGAGTTCGACTACCGTCAGCGCATCAAGATGCTCGCCTACCGGCTCGGTCAGTGCGCCCAGGCCGGGGCCAATCTCCACCAGCGCCTCTGAGCGTTGCGGATGAATGGCGGCGACGATGCTGTCGATAATGTACTGATCGTTCAGGAAGTTCTGCCCGAAACGTTTACGGGCGTAGTGCCCCTGATGGACGCGATTATTCATTACTGCTCTTAATCATGGTAATGGCGAGGTTAAGCGCCGTGATAAAGCTGCCCGGCTCCGCCTGCCCTAAACCGGCAAGCTCAAGGGCGGTGCCGTGGTCAACTGAGGTACGGATAAACGGCAGGCCAAGGGTGATATTCACCGCGCGGCCAAAACCCTGAAACTTTAATACCGGCAGCCCCTGATCGTGATACATCGCCAGTACCGCATCGGCGTTGTTCAGGTACTTCGGCTGGAACAGCGTATCCGCCGGCAACGGGCCGGTAAGCTGAATGCCCTGCTGGCGCAGCGCGTCCAGCGCCGGAATAATGGTATCGATCTCTTCCCGCCCCATATGGCCGCCTTCGCCCGCATGGGGATTCAGGCCGCAAACATAAATATGCGGCTGAGCAATACCAAACTTCTGCTGCAGATCGCGATGCAAAATGGTGACGACCTCGTGCAGACTTTCACGCGTAATGGCGGCGGAAACGTCTTTCAACGGCAGATGCGTAGTCGCAAGCGCCACACGCAGCGCTTCTGTCGCCAGCATCATTACCACGCGATCGCCACCGGCGCGATCGGCAAAAAATTCGGTGTGGCCGGTAAACGAGATACCGGCGTCATTGATCACGCCTTTATGGACCGGACCGGTCACCAGCGCGGCGAATTCGCCGTTCAGGCAGCCGTCGCAGGCGCGCGCCAGCGTCTCCAGCACGTAATGGCTGTTAGCAACGCACAGTTCACCTGCCTTCACCGGCTGCGCCGTTTCCAGCGGCAGCAGGGTCAGACTTCCGGCGCGCTGAGGCTGCGCGGCCGCATCGGGCTGATATTCACGCAGCGTAAGCGGCAGGCCAAGCGCTGCCGCACGGCTTTGCAGCAGTTCCGCTGAGGCACAGACCACCAGCTCGACCGGCCAGTCATACTGCGCCAGCTGAACGGCGAGATCGGGACCAATCCCGGCGGGTTCGCCGGGCGTGATAACCACACGAAAATTACTGAGCATTGGCATCCAGTATCTTCACGTAAGCGCTGGCGCGCTGTTCCTGCATCCAGGTTTGCGCTTCTTCAGCAAATTTGCGGTTGAACAGCATGCGATAAGCGCGCTCTTTTTGCGCCGCGTCGGTTTTATCTACCTGACGGGTCGCCAGCAGCTCGATCAGGTGCCAGCCAAAGGAGGAGTGCACCGGCTGGCTCAGCTGACCTTTCTGCAAACGCAGCAGGGCGTCGCGGAAGGCGGGATCGTAGACTTCCGGCGTGCTCCAGCCGAGATCGCCGCCCTGATTGGCTGAGCCTGGATCTTCAGAGAACTGCTTCGCCGCCGCCGCAAAGGTGGTTTTCCCGCTGCGGATATCGGCGGCAATCTGCGTCAGCCTGGCGCGTGCCTGGTCGTCGGTTTGAATCGGCGACGGCTTCAGCAGAATATGGCGCGCATGCACCTCGGTAACAGAGATGTTTTTGCTTTCGCCGCGCAGGTCATTCACCTTGAGAATATGGAAGCCGACGCCGGAACGAATCGGGCCAACGATGTCGCCTTTTTTCGCGCTGCTCAGCGCACGGGCAAACAGCGTGGGCAACTCTTCAATTTTGCCCCAGCCCATGTTGCCGCCTTTCAGCGCCTGCGGATCGGCAGAGTAGGTCACGGCCAGCTTGCCAAAATCAGCGCCGCCGTTCAGCTCGCTTACCAGCTGCTTCGCCAGCGCTTCCTGATGGTCCACCTGCTCCTGCGTCGGGTTTTCCGGCAGCGGCAGCAAAATATGGCTGACATTCAGTTCCGTGCCCTGAGTATTTTGCGCGGCCAGCTGGGTGGAAAGGGTATCCACTTCCTGCGGCAAAATCGTCACGCGACGACGAACTTCATTGTTGCGCACTTCGGCAATCAGCATCTCTTTGCGAATCTGCGCGCGGTAATCGTTATAGTTTACGCCGTCGTAGGCCAGTCGGCTGCGCAGCTGATCGGCACTCATATGGTTTTGCGCGGCGATGTTCTGGATCGCCTGATCCAGCTGCTGATCGTTGATTTCCAGACCCGCTTTTTCACCCATCTGCTGAATAATGTTATCCATGATCTGACGCTCAAGGATCTGATGACGCAGAGTACGATCGTCCGGCAACTGCTGTCCGGCCTGCTGCGCCTGGCCCTTGACGGTGCGCATCATGCTGTCAACGTCACTCTCCAGAACCACGCCGTTATTGACCACGGCGGCGACTTTATCAACCATCTGCGGGGCTGCAAACGCGGTGTTGCCCACCAGGGCCGCACCAAGAATCAGCATTCTCCAGTTCTTCATACTTTATCCATTGTTGTTTCCGCACTGCGGGATTGCCTGTCAAACATCACAACATCAGAAAGCGCGCTGATAAGGAATAATCCCCTGACGCAGCATTTGATCGGTGCCCAAGCCGTAATTAGGACTCAGACCACGCAGCTCAATGTTGAATGAGATTTGGTTATCGTATTGACTGTTATTGTTTTCCCAACCGTTAATTTTGCGCTCGTAGCCCACGCGGATAGCGTAGCAGCAGGAGCTATACTGCAGTCCAAGCAGCTGTTCTGCCGGCTTATTGTTACGCGTGTCGTAGTAATAAGCGCCAACCACGGACCAGGCGTCAGCAATCGGCCAGCTGGCGGTCGCGCCGACCTGAGAGATCCCATTTTTGTAAATAGGGTTATCTATCAGGCTGGAATTGTTCAGCGCGGTCGCCACGTACTCCGGGCTGCTGTAACGGTAGCTAAGCTGCACCATGCGATCCGCGTCACGACGATACTCCAGCACCGTGTTGCCCTGGGCGATGTTATCGAGTTTCGTATCGTACTGAATGCCGCCGCGCACCGCCCAGCGATCGCTAATTTTCCAGTATGTATCGCCAGCCCAAATCAGGCTGCCGGTATCATCTTCCTCACTGGTGTTGTTGACACCGGTGCGGGAAGGGGTAAACGAGTAGATTTGACCCACGGAAACGTTAAAACGTTCAACCAAATCGTTATCATAAATACGGCTTGTTACGCCGGTTGCCACTTCGTTAGCCGAAGCGATGCGATCGAGGCCGCTGTAGGTGCGGTCGCGGAACAGCCCGGTGTAGTCCGTTTGCAGCAGCGTTGAGTCATAAGGATAGATATGGCTCTGATCGCGATAGGGCAGATAGAGGTACTGAACGCGCGGCTCAAGCGTCTGGGTATAGCCCTGCGCCCAGTCCATGTCGCGGTCGAACACCAGGCGGCCATCCACTTTGAACTGAGGCAGCGTACGGTTGACGGTCTCTTTCAGCTGGTTGTTGCGGTCGGTATCGACTGAGTTGTTGTAGTAATTAACGCCATCCTGCTGATAGTGAGTCGCCAGGAACTTCGCTTCGGTATCCAGGCTGGCCCAGCCGTTGGAGAGCGGCAGATCGAGCGTGGGTTCGACATGCAGACGGGTCGCATCCGGATAACGCGAGTTAACGTTAGTGAACTTCACCGCCTGGGCGTAGATACGGCCATCGAACGGACCCATATCGTTTTGATAGTAGTTCAGATCGAGCTGCGGCTGCGCGCGATAGACGTTAGCGTTATTGGTGCCGAATACCTGGAAATCTTTGGTCGAGAGCGTGGCGTCCCAGTTGGTATCGGCATAGCCGATACTGAATTTCTGCGTGGCATAGCCATCGGTAGAGTTATGGTATAGCGAGTCGAGATCGTTGAAATAGTAGCGATCGCTGACTTTGGTGTAGTCCGCGTTGAAACGCCAGTGCTGGTCGTAAACGCCAGAGTGACGCCAGTAGAAGAGCCAGCGGTTGGAGTCGTCATTTTCGGCGATGCCGCGCAGCGCCTTATCGCGATCGTACTGATCGTCCGACGGCAGGTAATCAAACTCCATCAGGCCGGCGCCCGCCTCGGTCAGATAGCGGAACTCATTCTGCCACTGCATCCCGCGGCGGCTCATATAGTGCGGCGTAATGGTGGCGTCCACCTGCGGCGCGATGTTCCAGTAATAGGGCAACATAAATTCGAAGCCGTTTTTACTGCCATATTTCGCATTCGGGATCAGGAAGCCGGAGCGGCGGCGGTCGCCAATCGGCAACTGCAGGTAGGGGCTGTAGAAAATCGGCACCGGGCCGAGCTTGAAGCGCGCATTCCAGATCTCAGCCACTTCTTCCTGACGATCCTGAATCACCTCAGAACCGACCACGCTCCAGCTGTTGCTGCCGGGCAGACAGGAGGTGAAGCTGCCGTTTTCGAGAATGGTGTAGCGATTGTCGCCGCGCAATTTCATCTGATCGGCAACACCGCGTCCCTGACGGCCCACCATCTGATAATCGCCGTTCCAGACGTTGGTATCTTTACTGTCCAGGTTTGACCAGGCTTTCGGGCCTCTCAGGATGACCTGATTATCGTCATAATGCACATTACCCAGCGCGTCCACGGTGCGTACCGGTGTGGTCTGGCCTTCCTGTGTTCGCTGATGCAGCTGGACCTCATCAGAAGTCAGACGGCTGTTGCCTTGCTGAATATTCACATTGCCGCTGAACACCGCGTCATCCGGATAGTTCCCTTTTGCGGCATCTGAATGGATGGTCACAGGCAGCTCATTGGTCTCGCCATTCACCAGCGGACGGTTATAGCTTGGTACGCCCAGCATACACTGCGACATCAGATCGTCGGCAAGGGAAGCCTGACTGTAGAGCGCTGCGCCAATCATGGTGGCCAGCAGGGTAGGTATACGTTTTTTCATACGCGGTATCGAGAATTCCATGAAAACTGGCATCATGCCGACAATCGGGTCAGAGACTAACGTACACTCTGGCGTTGCGCCAGTGTTAATCCTTGTCTGTCCGCGTTGCCGTTAGGCGCTTGGATAAATGACAGGTATGATAAAGCAAATTTAAGCCGCAAGCATGGCGAATTGAGGAGTTTATGCGCTACTGGGGAAAAGTTATCGGCCTGGTGCTGGGGTTGCTTTCCGGCACTGGCTTTTGGGGCATTGTGATCGGCCTGATTATTGGTCATATGATTGATAAAGTTCGGGGTGCGAAGGGACAAAGCTACTTCGCCAACAATCAAACCCGGCAAAACCTGTTTTTTCTGACCACCTTTCAGGTGATGGGTCATCTTACGAAATCGAAAGGTCGCGTCACCGAAGCGGATATTCAGATCGCCTCGTTATTAATGGATCGAATGCAGTTGCACGGCGACGCACGCGGCGCGGCGCAGCGCGCGTTCCGTGACGGCAAGCAGAGCGATTATCCGCTGCGCGCCCGGTTGCGCGAACTGCGCAGCGCCTGTTTTGGTCGTTTCGACCTGATTCGGATGTTTCTGGAAATTCAGATTCAGGCCGCTTTTGCCGACGGTTCGCTGCATCCGAACGAACGTCAGGTGCTGTATGTGATTGCAGAAGAACTGGGCATTTCCCGCAATCAGTTCGACCAGTTTCTGCGCATGATGCAAGGCGGCCAGCAGTTCGGCGGCGGCTATGCGCAAGGTTCCTCGCAGCAGGGCTATCAGCAGGCGCAGCGCGGCCCGACGCTGGAAGATGCCTGTAGTGTGCTGGGAGTGAAAAGCAGCGACGACAGCATGACCATCAAACGCGCCTACCGCAAACTGATGAGCGAGCACCATCCCGATAAGCTGGTAGCGAAAGGGCTGCCGCCAGCGATGATGGAGATGGCGAAGCAGAAAGCGCAGGAAATCCAGGCGGCGTATGATCTGATCCGGCGCGAAAAAGGTTTCAAGTAAAGCTGGCTGCCTTGCTTGCCGGTACGGACAAGCAAGGCGGGGTGATTCAAAAATCGGCGGGCTGACGGAAGGTCATCGCGTTGCCAAATTTCGGATGGGTAATGGTTAAGCTTTCCGCATGCAGCAGCAGGCGCGGCGCCATCGCTTTCGCTTCCGGATGAGCATAAAACCCGTCGCCGAGGATCGGATGGCCCAGCGCCAGCATATGCACGCGCAGCTGGTGGGAACGCCCGGTAATAGGTTTCAGCACCACGCGCGCGCTGTTATCGCTCAGATACTCCACCACCTGATACCCGGTTTGCGCCGGCTTGCCGCTCTCGAAACAGACCTTCTGTTTTGGGCGGTTCGGCCAGTCGCAGATCAGCGGTAAATCCACCCATCCTTCTTCCGGCTGCGGATGGCCCCAGACGCGCGCCACGTAGGTTTTTGATGGCTCGCGCTCGCGAAACTGACGCTTGAGTTCACGCTCGGCCGCTTTGGTCAGGGCGACCACAATAACGCCGCTGGTCGCCATATCGAGACGGTGCACCGACTCCGCCTGAGAAAAATCACGCTGAATGCGCGTCATCACGCTATCTTTATGCTCTTCCAGACGTCCCGGCACGGAAAGCAGGCCGCTCGGCTTATTGATCACTATGATGTGATCGTCCTGATAAAGGATATGCAGCCAGGGTTCCAGCGGCGGATTGTAAGGTTCCATACTCTGTCCGGTACGGGGCCGACTGGCCCCTTGCAATTATTGATGCGTAACCACAATCAGCCGCAGCGCGTCGAGACGCCAGCCAGCCTCGTTGAGGCTTGCCAGTACCTGCTGACGGTTACTTTCCAGCGCCTCGACCTCATCCTCACGGATGTTAGGGTTCACCGCCTTCAGCGCTTCCAGGCGTGACAGCTCGGCGCTCAGCTTCTCGTCTGCTTCGCTGCGCGCCGCCTCGATCAGCGCACGCGCTTCCGGGACGATCTGTTTTTCCGAAAGCTGAAGTATGGCGTGTACATCCTGCTGCACCGCATTCACCAGCTTGCTGCCGGTATGACGATTTACCGCATTCAGCTGACGGTTGAAGCTTTCGAACTCCACTTTGCCGGCCAGATTGGTGCCGTTGCGATCCAGCAGCATGCGAACCGGCGTCGGCGGCAGGAAGCGCGTCAGCTGCAGATGCTTCGGCGCCTGCGCCTCGACCACGTAGATCATCTCCACAAGCAGCGTGCCTACCGGCAGCGCCTTGTTCTTCAGCAGCGACAGCGCGCAGCTGCCGGTATCGCCGGAGAGGATCAGATCCAGACCGTTGCGAATCAGCGGATGCTCCCAGGTGATAAACTGGGTATCTTCGCGCGACAGCGCCTGCTCGCGATTAAAGGTGATGGTGCAGCCATCTTCCGGCAGGCCGGGGAAATCGGGCACCAGCATATGATCGGAAGGGGTCAGCACGATCAGGTTATCGCTGCGATCCTCCTGATTGATACCAACAATATCAAACAGGTTGAGCGCAAAGTTCACCAGTTCGGTGTCGTTATCCTGCTCCGCAATGGCATTCGCCAGCAGCTGTGCAGATTCGCCGCCGTTTGAGTTCAGCTCCAGCAGACGGTCGCGCCCCTGTTCCAGCTGGGTTTTCAGCGCGTCATGCTGTTTGCGGCACTCGTGAATAAATTCATCAAAGCCCTGGGTATTTTCCGGCGCGGCCAGATACTCAATCAGCTGGCTGTGCGCCTTGTCATAAATGGTGCGCCCGGTGGGGCAGGTGTGTTCGAAAGCATCCAGGCCCTCATGATACCAGCGCAACAGCACCGCCTGCGCGGTCTTCTCCAGCCAGGGAACCAGGATCTGAATGTCGTGCGCCTGGCCGATACGATCGAGACGGCCAATACGCTGCTCCAGCAGATCCGGGTTAAACGGCAGATCGAACATGATCAGACGGCTGGCAAACTGGAAGTTGCGCCCTTCAGAGCCGATTTCTGAACAGAGTAGCACCTGCGCGCCATCTTCTTCCGAAGCGAACCAGGCGGCGGCGCGGTCGCGCTCGATAATCGACAGACCTTCATGGAAGACCGCCGCGCGAATGCCTTCACGCTCGCGCAGCACCTGCTCCAGCTGTAAGGCTGTCGCGGCTTTGGCGCAGATCACCAGCACTTTCTCTTTACGGTTGCTGGTGAGGTAGCCCATCAGCCAGTCAACGCGCGGATCGAAATTCCACCAGGTGCCGCTGTCGCCTTCAAACTCCTGGTAAATCTGCTCGGGATAGAGCATGTCGCGTGCGCGCTCTTCAGCGCTTTTCCGCGCGCCCATAATGCCGGAGACCTTGATGGCGGTCTGATACTGGGCTGGCAGCGGCAGACGAATCTGGTGCAGTTCGCGCTTTGGAAAGCCCTTCACGCCGTTACGCGTGTTGCGGAACAGCACGCGGCTGGTGCCGTGGCGATCCATCAGCATGGAAATTAGCTCCTGGCGCGCTTCCTGCTTGCCATCGCGATCGCTGTTGGCGACCTGCAGCAACGGCTCGATATCCTGTTCGCCCACCAGGTCGTTAATCAGGTTCATCTCATCATTAGAGATCGCTTTATCCGCCAGCAGCATGGCGACGGCGTCAGCTACCGGACGATAGTGCTGCTGCTCCCCGACAAACTGCTCGAAATCGTGGAAACGATTGGGATCGAGCAGGCGCAGGCGGGCAAAGTGGCTCTCCATGCCGAGCTGTTCCGGCGTGGCGGTCAGCAGCAGCACGCCGGGAATCTGTTCCGCCAGCTGTTCAATCACCTGATATTCACGGCTCGGCGTGCCTTCTGACCAGGCGAGGTGGTGCGCTTCATCGACCACCATCAGATCCCAGTCGGCATTCGCCAACTGCTCAAGGCGCTGCTTGTTGCGGCGCACAAAGTCGAGCGAACAGATAATCAGCTGCTCAGTATCGAACGGGTTATCGCTGTCGTGCTGCGCTTCGGTATAACGCGCGTCGTCAAACAGGGCAAAACGCAGAGTAAAGCGGCGCAGCATCTCTACCAGCCACTGATGTTGCAGGGTTTCCGGCACGATGATCAGCACGCGCTCAGCGCGGCCCGCCAGAAGCTGCTGCTGGATAATCATGCCCGCCTCAATGGTTTTACCCAGGCCAACTTCGTCCGCCAGCAGCACGCGCGGCGCGTGGCGACGGCCCACGTCATGGGCGATATGCAGCTGATGCGGGATCAGGTTGGTGCGCATACCGCGCAGGCCGCTGATGGCTAAACGATACTGCGCGCTCTGATATTTGCGTGCGCGAAAGCGCAGGGCAAAGCGGTCCATACGGTCGAGTTGACCGGCAAACAGGCGATCCTGCGGCTTGCTGAACACCAGCTTGCTGTCGAGCATCACCTCGCGCATTACCACGCCCGTCTCCTGCGTATCCAGGCGGGTGCCGATATAGGTCATCAGGTCGTTTTCGTTACGCACCTCATCGACCAGCATCTGCCAGCCTTCATGGCTGGTCACGGTATCACCCGGGTTGAACATGACGCGGGTAATCGGAGAATCGTTGCGGGCATAAAGGCGGTTCTCGCCGGTTGCCGGAAAGAGCAGGGTGATCATGCGCGTATCCAGCGCGACTACCGTCCCCAGCCCCAGTTCACTTTCCGTATCACTAATCCAGCGTTGACCCAGTGTAAAAACCATATATTTTTAGCTCGATTCTCTTAACATAATAAAGATGTTCATCCGCCCACAGCCCGTAACCCGTTCATAAACGGCATTTTTTAGGGTATAGCTTGTCCACCAGACGATAACATCTGGTCAGGCTGTCAGAGCGGTGAGATTCAGGAAGGGCGCTATGGTACTGGAAGGTGAGACGTTCGTCACCTGTCAAAACAGCCCCAGCTGTCCTGTTATCAGTGTAGCAAAGTCGCCTTCAACAAAAGGCAGAATGCCATCTGCGACGGGTTGTAGCTGCTTTGTTACATAGTGATCGTAGTCCAGCGGCGTAATGCGCGCCTCCAGCGGCTCTGGCCCGGCGGTCGCCATCACGTAGCGAATCCGGCCGCCATTCTGGTACTGCAGAGGACGGCCCAGCTTACGGTTTTCTTCATCTGCGAGCCGCGCCGCCCGCACATGCGGCGGTACGTTGCGCTCATACTCTTTCAGAGGACGACGCAGCCGTTTTTTATAGACCAGCAGATCGTCCAGCTCCCCTGCTAATAGCTGCTGCACGGTGTCGCGCACATAATCCTGCCACGGCTGGTTATGGAAGATGCGCGAGTAGAGCGCCTGCTGAAACTGCTGGGCCAGCGGCGTCCAGTCGGTGCGCACCGTCTCCAGCCCTTTAAACACCATACGCTCGCTGTCGCCTTCGCGGATCAAGCCGGCATAGCGCTTTTTGCTGCCCTGTTCGGCGCCGCGAATGGTTGGCATCAGAAAACGGCAAAAGTGACTTTCATACTCCAGCTCCAGCGCGCTGGTCAAACCCCAGGTTTGTTGCAGATGTTCGCGCCACCAGGCGTTAACTTTCTGCGCCAGACGCTGACCAATCGCCGCCGCCTGCGCGTCGTCGTGGGCCATTTTCAGCCAGACAAAAGTGGAGTCGGTATCGCCGTAGATCACGTCGTATCCTTCCGCCTCAATCAGCTGGCGCGTTTGCTGCATGATCTCATGTCCGCGCAGAGTAATAGAGGAGGCGAGGCGCGGGTCGAAAAAGCGGCAGGCGCTGGTGCCGAGCACGCCGTACAGGGCGTTCATGATGATCTTCAGCGCCTGCGACAGCGGTTTGTTGCCCTGTCTTTTCGCCTCTTCACGTCCCTGCCAGATCTGGCTGACAATCTCCGGCAAACAGTGCGTTTCACGCGAAAAGCGCGCGCCGCGAAAGCCGGCAACGGAATCGGCATCGTCGGGATGGGCATTGCCTTCCACCAGGCCCACAGGGTCGATTAAAAACGTGCGGATGATCGAGGGGTAAAGGCTTTTGTAATCCAGCACCAGCACCGATTCGTACAGGCCGGGGCGAGAATCCATGACGTAGCCGCCGGGGCTGGCTTCGTTGGCCACTTCGCCGTGACCGGGCGCCACGAAACCGGCGCGATGCATGCGCGGAATGTAGAGATGACTGAAAGAGGCGACCGAGCCGCCGTGACGATCCACCGCCAGGCCGTTCACTGCCGCACGCTCCAGCAGAAAGGGCATGATTTCCGTCTGGTGAAAAATGCGCGTCACCAGTTCGCAATCTTTCAGGTTGTAGCGCGCCAGCGCCGGTTTATCGTTGGCGAAGCGCCAGTTAATCTCCTCCATGCGCTGCCAGGGATTATCAATCGCTTTGCCTTCGCCGAGCAGCGCCTGCGACACCGACTCCAGGCTGAAGGAGGGAAAATCCCAGAAGGCCGACTTCAGGGCGTCGATACCGTCGATAATCAGCCGTCCCGTGGCCTGCGCGAAGAACACGCCGGGCTTAAAGCCGTGCTCGCGCCACTCCAGCGCCTCCTGCTGACGGCCAAGCCGCAGGGGAATGCCGTAACGATCGGCATGCTTTTGCAGCATACGCAGATCGAACTGCACCACATTCCAGCCGATGATCACGTCAGGATCGTGCCGGGCAAACCAGGCGTTAAGCGCTTCCAGCAGCTGCTGGCGGCTGTCGAGGTAGAGTAGCTCAAAGTCGAGGCTGCTGGCGTCGCCGTTCGGCGGTCCCAGCATATAGACCTGGCGCTGGCCGCAACCCTCAAGCCCGATGCAGTAAAGCTCGCCGTGCTGGGTGGTTTCAATATCCAGCGATACCCATTTCAGCGGGGGACGATAGTCGGGATGGGGCTTCAGACGGGCGTTAACCAGGCTGTTGCCCTGCGGTTCGCCGCTGAACCAGACCGGCGCGGTGATAAAGCGCTCCATCAGGAAACGCTCCGGCGGACGGATATCCGCTTCATAGATCGGAATGCCATTCTCGCGCAGCAGCTTTTCCAGCCGTTGCAGCTGCCGGTGCTGGCGGCAGTAAAGCCCAAAAACCGGACGGCGACGGAAATCTTTCAGCTGCAACGGCGCGAGGCGCACCTGACGCTCATCCGCCAGCAGCGCTTCCACCTGCGGCTGAAAAGCCACGGGAATAAAGGCGACCGACTCCTGAGGCGGCAACACCAGCCGCTGCGGGCCGTTATCGGTCGCCAGCCAGAGGATCACCTCGGTGCCGTTTGCGCTGTCGCGCCAGTGACGGGTAAGCAGAAAACCTGCGCGTGGGCTGTTCACGATCTCTCCGGTAGGTAGTTGAAGAGAGTATAACATGGTTATTTATACAGTTGCGCGTTGCTGCGGTTTGTCAGCGCATGCCAATATCCCACTACAATTCTTACCTTGACGCTATGGCGCAGGCTCAGGACAATCCAGCCTTCTGTTTCTGTTGAGGAAGGTTATGGAAGCCTGGGTACAACACCTGTTTACGCAATCGCTGGAGTGGGCGCTGTTTGCCGTCGCGCTGGTGACATTTCTCGAATCGCTTGCGCTGGTGGGACTGCTGCTGCCCGGCACGGTGCTGATGGCAAGCCTCGGCGCGCTGGTCGGCAGCGGCCAGATTGGTCTCTATCCCGCCTGGGCGGCGGGACTGGTAGGTTGCCTGCTGGGCGACTGGATCTCTTACGGCATCGGCTGGAAATTCCAGGGGCCGCTGCACCGCTGGAAGTATCTGAAAAAGTATCAGGGATTGCTGGATAAAACGGAACATGCGCTCTGGCAGCACAGCATGTTTACCATTCTGGTGGGACGCTTTGTCGGCCCGACGCGCCCGCTGATCCCGCTGGTGGCGGGGATGCTGGAACTGCCGGTGCGTAAATTCCTGCCGCCGAATCTGATCGGCTGCGTATTCTGGACGCCGCTGTACCTGATGCCGGGTATTCTGGCCGGGGTCGCCATCGACGTGCCAAATGCGGATCAGAGCAGCGGGTTTAAATGGCTGCTGCTGTTAGTGGCGCTGGCGGTCTGGCTGGGCGTCTGGCTCTGCTGGCGCTGGTGGCGCAGCGGCAAAACGCAGGATTGGGTGTCGCCTCTGCTAACGGCGCAGCGTCTGCGCTGGCTGGCGCCGCTGGGGTTGCTGATCGCCGTGGCCGCTTTCGTTGCCATCCAGTTCCATCCGATGATGCCGACCTTCCGTCATCTGCTTGGTCGGGTTTTCCTCAGCTAACGCAGCGGGATGCCAAGCACGTCGGCTTCCCGCGTTTCTCCCGATAACAGTTGTGTGGTCGCGCCGTCCCAGTAGATGCGGCCATCCACCACCACCAGGCTGCGCGGGGCAATTTGCGCCGCATCCTCCAGGCTGTGCGACACCATCAACAGGGTGATGTCGCGCTCTTCGCAAACGCTTTTCACCAGTTGCAGCATCTCTTTACGCAGCGCCGGATCCAGCGCGGAAAAAGGTTCATCCAGCAGCAGCACCGGCTGCTGACGCAGCAGACAGCGCGCCAGCGCAACGCGCTGCCGCTGCCCGCCGGAGAGCTGGCCCGGCAGCCGTTGCAGCAGATCGCTTAAACCCACGCGGGTGGCGATCTGCGCCAGCTGCGCGCGCTGATCGGCATTCAGCTTCAGGCCGGGATGCAGCCCAAGCCCCATGTTCTGCGCCACGCTCAGATGCGGAAACAGGTTGTTCTCCTGAAACAGCATCGAGACCGGCCTTTTTGCCGGGGCGCTGCGGCTGTGATCCTCGCCGTTGAGCAGCAGCCTGCCCTGGCTGATCGGCAGAAAGCCCGCTATCAGGCTCAGCAGGGTGCTTTTTCCCGCGCCGCTCGGACCGAGGACGGCCAGCCGTTCGCCACGCTGCGCCGTAAAGGAAAAGCGCATCGGCAGATGCTGGTAGAGATAGGTCAGGTTAGTAAGTGTCAGCATGGCGGCCGGGCAATTTTTCCATCAGGGTAAAAAGAAGCAGACAGAGCAATAACAGCAGCAGGGCGGTGACTGCGCCATCCTGACCGCGGTAGGCCCCTATCTGCTGATAAAGATAGAAGGGCAGGGTACGAAAATCAGCACTACCGAACAGTGCGACGACGCCGAAGTCGCCAATAGAGAGCACGCAGGCAAACGCCAGCGCCTGTGCGAGAGGGCGCTTCAGCGCCCGCAGCTCGATCAGCCTCAGCCGGTTCCAGCCGCTGATATCAAGCGACAGGCAAAGCCTTGTATAGCGTTCGGCCACATCGCGCATCGGATTCCCCAGCACCTTGATGGCATAGGGGATGGCGATCAGCGCGTTGGTAAAAATCACGATGCCATCCGCCGACTGCGGCAGACCGATAGTAGCGTTGAACAGCAGAAAAAAGCCGGTGGCGAGCACGATACCGGGCATCGCCAGAATCAGCATGCCGCTCATTTCCAGCATCTGCGCCGGCCAGCGCTGCTGTCGCAGACGCAGTTCGCGGCTGCTCCAGAGCAGCATCAGGGTCAACACCACGCAGAGCAGCCCGGCGCCCAACGCAATGCGTAGCGAGGTCAGGGCCGCCAGCCAGAGCGCAGGCTGGCGCAGCGCGCCGCTCAGCCCGCCGTTCAGTCCGTCGACGATCACCGCCAGCAGCGGCGGCAACAGCAGTAGCAGCGCCAGCGCAATCAGCAGGCCATCGCTGAGACGGGAGAACCACGAGTCCTGCGGATCGCGCCAGCCCTGCATCACGCTGCTGCCTGTGGGAAGCGCATTGCTCAGCCGCTGGCTCAGCAGCGCCAGCGCCAGACAACAGCTGAGCTGGATCAACGCCAGCAGCGCGGCGCGCCCCGGATCGTAGTCGTAACTTAACGCCTGATAGATCGCCAGCTCGATAGTGGTGGCCTGCGGCCCGCCGCCCAATGACAGCACGGTGGCGAAACTGGCGAAGCAGAGCATAAAGATCAGCGCGCCCGCGGGCAGCAGCTGGCGTCGCAACCACGGCCACTCCAGCAGGCGAAAACGGTTCCAGCCACGCATACCGAGCTGCGCCGCCAGCTGACGCTGTTCGCCGGGTATGCTTTCCAGCGCCTGCAACAGCAGTCGGGTGGCAAGCGGCAGGTTAAAAAAGATGTGCGCCAGCAAAATGCCCTGCAGGCCATAGGGAGAAAAATGATAATCGATGCCGATCCAGCGGCAGAGCTGCGCCAGCCAGCCGACGCGGCCATAGACGGTCAGTATGCCAAACACCGCCACCAGCACCGGCAGCACCAGCGTCATGGCGCACAGGCGCAGCAGCAGCTGGCGACCGGGAAAGCGTCGTCGCCACAGCGCGCGCGCCAGCGCAATCGCCGGAATCACGGAAAAGAGCGCGGAGAGCAGCGCCTGCCAGAAAGAGAAGGCGATAACGTGATGCAGATAGCTATCAGTCAGCAGGCCGCGCCATGCAATCTGCGGCGCAGCCTGCCACAGCGCGCCAAAGGCCAGCAGCGCGACGCCGCACAGCAGCAGCGCGGCGAGCAGGCCCGGCAGCAGCCAGCGGGCGATCAGCGGCTGACGGCGCGTTGCCATGCGCTGATCCACTGTGCGCGATTGTCGGCAACCTGCTGCGGCGTATACTGCAACGCGGTCTGCGGCACGCTGAGCACGTCATAACCTTTTGGCAGATCGCTTTTGATCACCGGATACATCCAGTTGCCGCCGGGAATGGTCTGCTGGAAGGCCGGGGAAACCATGAACTGCATAAACTGCTGCGCCAGTTTCGGCTGCTTGCTGTTTGCCAGCCGTGCCGCCACTTCCACCTGCAAATAGTGGCCTTCACTAAAGTTCGCCGCCGCGTAGTTCTGTTTATTCTCTTCGATAATGTGATAAGCCGGAGAGGTGGTATAGCTCAGCACCAGATCGCCTTCGCCTTTCAGGAACAGGCCGTACGCTTCGCTCCAGCCTTTGGTGACGGTGACGGTTTTCTGCGCCAGCTTTTGCCAGGCCTCCGGCGCCTTATCGCCATAGACTTTTTGCATCCAGAGCAGCAGTCCTAATCCCGGCGTGCTGGTGCGCGGATCTTCATAAATAACTCGCCATTTTTCCGGGCTTTCCACCAGCTCTTTCAGGCTTTTCGGCGGGTTTTTTAGCTTGTTCTTGTCATAGACGAAAGCGAAATAGCCGTAGTCGAAGGGAATAAAGGTGCGGTTCTGCCAGCCGCCCGGCACGGTCAGCGACGAGGTATCGACCTCGCCGGGCGCGAACAGGCCGGTTGCCTGCGCCGCCTGCACCAGATTATTATCCAGGCCGAGCACCACGTCCGCTTTGCTGTTTTTCCCTTCCATACGCAGACGATTCAGCAGAGAAACGCCATCTTCCAGCGCCACATAGCGCAGCTCGCAGCCGCACTGCGCCTCAAAAGCTTTTTTTACTGCCGGACCGGGGCCCCAGTCGGCGGAAAAGGAGTCATAGGTGTAGACGGTTAACACCGGTTTGGCGGCCAGCGCCGGTGCGGATAACAGCAGCAGAACGGGCAATATTTTCTTCAACACTTTGCGCTCCTTGAGAGGAAGGATGATATGAGTCGCAAAGGATCTGAGCGGAGAGACATCTCAAATCCCTACGCCGGGGCTAACCGGATCAGGTTCGACGGGTATTTCTCAGCCCTTTATCGCAGCGATAAACAGCACCCCGTTGAGAACGGCTCATTCTAGTCATTTCCGTCGCCGGGTGAAAGGTTTACAGCGAACCCGACGGAATACGCCAACGGCGTTAACTTTACTGGCTTTTTCCTTTTGCCTGTGAAATCTTCTACCCTTTCCTTTCCCCTCCGTTTCATCCTGTAAGGGATTTCGGTATGAAATCGCTGTTAACACGACAACGCCGGTTTAACCCGGTCTATCTGGCCTTTATGGTCGTTTCCTTTATGATTGGCGTTGCCGGCGCCTTGCAGGCTCCTACGCTCAGCCTGTTTCTGACGCGCGAGGTGCAGGCAAGGCCTTTCTGGGTCGGGCTATTTTTCACCGTTAACGCTATCGCTGGTATTGTGGTCAGCCTGCTGGTGGCGAAGCGATCCGACAACCGCGGCGACCGGCGCATGCTGATTCTGTTCTGCTGCGGCATGGCGCTGATTAATGCGGTACTCTTCGCCTTTAATCGCCACTATCTGACGCTCATCACCCTGGGCGTGTTGCTGTCGGCGCTGGCCAGCGTCTCGATGCCGCAGATTTTTGCCCTGGCGCGTGAATATGCCGATCGTTCGGCGCGCGAAGTGGTGATGTTCAGCTCGGTGATGCGGGCGCAGCTGTCGCTCGCCTGGGTCATCGGCCCGCCGCTCTCCTTTGCTTTGGCGCTCAACTACGGTTTTGTCGTGATGTTTCTGGTGGCGGCGGCGCTGTTCCTGGTTTGTCTGATTCTGGTCTGGTTTACCCTGCCTTCGGTGCCGCGCATTGCGCAGTCACCGGAAGTGCTGCTGACGCAAATCAGCGGCTGGAAAGATCGCAACGTGCGTCTGCTGTTTATCGCCTCGGTGACGATGTGGACCTGCAACACCATGTATATCATCGACATGCCGCTCTGGATCAGCACCACGCTGGGCCTGCCTGAAAAGCTGGCGGGACTGCTGATGGGATCTGCCGCCGGGCTGGAGATTCCGGTGATGCTGCTGGCAGGGCACTATGCGAAGCGGCTGGGCAAACGCAAGCTGATGCTGATTGCCGTGGCGGCAGGGGTGCTGTTTTATCTGGGGCTGGTGCTGTTTCAGTCACGCACCGCGCTGATGGTATTGCAGCTGTTTAACGCCATCTTTATCGGCATTATTGCCGGGATCGGCATGCTCTGGTTTCAGGATCTGATGCCGGGACGGCCAGGGGCGGCCACCACGCTCTTTACCAACTCCATATCTACCGGGATGATTCTGGCCGGAGTGCTGCAAGGCGTGCTCAGCGAGCATTACGGACACGGTGCGGTTTACTGGCTGGCGCTGCTGCTGTCGATTGTGGCGTTTGCGCTCTCGACGCGCGTGAAGGATGTCTAAAATAACGGGCAACCTGCGTTGCCCGTTGTTTTAACCATTAATGCAGGAAGGCGGGCTGTTTCTGCTCGTAGTCGGCGATGGCGTCGTCGTGTTGCAGCGTCAGGCCGATGCTGTCGAGACCGTTAATCATGCAGTGGCGGCGAAAGCTGTCGATCTCAAAGCTGTGGGTTTTGTCGCCGGCGCGCACGGTCTGCGCTTCCAGATCCACGGTAAACTGCACGCCCGGCTGGGCGGCGACCAGCTTAAACATCTCATCCACTTCTTCTTCGCTCAGCTTCACCGGCAGCAGCTGGTTGTTAAAGCTGTTGCCGTAAAAGATATCGGCGAAGCTGGGGGCGATCACCACGTGAAAACCGAAGTCGGTCAGCGCCCAGGGCGCGTGCTCGCGCGAGGAGCCGCAGCCGAAATTTTCACGCGCCAGCAGAATGCTGGCGCCTTTAAACTCCGGCTTGTTCAGCACGAAATCGGGATTCGGCACCTTGCCGGCATCGTCAACAAAACGCCAGTCGTTAAACAGGTGCTGGCCAAAACCGGTGCGCGTCACCTTTTGCAGAAACTGCTTGGGAATGATGGCGTCGGTATCCACGTTCGCCGCATCCAGCGGCGCCACAATGCCGCTATGTTGAGTAAATTTTTTCGCCATGACTCACACTCCTCCGTTCAGTTCGCGAATATCGGCAAAATGGCCGGTTACCGCTGCCGCCGCGGCCATCGCCGGGCTGACCAGATGGGTGCGTCCGCCACGACCCTGACGACCTTCAAAGTTACGGTTGCTGGTTGACGCGCAACGCTCG
Organism: Pantoea osteomyelitidis; assembly: GCF_044342975.1. NCBI lineage: Bacteria > Pseudomonadati > Pseudomonadota > Gammaproteobacteria > Enterobacterales > Erwiniaceae > Pantoea > Pantoea osteomyelitidis. The sequence goes on from NZ_JBGFSN010000003.1 coordinate 399,882, forward strand.
CCCGGATTCAGACGGTCGTTGTTCATCGCCAGACACATGGAGCAGCCCGGCAGACGCCATTCAAATCCCGCCTCGAGGAAGATTTTGTCCAGACCTTCCGCTTCCGCCTGCGCTTTCACCGGGCCGGAACCCGGTACCACCATCGCCATCACGCCCGGTGCCACTTTGCGCCCTTTGGCAATCGCCGCAGCGGCGCGCAGATCTTCAATACGCGAGTTGGTGCAGGAGCCGATAAAGACTTTGTCGATGCTGACGTCGGTCAGTCGGATGCCCGGCTGTAAGTTCATATAGGCCAGCGCTTTTTCCGCCGAGGCGCGTTCTACCGGATCGGCAAAAGAAGCCGGGTTCGGGATCAGCTGATCCACCGCAATCACCTGACCCGGATTGGTGCCCCAGGTCACCTGCGGCGCGATCTCTTCGGCATGCAGCGTCACCACGCGATCAAATTGCGCGTCGGCGTCCGACTTCAGGGTACGCCAGTACGCTACCGCCTGTTCCCACTTCTCGCCCTGCGGCGCGAACTGGCGGCCCTTCAGATAGGAGAAGGTGGTGTCATCCGGCGCCACCAGGCCCGCTTTGGCGCCCATCTCGATCGCCATGTTGCACAGCGTCATACGACCTTCCATGCTCAGCGCTTCGATGGCCGGGCCACAGAACTCGACGACGTGACCGGTGCCGCCGGCGCTGCCGGTTTTGCCGATGATCGCCAGCACGATATCTTTTGCGGTGATACCGGTTGCGGCTTCGCCCAGCACTTCAATCTTCATGGTTTTGGCGCGACCCTGCTTCAGGGTTTGCGTCGCCAGCACATGTTCTACTTCCGAAGTGCCGATGCCGAAAGCCAGCGAACCGAAAGCGCCATGAGTCGCAGTATGGGAGTCGCCGCAGACAATGGTCATTCCCGGCAGGGTCATCCCCTGTTCCGGGCCGATCACATGCACGATGCCCTGGAACGGGTGATTCAGGTCATAGAGCTGCACGCCAAACTCGCTGCAGTTTTTAATCAGCTCCTGCATCTGGATGCGCGCCATTTCGCCGGAGGCATTGATATCTTTGGTCTGCGTCGAGACGTTGTGATCCATAGTCGCGAAGGTCTTTGACGGCTGACGCACTTTGCGGCCGTGAGCGCGCAGACCATCAAAGGCTTGCGGCGAGGTCACTTCATGGACCAGGTGACGATCGATATAGAGCAGTGGCGTCTCGTTGGGCGCTTCGTAAACGACATGTGCATCAAATAACTTCTGGTATAAGGTCTTGCTCATTTTTATTTTTCCTCTGCGATAAAGCGGGCAATGATGCTGCCCATCTCATCGGTGCTGACTGCCTGGCCGTCGCCAGCCAGATCGCGGGTGCGGTAACCCTCTTCCAGGGCGCGGCTGATGGCGCGCTCGATGCTGTCGGCGGCCTCGTCGGCGTTCAGGCTGTAGCGCAGCAGCAGAGACAGCGACAGAATCTGGGCGACCGGGTTAGCGATGTTTTGCCCGGCGATATCGGGGGCAGAGCCACCCGCCGGTTCAAACAGGCCAAAGCCTTGCTCGTTCAGACTGGCTGACGGCAACATTCCCATGGAACCGGTGATCATGGCGCACTCGTCAGAGAGAATGTCGCCAAACAGGTTGGAGCAGAGCAGAACGTCAAACTGCGACGGATCTTTGATCAGCTGCATGGTGGCATTATCGATGTACATGTGGCTCAGCTGCACATCCGGGTAATCTTTTGCCACTTCATTCACGATCTCGCGCCACATTACAGAAGTCTGCAAGACGTTGGCTTTATCTACCGAGGTCACTTTCTGACGACGCTTGCGTGCCGACTCGAAGGCGATGCGGGCGATGCGTTCAATTTCGAAACGGTGATAAACCTCGGTATCGAATGCGCGCTCATGCGGGCCGCTGCCTTCGCGGCCTTTCGGCTGGCCAAAGTAGATGCCGCCGGTGAGCTCGCGCACGCAGAGAATATCGAACCCTTTCGCAGCGATGTCGCTGCGCAGCGGACAGAAAGCTTCCAGACCTTTATACAGCGCCGCCGGACGCAAGTTGCTGAACAGCTTGAAGTGCTTACGCAGCGGCAGCAGGGCGCCGCGCTCCGGCTGGGCGGCGGGCGGCAGATGCTCCCACTTCGGGCCGCCGACGGAGCCGAACAGAATGGCGTCGGCCTGCTCGCAGCCCGCAACGGTAGCGGCCGGCAGCGGCTCGCCGTGACGATCGATGGCGATACCGCCAACATCATATTCGCTGGTGGTGATACGCATATCAAAGCGCTGACGAATGGCATCCAGCACCTTGATAGCCTGCGCCATCACTTCCGGGCCGATACCGTCGCCTGGCAATACCGCGATATGAGAGGAGTTTGACATAGTTACACCGTTTCCTTCTGCTCAGTCTTAAATTTACGCTGCAATTCTTTTTCAACTTGTTTGGCGCGCCAGATATTATTCAGGGCGTTCACCATCGCTTTCGCCGAGGATTCGACGATATCTGTCGCCAGGCCCACGCCGTGGAACTTACGACCGTTGTAATTCACTACGATATCCACCTGGCCCAGCGCGTTTTCGCCGTGGCCTTTGGCGGTCAGCTTGTAGTTCACCAACTCGGCATCAAACTCGGTGATGCGGTTGATCGCCTGATATACCGCATCCACCGGGCCGTTGCCGGTGGCCGCTTCCGCTTTCGCTTCGTCGCCGCAGCCCAGATTGACCGAGGCGGTAGCAGTGATGCTGGAACCGGACTGCACGTTAAATTCGTTCAGCTGGAAATATTCCGGCTCTTCGTTCTGTTTATTGATGAATGCCAGCGCTTCCAGATCGTAATCAAATACCTGACCTTTTTTGTCGGCCAGCTTCAGGAAGGCGTCATACAGCGTATCCAGGTTGTAGTCGCTCTCTTTGTAGCCCATCTCTTCCATGCGGTGTTTCACCGCCGCACGGCCGGAGCGTGAAGTCAGGTTCAGCTGGATTTTGTGCAGGCCGATCGACTCCGGCGTCAGGATCTCGTAGTTTTCGCGATTTTTCAGCACGCCATCCTGATGAATGCCGGAGGAGTGAGCGAAGGCGTTAGAGCCGACCACCGCTTTGTTCGCCGGGATCGGCATGTTGCAGATCTGGCTGACGATCTGGCTGGTGCGCCAGATTTCCTGATGATGAATATTGGTATGCACATTCATGATCTGCTGACGGGTTTTGATCGCCATGATCACTTCTTCCAGCGCGCAGTTACCGGCGCGCTCGCCCAGTCCGTTCAGAGTGCCTTCTACCTGACGCGCGCCCGCCTGCACGGCGGCCAGCGCGTTGCCAGTGGCCATGCCCAGATCGTCATGGGTATGCACAGAAAGAATCGCTTTGTCGATGTTCGGTACGCGCTGGATCAGCTGGCTGATAATGGCGGCGTACTCGCCCGGCAGGGTATAACCCACGGTATCGGGAATGTTGATGGTGGTGGCACCAGCGTTGATCGCTGCTTCAACCATACGGCAGAGATCGTCAATCGGCGTACGACCGCCATCCTCGCAGGAGAACTCCACATCATCGGTATAGTTACGTGCACGTTTGACCATATGTACCGCGCGCTCAATCACTTCCGGCAGCGTGCTGCGCAGTTTGGTGGCGATATGCATCGGCGAAGTGGCGATAAAGGTATGAATGCGAAAGGCTTCTGCAACGCGCAGCGCTTCATAAGCGGCATCGATATCTTTCTCAACGCAGCGCGCCAGGCCGCAGACACGGCTGTTTTTGATGCTGCGGGCGATGGTCTGAACAGACTCAAAATCACCAGGAGAAGAGACCGGGAAACCCACTTCCATCACATCAATGCCCATGCGCTCTAACGCCAGAGCGATCTGCAGTTTTTCTTTCACACTCAGGCTCGCCTGTAAGGCTTGTTCACCGTCGCGCAGAGTGGTATCGAAAATAATAACTTGCTGGCTCATGTTGTTCATCCTTTTGCGTTATCTTCGCCTGTGCAACGAGCATAAAAAAACCCGCGCATGGCGCGGGTTTTTAACTTTTTGCAGGCTCGAATCAGTGTTTGATTTCGCCCACAAGGTCACCGCGCAACATAATTGCGTTAAGTAGTAGACCTGGTAGGCGGAAAGCGCGAAACATGGATTCAAACCTCATAAAATTTTTTGCTGCCCCTATTGGTACTGGAATCAAGATAGGATGTCAACCATAAGTAAAAGGTTATTAAACGAAGCGATAAAGAAAAATATGCTGCGATTAACTTCTCAGACAGCGTAATGAAAAGCAGTAACGGCAGGTAATAAAAATAAAAGGCGTAAATCAGGGTTTTTAGTGGTTTTTTTTGCGTATATGATATTGAATTATATACTATTATTATCGTTTTCTTCGGCGCGGGAAACAGCCGGAATGCAGGTTGGCACAGAGGAATGTCATGCCCAGCGGCTGTTTAAAGGATAATAACGCCAGAAATCAATTGTCCGGTAAAATAGTGGGCTAAGCAGCGAGAGAATGAATTTTAAATATTTCTTACATCAGCCTGAAAATAATCATAACAGCAGCATATTCATCTGTGGTTGCGCCATTGAATTAGCGTATTCCTCGCAAGGGAATCTTTCCTTGCAGAAGCTTTTATGCAGCATTTGCGGCAGGGCGTGAGTTTGGCGTTTGCCTGCTAACTTTTCTGCGGTTATGGTAATCATCCTACTCTTACAAGAATTAACTCAGCAGATTTCTCTGTACCTGGATGGCGGAAATGAATTCCGCCGTCTGCGCATAAACATAAGATTTTGATCTTAATTGGCGAATCGGGGACAGAATGCATGTGACACGCTGGTTTTGCGTTCATCCATGGATTCTGTTCTTCACGCCTGGAGGCAGAAAAATGGAGATGTTGTCAGGAGCCGAAATGGTCGTACGCTCTTTAATCGACCAGGGCGTGAAGCAGGTTTTCGGTTATCCGGGCGGAGCGGTGCTCGATATCTATGATGCTCTGCAGACGGTGGGCGGGATCGACCATATTTTAGTGCGTCATGAACAGGGCGCGGTACATATGGCCGACGGCTACGCCCGAGCCACGGGAGAAGTCGGCGTGGTGCTGGTGACCTCCGGCCCCGGCGCGACCAATGCCATTACCGGCATCGCCACCGCCTATATGGACTCTATTCCGCTGGTGGTGCTCTCAGGCCAGGTTCCTTCATCCTTGATTGGCTACGACGCCTTCCAGGAATGCGACATGGTGGGCATTTCGCGGCCGGTGGTGAAGCACAGTTTTCTGGTGAAGCACACGGAAGAGATTCCCGGCATATTGAAAAAAGCGTTCTGGCTGGCGGCAAGCGGGCGTCCGGGACCGGTGGTGATCGATCTGCCGAAAGATATCCTGAATCCGGCGAATAAGCTGCCTTACGCCTGGCCCGACTCGGTAAGCATGCGTTCTTACAATCCTACCATTCAAGGCCATAAAGGGCAGATCAAGCGTGCGCTTCAGACACTGTTAGCGGCCCACAAGCCGGTAATGTATGTGGGCGGCGGCGCCATTACTTCTGCATGCGAAGCTGAACTGCTTCAGCTGGCGGAAACGCTGAATATTCCGGTGACCACCTCCTTAATGGGACTGGGCGCCTTTCCGGGCACGCATCGGCAGTGCGTAGGCATGCTGGGTATGCATGGCACCTACGAAGCCAACATGACGATGCACAATGCCGATTTAATTTTCGGCGTTGGCGTACGTTTTGACGATCGCACCACCAACAATCTGGCGAAATATTGTCCGAACGCCACCGTGATGCATATCGATATCGATCCCACCTCTATTTCGAAAACCGTGGCGGCCGATATTCCGATCGTCGGCGATGCGAAGCAGGTGCTACAGCAGATGCTGGAGCTACTGGCGCAGAGCGAGGCTAAACAGCCGTTCGACAGCCTGCGCGACTGGTGGCAATCCATTGAAACCTGGCGCGGCCGCAAGTGCCTGGAGTTCGATCGCAGCAGCAGCAAAATCAAGCCGCAGGCGGTGATCGAGACCATCTGGCGTTTAACCAAAGGCGATGCCTACGTCACCTCTGACGTCGGGCAGCATCAGATGTTCGCCGCGCTCTACTATCCGTTCGATAAACCGCGCCGCTGGATCAACTCCGGCGGTCTCGGCACCATGGGGTTTGGTCTGCCCGCCGCGCTGGGCGTGAAAATGGCGCTGCCGGAAGAGACGGTGATTTGCGTCACCGGCGACGGCAGCATCCAGATGAACATCCAGGAGCTTTCCACGGCGTTGCAGTACGATCTGCCGGTGCTGGTGCTGAACCTGAACAACCGTTTCCTCGGTATGGTGAAGCAGTGGCAGGATATGATCTATTCTGGCCGCCATTCACAGTCCTATATGGAGTCGCTGCCTGACTTTGTGCGTCTGGCGGAAGCCTATGGTCATGTGGGCATCGGCATTCATCATCCCGAAGAGCTGGAAGATAAGCTGAGCCTGGCGCTGACAGAGCTGGCGAAAGGCCGGCTGGTGTTTGTGGATGTCAATGTGGATGGCAGCGAGCATGTTTACCCGATGCAGATTCGCGGCGGGAGTATGGACGAAATGTGGTTGAGCAAAACGGAGAGGACTTAATTATGCGTCGCATCTTATCGGTTCTGCTGGAAAACGAATCTGGCGCATTGTCACGCGTGGTTGGATTGTTTTCCCAGCGCGGCTATAACATTGAGAGCCTCACCGTGGCGCCCACTGACGATCCCACGCTTTCGCGCATGACGATTCAGACCGTGGGCGACGAGAAAGTGCTGGAGCAGATCGAAAAGCAGCTGCATAAGCTGGTGGACGTGTTGCGCGTCACCGAGCTGGGGCAGGGCGCTTATGTCGAGCGTGAAATCATGCTGGTGAAGATCCAGGCCAGCGGTTACGGTCGCGAAGAGGTGAAACGCAGCGCGGAGATCTTCCGTGGGCAGATCGTGGACGTGACGCCTACGCTGTATACGGTTCAGCTTGCCGGTACCAGCGATAAGCTCGACGCGTTTTTAAACTCGGTGCGCGACGTGGCGGAAATCATTGAGGTGGCCCGCTCCGGCGTGGTCGGCGTTTCACGCGGCGATCGCATTATGCGTTAACGGCGCTGCGTGACAATCGACAAAACTAGCTAACCCGGCGTAATGCCGGGTTTTTTTATTTTTATGCGGTAGTGCCCCTTCGTTAACAAAAGCGGTTGCCCCGCGCACTTTTCTGCTGTTAGATGTAACAAACGTCTAATCCATAGCTAAACTGCGGATATTTTCAGCAGCGAGGCTTTGTTGAGGTGTGGGGTTCTTGTGAAACTGGATGAAATTGCGCGCCTGGCGGGCGTGTCGCGTACCACGGCCAGCTATGTCATTAACGGCAAAGCCAAGCAGTATCGTGTCAGCGACAAAACCGTTGAGAAAGTGATGTCGGTGGTGCGTGAGCATAATTACCATCCCAACGCGGTAGCGGCGGGTCTGCGCGCGGGCCGCACGCGCTCGATCGGACTGGTTATTCCCGATCTGGAGAATACCAGCTATACGCGTATCGCCAATTATCTGGAGCGTCAGGCGCGTCAGCGTGGTTATCAGCTGCTGATCGCCTGTTCGGAAGATCAGCCTGATAATGAGATGCGCTGCATTGAGCATCTGTTACAGCGTCAGGTGGATGCGATTATTGTCTCAACCTCGCTGCCGCCGGAACATCCGTTCTATCAGCGCTGGATCAACAATTCATTGCCTATCATTGCGCTGGATCGCGCGCTGGATCGTGAACACTTCACCAGCGTGGTCGGCGCCGATCAGGATGATGCTTTTATGCTGGCGGCTGAATTGCGTCAGCTGCCGGTTAAAAACGTGCTGTTTCTCGGCGCGCTGCCGGAGCTGTCGGTGAGCTTTCTGCGGGAAACGGGCTTTCGCGAGGCCTGGAAAGAGGATCCGCGTCCCATCGACTATATCTACAGCAACAGTTTTGAACGCAGCGCGGCGGCGGCGCTGTTTGAAAGCTATCTTGACGCGCATCCTATGCCGGAGGCGCTTTTCACCACCTCGTTTGGCCTGCTGCAGGGGGTAATGGACGTCACGCTGAAACGCAGCGGCCGTTTGCCGACCGATCTGGCTATCGCGACCTTTGGCGACCACGAATTACTGGACTTCCTGGAATGCCCGGTACTGGCGGTAGGGCAGCGTCATCGCGATGTGGCGGAACGGGTGCTGGAACTGGTATTAGCGAGCCTGGATGAGCCGCGAAAACCTAAACCTGGCTTAACCCGCATCCGCCGTAATTTATTTCGGCGGGGACAATTAAGCAGGAAAGTAAAATGAATAAGCGGGCAGAAAATTGCTGCCCGCCTGGTTTTTTTATCGCAGGAAATCTATTTTTGGCGCGCTTTTTTAGCGTAAAAAAGCGTAAATTCTCGCCACGCTTGCTAACATTTTAGAATTATTAATATTTCTAATTTGTATAGATCTGCATCAATGCAAAATCTCAGGCCCCGTCTGCACCTTGCAGCCTGACTTTCGGAAATCCCCTAAAATGCCGCCTTTGTCGCAGAATCACATGTAAATATAATTCAGGGTAAATTTGTGTTATTTTTAGCCAACCAATCAGGCGTAAAAATTTTTATTCAATTATTCATCGGGTTAATATTTCTTTTTTAATCCCTTTCCAATTAATCCCCTCCTTTTTTTATTTCTGTTAGCAGGAAATAGTGATATTCAGCCCCCGCTCCGGCTTGACAAGGATTTCGTCGGCTCCGTAAACTCGTTTCGTGGTAAAAAGTGGGATAAAGTGGTGAAAACAGGTGATTGAGGGGAAAGGCTGGCATGTTCCGTGGAGCAACGTTAGTCAACCTCGACAGCAAAGGTCGTTTGGCCGTACCAACGCGCTATCGTGAAACGCTGATCGGGGAGTCTCAGGGGCAAATGGTTTGTACCATTGACCTTCATCAGCCCTGCCTGTTGCTCTACACCTTGCCCCAGTGGGAAATTATCGAAAAAAAGCTGTCTCGCTTATCCAGCATGAATCCGCTTGAGCGCCGCGTGCAGCGCTTGTTATTGGGTCATGCCAGTGAGTGTCAGATGGATAATGCAGGCCGTTTACTGCTGGCGAATACGCTTCGTCAACATGCGAACCTGACAAAAGAAGTGATGCTGGTCGGCCAGTTTAATAAGTTTGAACTGTGGGATGAACAGACCTGGTATCAACAAGTCAAGGATGACATAGACGCAGAACAGTCGGCTCAGGAACCTTTATCTGAGCGGTTGCAGGACTTGTCGCTATAGCTATGCAGGAAAATTTTAAACATACCACCGTGCTGTTAGATGAGGCCGTTAACGGCCTGAACATCAAGGATGACGGCATTTACATCGATGGCACTTTCGGTCGCGGCGGACATTCACGCCTGATCCTTGCGCAGCTGGGCGAGAAAGGCGAACTGATCGCCATCGATCGCGATCCGCAAGCAATTGCTGCAGCCGCTGAGATGAAGGACCCGCGATTCTCCATTATTCATGGTCCTTTTTCTGAACTGGCTGGCTATATCACGGAGCGCGGGCTCAGCGGCAAGATCGACGGCGTTTTGCTGGATTTAGGCGTTTCATCGCCGCAGTTAGATGACGCGGAGCGCGGGTTTTCTTTTATGCGCGACGGTCCGCTTGATATGCGCATGGATCCGACGCGCGGCCAGTCGGCGGCGGAATGGCTGATGCAGGCGGAAGAGAGCGATATCGCCTTTGTACTAAAGACCTATGGCGAAGAGCGTTTTGCGAAACGCATTGCGCGCGCCATTGTGGAACGCAACCGCCTGGAGCCGATGACGCGCACCAGGGAGCTGGCTGAGGTGATTGCCGCGGCCACGCCGGTGAAAGATAAGTTTAAGCATCCGGCGACGCGCAGCTTCCAGGCGATTCGTATCTGGATCAATAGCGAGCTGGAAGAGATTGAAACCGCGTTGAAAGGCGCGCTTGAGGTGCTGGCACCGCAGGGACGTCTGTCGATTATCAGCTTCCATTCGCTGGAAGATCGCCTGGTGAAGCGCTTTATGCGCGATCGCAGCCGTGGTCCGCAGGTGCCTGCCGGTCTGCCGATGACCGAAGCGCAGCTGAGCGCGCTCGGCGGACGCGAGCTTAAATTGCTGGGCAAAATGGTGCCGGGCGAAGCGGAAGTGGCGGAAAACCCGCGCGCGCGCAGTTCGGTATTACGCATCGCTGAAAGGAACGCCTCATGATCGGCAATGAGCGCCACAGCCTGCCCGGCGTGATCGGGGCCGATCTGCTGCGGTTTGGCAAAATTCCGGTTTTGCTGATTATTGCGGTGCTGGTCTCTGCGGTGCTGGTGGTGACCACCACCCACAAGACGCGTTTGTTAACCGCGCAGCGCGAACAGCTGGTGCTGGAGCGTGACGCGCTGGACATTGAGTGGCGCAACCTGATTCTGGAAGAGAACGCGCTGGGCGATCACAGCCGCGTGGAACGCACAGCGACGGAAAAACTGCATATGCAGCATGTGGATCCTTCACAGGAAAACATTGTGGTACAGCAATAAGGAATCCCTGAACCAAATGAGCGGCAGCAGAACGCTGAAGTTGAAAAAACAGGAAGATAAAGCCAGCTTTGTGAGCTGGCGTTTTGCGTTGCTGTGCGGCTGTATTCTGCTGGCGCTCTGCGGTTTGCTCTCTCGTGTCGCCTGGCTGCAGGTGATCAAACCGGACAAACTGGTTAAAGAGGGCGATCTGCGTTCGCTGCGCGTACAGGCGATCCCCACCGCACGCGGCATGATCAGCGACCGCGCCGGCCGTCCACTGGCGGTGAGCGTGCCGGTTAACGCCATTTGGGCCGATCCGAAAGAGCTTCATGAGCACGGCGGCGTCACCCTCGACAGCCGCTGGAAAGCGCTCGCTGACGCGCTCTCTGTTCCTCTCGATCAGCTGGCCGCCCGCGTCAACGCCAACCCAAAAGGGCGTTTCGTCTATCTTGCCCGTCAGATCAATCCGGCGATTGGCGACTACATCAAAAAACTCAAGCTTCCTGGCATCTATCTGCGCGAAGAGTCGCGTCGTTATTATCCCGCCGGTCAGGTAACCTCGCACCTGATCGGCTTTACCAATATTGACGGTCAGGGCATTGAAGGGATCGAAAAAAGCTTCGATAAATGGCTGACCGGCCAGCCGGGCGAACGTACGGTGCGTAAGGACCGCTATGGTCGCGTGATTGAAGATATCTCTTCCGTTGACAGCCGCGCAGCGCACAACCTGACGCTCAGCATTGATGAGCGCTTGCAGGCGCTGGTGTACCGCGAGCTCAATAATGCCGTGGCGTTTAACAAAGCGGAATCGGGCACCGCCGTGCTGGTGGATGTCAATACCGGCGAAGTGCTGGCGATGGCCAACAGCCCGGCCTACAACCCGAATAACCTCAGCAACACGCCGAAAGATGTGATGCGCAACCGCGCCATTACCGACATCTTCGAACCAGGCTCCACGGTCAAGCCCATGGTGGTGATGACCGCGCTGCAGCGCGGCGTGGTGAAAGAGAACAGCGTACTAAATACCATGCCGTACCGCGTTAATGGTCATGAGATCAAAGATGTGGCGCGCTATAACGAATTGACCCTTACCGGGGTTCTGCAGAAGTCGAGTAACGTCGGCGTTTCACGTTTGGCGTTAGCGATGCCCTCCTCAGCGTTAGTAGATACTTACTCTCGCTTTGGATTGGGAAAGCCGACCAATTTGGGGTTGGTCGGGGAAAGTAGTGGCTTATATCCGCAAAAACAACGGTGGTCTGACATAGAGAGGGCCACCTTCTCTTTCGGCTACGGGCTAATGGTAACGCCGTTACAGTTAGCGCGAGTCTATGCAACCATCGGCAGTTACGGCATCGCCCGTCCGCTGTCGATCACCAAAGTTGACCCGCCGGTTGCCGGCGAGCGCGTCTTCTCCGAATCACTGGTAAAAACCGTGGTGCATATGATGGAGAGCGTGGCGTTACCCGGAGGCGGCGGCGTGAAGGCGGCTATCAAGGGCTACCGCATCGCCATTAAAACCGGTACCGCGAAGAAAGTCGGCCCGGACGGGCGTTACGTCAATAAATATATCGCTTATACCGCAGGCGTCGCGCCTGCCAGCCATCCTCGTTTTGCCCTGGTCGTGGTGATTAACGATCCCCAGGCCGGGAAATATTATGGCGGTGCGGTTTCGGCACCGGTGTTCGGCGCCATCATGGGCGGCGTTCTGCGCACCATGAACATCGAGCCAGACGCGTTGCCGGTCAATGAGAAAAACGAGTTGGTGATTAATTCAAATGGGGATCCAAGTGACAGATCGTAATCTGCGCGACTTACTGGCTCCGTGGGTGCCTGGCGCGCCGGAGCGTCCGCTTCGTGACATGACACTGGACAGCCGCAGCGCGGCGTCCGGCGATCTGTTTGTTGCTGTAGCCGGTCATCAGGCTGACGGACGGCGCTTTATTCCACAGGCTATCGCCCAAGGCGTTTCGGCAGTGATTGCCGAAGCGGAAGGCGAAGCCGCCGACGGCGATATGCGCGAACTGCACGGCGTGCCGGTGATTTACCTGGCGCAGCTGCAGCAACGCCTTTCCGCGCTGGCCGGGCGTTTTTACCGCCAGCCGGGCGAAAAGCTGAAGCTGGTCGGCGTAACCGGCACCAACGGTAAAACCACCACCACGCAGCTGCTGGCGCAGTGGACGAACCTGCTGGGCGAAACCGGCGCGGTGATGGGCACCGTCGGCAATGGCCTGTATGGCCGCCTGGTGCCGACTGAAAATACCACCGGCTCTGCCGTTGAGGTGCAGCAAGTGCTGCACGATCTGGCAGGGCAGGGGGCGACCCTCGCCGCAATGGAGATCTCTTCTCATGGTCTGGTGCAGCATCGCGTGGCGGCGCTGCCTTTTGCCGCCGCGGTATTTACCAACCTGAGCCGCGACCATCTCGATTATCACGGCGATATGCAGAGCTACGAGTCAGCCAAGTGGCTGCTGTTCTCAGAGCATCATCCGGGCCAGGCGATTATCAATGCCGATGATGAGGCAGGTCGCCGCTGGCTGCAAAAATTGCCCGATGCGGTCGCGGTCACGCTGGAAGATAACTTACAGCCAGGCTGCCATGGTCGTTGGCTGAAAGCGACCGACGTGCATTATCACGACAACGGCGCCCGTATCCGTTTCCGCTCCAGCTGGGGCGATGGCGAAATTGAAAGCCGCCTGATGGGCGCGTTTAACGTCAGTAATCTGCTGCTGGCGCTTGCCACGCTGCTGGCGCTTGGCTATTCGCTGGATCGACTTGTGGAGAGCGCCTCACAGCTGCAGCCAGTCTGCGGGCGCATGGAGGTGTTTAACGCGCCGGGCAAGCCTACCGTTGTCGTCGATTATGCCCACACGCCTGACGCGCTGGAAAAAGCGCTCGAAGCGGCGCGTCTGCACTGCAAAGGCCAGCTCTGGTGCCTGTTTGGCTGCGGCGGCGATCGCGACAAAGGAAAACGCCCGTTAATGGGCGCTATCGCCGAGCAGTATGCCGACGTGGTGGTGATAACCGATGACAATCCGCGCAGCGAAGAGCCGATGGCGATTGTGAACGATATTCTGAGCGGTCTGCTGGATCCGGGCCGGGCGCGCGTGGTGTCAGGACGGGCGCAGGCGGTGACCAATACGGTGATGCAGGCGCAGCCTGACGATATTGTGCTGGTAGCGGGCAAAGGCCACGAGGATTACCAGATTGTCGGTAACCACCGTCTCGACTACTCCGACCGCCTGACGGTCGCCCGTTTACTGGGGGTGATCGTATGATTCCTGTTTCTCTGCAAACCCTGGCGGAAATCAGCGGCGGCACGCTGGTTGGCAGCGATCTCACGCTGAACGACGTGACGACCGATACGCGTAAGGTTACCGCCGGCAGCCTGTTTGTGGCGCTGGTGGGCGAGCGCTTCGACGCGCACGATTTTGTCGGTGACGCTATTGCCAACGGCGCGCAGGCGTTACTGGTGAGTAAGCACTTACAGGTCGCTGTGCCGCAGGTGATCGTCAGCGATACGCGTCTGGCGTTTGGCAAGCTTGCCGCCTGGGTGCGTCAGCAGGCCAAAGCGCGCGTGGTCGCGCTCACCGGCTCCTCCGGCAAAACCTCAGTGAAAGAGATGACGGCGGCGATTCTGCGCCAGTGCGGCGAGACGCTCTATACCGCCGGCAACCTCAACAACGATTTTGGCGTGCCGATGACGCTGCTGCGCCTGACGCCGGAGCATGATTACGCGGTGATCGAGCTGGGCGCCAACCATCAGGGCGAAATTGCTTATACCACCGAGCTGGTGCGCCCTGAGAGCGCGCTGGTCAACAACCTGGCCGCGGCGCATCTGGAAGGTTTCGGCTCGCTGGACGGCGTGGCGAAAGCCAAAGGCGAAATCTTTGCCGGTTTACCGGTGCATGGCACGGCCATTCTGAATCAGGAAAGCAATGACTGGCCGCACTGGCAGACGCAGCTGCACGGCAAAACCGTCTGGCGCTTTGCGCCGCAGGCGCAGGCCGACAGCGATTTCTGGGCCAGCGATATTCAGGTCAGCGGCGACGGCACGCGATTCATCATGCATACCCCGCGCGGCGAGACCGATATCCTGCTGCCGCTGCCGGGCCGCCATAACGTGGCGAACGCGTTGGCTGCGGCGGCGCTGGCGCTCTCCGTGGATGTGCCGCTCAGCGCCATCCAGGCCGGTCTGAAAACGTTGCAGGCGGTGCCTGGCCGACTTTTCCCGGTGCGCCTCTCTGACACTCAGCTGCTGCTGGACGACAGTTACAACGCCAACGTCGGTTCGATGACTGCCGCCGCACAAGTACTGGCTACCATGCCGGGCTACCGCGTGATGGTGGTGGGCGATATGGCGGAACTGGGCGACGAAGCGGAGCAGTGCCACCGTGAGGTTGGTCTGGCGGCGAAGCTGGCAGGTATCGATCTTGTGCTCAGCACCGGGTCGCTCAGCCATTTCATCAGCGAAGCCAGCGGCGCTGGCGAACATTTCAGCAATAAGACCGCGCTGGTTGAACGTTTACGGACGCTGTTGTCCGAATACCCGGAAATTACCGTTTTGATAAAAGGCTCGCGTAGTGCCGCCATGGAGCAGGTAGTACAGAGCTTACAGGAGAAAGGAACATGTTAGTCTGGCTGGCCGAGCATCTGGTCACATTCTATTCCGGCTTTAACGTCTTTTCCTATTTGACGTTTCGCGCCATTGTCAGCCTGCTGACCGCACTTTTCCTCTCGCTGTGGATGGGGCCGCGCCTGATCGCGTGGCTGCAGAAGTTACAGATTGGTCAGGTCGTACGTAACGATGGCCCGGAGTCGCACTTCAGCAAGCGCGGCACGCCGACCATGGGCGGCATTATGATCCTTACCTCAATCACCGTTTCGGTGCTGATGTGGGCCTATCCTTCCAATCCCTATGTCTGGTGCGTGCTGGTGGTGCTGGTCGGCTTCGGCGTTATCGGCTTTGTGGATGATTACCGCAAAGTGGTGCGCAAAGATACTAAAGGACTGATCGCGCGCTGGAAATATTTCTGGATGTCGGTGATCTCGCTGGGCGTGGCGTTCGCGCTGTTTGTCGCGGGCAAAGGCACCCCGGCTACCCAGCTGGTGGTGCCGTTCTTCAAAGACATCATGCCGCAGCTCGGCTTGTTCTATGTGCTGCTGGCTTACTTCGTCATTGTCGGCACCGGCAACGCGGTCAACCTCACCGACGGTCTGGATGGTCTGGCGATCATGCCCACGGTGTTTGTGGCGGCGGGCTTTGCGCTGGTCGCCTGGGCAACGGGCAACGTGGTGTTCGCGGAATATCTGCATATCCCTTATCTGCGCCATGCTGGCGAACTGGTGATCGTCTGCACCGCCATTGTAGGCGCCGGTCTCGGTTTTCTCTGGTTCAACACCTATCCGGCGCAGGTCTTTATGGGCGACGTCGGCTCGCTGGCGCTGGGTGGCGCGCTGGGCACCATCGCTGTGCTGCTGCGTCAGGAGTTTTTGCTGGTGATCATGGGCGGCGTATTCGTGGTTGAAACGCTGTCGGTGATTCTGCAGGTGGGATCGTTCAAGCTGCGCGGTCAGCGTATTTTCCGCATGGCGCCGATTCACCATCACTATGAATTGAAAGGCTGGCCGGAGCCGCGCGTGATTGTGCGTTTCTGGATTATTTCGCTGATGCTGGTGCTGATTGGCCTGGCAACGCTGAAGGTACGTTAATTATGGCTGACTATCGGGGCAGAAAAGTAGTCATTATCGGGTTAGGCCTGACCGGGCTCTCCTGTGTTGATTTCTTTTTAGCGCAGGGCGTAACGCCCCGCGTGATGGATACCCGTGTGTCGCCGCCGGGCGTTGATAAGCTGCCGGAAAACGTTGAGCGTTACCTTGGCGGCATTAACCGCGACTGGCTGCTGGCGGCTGATTTGATTATCGCCAGTCCGGGTATTGCGCTGGCTCATCCTGACCTGAGCGAAGCGGCTGACGCGGGAATCGAAATCGTTGGCGATATCGAGCTGTTTTGCCGCGAGGCGCAGGCGCCAATCGTGGCGATTACCGGCTCCAACGGCAAAAGCACCGTGACGACGCTGGTGGGCGAAATGGCGAAAACGGCAGGCTGGCAGGTAGGTATCGGCGGCAATATCGGCTTACCGGCTTTATCCCTGCTGAAAGAGCCTGCGCAGCTTTATGTACTGGAGCTTTCCAGCTTCCAACTGGAAAGCACCTGGAGCCTGAAGGCCGCGGCGGCGACGATCCTGAATGTGACCGAAGATCATATGGATCGTTATCCGCTCGGTATGCAGCAATACCGCGCCGCCAAGCTGCGCATTTATGAAAACGCCGACGTCTGCGTGGTCAATGCTGATGACGGCATGACGATGCCAGTGCGCGGCGCTGACGCGCGTTGCGTCAGCTTCGGCGTAGACGTGGGCGATTATCATCTGAACCAGCAGCAAGGCAGCACCTGGCTGCGGGTAAAAGGTGAGAAGGTACTGAACACCGACGAAATGAAGCTGGTGGGTCAGCACAACTATACCAATGCGCTGGCGGCGCTGGCGCTGGCCGATGCCGCAGGCGTGCCGCGCGCCTCCAGCCTGAAAGCATTGACCACCTTTACCGGTCTGCCGCACCGTTTTCAGCTGGCCCATGAACGTAACGGCGTACGCTGGATTAATGACTCGAAAGCCACCAACGTCGGCAGCACCGAAGCGGCGCTGAACGGCTTGCAGGTGAAAGGCACGCTCTGGCTGCTGCTGGGCGGCGACGGCAAATCCGCCGATTTTACCCCGCTGGCGCACTACCTTCAGGGCAATAAAATCAGGCTTTACTGTTTTGGCCGCGACGGCGACGCGCTGGCCGCTTTGCGGCCCGAAATCGCCACGCGTACCGAAACATTGCAACAGGCGATGGAACAGATTGCGCCTCAGGTGCAGCCAGGCGATATGGTTTTGCTCTCGCCCGCCTGCGCCAGCCTTGACCAGTTCCGTAATTTTGAACAGCGCGGCGAACGCTTCGCGCAGCTGGCGAAGGAGTTGGGCTGATGCGCATTCCCGGAGTGAAAAACCTGGCGGGCGCTATTACCGGGCGTCTGAAAGAGTGGGTGATGGGCGTTGGCGCACGCGAAAGCGATGGCGCCCCGATGGTGCTTTACGATCGCACGCTGCTCTGGCTGACCTTTGGCCTGGCGATTGTGGGTTTCGTAATGGTGACTTCGGCCTCGATGCCGGTGGGTCAGCGTCTGTCAGAAGACCCGTTTTACTTTGCCAAGCGCGATGCGCTCTATCTGGCGCTGGCGCTGGGTATCGCGCTGGTCACCCTGCGCGTGCCGATGAGTTTCTGGCAGCGTTACAGCAACATTATGCTGCTGGTGTCGGTAGTGATGCTGCTGATCGTGCTGGTGGTGGGCAGTTCGGTTAACGGCGCATCACGCTGGATTGCGCTCGGGCCGCTACGTATTCAGCCCGCTGAATTGTCGAAGCTGACGCTGTTCTGCTACCTCGCCAGCTATCTGGTGCGCAAGGTGGAAGAGGTACGCAACAATTTCTGGGGCTTCTGTAAGCCGATGGGCGTGATGGTGGTGCTGGCGGTGCTGCTGCTGGCGCAGCCGGACTTAGGGACAGTGGTAGTGTTGTTCGTCACCACTTTGGCGATGCTGTTTCTCGCCGGGGCCAAGCTGTGGCAGTTCCTGGCGATTATCGGCTCCGGCATTTTTGCCGTGGTGCTGCTGATTATCGCCGAGCCGTACCGTATGCGTCGCGTCACCTCGTTCTGGAACCCGTGGGAAGATCCCTTCGGCAGCGGTTACCAGTTAACCCAGTCGCTGATGGCGTTTGGCCGCGGTGAGTTCTGGGGACAAGGCCTCGGCAATTCGGTGCAAAAACTTGAATATCTGCCGGAGGCGCATACCGACTTCATTTTCTCGATTATCGGGGAGGAACTCGGTTATGTCGGTGTGGTTTTGGCGTTGTTAATGGTATTCTTCGTGGCTTTTCGTGCCATGTCGATTGGTCGCCGGGCATTAGAGCTTGACCAGCGTTTTGCCGGTTTTCTGGCCTGCTCGATTGGCGTCTGGTTCAGCTTTCAGGCGCTGGTGAACGTTGGCGCGGCAGCGGGAATGCTGCCAACCAAAGGGCTGACGCTGCCGCTGATCAGTTACGGCGGCTCGAGCCTGATTATCATGTCGACGGCCATTGTGTTTTTATTGCGCATAGATTACGAAACGCGTCTGGCGAAAGCGCAGGCGTTTACCCGAGGTGGTCGATGAGTGGCAAGCGACTGATGGTAATGGCGGGCGGAACCGGTGGACATGTGTTTCCCGGCCTGGCCGTTGCTCATCATCTGATGGAACAGGGCTGGCAGGTGCGCTGGCTGGGAACCGCTGATCGTATGGAAGCGGATCTGGTGCCGAAGCACGGCATCGACATTGAATTTATCCGCATCAGCGGCTTGCGCGGCAAAGGCCCGAAGGCGCTGCTGCTGGCGCCGGTGCGCATTTTCAACGCCTGGCGTCAGGCGCGCGTCATTATGAAAAAGTGGCAGCCGGATGTGGTGCTGGGCATGGGCGGCTACGTCTCGGGTCCCGGCGGCCTGGCAGCCTGGAGCTGCGGCATTCCGGTAGTGCTGCATGAACAGAACGGTATCGCGGGCCTGACTAACAAGTGGCTGGCGAAAATCGCCAAAAAGGTGATGCAGGCATTTCCCGGCGCGTTTCCCGATGCGATCGTCGTAGGCAATCCGGTGCGCACCGACGTGCTGGCGCTGCCGTTACCGGCGCAGCGTCTGGCGAACCGCAGCGGACCGATCCGGGTGCTGGTAATTGGCGGCAGCCAGGGCGCGCGCATTCTGAACCAGACGATGCCGCAGGTGGCAGCCCGCATGGGCGAGCAGATTACGCTCTGGCACCAGACAGGCAAAGGCGCGCTGGAAAGCGTGTTGAATGCCTATCAGCAGGCAGGGCAGGAGCAGCACAAAATCGTCGAGTTTATCGATGATATGGCAGCCGCTTACGCCTGGGCCGATGTGGTGGTTTGCCGTTCCGGCGCGCTGACGGTGAGCGAAGTGGCGGCCGCGGGTTTACCGGCGATTTTTGTCCCGTTTCAGCATAAAGATCGCCAGCAGTACTGGAATGCGCTGCCGCTGGAGAAAGCGGGCGCAGCCAAAATTTATGAGCAGCCGCAGTTTAATGCGGATGCCGTGGCGGAAACGCTGAGTCATTGGGATCGTGAAACCTTGCTGGCGATGGCGGAAAAAGCCCGTCAGGTCGCGATTCCCGATGCCACTGAACGTGTCGCTGTTGAAGTGGCAAAAGCCGCAAACACCTTTTCCGGTCAGCCCGGCTGACCCGTGTCGTTATACGGCACAAACCGAAACAACAGGTAATTGAGAAAGATGAATACACAACAATTGGCAAAACTGCGTTCCATTGTGCCCGAGATGCGTCGCGTCCGGCACATCCATTTTGTCGGCATCGGCGGTGCCGGCATGGGCGGTATTGCCGAAGTGTTGGCGAATGAAGGCTATCATATCAGCGGCTCCGATCTGGCGCCGAACGCTGTGACTCAACACCTGACCTCGCTGGGCGCGACCATCTATTTTAACCACCGGCCGGAAAACGTTAATGACGCCAGCGTGGTAGTGGTTTCCAGCGCGGTTGCGCAGGATAACCCGGAGCTGGTTGCCGCGCGTGAAGCGCGAATCCCGGTGATCCGTCGTGCGGAGATGCTGGCGGAGCTGATGCGATTCCGCCACGGTATCGCGATTGCCGGGACGCACGGAAAAACCACCACCACCGCGATGGTTTCCAGCATCTATGCCGAAGGCGGACTCGATCCCACCTTCGTGAACGGCGGCTTAGTGAAAGCGGCGGGTACTCATGCGCGCCTGGGCAGCAGCCGCTATCTGATTGCGGAAGCGGACGAAAGCGACGCCTCTTTCCTTCATTTGCAGCCGATGGTGGCCATTGTCACCAATATCGAAGCTGACCATATGGATACCTATCAGGGCGATTTTGAGAACCTGAAGCAGACCTTTATCAACTTCCTGCACAACCTGCCTTTTTACGGCCGTGCGGTGATGTGCGTGGATGATACGGTGATCCGCGATCTGATCCCGCGCGTCGGTCGTCAGATTACCACCTACGGCTTCAGCGACGACGCGGACGTGCGCATTGAGAATTATGAGCAGCACGGCGCGCAGGGGCATTTTACGCTGGTGCGTCACGATAAGCCGTTGATGACGGTGACGTTGAACGCGCCGGGACGCCACAATGCGCTGAACGCAGCGGCGGCAGTTGCCGTGGCCACGGAGGAGGGCATTGATGACCACGCCATTCTGGCGGCGCTGGAGAGTTTCCAGGGCACAGGTCGTCGCTTCGACGTACTGGGCGAATTCGCCACCGAAGGGGTGAACGGCACAGCGGGCAGCGCGATGTTGGTAGACGATTACGGACATCATCCAACGGAAGTGGATGCCACCATCAAAGCCGCACGCGCGGGCTGGCCGGATAAAAAACTGGTGATGGTGTTCCAGCCGCACCGCTACAGCCGCACGCGCGATCTGTTTGATGATTTCGCCAATGTGCTGTCGCAGGTTGACGTTCTGCTGATGCTGGACGTGTACCCGGCGGGCGAGCCGGCGATTCCCGGCGCCGACAGCCGATCGCTTTGCCGCTCGATTCGCGGTCGCGGCAAAGTCGATCCGATTCTGGTTTCCGATCACGATGCGCTGCCTGGCATGCTGGCGCCGACGCTCTCCGGCAACGATTTGATCCTGGTGCAGGGAGCCGGTAACGTTGGCAAAATCGCCCGGAAACTGGCTGAACTGAAGCTGCAACCGGCGCGTCAGCAGGAGGAACAGCATGGCTGAGAAAGTAGCAGTATTAATGGGCGGCACCTCGGCGGAGCGTGAAGTGTCGCTGATGTCAGGCAACGCGGTGCTGGCTGGACTGCGCGAAGCGGGCATCGATGCGTATCCGGTCGATACGCGCGATTTTTCCGTGCTGCGCCTGAAAGATGAAGGTTTCGACAAAGCGTTTATCGCGCTGCACGGTCGCGGCGGCGAAGATGGCACCTTGCAGGCCATTCTGGATTTTATTCAGCTGCCTTATACCGGCAGCGGCGTGATGGCTTCGGCGATCACCATGGATAAACTGCGCACCAAGCTGCTGTGGCAGGGGCGGGGACTGCCGGCCGGACGCTTTGTCTGGCTAACGCGTCAGCAGAAGGAGAGCGGGTTGAGCGCGGAGACCGAGGCGGCGATTGCCGCGCTGGGCCTGCCGCTGTTTGTTAAGCCGAGCTGCGAAGGCTCCAGCGTCGGCATCAGCCGGGTCAACAGCCTGGAGGCGTTGCCCGCCGCGCTGGAAGAGGCGTTTCGCCACGACAACGACGTATTGGTCGAGGCCTTTCTCAGCGGAGCGGAATACACCGTGGGGATCGTTGGCGATCGTATCCTGCCTTCGATTCGCATTCAGACCGCCAGCGAATTTTATGACTATCAAGCAAAGTATATTTCTGACGATACTCAATATTTCTGTCCGAGCGGCTTAAGCGCGGAGCGGGAAGCGGAGTTGCAGGCGCTGGTGCTGTCAGCCTGGCAGGCGCTGGGCTGCAGCGGTTGGGGTCGTGTGGATGTAATGAGCGACGGCGATGGAAAATTTTATCTGCTGGAGGTGAATACCTCGCCAGGCATGACCAGCCATAGCCTGGTGCCGATGGCGGCAAAGCAGGCGGGCTTGAGCTTCTCACAGCTCGTGGCGCGTATTCTGGAGCTGGCCGACTGATATGTCACAGGCGGCGCTGAACGTACGTAACCGCGAAGCTCAGGAGCAGCGCGCGCGCTCCGGGCGGAGCAATGGTGCCCGACTCTTCGGCATTGGTTTTTTGCTGATCGTTGTTGGCATCATGATTTTTGGTGGACTGGTGGTGCTGAAGTGGATGAATGACGCATCCCGACTGCCGCTGTCGAGACTGGTGGTCACCGGGCAGACGCACTACACCACCAACGACGATATTCGTCAGGCGATTCTGTCGCTGGGCGCGCCCGGCACCTTTATGTCGCAGGACGTCAATATTATCCAGCAGCAGATCGAACGCCTGCCGTGGATCAAGCAGGTCAGCGTGCGCAAGCAGTGGCCGGACGAACTGAAGATCCATCTGGTTGAGTATGTCGCCATCGCCCGCTGGAACGACCTGCATATGGTGGATGCTGACGGCGTGTCGTTCAGCGTACCGGCCAATCATGCCGGCAAAGAAACGCTGCCGATGCTGTACGGGCCGGAAGGCAGCGAAAAAGAGGTGCTGGCGGGTTATCACAACCTCAGTGACGTGCTAAAGGCGAACAAGATAACCCTGAAGGCGGCGTCGATGGCGGCGCGGCGTTCATGGCAGCTGGTCACCAGTGACGATGTGCGAATTGAGCTTGGACGCAGCGACACCATGAAGCGTCTGCAGCGATTTATTGAGCTCTGGCCGGTGCTGCAACAGCAGGCGCAGACGGAGAATAAACGCGTCGACTACGTTGATTTGCGTTATGACTCGGGCGCGGCGGTAGGTTGGTCGCCGGCATTGATGGAGCCACAGGACAGTAATCAGCAACAAAACCAGGCACAGGCTAAACAACAATGATCAAGGCAACGGACAGAAAACTGGTAGTGGGACTCGAAATCGGCACCGCTAAGGTTGCCGCCCTGGTTGGGGAAATTCTGCCCGATGGTATGGTCAACATTATTGGGGTGGGCAGCTGCCCGTCCCGCGGTATGGATAAAGGCGGCGTAAACGATCTGGAGTCGGTGGTGAAATGCGTGCAGCGCGCCATCGACCAGGCGGAACTGATGGCGGATTGTCAGATTTCTTCGGTCTACCTCGCATTATCGGGCAAACATATCAGTTGTCAGAATGAAATCGGGATGGTTCCGATTTCCGAAGAGGAAGTCACCCAGGATGATGTGGAGAACGTAGTACATACTGCCAAATCCGTGCGTGTACGCGATGAGCACCGCATCCTGCATGTGATCCCACAGGAATATGCCATCGACTATCAGGAAGGGATCAAAAACCCGGTGGGACTTTCCGGCGTGCGTATGCAGGCGAAGGTCCATTTGATCACCTGCCACAACGATATGGCGAAAAATATTGTCAAAGCCGTTGAACGTTGTGGCTTGAAAGTTGACCAATTGATTTTTGCCGGCCTTGCATCCAGCTTTGCGGTGCTGACCGAGGATGAACGTGAACTGGGCGTCTGTGTTGTCGATATTGGTGGCGGTACAATGGATATCGCCGTCTATACTGGCGGGGCGCTGCGTCATACCAAGGTGATCCCGTATGCCGGGAACGTGGTGACCAGCGATATCGCCTATGCGTTCGGCACGCCGCCCACTGATGCGGAAGCGATCAAAGTGCGTCACGGTTGCGCCCTGGGGTCCATTGTCGGCAAAGATGAGAACGTCGAGGTGCCCAGCGTGGGCGGTCGTCCGCCGCGCAGCCTGCAGCGTCAGACTTTGGCGGAAGTGATTGAGCCACGTTACACCGAGCTGCTGAATCTGGTTAACGACGAGATTCTGCAGCTACAGGAGCAGCTGCGTCAGCAGGGAGTGAAACACCATCTTGCCGCCGGCATCGTATTAACCGGCGGCGCGGCGCAGATTGAAGGGCTGGCGGCCTGCGCGCAACGCGTATTCCATACGCAGGTGCGCATCGGTCAGCCGCTGAACATTACCGGCTTAACAGATTATGCGCAGGAGTCGTACTACTCAACGGCAGTGGGACTTCTGCACTACGGAAAAGAATCGCATCTGAATGGCGATGCGGAGACGGAAAAACGAGCGTCAGTCGGCAACTGGTTCAAACGAATCAACAGTTGGCTGAAAAAAGAGTTTTAATTTTAGTAAAAGGGGATCATGCTGACACTATTAATGATCTCCAGGCGACAGGCACATAACGGAGAGAAATCATGTTTGAACCTATGGAATTAACCAACGACGCGGTGATTAAAGTCATCGGCGTCGGCGGTGGCGGCGGCAACGCCGTAGAACACATGGTACGCGAACGTATCGAAGGTGTGGAATTCTTCGCTGTGAACACCGACGCGCAGGCGTTGCGTAAAACGGCGGTCGGCCAGACTATCCAGATTGGTAACAATATTACCAAGGGGCTGGGCGCGGGTGCGAACCCGGAAGTGGGCCGCACCTCAGCAGAAGAAGATCGCGAAGCACTGCGTTCTGCGCTGGACGGGGCAGACATGGTGTTCATCGCGGCAGGCATGGGTGGCGGTACCGGTACCGGTGCGGCGCCTGTGGTGGCGGAAGTCGCCAAAGATTTAGGTATTCTGACGGTTGCGGTGGTTACCAAGCCGTTCAACTTCGAAGGCAAAAAGCGTATGGCTTTTGCCGAGCAGGGTATCGCTGAGCTGTCGAAGCATGTTGACTCGCTGATCACCATCCCTAACGACAAGCTGTTGAAGGTATTGGGACGCGGCATCTCTTTGCTGGACGCTTTCGGCGCGGCCAACGACGTGCTGAAAGGCGCAGTGCAGGGTATCGCTGAGCTGATTACCCGTCCGGGTCTGATGAACGTCGACTTTGCCGACGTGCGCACTGTGATGTCCGAAATGGGCTACGCCATGATGGGTTCCGGCGTTGCCTGTGGCGAAGACCGCGCGGAAGAAGCGGCCGAAATGGCGATCTCCAGCCCGCTGCTGGAAGATATCGATCTCTCCGGTGCACGTGGCGTACTGGTTAACATCACGGCTGGCTTTGACCTGCGTCTGGACGAGTTCGAAACCGTGGGTAACACCATCCGCGCCTTCGCCTCTGACAACGCGACCGTAGTGATCGGCACTTCGCTGGATCCGGAAATGAATGACGAACTGCGCGTCACCGTGGTAGCAACCGGTATCGGCATGGATAAGCGCCCGGAAATCACGCTGGTCACTAACAAACCCGCCAGCCAGCCGGTTATGGATCATCGCTACCAGCAGCACGGTATGTCACCGCTGCCGCCGCAGGAGCAGAAGCCGGCCGCTAAAGTGGTAAACGACCAGAATACGCCGTCAAACAAAGAGCCTGACTATCTGGATATTCCGGCGTTTCTGCGCAAGCAGGCCGACTAGGAATAAGCTGAGAATTGGGATTCTCCGCTCTTTGTGCTAAAGTACTCGCCCGCCGGTAAAGTATACTGGCGGTCGGATGGGTAATATTGCGAGATAATACGATGATCAAACAAAGGACTCTAAAACGTATCGTTCAGGCGACTGGCGTCGGTTTGCATACCGGCAAGAAAGTCACCCTGACGTTGCGCCCTGCGTCGGCTAATACCGGGGTCATCTATCGTCGCACTGACTTGAATCCACCGGTAGACTTCCCGGCTGATGCAAAATACGTGCGCGACACCATGCTGAGTACCTGCCTGGTGAACGATGAAGGCGTGCGTATTTCCACGGTCGAGCATCTTAATGCCGCGCTGGCGGGTCTGGGTATCGACAACATTATTGTTGAAGTTGATGCGCCGGAAATCCCGATTATGGACGGCAGCGCTGCGCCTTTCATCTATTTGTTGATGGATGCCGGTATCGACGAGCTGAACAGCGCGAAAAAATTCGTGCGCGTGAAGCAAACAGTGCGTGTTGAAGATGGCGATAAATGGGCTGAGATCAGACCCTTTAACGGCTTCTCGCTCGATTTTACTATCGACTTCAAACACCCGGCGATCGATGCCAGTTCGCAGCGCTACAAGATGAACTTCTCGGCTGAGGCCTTTATGCGCCAAATCAGCCGTGCGCGTACCTTCGGCTTTATGCGCGAAATCGAATATCTGCAGTCTCGTGGCCTGTGCCTGGGCGGTAGTCTTGATTGCGCCATCGTGGTTGATGATTTCCGCGTACTGAATGAAGAAGGCCTGCGTTTCGAAGATGAGTTCGTTCGTCACAAAATGCTGGACGCTATCGGCGATCTGTTTATGTGCGGCCACAACATTATCGGCGCGTTCACCGCCTTTAAATCGGGCCACGCCTTAAACAACAAATTGCTGCAGGCGGTGCTGGCGAAACAGGAAGCCTGGGAATGGGCGACCTTCAAAGACGAAGCTGAACTGCCGCTGGCATTCAAAGCCCCGAACCTGGTTCTGGCATAAGCTGTTAAGGCAGCTGGTTTCGCTGACACTCTCTCCGGTCAGTTGAACCAGCTGTTTTTATTGTTTTTTCTCTGCGTTGCGCTCCTGCTTCCACACTTTTCTTTCCCTGCTGAAAGCCTGCGCAAAAAAGCGCGGTTTCTCTCTGACGACACCAATCTTTGATGTGGAAACAGCGCAATAGTGATACTATCAGGCGCTTAAACAGGCATGGCGCCGTTGCGATAACGCAACAGGCAGGCTCCTCCACGTTGTGTTCTATGGACAGGTTGTGATCGGAATTCTTCTACGCTGGCGACAATTTGGCAGACGCTATTTCTGGCCTCATCTCTTATTCGGGATGGTGGCGGCCAGCCTTGGCTTGCCGGTCAACGCACAAAGCACCGATCCAAATGCGCAGCCTGAAAAACCCTCAAGCAGCCAGTTTATCGGCAATGCCGCCCGTTTCGATCATCTTATTCGTCTGCAGGAAACGGCAAGGCGGCCCAATTTTACGGTGGATTATTGGCATCAGCATGCCATTCGCACCGTTATTCGCCATCTCTCCTTTACGCTTGCGCCGCAACATCTTACCGAGCAGGCCGATGCGCTGCCGCTGGCGGTGCAAAAGCTGGCGTTAATCGATTCACTGCACGCGCTACTGACGCATCAATCACAGCCTCTCTTGCTCCAGCATGCTGCTGAAAAAGCACAGCCATCCAGTGCCGAATCGTTTCACAGTGGACGCTGGCGAGCTAAAGTTCTGGGCATTCGCGCCGGTCCGCAATCCGATCTCTGCTAAGCTTGTTGGTTTTTTCACTCTGTTAAGATTTCGCAGCCCGTGTTGTCACGGCTGAATTGAGAACATATTTATCATGTTAATCAAATTATTAACCAAGGTTTTTGGTAGCAGCAACGATCGTACTTTGCGCCGCATGCGCAAAGCGGTAGAGATCATCAACAAAATGGAGCCTGATTTCGTCAAGCTCTCTGATGATGAACTTAAAGCGAAAACTCAGGAGTTCCGCGCGCGTCTGGAGAAAGGCGAAGTGCTGGAGAACCTGATCCCGGAAGCCTTCGCCACAGTACGTGAAGCGAGTAAGCGCGTATTTAATATGCGTCACTTTGACGTACAGCTGATTGGCGGGATGGTGCTGAATGATCGCTGCATCGCCGAAATGCGTACCGGTGAAGGTAAAACGCTGACGGCAACGCTGCCCGCTTATCTTAACGCGCTGAGCGGCAAGGGCGTGCATGTCATTACGGTGAACGACTATCTGGCGCAGCGTGACGCCGAAAACAACCGTCCACTGTTTGAGTTCCTTGGCCTGACCGTGGGCATCAACCTGCCTAACATGCCGGCGCCGGCCAAACGTGCCGCCTACGCGGCCGATATCACTTACGGCACCAACAACGAATACGGCTTTGACTACCTGCGCGACAACATGGCGTTCAGCCCGGAAGATCGCGTTCAGCGCAAGCTGCACTATGCGTTGGTGGATGAGGTGGACTCCATCCTGATTGATGAGGCGCGTACGCCGCTGATCATCTCAGGACCGGCAGAAGACAGTTCCGATCTCTATATCAAAGTAAACAAAATCATTCCTCATCTGATCCGTCAGGAAAAAGAAGATTCTGATACCTTCCAGGGCGAAGGTCACTTCTCCGTGGATGAGAAAGCGCGTCAGGTTCACCTGACCGAGCGTGGTCTGGTGACGATTGAAGAGCTGCTGGTCAGCCAGGGCATCATGGAAGAGGGCGAATCGCTCTATTCACCGACCAATATCATGCTGATGCATCATGTCACCGCAGCGCTGCGTGCGCATGTGCTCTTTACGCGCGATGTGGATTACATCGTCAAAGATGGCGAAGTGATCATCGTTGATGAGCACACCGGTCGTACCATGCAGGGGCGTCGCTGGTCCGATGGTCTTCATCAGGCGGTGGAAGCGAAAGAAGGCGTGGAGATTCAGAACGAAAACCAGACGCTGGCCTCCATCACTTTCCAGAACTATTTCCGTCTCTACGAGAAACTGGCCGGTATGACCGGTACGGCTGACACGGAAGCCTTTGAGTTCAGCTCCATTTACAAGCTTGATACCATTGTTGTGCCGACCAACCGTCCGATGGTGCGTAAAGATTTGTCGGATCTGGTCTACATGACCGAGAAAGAAAAAATCGACGCCATCATTGAAGATATCCGCGAGCGCACCGCGAACGGACAGCCGGTGCTGGTCGGGACTATCTCGATTGAAAAATCTGAGGTGGTGTCAAACGAGCTGACCCGCGCAGGCATCAAGCATAACGTGCTGAACGCCAAGTTCCATGCGCGCGAAGCGGATATCGTGGCCCAGGCTGGCCAGCCGGGCGCGGTGACCATTGCCACCAACATGGCCGGTCGTGGTACCGATATCGTGCTGGGCGGCAGCTGGCAGGCAGAGATCGCCGAACTGCAGGAACCTGATGCCGCTCAGATTGAAGCGATCAAATCAGCCTGGCAGCAGCGTCACGAAGCGGTGCTGGCGGCGGGTGGTCTGCATATTATTGGTACTGAGCGCCATGAATCACGCCGTATCGATAACCAGCTGCGTGGCCGCGCAGGTCGTCAGGGCGATGCCGGTTCCTCTCGTTTTTACCTTTCAATGGAAGATGCGCTGATGCGTATTTTTGCCTCGGATCGCGTCTCCAATATGATGCGTAAGCTGGGAATGAAACCGGGTGAAGCGATTGAGCATCCGTGGGTTACCAAGGCGATCGCCAATGCGCAGCGCAAAGTTGAAAGCCGTAACTTCGATATTCGTAAGCAGCTGCTGGAATATGATGATGTGGCGAACGACCAGCGTCGTGCGATCTACAGCCAGCGTAATGAACTGCTGGATGTGGCGGACGTGAGCGAAACCATCAACAGCATCCGCGAGGATGTGCTTAAGGCCACTATCGATACCTGCATTCCGCCGCAATCGCTGGAGGAAATGTGGGACGTGCCGGGTCTGGAAGAGCGTCTGCGTAACGATTTCGATCTTGATCTGCCGATTGCTGACTGGCTGGATAAAGAACCGGATCTGCATGAAGAGACGCTGCGTGAGCGTATCATGACGCGCGCCGTCGAGAGCTATGCCGCGAAAGAAGAGATCGTGGGCGAAGAGATGATGCGCAACTTTGAAAAAGGCGTGATGCTGCAAACGCTCGACTCACTGTGGAAAGAGCATCTGGCGGCGATGGACTATCTGCGTCAGGGCATTCACCTGCGTGGTTATGCGCAGAAGGATCCGAAGCAGGAGTACAAGCGCGAATCTTTCGCCATGTTTGCGGCAATGCTGGAGTCACTGAAATATGAAGTAATCAGCACGCTAAGCAAGGTACAGGTACGTATGCCGGAAGAGGTTGAGGCGATGGAGCAGCAGCGCCGTGAAGACGCTGAGCGCCTGGCACAGCAGCAGCGACTGAGCCATGTGGATACCGAAACGGAAGCGGCGGTCGCGCTGGCGGCGCAAAGCGGCGAGCGTAAAGTGGGCCGCAACGATCCTTGCCCGTGCGGCTCAGGCAAAAAATATAAGCAGTGCCACGGTCGCCTGGCCTGACAGTCAGCCAAAACAGAAAAGGAGCCGCTGGCTCCTTTTTTTGTGCTGTATTTTGCCGGCGCTTTTGGCATTATCCCTTTAGCAATAGCGTTTAACATCAGCGATCTTATGATGCGCAATGTTGCGCTTACCCGTTAAAACGATCAGGACAGCAATATATGAAACACCTGCAGGTTGCAGTGGGCGTGATCCGCAATGCCAGTAAACAGATTTTCCTCACTCAACGGGCAGCAACATCACATATGGCCAATAAGTGGGAGTTTCCCGGCGGGAAAATCGAAGCGGGCGAGAGCGCTGAAGAAGCGTTAAAGCGCGAGCTGCATGAGGAGACCGGGATTGAGGTGGCCGCGGCGCAGGCTATCGGCAGTGCCGATCACAGCTACAACGATGTACGCGTCACGCTGCATTTTTTCCTGGTGGAGAACTGGGAAGGCGAGCCGTGGGGACGGGAAGGACAGCCGCAGCGTTGGGTTGAGCAACAGGATCTCGTGGCAGATGAGTTCCCACCTGCCAATCATGGACTGATTTCCCGCCTGGTTTCCGGCGCGCTTTAAACCTTGTGGGGCAAACAGCCCCACAATGCTCTAGCGATCCTCTTCACTCCACTCGTCGCTGTCTGTCATATCGCCGCTGCTAGGAATGCGTTTTTCTTCCGCCGCCCATTCGCCCAGGTCAATCAGCTGGCAGCGCTTGCTGCAAAAAGGCCGCCACGGGCTCAGCTCATCCCAAATCACCACTTTCCCGCAGTTCGGGCAGCTTACGGTTACCATTTCATTTTGCATGATTTACCTCTCAACAACATGCCAGTTCAAAATTCAGGCGCGCTGGCACTTCGCCGCGTTCGCTGTCGAGCGGCAGAAAGCGTATCGCGTAGCGACTCTTATGTCCGGAAACCTGAGGATAAAGCGAGTCCTCCAGCGTCAACTGCAGGCGCAACAAATCGGCGCCTTCGGCATTGTCCTGATAAAAACCATTCAGGCTGGTTTGATGGCGAAATACGCCGGATTGACGAATCAGGTTGAGAATCATCGCGAGGCTGGCCCGCAGCGGCGTCAGCGTCGCCAGCCATGCATTAACCTGCTCATCGCGCGCCGCCTGCGGAAGATGCAGCCAAATATGCAAACCCGGTAAGTCGAAGCTGCAGCAGCCGCCGGGAATGCTCAGGCGCTGGCGAACCAGGCCAATTAAGCGATCTTCGCGCAGAGGTTGCCCCATGCGCGGTGCGGCCATCAGCTCGGCAGAGTGAGCTTTTAACTGGTCGCGCAGCGCGTTAACGCGCTCGCTATCCACGCCAGGAACATCGGTCCACGCCAGCAGTTTCTGCTGCTGACGATCGAGCTCTTTAAGCAGTTCGGTGCGCATATCGCCGCGCTCGAAAATATCCAGCAGGTCGCCCACGATGCGAAAGAAGCCCAGCGCCGTAACGGTGCTGGTAACCGGAATGGTTTCATATAACTGATTAATAAGAAACTCAACGCGCAGCCAGGTGCGCATTTTTTCATTTAATGGGTGTTCAAACAGAACGACTGTACTCATGATGTTAATCCTGTTTCGTTGCCGCCAGCGCCAGATAACGCTGGTGGAGTTCGGCAACATACGGCAGCGCAGCTTCAGGTGCGCCGCTGTTATCTATGACGTCATCGGCAGCTGCCAGGCGCTGTTGTCGCGTAGCCTGAGCAGCAAGAATATTTTTAGCCTGTTCGGGTGAAATGCGATCGCGTTTCAACGTGCGGGTAATCTGCGTCTCTTCATCCACATCCACCACCAGTACGCGATCGGCCTGCTGCTGCAACCCATTTTCCACCAGCAACGGTACCACCCACAGTACGTAGGGCGAGGCGGCCTGCGCCTTCAGCTGCCGGGTACGGGCGTTGATCAGAGGATGCAGCAGCTGATTTAACCAGGCTTTCTCATCCGGCGAGCGGAAAATCACCTCACGTAACGCCGCGCGCAACAAGGTTCCGTCAGGGTTCAACATGCGATTGCCGTAACGCTGCGCAATGGCCTGCAAAGCAGGCGTGCCCGGCTCAACGACCTCTCTGGCAATGATGTCGGCATCAATAATTTCAACACCAAAGTCGGCAAACGCGTTGGCGATAGTACTTTTTCCGCTGCCGATTCCGCCGGTCAGCGCAACGGTATAGGGCATCTCACTCTCTCACTGATAGCGATCGTAACAACCACAGACTGCGCCCTTGCTTCGAACCCGGAACAAAATGAGCGCACGATCACAATCACGTTTCACAGGTAAATTTATCGGATTGTAGCTTATATAAAGTGAAATTCGCAGTCTTGTCGGCGGGCAAATGGCGCGTATGATAACGTCACTGGAGCCGTGAGCTGCACCCGAACAGTGTTCGCTGCCACTAACCAGGATATTCCTTATGCGTATTGAAGAAGATTTGAAGCTGGGCTTTAAAGATGTGCTGATTCGGCCTAAGCGTTCCACCTTGAAAAGCCGATCTCAGGTTGAACTGGAGCGGACTTTCACCTTTAAACACTCCGGGCTGAGCTGGACAGGCGTGCCGGTTATCGCTGCAAACATGGATACCGTGGGCACCTTCAGCATGGCCGAGGCACTGGCCTCGTTTGATATTCTCACCGCCGTACATAAACACTATAGCGTGGAGCAGTGGAAAGCCTTTATCCAGCGCGTACCGGCGTCAGTGCTTAATCATCTGATGGTTTCCACCGGCACATCCGAAGCGGATTTCAGCAAACTCAGCGCCATTGTCGCCCTTTCCCCGGCGCTGAAGTTTCTCTGTATTGATGTCGCCAATGGCTATTCAGAGCATTTCGTTGAGTTTTTGCAGCGCGCGCGTGAAGCCTTTCCGGGCATGACGATTTGCGCCGGCAACGTCGTGACCGGCGAAATGGTGGAGGAGCTGATCCTCTCCGGCGCTGATATTGTTAAAGTGGGCATTGGCCCCGGCTCAGTCTGTACCACCCGTGTGAAAACAGGGGTGGGTTATCCTCAGCTCTCTGCGGTAATCGAATGCGCTGACGCCGCGCATGGCCTCGGCGGCCAGATTGTCAGCGACGGCGGCTGTTCCGTGCCGGGTGACGTGGCTAAAGCGTTTGGCGGCGGTGCGGATTTCGTGATGCTCGGCGGCATGCTGGCGGCGCATGATGAGTGCGAAGGCACCATTGTTGAGGAGAACGGCGAGCAGTTTATGCTGTTCTACGGGATGAGTTCCGAATCGGCGATGAAACGCCACGTTGGCGGCGTCGCGCAATATCGTGCCGCGGAAGGCAAAACAGTTAAGCTGCCTTTACGCGGTCCGGTCGAGGAAACGGCGCGCGATATTCTGGGCGGCCTGCGTTCAGCCTGTACCTATGTAGGCGCTGAACGGCTCAAAGAGCTGACCAAGCGCACCACCTTTATTCGCGTGGCAGAGCAGGAAAACCGCGTTTTTACACGCTGAGTAAGCAGCCGGTAAGGGTGCGCGCCTGGCGTGCCCTTACTGTATCGCATCGCCCAAGCCAAAAACCGGCAGGTACATGGCAATCACCAGCGTACCCACGATTCCTCCAATCACCACCATCATCATCGGCTCCAGCGATGCGGCAAGGCTTTCCGCGCGTGACAGCGTTTGTCCTTCATGCCATTCAGCCAGCCTCGCCAGCATGATATCCAGCGCGCCCGCTTCCTCGCCAACCCTGATAAGCTGATGACAAAGCGGCGTAAACAGCCTGTGGTCTTGTACCGCCTGGTGCAAAGGCAGTCCACGAGCGATATGCTGCTGGAGATAACCCACCGCTTCACGCCAGATCAAGGGCGTCAGCGTCTCCTCGACTGCCTGTAAACTCTGCAACAGCGTCAGGCCCGCTTTTTGCGTAAGCTGCAGGATGGCAAAGATCTGGCTCAGCTGGCTGCCGCGCCAGAGCGGAGCGATCAGCGGCAACCGCAGCATCAGCAACTGCTCCCTGCGTTGCCAGTCCGCTGATGCCTTTCGCAGTTTTCGCCAGCCAAACGCAATGCTCAGCGCCACCGCTGCGATAAGCCCGCCCCAACGTTGTAATCCTTGTGATAGCGCTATTACCGCAGCGGTAAAGGCTGGCAACGGCGCATTAAAGGCGCTGTAAACCGAGACGAACTCTGGCAACACAAACAGCAGCATACCCACGGTGACGCCGACAGCCACCAACAGAATAAACAAGGGATAGCGCAGCGCTTTTACCACCTTTTGCCAGAGATGCTGCTGGCGAGTCTGCTGTTGCGCCAGTTGATTACAACATTCATCCAGCTGGCCGGTCAGTTCACCGACCTGCATCAAAGCGGGATAGAGCGATGGAAAAACCTGCGGCCACTGGCGTAACGCTGCTGAAAAGGCCTCACCTTTCATTACGCTGCGCTGCAGATCGTTCAGCAACGCGCGCCATCCGGGATGCGGATGGCCGTCAGCGAGCAGGCGTAATCCTTCTGATAAGGGCAGGCCCGCTTTGAGTAAGGTAGCCAGCTGGCGAAACAGGGCAATTTTCTGCTCCCATTTCCAGTCGCGCGCGCGCCAGGTTTTTCGTTTGCGCCAGGAGACTGGCAGCAGCTCACGATCGGCCAACTGTCGCAACAGAAGTTCGCTGCTTGCCGCCAGTGATTCTCCCTGTTGCAGATTGCCTGCGCCATCCACCGCCTGCCAGTGAAAAAGCGATACTTCAGCCATCATCCATGCCTACTACGCGTTGCATCTCTTCCAGTGAGGTATCGCCACGGCTAACCGCTTCCAGCCCCGCAACAAACAGGCTGCGCATTCCCTGCTGTTTCGCCAGCAGCAGGGTTTGTTCAAAAGGGGCGTCAGCGGCAATGGCATTCTGTAATTTAGCTGTTATCGGCAACACTTCAAACAGCGCCAGTCGACCAAAATAGCCGGAAAAACAGTGATCGCAGCCCGGCGCGCGCCAGGTTTGCAAGGTGCCAGGCCAAAGTTCGCTGGGAAAATGGGAGACGATCTGTGAAGGCTGTCGGCAGTGTGGGCAAAGCCGCCGCACCAGACGCTGCGCGATAATAAGCCGCAGCGCAGAGCTCAGCAGATAACCGGGCAGCCCCATCTGCCGTAGCCGGGTCAGGGTTTCGGCAGTGGAGTTAGTATGCAGGGTAGAAAGTACCAGGTGGCCGGTTTGCGCCGCCTTTACGGCGATCTCGGCAGTTTCCGCATCGCGTATTTCGCCAATCATAATCACGTCCGGGTCCTGACGCAGCAGCGCGCGCAGCACGCGGTTAAAATCGAGACCGCACTTTGGATTGATTTGGGTCTGGTTGATGCCCGCCAGCGGGATCTCTACCGGATCCTCCACGCTGCAAAGATTTTTCTCCGCCACGTTAAGCGCGCTGAGGCCGCTATAAAGCGTAAAGGTTTTCCCGCTGCCGGTTGGGCCAGTAACCAGAATCAGCCCCTGCGGCCGTGCCAGCGCCGCTTTAAACTGGCGAAGCTGGTTCGCATGCATGCCGAGCTTATCCAGCGAGATGGCCGACGCCTCGCTTTGCAAAAGACGAATGACCGCTTTTTCACCCCAGCGGGTCGGCAGGGTAGAGAGGCGAAAAGCCTCCTGCTTCCCGTTCAGCTCCAGAGCGAACTGACCATCCTGCGGCAAACGCCGCTCGGCGATATCCATGCCGCCTAATATTTTCAACCGCGCCAGCATGGCGTTGGGCTGCGCTTCAGGCAGATTGGTGAGCGTTTGTAATACCCCATCGATACGCAAACGCACGCGCATCAGGTTATGCTGAGGCTCAATATGAATATCGGAAGCACGGCGCTCCAGCGCCTGACGCAGAATCTGGTTTACCGCTTCAACTGCCGATTCTGTGGGGGCGTGTTCATGCGCCCCGACAGGCGAAGCATTCTGCTGCTGATACTGCTCCAGCCGCGCCTGCGGCCAGCACTCCACCTCAACCTGACACTGACTGGCAAACCGCAGCGCCTCAAGAAATTCTCCTGACGGCGTATCGGCCAGGGCGACGCGTAACAGCATGTCGTTATGGCTCAGGATAACGGCCCGGTAACGCTGGCAAAGGAGCTGTAATGCACGTCGCTGTTCGCTCATTCTGCGCCTTCCTTATCGGCAAAGCGGAACTGGGCAAGACAGTTATCACGCAGGCTGCTGCTATCGCTATTACAGCTACGCTGCCAGGTGATAAAGCCTTCATTGCTGTCCCAGACCGGCAGCATTTCTACACTCAGGCCGCTCAGACTCTCCTGGCCGGTCAGGCTGATTGCGCCGTTAACCACGCTCAGCGATGAGACATAGCGCGAACCTTTCGCCGCCGGAATGTTATTTTCACCTGCGCTACACTGCGCCGGTCCGCCATGTTCAATGGCGCACAGCTCTACGGCGGTTTTGTAAGGCACCATGGTTTGTAGCATGTCGGTCAGTGCGGCACGTTGCAGATAGTTTTGATAGGCGGGCAAACCGATAGCGCTGAGGATGGCAACGATGCCCACCACGATCATGAGCTCTATCAGGGTAAATCCCTCTTCTTTTTTCATCTTTCAGCCTCCTTGTTGAGAAGGCGTCACCATAAAAAGAATGGGATGACGAAAAAAGCGGGAGATTTTGCGGCTGGAAAGCGTTACGCAGGAAAGCGTCGGCGTTGCAGGAAACTGAAGTCGAACCGGAAGCCCGTTCACAAAACACCGCCCGACGCAGGCCGGGCGGCAGCGGCTTGTCAGACTTCCTGAAAGCGCATGGAGAGATCGAGCGCGCGCAGATGCTTGGTCAAGGCGCCGACGGAGATGTAGTCCACGCCGGTTTGGGCGTAGAGCGGCAGCGTCTCATCAGTGACGTTGCCGGAGACTTCCAGCAGGGCGCGGCCGTTAGTGATGGCGACCGCTTCGCGCATCGTTTCAGGGGTGAAGTTATCCAGCATCACAATGTCCGCACCCGCATCCAGCGCGGCGGAGAGCTCCTGCAGGTTTTCCACCTCTACTTCAACCGGCACGTCGGGATAGAGCCAGAGCGCTTTTTCTACGGCCTGACGAATCGAGCCGCTGGCAATAATATGGTTTTCCTTGATCAAAAAGGCGTCGGAAAGTCCCAGACGATGATTGTTGCCGCCGCCGCACAGCACCGCATATTTCAGCGCGGTACGCAGACCCGGCAATGTTTTGCGGGTATCAAGAAGCTGAGTTTTTGTCCCTTCCAGCAGTGATACGTAGCGGCGAACTTCTGTCGCCGCGCCGGAAAGGGTTTGTACGAAATTTAAGGCGGTGCGTTCTGCGGTAAGCAGCAGGCGCGCCGGGCCGTCGATATCGAACAGCGCCTGATTGGCGATCAGCGTTTGTCCATCCTCAACGTGCCAGGTAAGCGTTACCTTATTGCCTAACTGGATAAAAACCTCTTCGACCCAGCGTTTACCACAAAAAACGCCCGCCTCGCGCGTGATAACCTGCGCATGAGCCATCTTGTCAGCGGGCAGCAGCAGGGCGGTAATATCCCGGTCAGCATCGACTTCGCCGCCAAGATCCTCCTGCAATGCCCGCGCTACGGCGGAGGGAATGTCATGTTCAATACGCTGAAGAAGTTCTTTACGGCGGCGATCGGGGTCATAACCTCGGGTTGACATAAGCTGAGCGCTCCGGTTGAAAGAGAGGAGAAAAGGGTCACTCTAGCGTGAATAACGCAAGCTTGCCAGAAGCAGGTTCGCTTTTTGTTTAGTATCCTTAACAGCAAGGCTTTGTCTTATTGATGCTGCGCTGGAAAAATAACCCATGGCCTGTAACATCTGTTTACATAACGCATTATGCGACAAGAAGGTTAAAAAAATCATGTTATTCTCAGCCGACACTAAGAAAAGGTAGATAAGGCATGAGACTGGAACAGGGCTGGATCGCTGAAGCGCGAAAAGTATTATCGCCGCACTTTAACGAGCGGCCGGATAACGAAGCGCCTTCGCTATTGGTCATACATAACATCAGTTTGCCGCCCGGTGAGTTTGGCGGTCCCTGGATCGATCGGCTTTTCACCGGAACGCTTCCGCCCGATGCGCATCCTTATTTTGCCGATATTTGCCAGCTACGCGTCGCCGCGCACTGTCTGATTCGCCGCGACGGCGAGATCGTTCAGTATGTCCCTTTCGACAAGCGCGCCTGGCACGCGGGCGTCTCCTGCTTTCAGGAGCGGGAAAACTGCAACGATTTCTCCATTGGCATTGAGCTGGAGGGCACCGACGCCTTGCCCTACACCGATGCGCAGTATCAGCAGCTAAGCGCCATCACCCAATTATTACTGACGCACTATCCGTTGACGCCGGAGCGAATCACCGGGCACAGCGATATCGCACCCCAACGTAAAACCGATCCTGGTCCGGCATTCGACTGGAATCGCTACAGGACACAAATAATGCAGGAGAAGGTATGATCTTGCGGGAGCCGCTGGTATGACGTTGTTTACCCTGTTGTTAGTGTTAGGTTGGGAACGCCTGTTTAAGCTGGGCGAGCACTGGCAGTTAGATCACCGGCTTGAGCCGCTGTTTCGGCAGCGTCGGCATTTTTCGCTGCTGCGCACGCTATTGATGACGCTGCTGGCGATGCTGATTACCTGGCTGGTGGTCTGGAGCCTGAAGGGCGTGCTGTTTGGCGTGGTACAGCTGCTGTTCTGGATTGTGGTCGGACTGCTGTGCATCGGCGCCGGTTCGGTGCGTCTGCATTATCATGCCTATCTCAAGGCGGCCAGCCATGACGACCTGGCTGCGCATCAGGCGATGGCCGCAGAACTGACCCTGATCCACGGCGTACCGGTTGAATGCAGCGAGGGGGAGTTTCTGCGCGAGCTGCAGAATGCGCTGCTGTGGATTAACTTTCGCTTTTATCTGGCGCCGCTTTTCTGGTTCGTGGCAGGCGGGCAATGGGGACCGGTGCTGCTGGTCGGCTACGCTTTTCTGCGCGCCTGGCAGAGCTGGCTGGCACGACATCAGTCGCCGCTGGAGCGTGCGCAGTCGGGCGTGGACAAAATCCTTCATCTGCTGGACTGGATCCCGGTGCGCCTGGCTGGCGTCGCTTATGCCCTGCTGGGACATGGCGAGCGCGCCTTGCCCGCCTGGTTCGCTTCGTTAACCGACTGGCGCAGCGCCCAGTATCAGGTGCTGACCAGCCTGGCGCAATTCTCGCTGGCGCGCGATCCGCACCTGGATAAAGTCGAGACGCCGCGTGTCGCGGTGGCGCTGGCGAAGCGGGTCTCGCTGGTGCTGGTTGTGGTAGTGGCGCTGCTGACGATTTACGGCGCGCTGGTGTAATCGGCGGGCGGCACGCCGAAATCAGGGGTGCCGTCGTCACGCCAGTCAATGGTTTTCAGCCGCGTATGACGGTTGGGATCCCAGAGCGGATCGCCCTCAATTTCGGTGTAGTTGCGCGCATGATAAACCATCACCTCGCGACCGGTTTCGTCCTGAGTAAAACTGTTGTGTCCCGGACCATATTGCCGATTCTGCCAGCTGGTGCCAAACACCGGCCGTGCTGATTTCTGCCAGTTGTCGGCCTGCATCGGATCGGCATTCACGTCAATACTCAGCAATCCCAGACAGTAATTTTCATCCGTCGCGCTGGCTGAGTAGGTGACAAACAGCCGCTCGCCATGACAAATCACCGCCGGGCCTTCGTTGACGCTGAACCCCGCACACTCCCATTCATATTCAGGACGGCTCAGCATTACCGGCTGTCCCTTAATCGTCCACGGATTGATCAGCTGCGCCAGATAAAGGTTTGAATTGCCGGGTATGGCAGGATCTTTCTGCGCCCAGAGATACCAGTTTTTTCCCTGATGAACAAAATGGGTCGCATCCAGCGAGAAGCTGTCAATAGGGGTGAATACGCGACGGCACGGCTGCCAGTAGCCGCTTAACGGATCGGCATCATCGCAAACCAGCGCATACATACGGTGCTGAAACAGACCATCCTTGATAGCGCGCGTGGGCGCAGCCGCAAAGTAAATTACCCATTGCCCGTTGATGTGGTGCAGTTCCGGCGCCCAGATCAGCTGGCTGAAGGGACCGCTGTCGGGCTTGCGCCACACCACAACGGGTTCGGCGGAACGCAGGCCAGCGAGGGAGTCGGCTTGACGAATCTCCAGCCGATCATATTCAGGCACCGAGGCGATAAAGTAGTAATGCGCTTCGTGGCGCAGAATAAAGGGATCGGCGCGCTGCTCGATAAAGGGATTCGGCCATTCAGTGTTCATTTTACCACTCCCGGATTGATGGTGGTCAGTTCATTAAGCTCGCGAAAATTTTCACGTCGCAGTGCCAGATCGTTCTGAATGGTGCGCATTAATGCGCGATCGACTTTCAGCAATCTCACCACCCCTGCGGTAATCAGATAGCCGATACCGGGTATCACCGTGAACAGCAGCATAATGCCGTTAAGCGCGGCAGCAGACTGTTGTTTCGCACCGGCATCGTAACCATAAAAAGAGAGCAGAAAGCCCACCATTGCCCCGGCGACCGCCAGCCCAACCTTGAGAAAGAACAGGTTGCCGGAAAAGCTAATCCCGGTGATGCGTTTGCCGGTTTTCCATTCGCCATAATCGTCGACGTCAGCCATCAGCGACCAGTGCAGCGGCGAGGGGATCTGATGCAGGATATTGAGCAGAAAATAGGCCGCCATCACGGCTGTTGTGGCGTGCGGGTCGAGCCAGTAAAAGCCGCAGGAGAAGAGCGCCAGCGCGATATTGGTCCAGAAGAAAACTTTAAGCTTGCACCAGCGGTCGGTAAGCACCTTCGCCAGCGTGCTGCCAACCATCATGCCGATTACGCCGAGACTAATAAACAGCGTGGCGAAGCGCGTGGATTGCTCCATGACCCAGGTCACGTAATACATAGTGGCGGCCATACGGATAAAGCCGGGGCAGACGTTACAAAAGGTCAGCAACAAAATGCGCACCCACTGGTCGTTTTTCCAGACGTCGCGCAGGTCTTTTTTCAGATCGTCGTTGCTGGGCACAGCCGGGCGGATGCGCTCGCGCACGGTAGCGAAGCAGTAAAGAAACATACACAGACCAATCAGCGCCAGAACGCTCATCGCCATCTGGTAGCCGCGCGCCTTGTCCGCACCGCCAAACCACTCCGCCAGCGGCAATAGCGAGAGTGAGAGAATCAGGGTAGCAATGCCGACCATAACAAAACGATAAGACTGACAGGATACGCGCTCACCCGGATCGTTGGTAATCACGCCGCCCAGCGAGCAGTAGGGAATATTGATCGCGGTATAGGTGAGCGACATCAGAAAGTAGGTAATAAACGCGTAAATAACCTTATTGTCGTAGCTCCAGTCGGGTGTGGTGAACATCAGCACGCTGAACAGCACATAGGGCACGGAAACCCAGAGCAGCCATGGACGAAAACGCCCCCAGCGGCTTTGCGTCCGATCGGCGATGGCGCCCATTATCGGATCGGTCACCGCATCCAGCACCCGCACCGACAGCAGCAGGGTGCCGACCAGCGCCGGGGCCAGGCCAAAAATGTCGGTATAGAAGTAAGTGAGAAACAGCATGATCGCGCCGTTAATCATGTTGCATCCGGCATCTCCCATGCCATAACCCACTTTCTCTTTAAAAGAGAGGGCGGAACCTTTCATGGTCTTTCTCCTGCTCATCCAGTGTGAGCAGAAATTATTAATGCATTATCAGCAGAATGGCTGGCAGTAAATAGTCACGATAATGGACAAAACGCGCGCGCGGAGAGAAATGTGAGGTTGATCGGCAAGCAAACAGGGCTGGGAGAGGGGAATATTCCGCCAGCGACAAGGGTATCGCCGGCGGAAAGCAGTCAGCAGAATCGTTTAGCGCTGCTGCGCTTTATTCTTCACAAAGTAACCGATACCCAGAATCACCAGCCACACAGGGATCAGCCAGACGGAGATAGCCATGCCTGGGGTCATCGCCATGATAACCAGAATTGCGGCCATAAAGAGCAGACAGATCCAGTTGCCCACCGGATAGAACATCGCTTTGAAGCGGGTAGTCACGCCCTGCTGATCCTTTTTACGGCGGAACTTCAGGTGCGCCAGACTGATCATCGCCCAGTTGATCACCAGCGCGGAGACGACCAGCGCCATCAGCAGGCCAAAGGCTTCACCCGGCATCAGGTAGTTGATCAATACGCAGATGGCGGTCGCCAGTGCAGACAGGCCAAGCGCCACATAAGGTACGCCGCGACGATCCACCTTCAGCAGCGATTTCGGACCGTTGCCCTGTTTAGCCAGGCCGTAAAGCATACGGCTGTTGCTGTAAACGCAGCTGTTATACACCGACAACGCCGCAGTCAGGATCACCACGTTCAGCGCGTTAGCCACCAGGCTGTCGCCTAACTCGTGAAAAATCATCACGAACGGGCTGCCGCCTTCGATGACTTTAGTCCAGGGATAGAGCGACAGCAGTACCGCCAGCGAACCGATATAGAAGATCAGGATACGGTAGATCACCTGGTTTGTGGCTTTCGGAA
Source organism: Pantoea osteomyelitidis (assembly GCF_044342975.1). Classification (NCBI taxonomy): domain Bacteria; kingdom Pseudomonadati; phylum Pseudomonadota; class Gammaproteobacteria; order Enterobacterales; family Erwiniaceae; genus Pantoea; species Pantoea osteomyelitidis. The sequence continues at coordinate 442,444 of NZ_JBGFSN010000003.1, forward strand.
TGCTCTTCTCCGGCTCATCCGCTTCGGCAGCGGTGATGCCGACCAGCTCCAGACCGCCAAACGAGAACATGATCACCGCCATCGCCATCACCAGACCGGTAACGCCGTGCGGGAAAAAGCCGCCCATCGCCCAGATATTGCTGACGCTGGCTTCCGGACCGGCGTGCCCGCTCAGCAGCAGCCAGCAGCCGAACACGATCATCCCCACCACGGCGGCGACTTTAATAATGGAAAACCAGAACTCCAGCTCGCCGTAGACCTTCACATTGGTGAGGTTGATGGCGTTAATAAACAGGAAGAATACCGCAGCGGAGACCCAGGTAGGGATGCCCGGCCACCAGTACTGGATATAGATACCCACGGCGGTGAGTTCCGCCATGGCGACCAGCACGTAAAGCACCCAGTAGTTCCAGCCAGAGGCAAAACCGGCAAAGTTGCCCCAGTATTTATAGGCGAAGTGGCTGAAGGAACCGGCAACCGGCTCTTCCACCACCATCTCACCCAGCTGACGCATAATCAGAAAGGCGATAAAGCCGCCGATAGCATAACCCAGCAGAACTGACGGACCGGCCATTTTGATCGTTTGCGCGATCCCCAGAAACAGACCGGTACCCACTGCACCACCCAGCGCGATCAGCTGAATATGGCGGTTTTTCAGACCACGTTTCAGCGTTTCGCCGTGCTGTTGTTCCATACAAACCTCGTGATGTTTTTTATGCTTCTTCCGCAGCGCAGGCACGCTGTAAGAAAGTTATTACGGTAATGTATTCATTCTTTTACGGTATCAGGCGTGCTGTTTACAGACGGATGCTACCCTGGCGACAAGAATAGTGATAAGCGTGCGGCTTTGCACCTGGTTTCGCTTTTTGTGCTAAGAGATGGCCGAAAAAGCAGCATTGCTCTGATTTTTGCTCTTTTTTTCCTGCTGCTATAAATAAAGAAGAAACACGAATAGTTTTCTCTTATGGCGGTAATGATCGGCAATCTAACTCTGTGTAAGTTTTGGTAAAAATGCCGCAGCATAAACCGCCCCGCTAAAGTGACTTTTTTGTTTTTTTCCCACAGGCTTATCGCTGTTACAACTTTTTAACTTCTTTTATTGTGACGGCGCTCATATAGACACCGCGTGAATACTTTGTTACTTTACCGGCACCTTTTTGCAATTGGTATTACCAATTTACTCCGGACGATTGGCATAATAAGAAGGGAAGATGGCTTATACTAAGATTCGCCAACCCAAACTCTCTGACGCCATCGAGCAACAGCTCGAATCCCTGATCATGGAAGGGACGCTGCGTCCGGGAGAAAAGCTGCTCCCTGAGCGCGAACTCGCCAAACAATTCGATGTCTCACGTCCTTCATTACGCGAAGCGATCCAACGTCTGGAAGCCAAAGGGTTGTTGCTGCGCCGTCAGGGCGGCGGCACCTTCGTGCAAAACAACCTTTGGCGAAGCCTCAGCGACCCGCTGGTGGATCTGCTTGCCGAACACCCGGAGTCTCAGTTCGACCTGTTAGAAACCCGTCATGCTCTTGAAGGCATTGCGGCCTATTATGCTGCCCTGCGCGGCACGGAAGAGGACCTGCAACGCATACGCGACTGCCATTTGCAGATCCAGCAGGCGCAGGAAAGCGGCGATCTCGACGCCGAAGCGGACGCAGTAATGCAGTATCAGATCGCTGTCACAGAAGCGGCCCATAATGTTGTGCTTTTGCATTTGCTCCGTTCCATGGGCCCTATGCTGGAACAAAACGTTCGCCAGAATTTTGAATTGCTCTACTCCCGCCGGGAAATGCTGGCGAAAGTGAGCGGTCACCGCGCCAGAATTTTCGAGGCGATTGTTGCTCGTGAGCCGGAACAAGCGCGCGAAGCATCACACCGCCATCTGGCGTTCATAGAGGAAATCTTGCTGGACAGAAGTCGGGAGCAGAGCCGGCGTGAACGCTCCCTGCGTCGTTTACAGCAACGTAAGGAATAACGCGCGGCAACGAACGTGCGGATAAAACGACGGGCCTGTCTCCTTGTGCTTTTCAGAAAAGAGTACAGGGAGACAGGCTCCAGACAATTCAACGTATTAGACACAGATAAGGAATACCCCCCATGTCAGAACGTTTACATAATGACGTGGATCCGATCGAAACTCGTGACTGGCTACAGGCGATCGAATCGGTCATCCGTGAAGAAGGTGTTGAGCGCGCGCAGTATCTGATCGATCAGGTTCTGGGTGCTGCCCGCAAAGGCGGCGTGAAAGTAGCTGCAGGTTCCACCCTCAGCAACTATATCAACTCTATTGCCGTTGAAGATGAACCGGACTATCCGGGGAATACGACTCTGGAGCGCCGTATCCGTTCCGCTATCCGCTGGAACGCGATCATGACCGTTCTGCGTGGTTCGAAAAAGGATCTGGAGCTGGGCGGACATATGTCCTCTTTCCAGTCCTCCGCAACCATTTACGAAGTGTGCTTTAACCATTTCTTCCGTGCGCGCAGTGAAAAAGATGGCGGCGACCTGGTCTATTTCCAGGGCCATATTTCGCCCGGCGTCTATGCGCGCGCCTTCCTGGAAGGGCGTCTGACCGAAGAGCAGATGAACAACTTCCGTCAGGAAGTGGATGGTAAAGGTCTCTCTTCCTATCCGCACCCGAAACTGATGCCGGAATTCTGGCAGTTCCCGACCGTCTCTATGGGTCTTGGCCCGCTGTCGGCGATCTATCAGGCCAAATTCCTGAAGTACCTTGAGCATCGTGGACTGAAAGATACTTCCGGTCAGACCGTTTACGCTTTCCTTGGCGATGGCGAGATGGATGAGCCGGAATCCAAAGGCGCCATCACCATTGCGACGCGCGAGAAGCTGGACAACCTGGTGTTTATCATCAACTGTAACCTGCAGCGTCTCGACGGCCCGGTCACCGGCAACGGCAAAATCATTAACGAACTGGCAGGCATCTTTGGTGGCGCCGGTTGGGAAGTGATCAAAGTGATTTGGGGCAGTCGCTGGGATGAACTGCTGCGTAAAGATACCAGCGGCAAGCTGATCCAGCTGATGAACGAAACCGTCGACGGTGACTATCAGACCTTTAAATCCCGCGACGGCGCGTACGTGCGCGAGCACTTCTTCGGTAAATATCCGGAAACCGCCGAGCTGGTTAAAGATATGACCGACGAGGAGATCTGGGCGCTGAACCGTGGCGGTCACGATCCGAAGAAAATCTATGCGGCGCTGAAAAAAGCGCAGGATACCAAAGGCAAGCCGATCGTTATCCTGGCGCATACCATTAAAGGCTATGGTATGGGCGACACCGCCGAAGGCAAAAACATCGCGCACCAGGTGAAGAAGATGAACACGGATGGCATTCGCTATATCCGCGACCGCTTCAACGTGCCGGTAGCGGATGAGCAGCTGGAAAGCCTGCCGCTCGTCACCTTCGAAAAAGGTTCCGAAGAGCACAGCTACCTGCACGCGCAGCGTGAAAAGCTGGGTGGCTATCTGCCGAGCCGTCAGCCGCAGTTCAGCGAGAAGCTGGAGCTGCCGAACCTGGAAGATTTCAGCGGCCTGCTGGAAGAGCAGAGCAAAGAGATCTCCACCACCATCGCCTTTGTGCGTGCGCTGAACGTGATGCTGAAGAACAAGTCGATCAAAGATCGTCTGGTGCCGATCATCGCGGACGAAGCCCGTACTTTCGGTATGGAAGGCCTGTTCCGTCAGATCGGTATCTACAGCCCGAACGGCCAGCAGTACACCCCGCAGGACCGTGAGCAGGTGGCGTACTATAAAGAAGATGAGAAAGGCCAGATTCTGCAGGAAGGGATCAACGAGCTGGGCGCAGGCGCATCCTGGCTGGCTGCGGCGACCTCTTACAGCACCAACAACCTGCCGATGATTCCATTCTACATCTACTATTCCATGTTCGGCTTCCAGCGCATCGGTGATCTGCTGTGGGCGGCGGGCGACCAGCAGGCGCGCGGCTTCCTCGTAGGCGGCACCTCAGGTCGTACTACCCTGAACGGCGAAGGTCTGCAGCACGAAGATGGTCACAGCCACATTCAGTCGCTGACCATTCCTAACTGCATCTCCTACGATCCGGCCTATGCGTACGAAGTGGCGGTCATCATGCATGACGGTCTGGCGCGTATGTATGGCGAAGCGCAGGAAAATATCTATTACTACATCACTACGCTGAACGAAAACTACCATATGCCAGCGATGCCGGAAGGCGCGGCAGAGGGTATCCGTAAGGGTATCTACAAGCTGGAAACGGTGGAAGGCAGCAAAGGTAAAGTGCAGCTGCTCGGCTCTGGTTCTATCCTGCGTCACGTACGTGATGCGGCGCAGATCCTGGCGAAAGATTACGGCATCGGTTCTGACGTCTACAGCGTGACCTCATTCACCGAACTGGCGCGTGACGGCCAGGATTGCGAGCGCTGGAACATGCTGCATCCGACCGAAGAAGCACGCGTGCCTTACATCGCTCAGGTGATGAACGACGCGCCTGCCGTCGCCTCAACGGATTACATGAAACTGTTTGCTGAACAGGTTCGTAGCTACATTCCGGCCAGCGATTATCGCGTACTGGGCACTGACGGTTTCGGCCGCTCTGACAGCCGCGAAAATCTGCGTCACCACTTCGAAGTGGACGCGGCTTATGTTGTGGTTGCGGCACTGGGCGAACTGGCTAAACGTGGCGAAGTCGACAAGAAAGTGGTGGCCGATGCGATCGCCAAATTCAACATCGATGCAGATAAAGTTAACCCGCGTCTGGCATAAGAGGTAAATGAGTAATGGCTATCGAAATTAAGGTACCGGATATCGGGTCAGATGAAGTTGAAGTGACCGAGATCCTGGTGAAGGTGGGCGACAAGGTAGAAGCTGAGCAGTCGCTGATCACCGTGGAAGGCGATAAAGCCTCTATGGAAGTGCCGTCGCCTCAGGCCGGCGTGGTAAAAGAGATCAAAATCTCAACCGGCGACAAAGTGGAAACCGGCTCGCTGATCATGATTTTTGAAGCGGAAGGTGCGGCACAGGCTGCGCCAGCTCCGGCCGCAGCGGAAGAGAAGAAAGAGGCTGCTCCGGCCGCCGCGACGCAGAGCAAAGACGTAAACGTGCCGGATATCGGCGGCGACGAAGTGGAAGTCACCGAGATTCTGGTGAAGGTGGGCGATAAGGTTGCCGCTGAGCAGTCGCTGATTACTGTGGAAGGCGATAAAGCTTCGATGGAAGTCCCGGCGCCTTTCGCCGGCACCGTGAAAGAGATCAAGATCGCTACCGGCGATAAAGTGAGCACCGGCTCGCTGATCATGATCTTTGACGCGGAAGGTGCAGCGCCGTCTGCCGCGCCTAAGCCGGAAGTGAAAGAAGAAGCCGCCACGGCGCCTGCCGCGGCCGCTGGCGCGAAAGATGTTGAAGTGCCAGACATCGGCGGCGACGAAGTGGAAGTGACCGAAGTGATGGTGAAGGTTGGCGATAAAGTCGCGGCTGAACAGTCACTGATCACCGTAGAAGGCGACAAGGCTTCTATGGAGGTCCCGGCACCATTCGCGGGCACCGTAAAAGAGATCAAAGTTGCTACCGGCGACAAGGTGAAAACCGGCTCTCTGATCATGGTATTCGAAGTGGAAGGCGCTGCGCCTGCCGCGGCCCCGGCTGCGAAGCAAGACGCAGCGGCTGCCCCGGCGAAAGCCGAGCAGAAAGCGGCTCCGGCAGCGGCGAAAGCTGACGCGAAGAGCGACTTCGCCGAAAACGACGCCTATGTCCACGCTACGCCGGTTATCCGTCGTCTGGCGCGCGAGTTTGGCGTGAATCTGGCGAAAGTCAAAGGCACCGGACGCAAAGGCCGTATCCTGAAAGAAGACGTTCAGGCATACGTGAAAGAGGCGGTGAAACGCGCTGAAGCCGCACCGGCTGCCGCTGCGACCGGCGGTGGTCTGCCAGGCATGCTGCCGTGGCCGAAAGTCGACTTCAGCAAGTTTGGTGAAATCGAAGAAGTCGAGCTGGGCCGTATCCAGAAAATCTCAGGCGCCAACCTGAGCCGTAACTGGGTGGTGATCCCGCACGTTACCCACTTCGACAAAACTGATATCACCGATCTGGAAGCGTTCCGTAAGCAGCAGAACGCGGAAGCGGAAAAGCGTAAGCTGGATGTGAAATACACCCCGGTGGTGTTTATCATGAAAGCGGTCGCGGCTGCGCTGGAGCAGATGCCGCGCTTCAACAGTTCGCTGTCTGAAGATGCGCAGAAACTGACGTTGAAAAAATATATCAACATCGGTGTGGCGGTCGATACGCCAAATGGTCTGGTGGTTCCGGTGTTTAAAGACGTGAACAAAAAAGGCATCACCGAACTTTCTCGCGAGCTGATGGCGACCTCGAAAAAAGCGCGTGACGGCAAGCTGACCGCAAGCGACATGCAGGGCGGATGCTTCACCATCTCCAGCCTGGGCGGCCTGGGCACCACGCACTTCGCGCCGATTGTTAACGCGCCGGAAGTGGCGATCCTCGGCGTCTCCAAATCGGCGATGGAGCCGGTGTGGAACGGTAAAGAGTTTGTGCCGCGTCTGATGATGCCAATCTCGCTTTCTTTCGATCACCGCGTGATCGACGGTGCTGATGGTGCGCGCTTCATCACCATCATCGGCAACATGTTGTCAGATATTCGTCGTCTGGTGATGTGAAAGTAATCAAGGCCGGCAAATGCCGGCCTTGTTGTCGCCGTTCGTGACACTGCTGTTTGCAGTCTGTTAACATTTCTGTAAACTCTTGCGGTGAACGCGTCCCGGTGGATGAAGGGCGTTGCTAATAATTGATTTACTCGTCGCCTGCGGCGGCAAGTAATAAAGACGTCTGACCCGCCGGAAATCAATTAAGAGGTCATGATGAGTACAGAGATTAAAACTCAGGTCGTAGTACTTGGGGCAGGTCCTGCAGGCTACTCTGCAGCCTTTCGTTGCGCTGATTTAGGTCTGGAGACCGTGATTGTCGAGCGTTACAGCACCCTTGGCGGTGTTTGTCTGAACGTTGGCTGTATCCCTTCTAAAGCATTGCTGCACGTTGCGAAAGTGATCGAAGAGGCGAAAGCCCTTGAAGAGCACGGTATCGTTTTCGGTCAGCCCTCTACCGATATTGACAAGGTTCGCACCTGGAAAGAGAAAGTCATTAACCAGCTGACCGGTGGTCTGGCGGGTATGGCGAAAGGGCGTAAAGTCAAAGTGGTTACCGGCCTGGGTAAATTTACCGGCGCCAATACCCTGGTGGTGGAAGGTGAGGGTGGCGCAACCACCATCAATTTCGATAACGCCATCATCGCAGCCGGCTCCCGTCCGATTCAGCTGCCGTTTATTCCGCATGAAGATCCGCGCGTATGGGATTCCACCGCCGCGCTGGAGCTGAAAGAAGTGCCGAAACGCATGCTGGTGATGGGCGGCGGTATTATCGGTCTGGAGATGGGTACCGTTTACCATGCGCTGGGTTCAGAGATTGATGTGGTCGAAATGTTCGATCAGGTCATCCCGGCCGCTGATAAAGATGTGGTGAAGGTGTTCACCAAACGCATCAGCAAGAAGTTCAACCTGATGCTGGAAACCAAGGTCACCGCCGTAGAAGCGAAAGAAGACGGTATCTACGTTTCTATGGAAGGCAAAAAAGCCCCAGCCGAAGCGCAGCGTTATGACGCGGTGCTGGTCGCGATCGGTCGCGTACCGAACGGGAAAGGTCTGGATGCAGGCAAAGCGGGCGTGGAAGTTGACGATCGTGGCTTTATCCGCGTTGACAAGCAGATGCGCACCAACGTGCCGCACATCTATGCGATTGGCGACATCGTCGGGCAGCCGATGCTGGCGCACAAAGGCGTGCATGAAGGCCACGTAGCGGCAGAAGTGATCGCCGGTAAAAAACATTACTTCGATCCGAAAGTGATCCCGTCTATCGCCTACACCGAGCCGGAAGTGGCATGGGTGGGTCTCACCGAGAAAGAAGCGAAAGAAAAAGGCATCAGCTACGAAACTGCCACCTTCCCGTGGGCAGCGTCTGGCCGTGCTATCGCTTCTGACTGCGCGGACGGCATGACCAAGCTGATTTTCGATAAAGAAAGCAATCGTATTATCGGCGGCGCGATTGTCGGCACCAACGGCGGCGAGCTGCTGGGTGAAATTGGTCTGGCGATCGAAATGGGTTGTGATGCCGAAGATATCGCGCTGACCATCCATGCTCACCCGACGCTGCACGAGTCTGTGGGTCTGGCGGCAGAGATCTTTGAAGGTAGCATCACCGATCTGCCGAACGCGAAAGCGAAAAAGAAGTAATTCTTTAGCGTGTTAATTAACGGCCCCGCATCGGGCCGTTTTTTTTTGCTTATTTTGTTAGTGGAACGTTTTAATAAACTAAGTAAGGCGATGTGTTAAATCTCATATCAATTAATTAAAAAAGGGCGCCCGAGGCCGACACATCACAACATCAGGAAGGGCGGGATATTGCTATCCCGCCAATGTTTTACTGTCTGGATTCGTAGGCCATGACAGCGGAAATTTCAGCGATGATCATTTTAAACCGAAATTCGCAAAGGCGGTTTCGGCTCGGTAGAATTATTGTAAATAAAATAATTCCACTGATAATGATTATATAAAATTTCAACTTCATGGTAACTTCTCCTTGTCTTTTAACGAGCAAGAAGCTACCCTGACATTGTTCAGGTGTCGGGTAGCCCCCCGCTCTGGTTTAAGTAATTAAATCGAGCGGGGCTTTCTTCTTTCAGCTTCCCGATACACGCCTGAAGCTGAAAGCCTCAAGCGCCCAAATAGAGTCTACGTATTTTTAATTTTATTTCACGCTTTAAATTCCAATATTTTTAATTTAACGGTTTCTTATTAATTTTTTAATTAAAACGTTTAACGCGTTTGTATAATGTTATTTCCTTAGTTGGGTTTTATTTTTTACGGCTTTTAAAACCCCAAATTAAATAGCAGTCACGCTATTACTGTGTAAAAGAAGCTGTGCCTGCGCAATAAGCATAACTAAAAGCAAGCTAAATTCCCTGTCAGCAAACAAAAGGTAATGGCGCGGGCTACGACCTGCCGCCCGAATGCGGGGAGCTGCCCCCTCTGCACATCGCGATCATGTTGCTTTTTTGTAAACAGATTAACAAACGCACGAAATTCTGCTATGCTGCCCCCCGCAAACCGGACACCATGGCCCTACACAGGATGCCGATCTCCAGGACATCAACGAGGTGGCCGGAAAGCCTATACAATGAGAGCGAGGAGAACGTCGTGCTAGAAGAATACCGTAAGCACGTTGCCGAGCGTGCAGCCCTGGGAATTGTTCCTAAACCATTAGATGCATCCCAGATGGCCGCGCTGGTTGAACTGCTGAAAAACCCGCCAGCGGGTGAAGAAGAATTCCTGACTGACCTGTTAGTTAATCGTGTTCCACCGGGCGTCGACGAAGCGGCCTATGTTAAAGCCGGTTTCCTGGCGGCAATCGCCAAAGGCGAAACGACCTCTCCTCTGGTAACCCCCGAAAAAGCCATTGAACTGCTGGGCACCATGCAAGGCGGTTATAATATTCATCCGCTGATTGATGCTCTCGACGATGCCCGACTGGCGCCCATCGCCGCTAAAGCGCTCTCCCACACGCTGCTGATGTTCGACAGCTTCTACGATGTGGAAGAAAAAGCGAAAGCAGGCAATGCGCATGCGCAGCAGGTGATGCAATCCTGGGCTGACGCCGAGTGGTATCTGGCGCGTCCGGAACTGGCTGAGAAGATCACCGTCACCGTGTTCAAAGTCACCGGTGAAACCAATACCGACGATCTTTCTCCGGCGCCGGATGCCTGGTCACGTCCCGATATTCCCCTGCACGCGCTGGCCATGTTGAAAAACGCCCGCGAAGGCATCGAGCCGGATGAGCCGGGCAACGTGGGTCCGATCAAGCAGATCGAAGCGTTGCAGGCCAAAGGTTTCCCTCTGGCTTATGTTGGCGACGTGGTAGGTACCGGTTCTTCCCGTAAATCCGCCACCAACTCGGTGCTGTGGTTTATGGGCGACGACATCCCGAACGTGCCGAACAAAAAAGGCGGCGGCGTGGTGCTGGGCGGTAAAATCGCGCCAATCTTCTTTAACACCATGGAAGATGCGGGCGCGCTGCCGATCGAAGTGGATGTGAACAACCTGAATATGGGCGATGTCATCGACATCTATCCGTTTAAAGGCGAAGTGCGCAATCACGAAAGCGGCGAAGTGCTGGCCACTTTCGAACTGAAAACCGACGTCCTGATCGACGAAGTGCGCGCCGGTGGCCGTATTCCGCTGATCATCGGTCGTGGCCTGACCACCAAAGCGCGCGAAGCGCTCGGCCTGCCGCACAGTGACGTGTTCCGCCAGGCGAAAGACGTGGCGGAAAGCGCGCGCGGCTTCTCGCTGGCGCAGAAAATGGTCGGTCGCGCCTGTGGCGTTGACGGTATTCGTCCGGGCCAGTATTGCGAACCGAAAATGACCTCGGTCGGCTCACAGGATACTACCGGTCCGATGACCCGTGACGAGCTGAAAGATTTGGCGTGCCTCGGTTTTTCTGCCGATCTGGTGATGCAGAGCTTCTGCCACACCGCCGCCTATCCGAAGCCGGTTGACGTTACCACGCACCACACGCTGCCGGACTTTATCATGAACCGTGGCGGCGTCTCGCTGCGTCCGGGCGACGGCGTAATTCACTCCTGGCTGAACCGTATGCTGCTGCCGGATACCGTTGGCACCGGCGGTGACTCGCACACCCGTTTCCCGATCGGCATCTCTTTCCCGGCCGGCTCCGGTCTGGTAGCTTTTGCCGCCGCAACCGGCGTTATGCCGCTGGATATGCCGGAATCGGTGCTGGTGCGCTTTAAAGGCAACATGCAGCCGGGCATCACCCTGCGCGATCTGGTTCACGCCATCCCGCTCTATGCCATCAAACAAGGCCTGCTGACCGTTGAGAAGAAGGGCAAGAAAAACATCTTCTCTGGCCGCATCCTTGAGATTGAAGGTCTGCCGGATCTGAAAGTTGAGCAGGCGTTTGAGCTGACCGATGCGTCAGCTGAGCGTTCCGCTGCCGGTTGTACCATTAAGCTGGATCAGGCGCCGATCATCGAATACCTCAGCTCTAACATCGTGCTGCTGAAGTGGATGATTGCGGAAGGCTATGGCGATCGCCGTACGCTGGAGCGTCGTATCCAGGGCATGGAAAAATGGCTGGCGGATCCGCAGCTGATGGAAGCGGATGCGGATGCGGAATACGCTGCCGTAATCGAAATCGATCTGGCTGAGATCAACGAGCCGATTCTCTGCGCGCCGAACGATCCGGACGATGCGCGCCTGCTCTCTGACGTGCAGAACGAGAAGATCGATGAGGTGTTTATCGGTTCCTGTATGACCAACATCGGTCACTTCCGTGCTGCCGGTAAGCTGCTCGACAGCCATAAAGGCCAGCTGCCGACCCGCCTGTGGGTTGCGCCGCCGACCAAAATGGACGCCGCGCAGCTGACGGAAGAGGGCTACTACAGCGTCTTCGGCAAGAGCGGTGCGCGTATTGAGATCCCTGGCTGCTCGCTCTGCATGGGCAACCAGGCGCGCGTTGCCGATGGCGCGACTGTGGTATCGACCTCAACGCGTAACTTCCCGAACCGTCTGGGCACTGGCGCGAACGTCTATCTGGCCTCAGCAGAGCTGGCGGCGGTCTCTTCTCTGCTGGGCAGACTGCCCACGCCAGATGAGTATCAGCAATTTATGGCGCAGGTGGATAAGACCGCGGCCGACACCTACCGTTACCTCAACTTTGACCAGTTGAATCAGTACACGGAAAAAGCGGACGGCGTGATTTTCCAGACTGCGGTATAACGCATCAGTCACAAAGCAAAGGGGCGATATTTCGCCCTTTTTTTATTGCGCTGTTTTTACATTAACAAAGTGCGTAGAAAAGACAGATTCTCTGCTTTATCAATTTGCTCCAGCTGTAGCCAGAGATTATCCCGATCGGCCAGCTGGCGACAACAGTCGTTAAATTTCTCTCTGCGCTCTGCGGCTGAAAATGGCTCGTCCAGCGTGCCTTTAGCGCGCAGTCGCTGGTGGCGCAGCGTACGTCCGTCTTTCAACGTCAGGGTAACGATATGTGGCCGATCCGCCTGTTCTGCCTCTTCTTCAGCACTCCAGTGCGTCATGCTCACGCGCGCCAGCCGATGTGGATCCGCCTGCTGCGCCCGGCGCGGCGTAAAGTCTTCTACGCTCAACGCTCCTTTTTCTAACATCACGTTAACGCAGTAGTTCATGGAGAAGCGCGCCTGCATCTCATCTTCCGGCTGGTTGTAGGCCAAATTGCGCCAGTTGGAGATACCTACTTTGCACGCGACCCGCTCAACGTCATCATCATGAAAGTGGTGCTTCGCCTGTAAATCAGCAATGGCATCCAGCACGCGATGCGTTGAGCCGCAGCAGGGATGCTTTTTCGGCATCACGCCCACGCTCTCAATAATATGAAGCGGGTCAGTGAGCCAGCTTGTCATCTTCTCCGGCGTGAAGTGTGCCCCGGCAAACAGTTGGTAGAACCCCTGTTCCCGCTCCAGGATATCGAGGCGTCCGGTCATGCCAGTCATCGCCAGCTGCGCCGCCTCGACCGCATTGCGGGCCGCCATACCGGCATGGAAAGGCTTTAGCGGCGTACCAAACTGTCCCTTTACGCCGCTGGCAAGGCTGACGGCAATACTCAGGGTGCGCGCGATACCGGCAGCGTCCATGCCTTTCAGCCAGGCAACGCCTGCCGCCGTACCGATGCAGCCCACGGTCGAGGTACCGTGCCAGCCCGCAGTATAGTGGGCATGGCTGACCATATCGCCTGTAAAAGCCTGCGCCTGTAACCCTATCAGATAGGCTTCCAGCAGACGCCGCCCTGAAAGCTGCTCTTCCAGCGCTACCGCCAGCAGGGCGGGGACCAATACCGCCGAGGCGTGGCTCATGCCTGGCGCAAAATTATCATCATAATCGATAGCGTGGGCGGCAGTACCGTTCAGCAGGGCAGCCACGGCGGCAGACGGCTCACCCTGATGTTGCCAGGCCTGCTGCACCGCCCGACTGGAAAAGTCTTCCCGACCGGCATACAAGCAGGCCAGGGTATCGATAATGGCGTCGCGTCCGAGCTGTAAAGCGCGCGCGCTGAAGCGGTGCGGCTGTACGCACCAGGCGGCAATGGTTTCTGTCACGGTCACAGAGCACCTCCGGAAGAGCAGGCATCCAGCAAGCGCTGTAAAAGTTGTCCGATGGCGAAGCGGTTAACTTCCCGCCCCGGTTGGTCGGTATCGACACGGTGCGCGATCACCATCTGCATATTGGGTATCACCAGGCAAAAGTGGCCGCCTGCGCCACGTGCGGAATAGCTTCCGGCAGGCAGCAGAACATCAGGCCAGGCGACTCCGTCGCGCGTTACCCACCACATATAGCCATAGGCGCCGCGCTCCCCGGCATGGGAGATAGCGGAAGTGCTGGTTTGAACCCAACGGGCAGGCAGAATCTGTTGCTCGCGCCAGCGCCCCTGCTGCAAAAAAAGTTGGCCGAAGCGCGCCAGATCCCGGTTGGAAAGCCGGAAGGGCCAGGCAGGATGGCGTGAAAATTCTCCCGGCTCCATCCAGCCGTCTCGATCGCAGTCAAAATCCTCCATGCCGAGAGGCTGCGCGATGCGGCGATAAAAAGCCTGATGGATATTTTCGCCGGTAAGCTGGAGCCAGAGCGTGCCCAGGGCGTTGAAATCCCAGTTGCTGTAGCACCAGTTAACGCCAGGAGCATAGTGATGACGGGGCGGTTTGATACGCCGCATCCAGGGCGTTTCATAGTTGGCCGGATGGTAGATGCCGGATCGGGCGGTCAGCAGATCGTAAATAGTGGCCTGTTTCTCTGTTTCTGTGAGCGGATCAAGGTCATCGATCTCAAGCTGGTTGAGCGTAAGCGAGAGATCGATTTTTCCTTCCGCCACGGCCTGTCCTGTTAGCGCGCTGAGAAAGCTTTTACGCATCGAGTGACACTGAAAGCGATGCTGGTTATCGCCATATTCATACAATACCTTGCCATGTTGCAGGATCAGCAGGGCATCGCTGTTATTCTTCTCAAGCCAGGCGTGCAGGTGCGTGAACTCCATTTTTCCTCCTCAGGCTTCACTGGCCGCCAGAAACCGGCGGGTATAATCTTCGCGCACGTCACCGCGACGCAGTGCGTCGGCACTCATCTCTTCCAGCAGGCTGCCCTGATGCATGATTGCGACGCGCTGACAGAGGTGGGTTACTACCGCCAGATCGTGTGTCACCATCAACCAGGTGAGCTGACGCTGTTTGCGCAGGCTCGCCAGCAGGTTAAGCACTTCCGCCTGCACGGAGACGTCCAGCGCCGAGGTGGGTTCGTCCAGAAGCAGCACCGAAGGCTCCACGATCAGCGCGCGGGCAATGGCGACGCGCTGGCGCTGGCCGCCGGAAAGCTGATGCGGATAGCGGTAGCGGAAGGCGTCGCTGAGCCCTACCGCATGCAGTGCCTCGCTGATGCGTTCCTGATGACGATCCATACCCTGCAACTGCAGCGGTTCACGCAGGGCGTTCCAGACCATTTTGCGCGGATGCAGCGAGGCGTAGGGATCCTGAAACACCATCTGCACCTTGCGGTAAAAGGCTTTATCGCGCTGCGGCTGCACCTCTTTGTTATCAAACAGAATGGCGCCCTGAAAATCGCTGTTCAGCCCGGCGAGGGCGCGCAGGATGGTGGATTTGCCGCAGCCGGACTCACCAATCAGCCCGTAGCTTTCACCGGCTGCCAGAGTAAAACTGACGTTGTTTACCACCTGACGCCGCTGGCGGCCCTGACCAAAGGCGATATTTAAATCAACGGTTTCGACCCGTCGTTGCTGTGTCGGGATCATAGCGCTACTCCGTTGCGGTAAGTCGGTCCGTGCAGCCAGGCGCTGTCGCGCGTCGGCACGCTGAGGGTTTCTACCGGATGGCGCAGACGCGGCTGGCTGGCCAGCAGCGCCTGTGTATAGGGATGACGCGCCTGGTGCAGGTCGCGCGCTGAAATCTCCTCGACGATGCGCCCGGCGTACATGACCAGCACGCGATCGCAGAAGCGCGAAACCAGATTAATATCATGCGTAATAAACAGCAGGCCGGTGTTGCGCCGCGCCAGCAGCTCATCAAGGATGCTCAGCACCTGCTGGCGCACGGTAACGTCAAGGGCAGAAGTCGGCTCGTCAGCAATAATCAGATCCGGTTCCGGGATCAGCATCATGGCAATCATCACACGTTGTCCCATGCCGCCGGAGATCTCATGGGGATAGAGCCGGAACACGTTATCCACGTCGCGGATATGTACCGACTCCAGCATCATGCGCGCCCGATTACGCGCCTCGGTTTTACTTACCCGACTGTGCAGGCGATAGGCCTCTATAATCTGATCGCCAATACGCATCAGCGGATTCAGAGAAAATTTCGGGTCCTGCAAAATCATCGAAATACGGTTACCGCGCACGCGCCGCATCGCTTTTTCGCTACTGTTCAGCAGATCGATATCGCCAAATTGCATCTTGTCCGCGCTGATGCGTCCCGCTTTGGGCGTCAGCTTCAGCAGCGCGCGACAGGTTTGCGACTTGCCGGAGCCTGATTCGCCGACAATGGCCAGCTTTTCCCGCCCCACGCAAAAGCTGACGTCGCGCACCGCATGATGGTCCTGATGTGCTCCTTTAAAAACGATATTCAGGTTTTCCACTTCGAGTAAGGTTTTATTCATGGCGCAGATCCATCACATCACGCAGGCCATCGCCCAACAGGTTAAAAGCCAGACTGGTAAACAGGATCGCTAAACCGGGGATGGCCGCAATCCAGCCGTTGTTCAGCATAAATTCCCGGCCGGAGGCGAGCATGGCGCCCCATTCCGGACTGGGCGCCTGAGCGCCAAGGCCGAGAAAACCCAGCCCGGCGGCGGTCAGGATAATCGCCGCCATGTTCAGGGTGACGCGCACCACCACCGAAGGCAGGCACATCGGAATCACATGACGCAGGATAATGTGCCACGAGGAGGCACCCTGCAGGCGCACCGCCGCGATATAGTCCATTTTGCGGATGGAGAGCGTCTCCGCACGGGCGAGGCGGGCAATCGGCGGCCAGGAAGAGAGCGAGATAGCGATAATCGCATTCTCAATGCCGGGACCGAGCGCGGCGACAAAAGCCAGCGCCAAAATCAGACTGGGGAAGGCGAGAAAAATATCCACCAGGCGCATCAGCACCGTATCCACCCAGCCGCCAAGATAGCCTGCGCTGGTGCCGATCAGTAGCCCCAGCGGCGTGATAATCAGCGCCGTCAGGCCCGCGATGTAAAGAGTGATGCGCGCGCCATAAAGCAGACGGCTGTAGATATCGCGTCCCAACTCATCGGTGCCGAGCCAGTGCGTCTGGCTGGGGGGGTGAAGCCGCGCGGTGAGATCCTGCGCGAAGATATCCTGGTTCGCCAGCCAGGGGGCGAAGAGCGCCGCCGTGATAATCACCAGCAATACCAGCAGGCCAAACAGCGCCGAGTGGTTGGCGCAAAAACGTCGCCATTGCAGCCAGAACTGCTGCACCTGCGCCTGAAAAGGCGAGCGCGGCGCGGGATCGCTCAGCCAGGCGCGCAGCGTGCCGTGCGCAGCGTGCGGGATCGTTTTGTTAAGGGAGCGGGTCATTTCATCTCCTGCCGCGTGCGCGGATCGAACAGGTGATAGAGCAAATCGCAGAGCAGATTGATCGCCACGAAAATGGCCCCGGTCAGCAGGGTGCAACCCACTACGGCGTTCATGTCGCCCGCCAGCAGCGCATTGGTGAGATAGCGGCCAAAGCCAGGCCAGGCAAAAACGGTTTCGGTGAGCACCGCGCCTTCCAGCAGCCAGGCCCAGGAGAGTGCTACCACGGTGAGCGTCGGTACCGCAACGTTGCGCAGGGCGTGCACCCAGACGCAGCGCGCCCATGACAGCCCCTTTACCCGCGCCGTGATGATGTACTCCTGCGACAGCTGCTCAAGCATAAAGCTGCGCGTCATCCGGCTGATGTAAGCCAGCGAACTCAGCCCCAGGATCGAGGCGGGCAGAATGATATGACTGAAAACATTTTTAAATACCCCCCAGTTGCCGCTCAACGCGCTGTCGATCAGCCAGAAGCCCGTCACCGGTTGCAGATCGAACTCATACATAAAATCGATCCTGCCGGGACCGCCGATCCAGCCGAGAGTGGCATAGAAGAGCAGCAGACCCATCAGGCCGAGCCAGAAGTGCGGCGTGGAGTAGCTGAGCAACCCCAGCGCGCGGATCAGATGATCGAACCAGGAGTTGCGATACATGGCGGAAAGCACTCCTGCGGGAATGCCGAGGCCGACCCCGATAATGGCGGCCACGGTGGCCAGCTCAAGGGTGGCCGGGAAGACGCGAGCGATATCCTGCGCCACCGGATGGCTGGTGGTCAACGCCACGCCGAAATCAAGATGAGCCAGCTGCCACACGTAATCGAGAAACTGTTTCCACAGCGGTTGATCCAGCCCCAGCTGGTGAAACATCTTCTCATAAGCCTCCTGGCTGGCGTTATCCCCGATAATCGCCACCACCGGATCGATCGGCAGCAGGCGGCCTATAAAAAAGGTCAACGCCGCCAGCCCCAGCAGAGTGCAGAAAATAGAGAGGATCCCTTTACCGATGCGTTTGACGAGACGCCAGCATGGTGAAGGGGATGAACTCAACGTAGTCGAACAGACGTGTGACATGCCGGCCTCCGTTATTTACTGGCTGCACCGTACCAGACGCGGAAACCATTCCAGGTCCAGTTCTTCACTGTCGGGCTAATGCCGGCGGTGTTATACATCTGGAACATGATGGCCATTGGCCCTTTCTGCATCACTTCGTGTTGCAGATCGGCATACAGAGCGATACGTTTGCTGTCGTCCGGCTCCAGCAGGGCGGCCTCGACTTTTTTGTTCATCTCCGGATCGTAATAAGCAGCGCGCCAGCTGGGATATTGCGTGGCGCGCGCCTCTTTACGGTTGTCAGGATTGAACACCAGGCGCGAGGCGTTGCCATAGGCATCGGGCACCGAGGTTTGCCATGCCATCATAGCGCTCTGAAATTCACGTCCGCGGGCGCGGCTGAAAAGCTGGGCGTTTGCCATGCGCTCGAGGTTGAGCTTGACGCCGATCTTCGCCGCATTTTGCTGCACGCTCTGAGCAATCGGCGCCGAGTGGGGCAGGGTGCCGAAAATCACCGAGGCGCTAAAGCCGTTGGGGTAGCCCGCCTCGTTCAGCAGCTGCTTCGCTTTTGCCAGATCGAGCTTAAACGGCTGGCCCGCCTGTTCATCCAGCGCGCCGAAAGCGCCAATCTGCACAAAGCTGGCTCGGGGAACGCCCAGATAAGGCATGACGCTTTTCGCCAGCCCGTCATAATCGATCAGGTAGCGCATTGCCAGCCGCACCTTTTCGTTTTTGAAAATCGGATCTTCATTATTGAAGGTCCAGAAGAAGAGCTGCGGCTTCAGGGTTTTTTCCACCTTCACCTTGCCGCCTTCATCCAGGGTTTTCAGATCGTCGGCAGAAAGATCGCGCGCGATATCTACATCCCCCTGAATCAGCAACAGACGCTGCGTGCCGGTTTCCGCTACGTGGCGGATCAGGATACGTTTCAGTTTTGGCTGCTCGCCCCAGTAGTTGGGCGTCGCCTGCAACACCACCCCTTCGCCGGCATTCCAGCGCATCAGCTGATAAGGACCGACGCAGGCGGTATGGGTAGAGAGGTATTTATGTCCCAGATCGCCATTCACTGCCTCTTTCTCCACGATCTTGCGGTTCAGCAGCGAAGAGACGTTATTGGCGGCAATCGCCTGCAATACCAGATTGGTTGGATAGGCTTTGTCAAAGCTCATCACCAGGGTTTTGTCATCGGGCGCGGTGATGCGTTGGTCAACGTTCTCTTTATCAAACCCGTACTCTTTGATATTGGCCGCATTGCCGTAACCCAGCTTCACAACGCGCTGCATCGACCAGGCGAGATCGCCTGCGGTCGCCGCAGAGCCGTCAGCAAACTTAAGGTTATCTTGCAAATGAAAAGTGATGGTTTTGCGATCCGCTGAAACCTCCCAGCTTTTCGCCAGGTCCGGCGTAACCTTTTTTTCATCGGCAACGGCAAAATCTGCCAGGGTGTCACAGGTATTGGAATAGATCTCGCTGGTTACCACTTCGCCAATTTGCGCCGGATCCCAGGTGCTGATGGCGTCAATGTTCCATGCCATGACCAGGGAATCAGGGGGCGTGGCGGCCAGACCTGCCGCGCTGTAAGAACTCACTAAAATCAGTGCGGCAGTAAGTTTCGTGAATTTCATTGAATTCTCCATTACGGACATCACAGATTTTCAGGACGTGGCTGAACAGGCGGCTTAACGTCAGTGGGAATAGGGCAGTGATAGGGGGTATCTCTGACCTGCTCGTAATGGGCTTTCTTGACCTGCGCCAGCAGCACCTTATCGGTCAGCACGTCGATGGCGGTCCCGACCATGACTTTCGCCACATGAGCTAACCCTTTATGCGCGGCCGGCATTTTTCCCTGCGCCGTTAGCTGCCAGGAGTGTCCCGGCGTGCCGATCGCCATGGTCGGGATGTGCGCCTGTACGGTCGGGATCACCCAGCTGACGTCGCCAACGTCGGTGGAGCCAATCATCACTTCGCCGTGGGTATCCAGCGGGATGATATAGTCGCTAAGCGGTTTCGGGCTGGCGGGTTTGATGCCGGTTTTACGATAGCAGTTATCAATTTCTTCCGGCGTCAGGGTCGCCTGGATGTCGGCGGCGAAGGCGTGATCGGCCTCGTCGAAGGGCACCGGTCCCAGCGCTTCCAGATTGCGCTGCATCGCCTCTTCCAGCGGACGGTTCCCCAGTAAGTTCGACACGGCGCTCATGATGCTGATCTCAACTTTGGTCTCTGTCATCATCGCCGCGCCCTGAGCGACGCGTTTTACCCGTTCATTCAGCTCAAACATGGCATGCACATCACGGGCGCGAATGGCGTAGCGTACCGCCGCCTTCGCCTGTACCACGTTAGGGGCGATGCCGCCGGAATCGAGCATGGCATAGTGGATGCGGGAATCCTGCGGAACATGCTCGCGCAGATACTGCACGCCCACATTCATCAACTCGACGCCATCCAGCGCACTGCGGCCAAGATGCGGTGAGGCGGCCGCGTGGGAAGAGCGTCCGGTAAAAAAGAAATCCATACGGGTATTGGCCAGCGAAAGCGGCTTCGCCACCTCATGATGAGCACTGGGATGCCAGGTGATGGCAACATCGACGCCGTCAAACGCCCCAGCGCGGGCCATGAACGATTTTGCCGCACCGCCTTCTTCAGCCGGACAGCCGTAGTAGCGCACGCGCCCCGGCAGTCCGCTTTCCGCCAACCAGTTTTTCATGGCGGTGGCGGCCAGCATCGCGGCTGAACCGAGCAGGTTATGCCCGCAGCCATGGCCATTACCATTGCCGGGCAGCGGCGAATAGTGCGCCACGCCCGCCGCCTGGCTCAGGCCCGGCAGGGCGTCATATTCGCCCAGAAAAGCGATCACCGGGCCGCCTTTGCCCGCTTCGGCCATTACCGCCGTGGGGATATCAGCGACGTTTTCCGTTACCCGAAAGCCTTGCTGTTTCAGCATGGCGGTATGCTCAGCCACTGAACGATATTCGGTATAACAGATCTCCGGCATTCCCCAGACGCGATCGCTCAGATCGCAGAAGTCAGCTTTGCTTTCGTCGATTAATTTCCAGGCTAGCGCTTTGTTTTCCATGGCACCCTCAGATTGGCTCGTCAGAGAATAAGCAGACGCCCCGGCGTCTGTGTGCCACCAGAATGGCGGAAAAAAGCGCGGCAAGGCCAATGAGCAATTCACACCCCCCATTCCAAAATTGCATAGTTAGCCGCAGCCGCAGAGGAGCAACAGGCAGGGGGCATCGCGCGCAAAATTGCACGATATGCCAGCCAGAAAAGGTTAGGCCGCGTCAGCGGTTTCGTTCTGCTTCGCGCTGCGCCACAGGGTTTCCGCCTGCGGATTTTGCAGGACCGGCTGCCGGTAGAGCCGGATCGCCAGCAGCATATCCCAGCAGGGCGTTCCGGCGCGTACCAGCGCGCCGCTTTTGAGTTCCTCCCGGATCAGACTGAGCGGCAGCCAGGCCAGACCGCTGCCAGCCAGCGTCATCGCCTTGAGGTTAATCGACATGCCGTTTTCATAAATGGTTTCCAGCGGCAGCGGTTTCTCGTTCAGCAAGGGCGTCAGGGCATGGGCGAAAAAGGAGTGTTGACCGTAGCTCAGCCAGGGGATAGGCGAGCCGTCGGGCGATATGGGGTAAAGCGGCTTGCCATCGCTGTCCGGGCGGCAGACGGCGATGGCGCGCTCGTGGCCCAGCTCCATCATCGGATAAGGCGCAAGTTGATGGATCAGCGAGACGGAATCATGCGCATAGGTCAGCAGAAAATCGGTTTCGCCGCTGTGCAATAAAGAGATGTGCTCGACAAATGTCGGCTTTTGATGGCACAGGCGAATATAACCCAGCTGCTGATGCAGATTCAGGCGCTGGATCCAGTCCGGAAAAAAGGTCAGCGAAAGGGTATTCAGCATGGCGAAACGTAATACTGCGGTGCGCGAAGCATAGCGTTGGTGAAGATCGTTGCGCAGATGCGTCATGGAAAATACCGTTTCACTGGCGGTGGTGAGGAAGGTTTGCCCCTCCGGGGTCAGCGTGACCGGATAGGTTTTGCGGTCAAACAGCGGCACGCCAAGCCACTCCTCAAGCTGGCGGATGCGGCGGCTCAAGGCGGATTGCGTGATATGGCGCTCATCGGCGGCGCGGGTAAAGCTATAACAGCGTGCAACACTGAGAAAATCTTCAAACCATTTCAGTTCCATAGCGTTTGCCTCATTGGACGGAAAGGGAAAACAATGCCAGCGGACGGACACACTCTGTAACACGCAAGAATCGCGCCAGTCTCGGTTTTAGTCCTGATGAGCGACAATCATGCGCTCCGGGCGATGCAGCCCAACGGCGGGGCGAGAAAAATGCACTAAGTAAGTGCATCAGCTGCTGCACGATTCATCATGATGCCGCTGTATGCTGAGCGATATCTCTGCATTCAGAACGCATGTGCGAAAGACAAAGTCTTTTATTAAATGAATTAAAGGTTCTTTTAAAATAAAAACTTTAATTTACAGAATTATTTTTTGCCGATTATACCCTGCCAGCTTATTGCTTTGCTTTAACAGAATAAAGGTAAGTTGCCGTTACTATCCCATCATTTTTTATTCTTTCACTTGCTTAAAATACAACGCCTGAAAGGAAGGCTATTTATTAAAAAAACAACGCAGGATGTAGAAATTGAAATTTAAAAATATTGCACTGACAGTTTGTTTAACACTCATTTCTGGCGGCGCGCTGGCGCACGGCTATGTCGAAAAGCCGGAAAGCCGTGCTTATATGTGTAAGTTAAACAAACAGCAAAACTGCGGCAGCGCGCAGTGGGAGCCGCAAAGTATTGAGCAACTTAAAGGATTTCCCGCGCAGCCCAAGGTGGTTGATGGCCAATTAGCCAGTGCGGGCTTAGCAGGATTTGCGCCTCTTGATCGGCAAAGCGTTTCTGACTGGTTAAAAACGGATATCAAGCCGGGCCTCAATGAATTTACCTGGTATCACACAGCAAAACACGCCACAACAAAATGGCAGTATTTTATTACCAAACAGCACTGGGATGTAAATAAGCCGCTGACGCGTGACTCGCTGGAATTAACGCCGTTCTGCGAGGTTGATGGCAAAGGTCTGGCGCCGCAACCACGCGAGACGCATACCTGTAACGTACCTCAGCGTAGCGGTTATCAGGTTATTTATGCGGTATGGGAAATCGCAGATACGGCCAACAGCTTTTATCAGGTTATTGACGTTAATTTCCCGACAGAGGGCGGTGACGAAAATGGCCAGGTATCAGAGTGGAGTAAACAGCTTAACGGCGGAATTTATGGTCAGAATCTGAAAAAAGGCGATAAGGTTATTGCGCGCTTTATTGACAATAACGGTCAGGAAGTCAGCGCAATGCAGACCTCTCTGGAGATCGCCAGCGACGAGCAGGGCGCAATGCAATATTGGTCCCACGCTCTGGCAACGAAATTGAACGCCAACCATAACGATATTCGTGTGGGCGTAAAAGACCAGAACGGAGAAATTAACCCGACATACGGCGCCAATAATATTTATGTGCGTGCGAACAGCAATTTGCAGAGCATAGTGATTTCGTATGAAATAAGTCAACCCGGTGTGGAAGAGAGCATGACCCTGAGCGACGCGCAGGTCAGCGAAATCGTTGACGGCAAATCTGATGTCGGGCTGACGGCGAATGTGAGCGGCAACGTCACGCTGGAGATCAGCGTAAGCGATCATGCCGGCAGCAATAAAGGCTTTATGAAGAAAAGCCTCAGCACCGGCGAGCATTCTCTGAACCTGACGCTGGAAAATGTCCAGCCGGGACACCATATCCTGAGCTACGTTGCCAACAACCCGGCAGGAGAGCTTGTTGATCAAGGCACGCAGAATTTGCAGCTGACCTCTGCTGCTGGCGACGAGGATAACGGCGTGTATGACTTTCGCTTCCCTGATAATCTGAAGTCTTATAAAGCGGGTACGGTGGTTCTACAGCCGAAAGATGGCCGCACCTATGAGTGCAAGCCTTTCCCTTACAGCGGTTACTGCTCGCAGTGGAACGCCTCAGCGAACCACTACGAGCCGGGCGCAGGCAGTCACTGGCAGGATGCGTGGATCCTGAAAAAATAAACTTTTGCCGAGCGGCCCCGGATGGGCCGCTTTTTAGTTCCTGCCTGCTAATCCTCTGCCGCCAGGCGGCGAAATCCGCTGACTTTCTTAGGGCAGATTGCGATAATCCCACTCTGAAGACGTTCCGTTCGTCTGGCGGATAAAACAGGCGTGACAGTCAGAGGGCAGCACCATGGAGTATGAGTTTTTACGCGACCTTACCGGCCAGGTAAAGGTACGCATGTCGATGGATCACGAGGCGGTCGGCCACTGGTTTAACGACGAAGTGAACGAGAATCTGGCCCTGCTGGCGGAGGTGGAAGCGGCGGCGCAAAGCATCAAAGGCAGCCAGCGTCAATGGCAGCGCGTGGGCCGTGAGTATACGTTGTGGATGGATGACGAAGAGGTGATGATTCGCGCCAACCAGCTCGCCTTCGACAACGATGAACTGGAAGAGGGGATGAACTACTACGACGAAGAGAGCCTGGCTTTTTGCGGCGTGGAGGACTTTCTGGCGGTGATTGCCGCTTACCGGCAATTTTTACAGGGGCGATAAGCATCGCCCCGTTGGCTCTGATAAAACATAGACGGTCTGGCGGGAAAATCTTGTGGAATTTACACCGTGGCGATCGGCGTGACGGGCGAACCGACCGCGCCAGGAAGCCTTAACGGCGGGGCCGTCAGCAGAAAGGCATGGCGCTGATGTTTTGCCAGCCACTCCGCTAAAGGGCTGAGCAGCCAAAGCTCGCCAAGATAAACACCAAGTCGGAACAGGCAGAGATCGTGCAAAGGATGCGAAGGATAGAAGTCATCATTCAGCGGGCGGGCGGGCAGGATCTCAACGGCGGGATTGTCGGCAATTAACGCCACCACGCCGCTCTCCTCGACCCATTGCCGCAGTTTGCTGTCCGCGCCATCCAGCCCGGCAAAATGGCTGTTGAGATAATCCATGTCAGGTTCGCCTGCCATCGACAGGATCGCTTCATCCATTCCGGTGCGAAAACAGACCATATCCCCTGGCGCGATGGTAATGTTATCGGCAGCCAGAATCTGTTGCAGATGCTGATAGCCAAAAGAAAAACGCGCCGTGCCAAAGTGACGCTTGATATCGATCATCACCGCACGTCCCTGAATTCCCTGCTGCGCCATATTTTCAATGCCGAGCGCTTTCGCGCCCAAATGCGTGCCGTGATCGCAACCGCATCCGGCGCGGTAATCGGTTTCGCCGACGATATCCACGCCCGCGCGGTAGCCGTTATAGAAAACCATCTCTGGTTGCCCGTTGTCATTCACGTCAAACCACTGGCCCATATGCGCCAGGCTGTCCCACTGCGTGGAGTATTGCAGCGCCAGCGTAACGGTATCATCGCAAATCACATCGGTAAGATGGGCATTATCCCGTGACAGCGGATAGGTCATGTTGGCCGCTTCACCACGTCGCGTGGCGTTTAGCTGTGGCGGCGGGCGGCGCGGATTCATCGCGGTGCCGCCGGGCAAATCCAGCGGCAGGCTCAGGCAAAAGGTCTGCCCGGTGCGAACCTCGGCGACGCCTGCGCGTACTTTATCCGCGGTCAGAAGATTGAGCCGACCCAGCTGGTCGTCGGCGCCAAAATCGCCCCAGGTAGCGTGCGCAGGGCGTTTTTTCCAGCGTGAATGCGCATTCATATATTAACTCCTGTTTTACTCTGCATAGCCTGGTCCACATTGAGCTGCATCGGTTTAACGCGCGGCAACCAGAAACCATAGATGAACGCGCCAGCGATACCGACCACGCCCGCAATTTCCAGCGGAATCACAAAGGAGTGGGTAAATTGCATAATCACACCGATCATCACCGGAGAAATGATACCGGCGAGATTGGCCGCCATATTCTGGATGCCGCCGATGGTGGCGACGTTAGCGCGATTTGGCGCGACATCTGAAGGCAGTGCCCAAAGGGCGGCCGACGCGAAGGTCGCAGCAAAGTTGGCGAAGCAGAGCGCCGAAAGCGCCAGGCCCACCGTGGGCGAGAAAGCCGCCAGGCCAATCACCGCGCTGCCCAACATGCCGCCTACCAGCGGGATTTTACGCGCTACGCTGAGGGAATAGCCGCGCCGCACCAGGCTGTCTGAAAGCAGGCCGCCGCACCAGCCGCCAACGATCGCCGCCACGCCCGGCAGCATTCCCAGCAGGCCAAACTTCATCAGGGAAAGGTGGAAGGTTTCCACCAGATAGGTCGGGAACCAGGTAAAGAAAAAGTAGGAGACGAAATTGATACAGAAGAAGCCCGCCATCATCGCCTGCACGGTGCGCTGCGCCAGCAGCTGACGTACGCTCATCGGCTCGCCGGTTTGCGGATCCTGATTGGCTTCAATAAAGGCCACTTCCTGCGCTGAAACCGTTTTATGATCGCGCGGGTCGCGATACCAGAGATACCAGCCCAGCGCCCAGACAACGGCCACCACGCCGGAAATCACAAAGGTCATACGCCAGCCGACCAGCGCAATCAAAAAAGAGATCACGGGAATCGCCAGGGTGCCGCCAATTTTACTGCCGTTGTTGAAGGTGGCCGCAGCAAAGCTGCGCTCCTGGCGAGGGAACCAGCGGGTTACCGTTGAGGAGCTGGCGGGATAGCTGGGCGCTTCCACTGCGCCAAGCACAAAACGAAAACCCACCAGCGCGGCAACGCTGCTGGCGAGACCGCAGGCCGCCGTGGCCAGACCCCAGCCGAGGCTGCTGAGCGCGAAGGTGAGGCGCGGCCCCAGCCTGTCCACCAGCCAGCCGCCGGGAAGCTGAAACAGCACGTAACTCCAGAAAAAGGCGGAAAGCAGCAACCCGCTGTCAGTGGGAGAAAAATGCAGTTCCTCGCTCATAAAGGGGATCGCTACGCTCATGGCGGCCCGATCGATATAGTTGATGGCAATGCCCACTGAAAGCACCGTCAGGATGACGAAGCGGAATTTGCCGGTCTGTTTTTCACTTGCCGAAACGGTCATGGGAGACCCATTGGAATTAAGCGACATTATCGCCTCCAATTTGCGTTGTTATGGTTTGGGTGAGGTAAGGAAAACGCCGCCACGGCAGCAGCCGTTACGGCGTCAGGAACCGCTTGTTCAGGCCCGGCTTGCTACAGCAGAGTGCGCCGTCGCCCTCTTTTCATCCACAATCGGCTCGACTTTGCCCATCAGGAACAGATAATTAAGGATGCCGATCACCACCAGCGCGGCAGAGAAAACCAGCGCCCAGGTGAAGTGGCCGGTAGCGCCCACAATGGCGCCGGTGATAATCGGGCCGACCGCGCCGCCCATATTGGAAACAGTATTCTGAAGCCCCGCCACGATGGAAACGCTGTTTTGCGGCGCCACATCGCCCGGCAAGGCCCAGACCTGAGAAGCCGCCACCGTGGTGCCCGATTTAGCAATACAGAGCAGCAGCACCGTCATGAAAACCGATTCGGTAAAGGGAGCAAAGCCGATGCACAGCGCCATCAGCAGACCGATGGTCAGAAACAGCTTGCGCGTGGCGGTCAGGGAGAGCACTTTTTTATGTACCATGCGATCCGACGCCCAGCCAGCGATCACTTCGATCACCATGCCGCAAATCAGCGGCAGCGCGGCCACCATCCCCATCTTGAGAAAATCCATCCCCTTGTCTTTCACCAGATAGGTCGGCAGCCAGGTGATAAAGAAGTAGGAGGTGTAGTTAATGGTGAAGAAACCGATGCACATCGCCCAGATGTTGCGGTAGCGCAACAGCTTGTACCACTTCATTGGCCGCACGCTTTTATCGCCGTGCTTCTGCGCCTGGCCATCACGGATCAGGCTGACTTCGCTCGCGGAAATCTTTGTATGCGCTTCCGGGTTTTCGGCGTAGATGAAATACCAGGCGATGACCCAAAACAGCCCGAGTCCGCCAATGACCAGAAAGGTAATCCGCCAGTCGAACATGGCGATCATCCAGACGATCAAGGGCATCGCCACCGCGCCGCCAAATTTCGAGGCGCTGTCGAACAGGCCGGACACGGTAGCGCGCTCGCGATCCGGGAACCAGCGTGCGGTGATGCCGGCATTGCTGGGGTAAGCCGCCGCTTCGCCCACGCCCAACGCCAGGCGCAGCGCCAGCAGAGATTTAAAGCCGGTCGCCAGCCCCATCGCCATCGTCGCAACAGACCACCAACCCACCGCGATCCCTAAGCCTTTTTTCTGACCGAAGCGATCGGCAAACCAGCCCGCCGGGATTTGCAGCAGCGCATAAGACCAGAAAAAGGCGGCCATGATAAAGCCCATCATTTCCGGGTTGATCTCCAGCTCCTTGATCAGGTGCGGAGCCGCCGCAGAGAGTACGGTACGGTCAATGTAGTTAATGGCGATAGCCAGCCACATCAGGCCGGCGATCCACCAGCGAATACGGGTCGCGCTCAGGGTGTTGTTCATAATAATAATCACCTGAAGGTAGGATTGCAGGGTAGGGCGGCGCTTACGCCAGCCCGTTCATGACGTTCATCGGGCGCTCGCCCTGGGTAATAGATTGCAAAATCTGCTGTACGCAGCGTTCGCCAATCGCGCTAATCGCGCCGTCGGTGTAACCGGCGATATGCGAGGTGGGAATAAAATTGGCCAGCGAAAAGAGCGGATGCGTCTCCAGCGGCTCCTGTACGAAAACGTCTGCCGCCGCACCGGCGATCACGTTGTCCTGTAGCGCGTGGAACAGATCCTGTTCATTCACCACGCCGCCGCGCGAAACGTTGATCAGAAAAGCGCTCTTTTTCATGCGTCCGATGCGCGCGCGGTCAAACAGGTTGCGGGTCTCGTCAGTGAGCGGCGTGTGCAGCGTGATAAAATCGCTCGCTTCGGTGAGCCGATCCATGCTGACAAATTCAATGTTGTGTTCAGCGGCAAATTTCTCATCCGGGTAAAAGTCGAAGGCGATAACGCGCATGTTGAAGCCTTTGGCGCGCAGCGCCACCTGCTTGCCGATATTTCCCAGACCAATAATGCCCAGCGTTTTGCCATAAACATCGGTAGCGAAAATACGCGGCCAGTGACCTGCACGCGTCTCAAAGGCCGCCTGCGTCACCTGACGGGCACTGTTCAGGATCAGCGCAAAGGCGAAATCGGCGACCGCATGCTTATTGGCGTCCGGCACGTTGGTGACGTAAATGTCGCGCGCGCGCGTCGCTTCCAGATCGATATTATCGACGCCGACGCCGTGCTTGCAGACAATCTTCAGATTGGGCGCGTTTGCCAGCAGCGCATCGTTGACGTTGGTAAAGGCCACGATCATCGCGACGGTTTCCGCCAGATGCGGTTCCAGTGCGGAGAGCGGCGCATCGGCGGCCAGAGTAATCAGCTCGAAGCCGTTCTGTTTCAAAGTCTCGATCGGCGTCGCATCATATTTGGCGAAGGACGGCGAGGTGCAAATCACTTTCATAAGGCTTTCCGGTGTTGAAATGTTAACGGGCAAGGGCAGCAACCGCTGCCCTGACGGCCATTACTGCAGGTACTGATTCACAATCTGACGAATCTTCTGCTCGTCATCGTTGCTGAAGCTCACCGCGTAGCGGCTTTCGCCGACGTCGTGGCCCAGCAGCGCCAGCGCTTTTTTCACCGCGGCAGGTGAAAAGGCGACGCTGTAAAGATCGGTGCGCAGGCCGGTAACGCTCTCCTGCGCCTCGCGGGATCCTGCGATATCGCCTGCCTGGAAACGTGTCCAGATGGCATTAATCGCCTCGGGCGCCACATTAGCGAGGCCGGAAATGCAGGCGGAACAGCCATCGACGAAGCCCTGATGGATCAGCGAATCCGGGCCGTTCAGCACGTCAAAGTTGTCGATGCCGTCGGCCGCTTTCAGGAAGCCGCTCAGGCTCTCATAGCTGCCAGCGCTGTCTTTAATGCCGATGATGTTGGGATGCGCGGCCAGAGTACGTACCGTATCCGGCTGTAGGGTATTGCCGGTACGCGCCGGAATGTTATAAAGAAACAGCGGGACCTCAAGGGCATCGGCGACGGTCTGATAGTGATAAATCAGCTCCGTCTGCTTGAGCGGCACAAACCAGGGGGTGATAACCGATACGGCATCAACGCCCAGCTTCGCCGCCTGTTTGCCGAGACGGATGGTTTCACGCGTGGAGATTTCGCCCACGTGTGCCACCACCGGTGCGCGGCCGTTAACCTCATCCAGACAGGTCTCGGTCACCGCCAGCTTTTCCTGCTCGTTCAGGACGAAGAATTCCCCATTGGTGCCGCCGCAAAAAATTCCGTTGCCAGCATCCAGCTGGCGCTTAACCTGGACGCGCTGGGCTGCCGGATTAAAGGCGCCGTCACGGTCAAAGGCGGTGACAATGGCGGTCAGTACGCCGTTAATTTTCTTATTCATCTCTTCCTCGCAATCCTTTAGTGATTCAGGGTGGGAAACAGGGTCAGATAGACATCGCGCACGTCGTTAGCGCTGACGGACGCAGGCACGTTTTTCATCAGGCGCTGCACATCCAGCGCCGCTTCCACCAGGTAAGGCAAGTGATCCGGGCCGATGCCCAGCTCATCCAGGCTGGCCGGCAGCTTGAGACGCTTCACCAGCGCAGCGAAGTACTCCACCAGCGCGTGAGATTTGGCGTCGTCATCCAGAGAGCGGTCAGCATCAGGCAGCAGATCGTACGCCTGGGCGAATTTCGCCACCGCCGCCGGACGGACAAAGCGCATGCAGGGCGCCAGCAGAATGGCGTTCGCCACGCCGTGCGGAATATGATATTTGCCGCCCAGCGGATAGCTCATGGCATGCACCAGATGGGTGCCCGCATGGGCGATGGCCGCGCCGCCGTAGTATGACGCCCAGAGCATATCGAGACGCGCCTGCAGGTTGTCCGGCTCGGCGACCGTCTTCTCCAGACTGGCGAACAGCTTTTTCATGCCGATCAGGGCGTAGTTATCGCTGACCGGATTGGCGACGGTAGCGGTAAAGCACTCAATCAGGTGACAAAGGGCATCAATGCCGGTCGAAGAGGCGATATGCGCGGGCATGCTGGTGGTAAGCTCCGGCACCAGCGCCACATAGTCGGGCAGCATCACAGGGGTAATGATGCCGACTTTGGTCTCTTTTTCCGGGATCGCCAGGATCGCGTTCGGCGTGGCTTCCGAGCCGGTTCCGGCGGTGGTGGGAATCAATAAAGAAGTGGTGCGCGACTGCGGTTTCTCACCGGCCAGCAGCGCATCCAGCGTGGGCGCGCCCGCAACGCAAAGCACGGAGAGCAGCTTGGCGACATCCAGTACGCTGCCGCCGCCCACGCCGATCACCAGATCGATATCGCGCGTCGGCAGCGCGGCAACAATCGCGGCCACGTCATGCTGGCTGGGTTCCGGCGGAACGCTGTTCACCAGGCTCAGGCTGGCGATCTGGCCGCGCAGCTGCTGGATGAACGCCTGAACGGCGGGAATAGCTTCAATATTCTTGTCGGTGACCAGCAGCGCTTTTTGCTTACCCTGCAAAAGATAGCTCACATCATTAAGCGCCTGATAACCACTGAGCACCGTGCTGTTGATATTCATCTCGTTACCCTTTCTCCTGCGACGTTTCGATCGCCTGATTGGTTTTGCTCATACCAGTGCGGCATGTATCACTTACTGTGGAGAAGTTATAGGGCATCCTGATTTCAATTAATTTGATCTTGCTCACATATAATCAATCGTGATTGAATATAATCATCCCAGCGGCAAACAGCCGGAACCAGGAGAGAAGATGAAGCAGCAGCAATGGACCACACCCGTACTGGCGATCGCCGACGACTTTACCGGCGCAAACGATGCCGGAAGCGGACTGGCGCGAGCCGGCGCCAGGGTGCATGTGCTGTTCAACAGCGACGCGCCGGTTGCACCCGGCGCAGCGGACGTTTGGGTGATCAGTACCGACAGCCGCGCCTTGTCAGCCGCCGAGGCGGCAAAGCGCACCACGCAGGCCGTGCGTCAACACCAGGACCTGGCGATACGTGGATGGCTGTTTAAGAAGATCGACTCTACGCTGCGCGGCAATCCCGGCGCGGAGATTGCCGCCGCCCTGCAGGCCGCCGGTAAATCGCTGGCGCTGGTGGTTGCGGCGGTGCCGAAGCTGGGGCGCACCACACGTAACGGCGAGGTATTGATTAATGGCCGCCTGCTTACGGAAACCGAGTTCGCCAGCGATCCCAAAACGCCCGTGCTCAGCGCCAGCGTGCTGGCGGCTCTGCAGGCGCAGAGCGATTTGCCTGGCGCGGTGCTCGACCTGGCTGCGCTGCGCGCGCCGGGACTGGCGGCCAGGCTGGCCGGTAAGCAGGGTTTTCTGGTGGTGGATGCGGAGAGCGATGAGGATATCGCCTGCCTGATGGCCGCCGCCGCAGAGCTGGAGGAGAAGCCGCTGCTGGCGGGAGCGGCCGGGCTGAGCGATGCGCTCGGCGCCTGGCTCTCCACCCGCAGGCCGCGGCCGGTACTGGCGATGGTGGGTTCCATGAGCGCTATCGCACAACAGCAGATCGACCGTTTAGCGCAGCAGCGGCGCGTCACGCTGGTGGATATCGATATTCGCCAGCTCTTTTCCCGGCCCGCCTGGCGCGACCGCGCCTTCTGGATCGAACAAGCGCTGGATGCGCTACGGCGCGGAGAACATACGGTGATTCGCACCTGCCAGTACGCCGGGCAGCGTCATGAGATTGCCGCGCTCTGCGAGCAGCATCAGCACTCGCGTCAACAGCTGGGAGAGCAGATTTGTCAACTGCTGGGCGAGCTGGCGCAGGCGATTTGCCAGCACGCTGAACCGGCCGGGCTTTATCTTTCCGGCGGCGATGTGGCGCTGGCCGTTGCAAAAGCGCTGGGAGCTAACGGGTTTCAGATTCAGGGCCTGATCGCGGGCTGCGTCCCGCACGGGTTTTTACTAAACAGTCACTCACACCTGCCGGTGATGACCAAAGCCGGTGGCTTTGGTGATGAAAACACCCTGGTAGAAGCCATTCGTTTTATTGAGGAGATGTCGAATGAGTAAGGTTATAGCGGTCACCATGGGCGATCCGGCGGGCATTGGCCCGGAAATCATCATCAAATCACTGGCGGAAGGCGCGCTTTCCGGCGCACCGGCGGTTGTGGTGGGCTGCGCCAGCACGCTGCACCGTATCATGGGCATGGCGATCACGCCGCAGGCGGAGCTGCGCGTGCTGGAGCGCGTCAGCGATGCGCATTTCGCGCCGGGCATCATCAATATTATCGACGAGCCGCTGGCCGATCCGGATGCGCTGAAGCCGGGCGTGGTGCAGAAAGCGGCAGGGGATTTAGCCTATCGCTGCGTCAAACGCGCCACCGAACTGGCGCTGGCGGGAGAAGTGCAGGCGATCGCCACCGCGCCGCTGAATAAAGAGGCGCTGCATTCGGCAGGGCATATCTATCCGGGCCATACCGAGCTGCTGGCGAAACTCACCGACAGCAAAAATTACGCCATGGTGCTTTATACCGATCGCCTGAAGGTGATCCATGTCACTACCCATATCGCCCTGCGTAAATTCCTCGATACCCTGAACCGCGAACGCGTAGAGACGGTGATCGGCATGGCGGATACCTTTCTGCGTCGCGTCGGCTACAGCAACCCACGTATCGCCGTAGCGGGCGTCAATCCGCACGCCGGGGAGAATGGCCTGTTTGGCGACGAAGAAATCAACATCGTCGGTCCTGCTATCGAAGCGATGAAAGCGCAGGGTATCCAGGCCAGCGGCCCTTGCCCGCCCGACACGGTTTACCTGCAGTGCTACGAAGGGCAGTACGATATGGTGGTGGCGATGTATCACGATCAGGGACACATTCCGCTGAAGCTGCTGGGTTTTTACGACGGCGTGAATATTACGGCGGGCCTGCCCTTTATCCGCACCTCGGCTGACCACGGCACGGCTTTTGATATCGCATGGACAGGTAAAGCGAAGTCTGAGAGCATGGCGATCTCAATTGAACTCGCGATGCAGCTTGCATAAGGAAATATGACAGGACAAAGCCGCCTCGATCAGATTATGGATTACCTGAAAAGCCATAATCTGGTCACCGTTGACCAACTGGTGAGCGCGATTAACGCGTCGCCAGCCACTATTCGCCGCGATCTGATTAAGCTGGATAAAGAGGGCGTTATCAGCCGGACGCACGGCGGCGTGACCCTTAACCGTTTCATTCCTTCCCAGCCTACCACGCTGGAAAAAATGCAGCGTAACCTGGTTGAAAAGCAGGCTATTGCCCGAAGTGCCGCCACATTTGTGCAGGCGGGCGATGCGGTGGTGCTGGATGCCGGGACTACCATGCTGGAGCTGGCGCGTCAGCTGACGCACCTGCCGCTGCGCGTGATTACCGCCGATCTGCATATCGCGTTGTTTCTTTCTGAGTTTAAACAGATTGAGGTGACCATTATCGGCGGGCGCATCGATGACTCCAGCCAGTCCTGCATTGGTGAGCACGGACGACGCCTGCTGCGCGCCATCAACCCCGATATCGCCTTTGTCAGTTGCAACTCCTGGAGCCTGGATCGCGGCATCACCACGCCAACCGAAGAGAAGGCCGGACTGAAGCAGGATCTACTGGCAAACGCCCGTCGGCGCGTGCTGCTGGCGGACAGCAGTAAATATGGTTCTTGGTCGCTGTTCTGCGCCTCGCCGCTGGCTAACCTCACCGATATCGTCACCGATCAGCGGCTGGATAGCGAGGTTTGCCGCAGCCTGCGGGAGCGCGGCATTACGCTGATGCTGACGGCGTAACCGCAATAAAAAAGGGCATCCGTTGATGCCCTCTGTTTTTGCCTCAGACCAACCTTACTGCGTTTTCAGGCCCACGGCGGGAATATTGCGGCCGTAGTAGATCTCACGCATCTCTTTCCACAGCAGGTCGGTGATGCGCTTGTGCTCTTCGGCGCTCAGCTCTTCCGGTTTGGTGTGGAAAAGATAGTGTTTAAGGTCGAACTCTTTCAGCAACATCTTGGTGTGAAACATGTTTTCCTGATAAACGTTCACATCCATCATGTCATACATCGACTTCATATCTTCCGACATAAAGTTCTGAATCGAGTTGATTTCATGATCGATAAAATGCTTTACACCGTTGATATCGCGGGTAAATCCCCGGACGCGATAATCAATGGTAACGATGTCCGACTCCAGCTGATGGATAAGGTAGTTCAGCGCTTTCAGCGGGGAAATCACGCCGCAGGTGGAGACTTCGATATCGGCGCGGAAGGTGCAGAGTCCGCCTTCCGGATGGCTTTCCGGATAGGTATGCACGCAGATATGGCTCTTATCCAGGTGGGCGACCACGGAGTTCGGCAGCGGGCCGGGATGTTCCGAGTTATCGATATCTTTCGGATCGATCGGCTCTTCGCTCACCAGAATGGTGACGCTCGCGCCCTGGGGTTCATAATCCTGGCGCGCGATGTTCAGCACGTTGGCGCCAATGATCGAGCAGGTTTCCGTCAGGATTTCAGTGAGACGGTTGGCGTTATATTGCTCATCAATATAGGCAATGTAACCGTCGCGTTCAGCTTCAGTATTCGCATAGCAGATATCGTAAATACAAAAACTCAGGCTTTTCGTCAGGTTGTTGAAGCCATGTAGTTTCAGCTTTTGCAATTTCGTTCACCCCCTTATAAATGCCCGATCAGCGCGCGTCTGACAGTGCATTCAGCAGATATTGCGGCAGAGCAAAGCTGCCCGTATGGATTGCCGGATTGTAATAACGGCAGTTCAGGCCTGCGGCCGCAAAACGCGCCTGCAGGGTTGCTGCGTCAAGCTGGCGCAGCGCCGGATTGTCGCTCGCCCAGGCAAAGGTCATGATGCCGCCGTAGTAGGTCGGAATCGCTGCCTGGTAGAAGCTGACGTCGGCAAAATAGTTTCCCAGCTTGCGGTGGCTGTTGATCGCCTCGTCCTGCTGTAAAAAGCAGACGCCGTTCTGCGCAACGAAAATACCGTTTTCATTCAGGGCATTTTTGCAACCAGCATAGAATTCTGAGGTGAAGAGGCTCTCGCCCGGCCCGATGGGATCGGTACAGTCAGAGATGATCACGTCGAATTTGTCGCGGGTCTGGTTAACGAAGTTGACGCCATCGTCAATCACCAGGGTGAAACGCGCATCCTCATAGGCGCCAGCGCTGTGGTTGGGCAGATACTGCTTGCAGAAGGTCACCACGCCCGCATCGATCTCCACCATGGTGATTTTGTCGATTTGGCTATGGCGGGAAACTTCGCGCAGCATCGCGCCGTCGCCGCCGCCGATAATCAGCACGCTTTTTGCTGCCCCATGCGCCAGAATGGGTACGTGGGTCATCATTTCGTGATAGATAAACTCATCACGTTCGGTGGTTTGTACCACACCATCCAGCGCCATAACGCGACCAAAAGCCGCATTTTCGAAGATAATTAAATCCTGATGCGCGGTTTTTTCCCGGTAAAGCACCTTGTCGACCGTGAAATATTGTCCAAAACCGGCATGAAGGGTTTCATACCACATTTCATGTTGGGCCATGGTGGGGGCTCTCCTCTGATGACATCACCCTGAAAAATGGGCGGAACATCATAGCTAACTCTGACCGTGGTTGCACGGTCAAATTATCAGCAGAGAGGCGGGGCGGCGGGTTACTTCACGTAGGCAAGCAGGCTCAGGGAGTCGCGCGCCAGCGACTTACACTTTTTGTCATTGGCGATGGCGATGCCGCTCAGATCGCGGTAGCTCGCTTCACCCAGCGCTTTCATGTTGTAGCTGCCGTAGTTGCTTAAATCCCAACGGTTTTGCTGGGCGAAGAAGACCAGCGCCTTACGGATTTGCGCATCCGGCAGATCCTGGTAGCCACAGTCATTTTTCAGGTAGACAAACACGGCGGTAAGATCGGCCAGATCTTCCGCTTCCGATTCACTCAGGGCAAAGCTGGTGGAGGAGAAGCCAAGGAGTCCCGACAGCAGCAGGATCTTGATGCTTTTCTTCATGATGGTTCTCAATAAGGGATAGTGATCTGACGTTAGCACAGTTGCCGACAGGATTCCGATAATTTTGACCTGAGCGGGCAGGCTGGTTATTTTTTGGTACCGATCTGTTATCTCAGCTTGACCCTCCCGTTGGGGAAGGGTTTAGTCTGACGCTTTTACCGCTACAAGGATGAGATTATGCAACGCCGCCAATTCCTGAAACTCTCCGCTGTGCTTAGCGCCGCAGGGGCACTGCCGCTCTGGAGTCGCTCTCTGCTGGCCGCGACACGCCCGCTGCTGCCGGTTCCCTCGCTGCTCGAGCCGGATGCGCGCGGTCACTATAACCTGACGGCGATGACCGGCAGCACGCGGTGGCAGGATAAAGAGGTGCCGAGCTGGGGCTATAACGGCAGCCTGCTCGGTCCGGCGCTGGTGCTGGAGCGCGGCAAGGCGGTGACGGTGAACATCCATAACCGGCTGCCGGAAGCCACCACCGTGCACTGGCACGGGCTGGAGGTGGCGGGCGAGGTGGATGGCGGTCCCCAGGCGCGTATCGAACCGGGTGCGTCGCGTCAGGTAACTTTTACCCCCGATCAGCCTGCCGCTACCTGCTGGTATCATCCTCATTTGCATGGCAGAACCGGCTATCAGGTGGCGCAGGGACTGGCGGGATTGGTGGTGCTGAAGGATGTGGCGTCCGCTAAGATACGGCTGCCAGGCCAGTGGGGCGAAGATGACGTGCCGCTGATCTTCCAGGATAAGCAGCTCAGCGCGGACAGCAGCCGCATCGACTATCAGCTTGATATCATGCGCGCCGCAGTCGGCTGGTTCGGCACTCTGATGTTGACCAATGGCGTGCAGTATCCGCAGCACGCGGTGCCGCGCGGCTGGCTGCGCCTGCGCCTGCTGAACGGCTGCAATGCCCGTTCGCTGCACATCGCCGCCAGCGACCAGCGACCGTTTTACGTGATCGCCAGCGACGGCGGCCTGCTGGCGGAGCCGGTAAAAGTGGCGTCGCTGCCGCTGCTGCCGGGCGAACGTTTCGAAATCATGGTGGATACCAGCGACGGCAAAGCCTTTGATCTGGTGACGCTGCCGGTTGAGCAGATGGGCATGACGCTGGCGCCGTTCGACCAGCCGCTGCCGCTGGTGCAGATTCTGCCGCTCAGGGTGCAGGCGAGCGCCATTCTGCCCGACAGTCTGGCGACGCTGCCGCCGCTGCCGACAACTGAGGGGCTGAATACGCGCTGGTTACAGCTGATGATGGATCCGCAGCTCGACCAACAGGGCATGCAGGCGCTGATGCAGCGCTACGGCCACGGCGCAATGGGCGGCATGAAAATGGATCGCAGTATGCCGATGGATCACAGCATGAAAATGGATCACAACATGCCAATGGATCATGGCGATCATGGCCAGTCCGGCTACGACTTCCATAACGGCAATAAGATCAACGGCCAGGCGTTTAATATGGCGAAGCCGATGTTTAACGTCGCGCCGGGCACTTTTGAAAAATGGACCATCTCCGGCGAAGGCGATCAGATGCTGCATCCTTTCCATATCCACGGTGCCCAGTTCCGCATTCTGTCGGAAAATGGCAAGCCGCCTGCGCCGCACCGTCAGGGATGGAAGGATATGGTAAACGTTGACGGCTGGCGCAGCGAAGTGTTGGTGCGCTTTAACCACCGGGCCACGGCGGAACACGCCTATATGGCCCACTGTCACCTGCTGGAGCATGAAGATACTGGCATGATGCTCGGCTTCAGTGTCGGCTGAGGGTTACGCCTGTTCCAGCGCCAGGCGAATATCTTCCACCAAATCGTCGGCGTTTTCGATGCCGATCGACAGACGGAGGGTAGCATCGCTAATGCCGATGCGCTGGCGTACCTCGATCGGCACGCCCGAATGGGTGGTGCTGGCGGGATGGCTGGCCAGCGACTCGGTGCCGCCCAGGCTGACCGCCAGCTTAAACAGCCCCAGCGCATTCAAAAAGCGGAATGCCGCCTCTTGTCCGCCGCGAATATCAAAGGAGAAGGTGGAGCCTGCGCCCTGGCACTGAGTATGGAAGGTTCTGCCCGCCGGGCTGTCTTTATCCAGAAACGAGAGCCAGTGCAACTTTTCCACCTTTGCGTGATCGCGCAGAAAGGCCGCCACCGTTTCGGCATTGCGCCAGGCTTTCTCCATACGCAGCGACAGCGTTTCCAGCGAACGGCTAATCATCCAGCTGGAGTGCGGATCGAGCTGCGTGCCGATGGCGCTGCGCAGCGCACGAATCTGCGTCATCACCGCCTTGCTACCCATTGCCGCGCCGGCAATCAAATCGGAATGGCCGCCGACATACTTCGTTAGCGAATAGAGCGAAATATCCGCGCCGAGCGCCAGCGGACGCTGAAACAGCGGGCCGAGCAGCGTGTTGTCGCAGGCCACATAAGGGCGCGAACCCTGCTGCTGCGCAATCTCATCCGCCACGCGCGCCATCAGAGCGATATCCACCAGGCTATTGGTGGGGTTAGCGGGCGTCTCCACCAGAATCAGCGCAACCCGACCCTGCGCCATGGCGCGGCGAGCAGCGTCGCGCACTTTCGCCTCGTCATTGCCGTCGCTAAAGCCAACCGCCTGAATCGACAGATTATGAAACGTCTTGCTCAGCAGGGTTTCCGTGCCGCCATACAGCGGCTGTGAATGCAAAATTACCTCGCCGGGACGCGCAAAGGCCAGCAGGGCAGTGGAGATAGCTGACATGCCGGAGGAAAACAGCGCACAGCTCTCCGCCCCTTCATAAACCGCCAGCCGATCCTCAACAATCTCGCTGTTGGGATGGTTAAAACGTGAATAAACCAGCCCGCCGCTTTTACCTTCCGGTGGCTCACGTCGGCCCGCGACATAATCGAAGAAATCGCGTCCCTCTTCCGCGCTGTTAAATACAAAGGTCGAGGTCAGGAATACTGGCGGCTTAACCGCACCCTCCGACAGACGCGGATCGTAACCGTAGTTAAGCATCTGTGTTTCCGGATGCAGGGGACGGGTGCCGATATGAGTTTTCTTGTGCGATGAAGATGACATGAGATCTCCTCTCGGGAAGGCCAGTTATACAAGGTTATGTTGAGCATACGCTACCATGCAGGGGATTGTGCCGGGAAAGAGGCAAATGTTCTGTGCTTATAACGCGCGTCATAAAAAAGCCGCCTTCGCAGATTGCAGAA
Source organism: Pantoea osteomyelitidis (assembly GCF_044342975.1). NCBI lineage: Bacteria > Pseudomonadati > Pseudomonadota > Gammaproteobacteria > Enterobacterales > Erwiniaceae > Pantoea > Pantoea osteomyelitidis. Next base: position 482,382 of record NZ_JBGFSN010000003.1, read on the forward strand.
GGCGGCCAGGTTAAGGCTCAGCCACGATTAGCTGTGCTGTTTGATAAAGCGATGGCGCAGAGGCTTAAGCAGCAGCAGCGCCAGCAGCGCGCTGAGGATATCCAGCGTAATGGCGCTGCCGAAAACAACGCCCCAGCCGTGGGTGTGCTGATAGAGCAGCGCGGCGAGCGGGCCGCCCAGCACTGAACCGATGCCCTGAGAAATATAGAGCCAGCCGTAGTTGCTGGTGGCGTGTTGGGTACCAAAGGTATCAGTCAGGGTGGCGGGAAACAGGGAAAAAATCTCGCCCCAGCCAAAAAACACCACGCCGGAGAGCAGCACGAACAGCAGCGGATCGCTGTGACACATCAGCCACAGCGCCATGGCGCAACCTTCGAGGCCAAAGGCGATAAACATCATGTTTTCGCGGCCAATTTTATCGGAGATAAAGCCGCAAACCGGGCGCGTCAGGCCGTTCATCACTCTGTCGATGCTTAACGCCAGCGGCAACGCCGCCATGCCGAACAGCGTGATTGAGGTCATGCCGAAATCCTGGGCAAAAATCGCCATTTGCGAGGTAACCATCAGGCCCGAAGTCGACATCATGGTCATCATCAGAAACATTAGCCAGAACAGCGGCTGGCGCAGCATCTCTTTCGGCCTGAACTGACGTCCGCTGACCATCCGATCGGCCAGCGCTGGCGCAACGTGCTCAGCAGGTGGCACGCGCAAACCCTGGCTGGCGATAAAGCCGATGGCGGCCAGCAGCAGGCCGAACTGCCAGAGCGTGGTTTCCAGCCCGTGAGTCTGCAATGAATGGGAAATCGGAAAGGTGGTCAATACCGCGCCCATGCCGTAACCGGCGGCGACCATACCGGCAGCGAAGCCGCGTTTTTCCGGGAACCAGCGCACCATTAATCCCACCACGCCGACATAAACAATGCCGGTACCGAGGCCGCCCAGCACGCCATAGCAGATCCAGATAGCGGTGATGCTGTCAGCAAAAGAGGCCAGTACCCAGCTGAAGCCGGCAACCAGCGTGCCGATGGCGATCAGACGGCGCGGACCATAGCGATCGATCAGTTTCCCCTGAAACGGCGAGAAAAAGGTTTGCAGCACAATCAGCAGTGAGAAGGTCAGCTGAATCTCAGCCAGCGGAACATGAAGCTTATCCATTAAAGGACGGGTAAACAGCGTCCAGACATATTGCGGGCTGGAGATGGCCCCCATACAGATTAATCCCAACAGGAGCTGTTGCCATTTGCGTGCTCCGCTGGCAACGCCGGTTAAGGTTACTTCACTCATAGTCTCGTTCTCTCGCCAGATGATATCGGTAACATCTGAAGCAGGAAGCGTGCCAAAGCGGCAACCATAAGCAAAAATCAGGAAAAATAGCGGAAAGAGGCTGAGGATCGGAATGGGAGAAAGCAAAGCGGTGCAACGCTGCCCCGCTTAAGTGCAGCGCGACGTGGGGGAAATCTTACAGGGTATCGTTTGCGTCCGGGCGCATCGGCTGTGCTCGCAGTGAAGTGTGGTAAACTGCATGGCTTTCTGATCTAACCGGGAACAACCTGATGAAACACACCGTTGAAGTGATGATCGCACAAGAAACGATCGCTTCGCGCATCGCCGAACTGGGCAAAGAAATTACTGAACATTACCGTGACAGCGGCAGCGAAATGGTTCTGGTGGGTTTGCTGCGCGGCTCCTTCATGTTTATGGCCGATCTTTGCCGTGCCATTGAGGTGTCGCATGAGGTCGACTTTATGACCGCTTCCAGCTACGGCAGCGGTATGTCCAGCAGCCGTGATGTGAAAATTCTCAAGGATCTGGATGAGGATATTCGCGGGAAAGATGTGTTAATCGTGGAAGATATCATTGACTCAGGCAATACCCTGAGCAAGGTGCGTGAAATTTTGCAGCTGCGTGCGCCGAAGTCGCTGGCGATCTGTACGCTGCTGGATAAGCCGGATCGGCGCGAAGTGGCGGTTACCGTGGAGTATGTCGGTTTTACCATTCCCGACGAGTTTGTCGTGGGCTACGGCATCGACTACGCTCAACGCTATCGTCATCTGCCCTACATCGGCAAAGTTGTGAAGCTCTGAATCGGGATCGCACAATCTTCCAAGGCCGGACGAGCCGGCCTGAATTATGATGCGCAACCCGTTAGCGGTGGCTGTCGGGATTGACCAGCAGGTTGGCAATGCCGTGGCGGTAACGCTGCTCAAGAATTTCGCGGTTGGTTGCGGTCACTTCGAGGTCGCGCAGGTAACCGTCGTGAATGCCGTAAACCCAGCCATGCAGCGAAACCTTCTGGCCGCGCTTCCAGGCTGACTGCAAAATGGTCGAGTGGCCGAGGTTATAAACCTGCTCTACTACGTTGATTTCGCAGAGTTTATCAAAACGTTTTTCCGGCGGAAGCTCGCCGAGAAACGAACTGTGTTTATACCAAAGATCGCGGATGTGCAGCAGCCAGTTGTTGATCAGGCCCAGCTCAGGATTCTCTACCGCCGCCTGGACGCCGCCGCAGCCGTAATGGCCGCAGATGATGATATGTTCCACTTCGAGCACTTCTACCGCGTACTGCACCACGGAGAGGCAGTTGAGGTCGGTGTGGATCACCAGGTTAGCGACGTTGCGATGGACAAAGAGTTCGCCCGGTTCCAGGCCGGTGAGACGCTCAGCCGGAACGCGGCTGTCCGAGCAGCCAATCCAGAGAAAACGGGGTTTTTGCGCCAGCGCGAGGCGCTCAAAAAAACCGGGATCCTCTTCAACCAGCAGTTTGGACCATTCGCGGTTATTACTGATGAGCCTTTCAATTTCTTTCATCGGAGTGACCTGTAATACATCAAAAATGCGTTGCAGTACTATAGGACAACGCCAGGCAATTTCAAACGGCTAAAAAAATGCAATCAAAACAGGGTATGGATTCTGTATGACTTATGCACTCGAACTTTCCAGGCTGACAAAGATCTATACCGGCGGCGTTCAGGCGCTGAAAGGGCTTGATCTGAATGTAGAAGCCGGTGATTTTTATGCGCTGCTGGGGCCGAACGGCGCCGGGAAATCGACCACCATCGGCATTATCAGCTCGCTGGTGAATAAATCTTCCGGCAGCGTACGGGTTTTTGGTTACGACCTGGAAAAAGATGTGGTCAACGCCAAGCGCCAGCTCGGCCTGGTGCCGCAGGAGTTTAACTTCAACCCGTTTGAAACCGTACAGCAGATTGTGGTGAACCAGGCGGGCTATTACGGCGTTGAGCGCCGCGAAGCGGTGGTGCGGGCGGAGAAATATCTCAAACAGCTCGACCTGTGGGGAAAACGCAACGAGCGCGCGCGTATGCTCTCCGGCGGCATGAAGCGCCGTCTGATGATCGCCCGCGCGCTGATGCATGAGCCGAAGCTGCTGATCCTTGACGAACCCACCGCCGGTGTCGATATCGAGCTGCGCCGTTCCATGTGGACCTTCCTCAAAGAGCTGAATGCCAAAGGTACCACCATTATCCTCACCACTCACTATCTCGAAGAAGCGGAGATGCTGTGCCGCAATATCGGCATCATTCAGAGCGGCGAGCTGGTCGAGAATACCTCGATGAAAGGTCTGCTCGGCAAGCTGCAATCGGAAACTTTTATTCTCGACCTCGCGCCGCGCAGCCCGCTGCCGTCGCTGGAGGGCTTCCAGTACCGCCTGGTGGATACCTCAACGCTGGAAGTTGAAGTAATGCGCGAACAGGGGCTGAACAGCGTGTTCGGCCAGCTGAGCGCACAGGGCGTTCAGGTGCTGAGCATGCGTAATAAGGCAAACCGACTGGAAGAGCTGTTTGTCAGCCTGACCCAGGGAAAAACAGGAGTAAAAGCATGACACATTTGTACTGGGTGGCGCTGAAAAGCATCTGGAGCAAGGAGATCAATCGCTTTGCGCGCATCTGGGTGCAGACGCTGGTGCCGCCGGTGATCACCATGACGCTTTATTTCATCATCTTCGGCAACCTGATTGGTTCGCGCATCGGCGATATGCACGGCTTCAGCTACATGCAGTTTATCGTGCCGGGCCTGATCATGATGTCGGTGATCACCAATGCCTATGCCAATGTCGCCTCCTCGTTCTTCGGCGCCAAGTTTCAGCGCAACATTGAGGAGCTGCTGGTAGCGCCAGTGCCGACGCATGTGATTATCGCGGGTTACGTGGGCGGCGGCGTGGCGCGCGCTGTCTGCGTGGGCGTTCTGGTGACGGCGGTTTCGCTGTTCTTTGTGCCGTTCCACGTTCACTCCTGGACGATGGTCGCCATCACGCTGTTGCTGACCGCCGTGCTGTTCTCGCTGGCGGGTCTGCTGAATGCAGTGTTTGCCCGCACCTTTGACGATATCAGCCTGATCCCGACCTTTGTGCTGACGCCGCTAACCTATCTGGGCGGGGTATTCTATTCGCTGACGCTGCTGCCGCCGTTCTGGCAGGCGGTATCGAAGCTGAACCCGATCGTCTATATGATCAGCGGCTTCCGCTACGGTTTTCTCGGCATAAACGATGTGCCGCTGGCGCTGACCATGTCGGTGCTGGTCGCCTTCGTCGTGGTGTTCTATCTGTTGGCCTGGATGTTGATTCAGCGCGGCAGAGGGTTGCGCACCTGATTGGCAACATAAAAAATGCAGCCTGCGGGCTGCATTTTCATTCAGGCAGTTAAGCAATCTGTACCGGCACCGCTTTCGCCAGCCGCTTCATCTCATTTTTGCCATCAAAATAGGCCACTTTCGGCTGCCACTGGCGCGCATCCGCATCATCCATCTGCACATAGGAGCAGATGATGAGGATGTCGCCAGCACAGGCGCAGCGGGCGGCCGCGCCGTTAACCGAGATGATTTTCGAACCGCGCTCGGCGGCGATGGCATAGGTAGAGAAACGCTGACCGTTGGTCACGTTGTAAATATCAATGGCTTCATATTCCAGAATGCCAGAGGCATCGAGGAAATCCTGATCGATGGCGCAGGAGCCTTCGTAGTGTAAATCCGCCTGCGTCACCGTGACGCGATGCAGTTTGCCTTGCAACATAGTGCGTATCATAAACGATCCTGTTCTGCTGCTAAAAAAACGAACCACAGTATCCACAGCTTACTGGGTTAAATCTACCCGTTGATTATCGATCAGGCGCGCTTTTCCAAGCCAGGCCGCCATCAGGATCACAGCGCAACGGCTGTCGACGGTAAGCGGTTGTAAGGTATCGGCATCGCAAATCGCCAGACCGTCCGGCTTGAAGCCTTTCTCCAGCAGGGCCGCTTCGCCCGCCTCGATAATCTCTTCAATGTGCCGTTCGCCGTTAGCCAGACGCGCCGCCATGCTGTTCATCACTTCGCTCAGGCCGGGAGCCAGCTTGCGCTCGTCAGCGCTGAGATAGCCGTTGCGCGAGCTGAGCGCCAGACCATCTTTCGCGCGCACCGTGGGCACGCCAATAATGTCGATGTCATAGCCCATGTCCGCCACCATCTTGCGGATGATCGCCAGCTGCTGAAAATCTTTTTCGCCGAAGCAGGCGATATCGGGCTGCACCAGGTTAAACAGCTTGCTGACGATGGTCGCCATGCCACGAAAATGGCCGGGGCGGCTGGCGCCTTCCAGCAGGTAAGAGAGGCCCGGCACTTCAACAAAAGTCTGGCTCTCCAGCCCTTTAGGGTAGATATCAGCCGGGGCGGGGGCGAACACCACATCCACGCCGTGCCGGTTCAGCTTTTCACAATCTTCCTGCAGGGTACGCGGATAACGGGCCAGATCGTCGGCGCGATCGAACTGCATCGGGTTGACGAAAACAGAGACCACCACGATGTCGGCCTGCTCACGCGCTTCGTCCACCAGCGTCAAGTGACCCTCATGCAAATTGCCCATGGTAGGCACCAGCGCAATACGTTTGCTCTCCTGGCGCCAGCGACGCACTTCACGGCGCAGCATGGGCGGCGTTTCAATGATCAGCACTGCGATTCTCCTGATTTACTGGAAACTGTGTTCTGCGGCGGGATAAGCGCCAGCTTCGACTTCAGCGATATAGTGGCGGATGGCGGCGCGAATATCACCGGTTTCAGCAAGAAAGTTTTTGGCGAATTTGGGGATGTGGCCGCCGGTAATGCCAAAGGCGTCATGCATCACCAGAATCTGACCGTCGGTCACGTTGCCGGCGCCAATGCCGATCACCGGAATGGTCAGCGCGGCGGTTATGCGCTGCGCCAGCGCCACCGGCACGCACTCCAGCACCATCAGCTGCGCGCCCGCTGTTTCCAGCGCCAGCGCATCGGCCAGCAGACGATCGGCGGCGGCCTCGTCACGTCCCTGCACCTTATAGCCGCCAAAGATATTGACCGACTGCGGCGTCAGGCCGAGATGGCCACACACCGGCACCGCGCGCTCAGTGAGCATATGCACGGTTTCGCACAGCCAGGCGCCGCCTTCCAGCTTCACCATATTAGCGCCGACGCGCATCAGCTGCGCCGCGCTGTCAAAAGTTTGCGCTGGCGTGGCGTAGCTCATAAAGGGCAGGTCAGCGAGTAGCAGCGCCTGTGGCGCGCCACGGCGCACCGCGGCGGTGTGATAAGCGATATCAGTTACCGTCACCGGCAGGGTGGAGTCGTGTCCCTGAACCGTCATGCCGAGGGAATCTCCTACCAGCAGCACCTGAATACCTTCATCGGCAAAAAGCCGGGCGAAGCTAAAATCGTAGGCGGTCAGGGTCGCGAATTTGCGTCCGCTCTGTTTCCACTGACGCAGATGAGTAATGGTCGTTGGCTTCATCGCAATCTCTTGTCAAATAACAGGGATTGGCGGAGTTTACTGGATTGCTGAGATAAGCGGAATGATGGCAATGCGATTCTGCCGGGTCATGCTCACCAGGGACGAATCGCGCTGCAATCGAGGGCGGCAAGCAGCGCAGCCAGCGGGTGGCCATCGGGCAGGCAACCCTGCGGGGCGATCTCCAGCAGCGGCACCAGCATAAAGGCGCGGTTGTGCATATCGTAGTGGGGCACCGTCAGGCGCGGCGTATCGATCACGTCGTCGCCGAACAGCAGAATGTCGAGATCGAGGGTACGCGGTCCCCAGCGCTCGGCTTTACGCACACGACCATGCGCCAGCTCAATGCGCTGGGTATGGTCGAGCAGGCTTTCCGGCGCGAGACGCGTTTCCAGCGCCACCACCGCGTTCAGATAGTCGGGCTGGTCGGGCGGGCCGTACGGGGGCGTGCGGTAAAAAGAGGAGGTCGCCACGCGCTGCGTCTCGGGAATGTGATCCAGGGCAGACAGCGCCGCATCCACCTGTTGCAGAGGATCGGCGAGATTGCTGCCCAGAGCGAGATAAACCCGCGTCATGATGCGGGGTTATTGTCGCGACGCGGACCGGCAGGACGGCGACGCGGACGGCGCGTTTTGCGGCGCGGCGCCGGATCGTCGCCCAGGGTATTGAGCATGGTTTTCTGCTGCGGCGGCGCGGCGGCCTGGAATTCACCCCACCAGTGGCTGAGACGCAGCAGCTCGGGATTATTCTCGACCTCAGCGCGCAGCGCCAGCAGGTCGTAAGCGGCGCGGAATTTAGGATGCTCCATCAGCTTCCAGGCGCGCTTGCCGTGACGACGCGACATACGCAGCTGCAGCTGCCAGATATCGCGGATCAGCGTGGTGATGCGTTTCGGAATGGCGAGCGCGCGACAGGCTTCGTCCAGCGTATCGTTCATCGCCAGCGCGAAGGCATCGAACCAGGTCAGGCCACTCTCCTGCGAAATCTGCTGGGCCGCCTCAATCTGCGGATACCAGAACATCGCGGCGAACAGGAAGGCAGGATTGACGCGCATATCGTTGTGAATGCGGCTGTCGGTGTTCTTCAGCACCTGAATCACCATGCGCTCCATCGCGCTGTCGCCCTCTTCGGTGAAGTAGCGCGTGATGGTTGGGAACAGCGGCTGGAACAGCTGATATTCGCGCAGCATCAGGTAGGTGCTGTAGCCGTAGCCGGTTTGCAGCAGCTTCAGCGACTCTTCAAACAGGCGGGCAGGCGGGATATCGTTCAGCAGCGTGGCGAGACGCGGAATCGGCTCGGCGGTCTCCGGCGCGATACTCATCTCCAGCCGGGCGGCGAAGCGCACCACGCGCAGCATACGCACCGGGTCTTCGCGATAGCGCGTTTCCGGGTCGCCAATCAGGCGAATAATGCCCTGCTGCAGATCCTGTAGGCCGCCGACATAATCGCGTACGGTGAAATCCGCCACGTTGTAGTAGAGGCTATTGATGGTGAGATCGCGGCGCTGTGCGTCATCTTCAATGCTGCCGAAAATATTGTCACGCAACAGCATGCCGTTCTGACCGCGCTGAGAATTGTTGCGATCGTCCTGCTCTGCTTCGCTCTGATGATGACCACGGAAAGTCGCAACCTCGATCACTTCCGGGCCGAACATCACATGGGCCAGGCGGAAGCGACGGCCAACCAGACGGCAATTGCGAAACAGCTTGCGCATCTGCTCTGGCGTGGCGTTGGTGGTCACGTCGAAATCTTTTGGTTTTTTCCCCAGCAGCAGATCGCGCACGCCGCCGCCGACCAGATAGGCTTCGTAGCCCGCTTTGTTCAGGCGATAGAGCACTTTGAGGGCATTTTCGCTGATGTCTTTGCGTGAGATATTGTGGCTTTCACGAGGAATGATGGTCATAAGACTCTCTGGTTCAACCTCTGCTGGCGCCTCCTCGTCTCGCTTAAGGACTTTCCGGCAAAAATTAGCAACTCGGGTAAAAATAGGACACCTCGACAGTGACGTAAGTATGTGGTGTTAAAATCAGCGGCTAATCATAGCCTGTTGCGAACCGTTTGAGAATGCTGTTGTGGTTTCATCGCCTTTCAACCCGCTCTGCTCTGGGATTTGTCTGCTGTCCCAGCCAGCCACCGCGCGCTTAAGTAAAATTTCCAGCGGCTCATCACGCCACGACGCAGCGACAGGTTGCCCCAGAAAGCGCAGCGCCTGCGCCAGTACCGGCCGGGCATCGTCGTCAGGCAGGGAAGGGGCATGGTTCTGCTTCGAAAGCTTGTTGCCTCTTTCGTCCAGCGCCAGCGGCAGATGCAGATACGCCGGTACGGGCCAGCCAAACTGCTGATAAAGGGCGATCTGGCGTACCGTGGGTTCAATCAGATCGGCGCCGCGCACAATCTCCGTTACGCCCTGGAAATGATCGTCCACCACCACCGCCAGATTATAGGCAAACAGCCCATCGCGGCGGTGAATGATAAAATCCTCTTCCGCCAGGCGCGGGTTGGCGACCAGCGTACCGCGCAGGCGATCGCTGAACTGATATACCGGCGCGTGCTGACGCAACCGCAACGCTGCATTTTCCGGGCCATGATGAAGATCGCGACAGTGACCGTCGTAAAAGCCGCCGATCTGCTGGATACGGCTGCGTGTGCAGGTGCAAAAGTAGCTTTGTCGATGCGCTCGCAGCCAGGCGAGCGCATCGCGATAGGCCGCATGGCGCGTTGATTGCCGCAGCACCTCACCATCCCAGTGCAGGCCGTAATGTTCCAGCTGACGCAGAATCGTATCGGCAGCGCCGGGAACTTCGCGCGGTGGATCGATATCCTCAATGCGCACCAGCCAGCGACCATGCTGCGCGCGCGCGCTGAGATAGCTGCCCAGAGCGGCAATCAGCGAGCCAAAATGAAGTTCACCGGAAGGAGAGGGGGCGAAGCGCCCGATGCAGGCGGAATCAGACATAATCATCAGAGAATCGCCGCACAGCGGGGAAAGAAGTGTTTTTCCCCACGGTGCGGTGACAGGACGGCGATGGACATTAGCCTGCCATCTGTTTCTCGCGGATTTCCGCCAGCGTTTTGCAGTCAATGCAGAGATCGGCGGTAGGACGCGCTTCCAGACGGCGGATACCAATTTCAACACCGCAGGATTCGCAGTAGCCGAAATCGTCATCTTCCACTTTCTTCAACGTCTTTTCGATCTTCTTGATCAGCTTGCGCTCGCGATCGCGGTTACGCAATTCAAGGCTGAACTCTTCTTCCTGAGCGGCGCGATCCACCGGATCCGGGAAGTTGGCAGCTTCGTCCTGCATGTGCGAAACGGTACGATCAACTTCATCCCTGAGTTGGTTGCGCCAGGCCTCCAGAATTTTTCTGAAGTGGGTCAGCTGGGCTTCGTTCATATACTCTTCGCCCGGTTTCTCCTGGTAAGGCTCCACCCCAGCGATGGCGAGAATACTCAGGGACGATGTTTTACGGTTTTGCCCTTCTTGCATGTTGTTTCTCCTGGATAACACGCACTATCGATCCCCAACGGGGGATAAAAACAGGCCGCTATAAATAACAGAAGCAGTCAGGGTTGGCAATTATTGATGATCGCACCTTGACAAGCCTGTGAGGAACAGCGTATTTAGCGCGTCGGTAGAATATTCATATCACAATAAATTGTAATGAATATTACAACGCAATCCTGACGGGATTTTTCAGAAATATACCCGTCGCAGAGAGCGTAGCCTGATATGCCAAAACTTCCACGCCATTCCGTTGCGCCTGGACCAGTAGTTCTGCGTAACGTGCGTCGATATGACGCGCGGGGGAAACGTCCTCAATCCCCGAGTGCAGAACGGTAAACAACAATACTGCCCGATGTCCTTCCGCCACGATAGTAATCAATTCGCGTAAATGCTTCTGTCCACGAACAGTGACCGCATCCGGAAAATAGCCTTTACCTTGTTGCAAAAGCGTTACGGATTTCACTTCAATATAGCAGTTACGTCTGCCCTGCGCCTGGAGCAAAAAATCAATTCGGCTATTTTCCATGCCATATCTCACTTCCGGCTGGCAGCGGGTATAAGCCACTAATTCCGGAATCCGATCGGCCGCCAGCGCCTCACGTACTAACTGATTGGCGCGTAAGGTATTTACGCAGATCCAGTGGCCCTGCTGCGTCTCGGTCAGTTCCCAGCTGTGGGGATACTTGCGCGTCAGACTGTCGGAGGTGGAATACCAGACGGTGTCGCCCGGCGTGGCGCAGCCGGTCATAGCGCCGGTATTGGCGCAGTGAATGGTCAGGGTTTCGCCCTCGGGCGTCACCACATCGGCAAGAAAACGTTTGTAACGGCTAATCAGGCGCGCCGGGCGCAGCGGCGGGGAAAACTCCATTCTTGTTCCTTTTCAGGCATCCAGCGACCAGCGCGCCAACTGGCGATAGCGGGTGCGGCCCTGTTCAAAAACTGAGGCAAACAGTGAAAAGTGATCCACCTGACACCGCCAGTGAAAATCGCGCGGCGGCAGCGCCATGCTGCGGGTAACGTTGCGCAGCAGCGTCACATGGGGATGAAAAGGCTGCGGACTCTGTTGGCAGCCGTGACGGGCCGCCTGTGAGCGCAGCAGATTCGCCAGCTGCAACAGGCCGCGTGGCGGACGCTGGCAGCCCAGCCATACCACGCCGGGACGCGGCCAGTGTCCGGCATCGTCCAGCGCCAGGGTAAATCCCGCCTGCCGAATACGCGCCGCCTGCTGCTGCAGTATCTGCGACTTCTCATCGCTGACCTCGCCTAAAAACGCCAGCGTCAGGTGCAGGTTGGCGGCAGCGATTGGCCTGCCGACGTCGGCAGGAAAGGCCTCAGCCCGCCAGCGTACCAGCTGCTGCTGTAAACTTTCAGGCAGGGCGATGCCAAAAAACAGGCGTTGCGTCTTCATGGCTGTCTCCGGTAATCCGGGCGGATGAGTGCTACAATTCGCGCCATCTTAACACAGGCGGATGTGGAGTTTGCTTTGAGTGAATTACCGGTAAGCGCGGTGCTGCCTGAGCTATTATCGGCGCTTCAGTTGTCGCAACAGGTGCTGCTGGCGGCCCCCACCGGCGCGGGAAAATCGACCTGGCTGCCGTTGCAGATCCTGCATCATGCCGGGTTGCCCGGACGCATCATTATGCTGGAGCCGCGCCGACTGGCGGCGCGCAATGTGGCGCAGCGGCTGGCTGAGCTGCTGAACCAACAGCCCGGCGAGACCGTGGGCTATCGCATGCGGGCGGAGAACTGCGTGGGGCCGGATACGCGGCTGGAGGTAGTGACCGAAGGCATTCTGACGCGCATGTTGCAGGGGGATCCGCTGCTGGAAGGGGTGTCGTTGGTGATCCTCGATGAGTTTCACGAGCGCAGCCTGCAGGCCGACCTGGCGCTGGCGCTGCTGCTTGACGTGCAGCAGGCGCGCGACGATCTGAAAATTCTGCTGATGTCCGCCACGCTGGATAACGCGCGTCTCGCCGCGCTGCTGCCCGACGCGCCGCTGATCGTTTCGCAAGGGCGCAGCTATCCGGTGGAGCGGCGCTACGCCTCGCTCAGCAACGCCTTTCGTTTTGAGGAAGCGGTAGCGCGCGAAATATTGCTGCTGCTGCGCAGCGAAACCGGCTCAATGCTGGTATTTCTGCCGGGCGTGAGCGAGATCGAGCGCGTGAAGCGCGAGCTGGAGTCGCGCGTCGCGGAAGATATCGATCTCGCCCCGCTCTATGGCGCGCTGCCGCTGGCCGTACAGCGCCGGGCGATTCTGCCCGCCGCCGCCGGACGGCGTAAAGTGGTGCTCGCCACCAATATCGCCGAAACCAGCCTGACGATTGAAGGCATCCGGCTGGTGGTGGACAGCACGCTGGAGCGCGCCGCGCAGTTTGATGTCCGCAGCGGGCTGACGCGCCTGCAAACCCAGCGCGTCAGCCAGGCGTCGATGACGCAGCGCGCCGGTCGCGCCGGTCGCCTTGAGCCGGGCATCTGCCTGCATCTGGTCAGCCAGGAACAGGCGGAGCGCGCGGCGGCCCAGAGCGAAGCGGAGATCCTGCACAGCGATCTGGCGGCGCTATGGCTCGATCTGCTGCAGTGGGGCTGTCAGCAGCCTGAACAGCTCTGCTGGCTCGACCTGCCGCCCGCAAACAATTTGCGCGCGGCACAGCGTCTGCTGGCGCAGCTGGGCGCGCTGGACGAAAGCGGCAGGCTGACGGCGAAAGGCCGACGTATGGCGCAGCTGGGAAGCGATCCACGCCTGGCGGCATTACTCTGTGCGGCAGGCGACGCGCCGGACAGAGTCGCCAGCGCCGCGCTGCTGGCGGCGGTGCTGGAAGATCCGCCGCGCAGCGGCAGCCCGGATCTGCGTGACGCGCTGCTGCGTCCACAGCCGCAGTGGCAACGGCGCGCGCAGCAATTGCAGAAACGGCTGCGCATCAGCGGCGGCAGGGTGGATGTCGATCGGATTCCGGCGCTGCTGGCGGCGGCCTTTGGCGATCGGCTGGCGCGACGGCGCGGCGAGGGTGGTCGTTATCAGCTGGCGAACGGTATAGGCGCGATGCTGGATGAGCAGGAGGGGCTGACGCGCCATGAGTGGCTGATCGCGCCGCTGTTGTTGCAGGGCAACGCGTCGCCGGACGCGCGCATTCTGCTGGCGCTGCCGGTGGAGATCGACAGGCTCTGCCAGCAGGCGCCGCAGCTGATAGAGACGCGCACCGAAGTGGAGTGGGATGAAGAGAAAGGCACGCTGCGCGCCTGGCGACGCGAACAGATTGGCGCGCTGGTGCTGAAGGCCCAGCCGCTGGCGAAACCGCAGCCGGAAGCGCTGCACGCAGCGATGCTGCGCTGGATCCGTGAGAAAGGACTGAAGGTTTTGAACTGGTCGCCGGAAGCGGAGCAGCTGCGCCTGCGCCTGCAGTGCGCCGCGCAGTGGCTGCCGGAGGAGAGCTGGCCCGCCATGGATGAATCCACCCTGCTTGAGACGCTGGAGCGCTGGCTGCTGCCGGAGATGACCACGGTGCGCGATCTGAAAGGATTGCAGGGCATTAACCTTGTCGGCGCATTATTACATTTGCTCACATGGACACAACGTCAGCGGCTGGATAGTGCGCTGCCAACTCATTACACTGTGCCGACCGGAAGCCGACTGCCGATTCGCTACGATGCGGAAAAGCCGCCCGCGCTGGCGGTGCGCATTCAGGAGATGTATGGCGAAGCGTCCAATCCTGCCGTGGCGGAAGGGCGAGTGCCGCTGGTGCTGGAGCTGTTGTCTCCCGCGCAGCGGCCCTTGCAGATTACCCGCGATCTGGCGGCCTTCTGGCGCGGCGCCTGGCCTCAGGTACAGAAAGAGATGAAAGGGCGTTATCCCAAACATCCCTGGCCCGACGATCCGGCCAACGCCTTGCCGACAAGGCGTACCAAAAAATATTCCCCGCAGGGTTAAATAACCCTGGATCGCTTTCAGAGGGTTCTGTCATGCGGGAAACAAGAAAGCGTATAGAGTAGCGGCACAGCCGTGGCTATGCCTGGAGAATGAAACCAATGTCTGGGAACGATCGCGAACCTATTGGGCGCAAGGGAAAACAGCCCAAACCGCCGCGCAACGCTGCGCGCCGGGGTCGCCGCAGGGATGTCCATGATGATGTCAGTCAGGACGATTTTGATGATGAGTACGAGGAGAGAAAGCCGGTGCCACGTAAAGGTAAAGGAGGACGTCCGCCGCGCGGAAAACGTCGCTGGTTAGGCTGGCTGATTAAGCTTTTTCTGGTGTTTGTGGTGATAATGGCCGCCTGGGGTGTTTACCTCGATTCTGAAATCCGCAGCCGTATCGACGGGAAAGTCTGGCAGCTGCCGGCGGCGGTTTATGGTCGCATGGTCAGCCTTGAGCCAGGCATGGCTTACAGCAAGAAAGAGATGGTGGCGCTGCTTGAGGGAACGCAATACCGCGAAGTGTCGCGCATTACGCGTCCTGGCGAATTCAGTGTAAAAGGCAATACCATTGAGCTGCTGCGCCGTCCGTTTGATTTTCCGGACAGCAAAGAAGGGCAAATTCACGCGCAGATGAGCTTCAGCGCGAATGAGCTGAATTCGATTAAAAACCTTGATACCGGCCGTGACTTCGGCTTTTTCCGGCTCGATCCGCGCCTGATCACTATGTTGCAGTCGCCGAACGGCGAGCAGCGCCTGTTTGTGCCGCGCGCGGGTTTCCCGGATCTGCTGGTCGATACGCTGGTCGCCACCGAAGATCGTCATTTCTATGAGCATGACGGCATCAGCTTCTATTCCATTGGCCGTGCTTTCCTGGCGAACATTACCGCCGGTCGCGCGGTGCAGGGCGGCAGTACGCTGACGCAGCAGCTGGTGAAGAACCTGTTTCTCACCAACGAGCGTTCGCTATGGCGTAAAGCACGTGAAGCCTATATGGCGGTGATCATGGATGCGCGCTACAGCAAAGATCGCATCCTTGAACTCTATCTGAACGAGGTTTATCTCGGTCAGGCGGGCAACGACCAGATCCGTGGCTTTCCGCTCGCCAGCCTCTACTATTTTGGCCGTCCGGTGGATGAGCTGAGCCTCGACCAGCAAGCGCTGCTGGTGGGCATGGTGAAAGGGGCGTCGCTTTATAACCCGTGGCGTAATCCAAAGCTGGCGCTGGAGCGGCGTAACCTGGTGCTTCGCCTGCTGCAACAGCAGAAGGTGATCGATCAGGAGCTGTATGACATGCTCTCGGCGCGTCCGCTCGGCGTTCAGCCGAAGGGCGGCGTGATCACGCCTCAGCCCGCCTTTATGCAGATGGTGCGTAATGAGCTGCAGGCAAAGCTGGGCGACAAGATGAAAGATCTCTCCGGCGTGAAGATCTTCACCACGCTGGACCCGGTGTCGCAGGATGCCGCGGAGAAAGCGGTGGTCGACGGCATTCCGACGCTGAAAAAGCAGCGCGGACTAAAAGATCTTGAAACCGCGATGGTGGTAGTTGACCGCTTCAGCGGCGAGGTGCGCGCCATGGTAGGCGGCGCCGATCCGCAGTTTGCCGGTTATAACCGTGCGCTGCAGGCGCGTCGTTCTATCGGCTCGCTGGCGAAACCGGCAACCTATCTCACGGCGCTCGGCCAGCCGAACAGCTATCGTCTGAACAGCTGGATCGCCGATGAGCCGATTGCGCTGAAACAGCCGAATGGCACCGTCTGGAAGCCGCAGAATGACGATCACCGCTTCAGCGGCAAAGTGATGCTGGTGGATGCGCTGACCAACTCCATGAACGTGCCGACGGTCAACCTCGGTATGACGCTGGGACTGGATAACGTCATCGATACCTGGACCAAACTGGGCGTGCCGAAAGATCAGCTGCACCCGGTACCGGCGATGCTGCTGGGCGCGCTGAACCTGACGCCGGTTGAAGTCGCGCAGGTGTTCCAGTCAATCGCCAGCGGCGGCAACCGTGCGCCGCTTTCAGCGGTGCGTTCAGTGATTGCCGAAGATGGCACCGTGCTTTACCAGAGCTTCCCGCAGGCGCAGCGCGTGGAACCCGCTCAGGCGGCCTATCTGACGCTCTACACCATGCAGCAGGTCGCCGATCACGGTACCGCCCGTGCGCTGGGCGCGCGTTTCCCGAGCGCGCATCTGGCAGGCAAAACCGGTACTACTAATGACCTGATCGACAGCTGGTTTGCCGGTGTTGACGGCAAAGAAGTGGCGATAACCTGGGTGGGTCGTGATAACAACCAGCCCTCGAAGCTGTATGGTGCCAGCGGCGCGATGCAGATTTATCGTCGCTATCTCGATAACCAGGCGCCGATGCCGCTGACGCTGACGCCGCCGGAAGATGTCACCATGATGAACGTCGACTCGGCAGGCAACTTTGTTTGCGGCACCGGCAGCAGCACCTGGCGCTCGCTGCCGATCTGGGCATTGGATCCCAACGCGCTTTGTCAGCAGCAACAGCAGATTGAGCAGCAGCAGTTACAGCAGCAACAACAGCAACAGCAACAGCAACAGCAACAGCAACAGCCGCAGCAGCAAGATCAGAAGGATAGCGACGGCGTTGCGGGCTGGATTAAAGATATGTTCGGCAGCAAATAAGCCAGACGGGTCAGAGAATAAAGGGCGCTTCGGCGCCCTTTTTTTGTCACTGATTTACAAAACAGCATATTGCCTGACTGGCGGTAAAACCATTAAGATCCCGCCGCCTGTACTTGAGTACAGTTTGGATCTTAATAACGATGACAAGGATTGTCATGGCTGATTACTTCTCTCTGTGGCTGCGGGGATTACGCCTGCTGCCGTTATCGCTGATGTTATTTTCGGCCTCGCAGGTCACTGCCGCCGAAGGCGATCAGCAGTTTATTCATCAGCAGGAACAGCAAAAAGCGCTTGAGCAACAGCTTACGCCGCCCACGCCCGATATCCGTCTCTCTCCGCCGCCCTCATCCGCAGGAAAAATAACCTTTCCGGCCGAAACGCCCTGTTTCCCGATTCATCAGATTGTGCTGACCGGCCAGCAACCGCTGCCGCACTGGTTGCCGTTGCCGCGCCTCGCCAGCCAGGCGCAGGGCTTCTGTCTGGGCAGCAAAGGCATCAACAAGCTGATGGCTTTTCTGCAAAATCGTCTGGTGGATAGCGGCTATGTCACCACGCGCATACTGGCGCCGGCACAGGATCTGAAAAGCGGTCACCTGCAGCTGGTTATCGTACCGGGCATGATTCGCGAAGTGACGCTAACGCCGAACAGCAATCGCTATCTTACGCTTTACGGTGCCTTTCCGGCGCACGCGGGAAACTTGCTGGATCTGCGCGATATCGAACAGGGGCTGGAGAATTTGCAACGCCTGCCCACCGTTCAGGCCAGCATGGACATTCTTCCCGCAGATCAGCCCGGCGAGAGCGATATCGCCCTGACGTGGCAGCAAAGCGAAATTTGGCGTCTGGACGCCTCGCTGGACGATGCCGGCACCCGCAACACCGGTCGCTATTAGGGCGGGCTGACCTTTTCGCTGGATAACCCCTTTTCCCTGAGCGATCTGTTTTATCTTTCGGGCACGCACGATCTCAACAAGCAGGGCGGCAAAGGCACCAAAAACCTCACCGCGCACTATTCCGTGCCTTTTAACTACTGGCTGCTCGGCGTCACCGGCAATGACTACGGCTATTACCAGACCGTCGCCGGGCTGAACGAGGATTACCGCTACAGCGGTAAAAGCAGCAACCTCACTATCCAGCTGAGCCGGGTGCTGCATCGCAAC
Organism: Pantoea osteomyelitidis; assembly: GCF_044342975.1. Classification (NCBI taxonomy): domain Bacteria; kingdom Pseudomonadati; phylum Pseudomonadota; class Gammaproteobacteria; order Enterobacterales; family Erwiniaceae; genus Pantoea; species Pantoea osteomyelitidis. The sequence continues at coordinate 500,357 of NZ_JBGFSN010000003.1, forward strand.
GGCAGTCAGAAGACCACTTTTAGCTGGGACGTCATGGCGCGCGAGTCGCAAAATTTCATCAACGACACGGAAGTTGGCGTGCAGCGCCGCAAAACTGCCGCCTGGAAGCTGGGTTTGCAGCATCGCCACTATTTTGACCTGGCGACGCTCGATGCAGGCGTCAGCTATCAGCGCGGCACCCGCTGGTTCGGCGCGATGCCCGCCCCGGAAGAGACCTTTAATGAAGCCACCGCGCTGAGCCGGATCCTGCAGTTCAATGCGCAGCTCGACGTGCCTTTCCAGCCTGGCACGCAGCGTTTCCATTACAACGCGCGCTATCAGCGCCAGATTGCCAATACACCGCTCACGCCGCAGGATCAGTTCTCTATCGGTAATCGCTGGACGGTACGCGGCTTTGATGGCGAGCGTTCGCTAAGCGCCGATCGCGGCTGGTACCTGCGCAACGATCTCGGCTGGTATCTTCCCCTGCCCGGACAGGAGTTATGGCTCGGCGTGGATTATGGTGAGGTCGGCGGCTACGGCAGCGATCTGCTTATCGGCAAGCATCTGGCGGGCGGCGCGGTTGGCCTGCGCGGCAGCCTGTGGCATACCCGCTACGAATTCTTTGCGGGCATTCCGCTTTCAAAACCGGACGGCTATCAAACCAGCCCGGTCAGCATCGGCTTCAACCTGAACTGGAGCTATTAAGGGGCAGGAATGCGCGCGTAAAGAAGAGAGAACGCGCGCGGCCCGCCAGTAAAATGTCAGTAAGGACACTGCCATGAATAAACATCTCTATCGAATCGTGTTTAACCAGGCCCGCAACATGCTGATGGTGGTGGCGGAAATCGCCCGCAGCGCACGTCCCGGCGATCGTCGTGCGCCAGGGTTGGGCCACACGTTGAGCCAGCGCCTCATTAAGCTCAGCGCGCTGAGCTTTGGTCTGCTGCTGGCGCTGGGGGCGGTGCAGCCAGCGGCGGCGGGAGTAGCGGCGGATCGCAACGCGCCGGGCAACCAGCAGCCCACCATCATCAACAGCGCCAACGGCACGCCGCAGATCAATATCCAGACGGCAGGCAAAGGCGGCGTTTCGCGTAACCTCTACAGCCGGTTCGACGTCGATCAAAAAGGCGTGATCCTGAATAACTCCCGCGTCAACGCGCAGACCCAGCTTGGCGGCATGATTACCGCCAACCCCTGGCTGGCGAAGGGAGAAGCCAGCGTCATTCTCAACGAAGTAAACGCGCGCGATCCAAGCAAGCTTAACGGCTTTATTGAGGTAGCCGGAAAATCGGCGCAGGTAGTCATCGCTAACCCGTCAGGCATCACCTGCGACGGCTGCGGTTTTATCAACGCCAACCGCACAACCCTGACTACCGGCAACGTACAGCTAAATAACGGCCTGGTTACCGGCTATGACGTTGCGCGCGGCGAGATCGTTATTCAGGGAATGGGTATGGACAGCAGCCGCCAGGATCATACGGATCTGATTGCCCGTTCGGTAAAAGTAAACGCCGGGCTGTGGGCTAGGGATCTCAAGATCACTACCGGCGTTAACCATGTCGATGGTGCTCATCAGCAGATTTCCGCGAAAAACGCGGATGGCGCACCTCCCGCCTTTGCGCTGGATGTGGCGCAGCTTGGCGGCATGTATGCCGGTAAAATTCGCCTGACCGGCACGGAGCAAGGGGTCGGGGTGCGTAACGCGGGCGCGATTGGCGCTTCCGCCGGGGATGTAGTGGTGAATGCCGACGGCAGCCTTACCAACAGCGGCACGCTTGACGCCGCGCAACATTTACAGCTAAGCGCGCAGGGCAAGCTGGATAATCAGGGACGGCTTTACGCCTCCGGCAACACTCAGCTCAAGCTGGGCGATACGCTCACCAATACGGGCATTATCGCTGCCGCTCAGCATACCGTTATCAATGCCGCCGCTGTAACCAGCCAGAGCAACAGCGTACTGGCCGCCGGAATAAACAGCGACGGCACGGCTGGCGCGTCCGGCGCCCTGACGGTGACCAGTCAGGGAGCGCTTAATGCGCACGGGCAAAATCTGGCGGCCTCTTCCATGACGCTGCATGGCGCTGCCGTCGATCTGAGCGGCAGCCAAAGCCAGGCGCAGGAAATAGCCATCACGACCAGCCGTGGGGATATCAGCACCGCGTCAGGCAATCTCTCCGCCGGGCGGCTAACGCTTTCCACTTCCGCTCTGTTGAATAACAACAGCGGTAAAATCGCCGCTGATAAGCTGGCGCTGACTGCCGCGCGTCTCTCTAATCAGAAAGGGGTGATCCAGCAGCTGGGCACCGGGGATTTAACCCTGAACCACAGCGGCGGCATCAATAACCGCGAAGGTATTCTCGCCAGCAACGGTAACAACCTGACGCTTATCACCGGTGAGTTGGATAACCAGCAGGGGGAGCTGATCCACGCCGGTAGCGGCATGATGTCGCTTACCCTCGATCGCCAGCTGAACAATCAACAGGGCAACATCGCCGCTAACGGTTCTATCGATCTGCATGCCGACAGCCTGAATAACGCACAGGGCAGCCTGCTCGCGGCGCAAAACGGTTCCCTGACGCTCGATATCAACCAGGATCTGAATAATGAGCAGGGGCAAATTGGCGCATCTCAGAATTTGGTTCTGAGATCCGATAACCTGAATAATCAGCAAGGATTCATTGCCGCGCTGCGTGAGCTTTCATTAAAAAGCCACGGATTAGATAATGAGGGTGGGTTACTGCAATCGGGAAGCGCTATGTCGCTTGATCTGCAGGGCGGTAGCCTGAGCAATCGCTTCAGCGGCGGCATTCTCAGCCAGGGAAGTCTCTGGCTCTCCGCCGGAGAGGTTAATAACGAGCAGGGCGTGATGATGGCTGGCGAAAATGCCTGGCTCTCCACGCTGGCGCTGCATAACCTGAACGGCACGCTGGCCAGCGAAAAAGCCGTCACGCTCTCGACCCAACAGCTGAATAATCAGCATGGCCGCATTCAGGCTGGAACGGCGCTGGAGATTGATACGCAAAGCCACACGCTGGATAACCGTTCCGGCGAACTGAATGCGGGCGAAGCGATGAGCCTGAAAAGCGGTGCGTTGTTCAACCTCGACGGGCAGATACTCAGCCTTGGGGAACTGGCGCTGCACACCCAAGGGCAAGAGGTCGATAACCAGCAGGGATCCATTGCCGCCGCAGGCAATGCGCGTATCGATAGCGGCGCATGGAATAACCGCAGCGGGCAGCTTCAGGTTGTAGGCAATTTGATACTGAATGCGCTGAATGCCTTGCTGGAGAACAGCGCGGGGCTGATCCGCAGCGGCGCTCAGATGACGCTGAACGCAGGGCAGATCGTGAATGTCGCCACTAATACTGATAACAGCGGCATTGAAGCGCGGTCCGTCACCCTTAACAGCGACAGGATCGACAACAGCAACGGCATCGTGCGGACAACCGATCTGCTGGATATTACCAGCGGGCAAACGCTGAATAACAGGGATGGCCTGCTCTCTTCCGGCGCGACGCTGAACGTTAATGGCGCAGCGTCGCTGTCAGTAATCAACAGCGGCGGCACGCTGATCGCAGGCAAAAACCTTAACCTGACGGCATCCGAACTGAGCGGAGATGGCAGCCTGTTGTCGCAGGATGCGATGCAACTGCTGCTGCAACAGACCTTTTTCAATCAGGGCGAAGTGATTGCCAGCGGCGATCTGGATTTTTCCCTTTCCCAACAGGTGATCAATGAAAACCTGATAACCGCAGGCGGCGTGTTAACGCTTAACGCCACTGCGCTGGAAAACCGTCAGAGCGGGGAGATCGCCGCCGGGGAAAACCATCTGCTGATAGCCGGGGAGCTGACCAACTATGGCCTGCTGGATGGCGAGCTGACGCATATCGCTGCCGCTACGCTGAACAACATCGGCAGCGGGCGTATTTATGGCGATCGCATCGCGTTGCAGGCGGAGACGCTCAACAACCTCGCCGAAGCGGGCACGGCGGCAACCATTGCCGCCCGCGATCGTCTCGATATCGGGACATCGCTGCTGAACAATCGCGACCACGCATTGATTTACAGCGCTGGCGATCTGTTCGTCGGCGGCACGCTGGACGCCGGGGCACAGGCCAGCGGGCAGGCGAAAGTGTTAAACAATCACAGCGCCACGCTGGAATCCGCAGGTAACATGACGCTGAACATCAGCGAGATCAACAACATCAACGATAACCTGGTGCTGACAACCGCAGTGGTTGAGGAATCAACGCATCACGAAGCCGCATTGAAAGGGGCAACAACGCGCTACGACTGGGATGAGGTGGACATTAGCTACAAGGACAAAGATGGCGTTCACTATGCGCTTATGCCGGATGGCACGCGAGACAGAAAATTTTATGAATATGAGTACCAGCGCACCATAACCGAAACGCAGGTCAGCGAAAGCGATCCCGGCCAGATCATCGCTGGCGGCAACCTTAGCGTCAACAGCGATCGGGTCAACAACCATGACAGCCGCATTCTGGCTGGCGGCACGCTGGGCGGCGCAATCGGTGAGTTAAATAACGTCGCCACCCTGGGCGAGCGCATCATTACTGATGTGGGTCGGCAAACCTACTGGTACGACAAAAAATCGAGCAATGATTGGGGCGGCACAGACACGTCCCAGGGCAAAAAAAAGAGTAGCTATGACCCTGAGGCGATCATTCAACGCATCGATCCGGGCGCCATGCAGTGGCAGGGCAATACTCGGGTAGAGGGCAGCGGCACGAGCATTGCCGGACGCGACACCACGGGCGTGGAGATGTCGATTATTCACGCTGGCAACATTAGCGCCGATCTGGCGCAGCGGCCCGTCACGCCTCCCGCTGGTCACGTGGTTGAGATTGCCTTGCCGCCCGCCATGCAGGATAACTCTGGCGCAGTTTCTATTATCCGCATTACCGCGCCGGATACCCGCCTGCCGGATAACAGTCTTTACCGGGTCAACCCCGCCGCAAACCTGCCTTATCTGATTGAAACCGATGCGCGCTTTACCGGCCAGCGCCAATGGCTCAGCAGCGACTACATGATGAGCCAGTTTCAACAGAACGGGGATAATGTGCTTAAGCGTCTCGGCGACGGCTACTATGAGCAGAAGTTGATCCGTGACCAGATCGTCAGGCTGACGGGGCTACGCTATCTTGAAGGCTACAGCAACGATGAAGATCAATATAAAGCGTTAATGGAAGCGGGCGTGGACTTCGCCCAACGTTATAACCTGACGCCCGGCGTTGCCCTGACGCCAGCGCAGATGGCGATGTTAACCAGCGATATGGTATGGCTGGTGAAACAGGAGATTACCCTGGCTGACGGCTCAGTGCAGAGCGTGCTGGTGCCGCAGGTGTATGCGCGGGTCAGAGAGGGCGATCTGGATGGCAGCGGCGCGCTGCTGGCCGGGAACAATGTCTCGCTCGATATCAAAAACGACCTGACCAACAGCGGACATATCAACGGACGTGAGGTGACCCTTCTCAGCGCAGAAAACCTGCATAACAGCGGCTTTATCGGCGGCAACCAGCTCAGCCTCGCCGCCCGCGCCGACATCAATAATATCGGCGGCATATTGCAGGGAACCGGCAGCCTGTTTGCTCAGGCCGGAAGGGATATCAACAGCATCAGTACCCTTGGTGAAAACAATCGTTACCTCGATCGCCCGGCAGGCATTTACGTACAAAACGATAACGGCACGCTGGCGCTTCAGGCGCTGAACAATATCAACCTGACCGCCACGCAGATCAGCAACGCCGGTTCCGGCAGCCAGACGCAAATCCTCGCCGGGCACGATCTTAACCTTAATACGCTCACCACCACCTCCGGCGAATATGCCCGCTGGGGCAAAAGCGCCGATCGCAGCCTGACGCAGCAGACCGATATCGGCTCGCAGATCACCGTCGGCGGCGCGCTGGATTTGCAGGCGGGGCACGATCTGAACGCCCGCGCCGCTCAGGTGAGCGCGCAGGAGAGCCTCAGCGCGGCGGCCGGTAACGATCTGAACATTCTGAGCGGCAGCGCGTCTTATCATCTGGTCGAGAACAGCAGGCAGAGCAGCGGCGGATTGCTGTCGGGCAAGTCGCTGAAAACCCATGATGACGTTTACAGCCAGAGCGTGCTGGGCAGTAACTTCAGCGCCGACAGCTTGACATTAGTGGCCGGACGGGACCTGACGATAAGCGGCAGTCAGGCGGCCGCAACCGGCAACGTCACGCTGGCGGCGGGCAATAACCTGAACATCACCGATGCCAGCGCCCGGCACGAAGAGACGCACCTGCGCGAGGAGAAAAAAAGCGGCTTTTCCGGCACCGGCGGGGTGGGCGTCAGCTACGGCAGACAGAGCGTCAAAACCACCGACGATGCCGCCTCCCTGAGCAGCGTCGGCAGCCTGGTGGGCAGCACGCAGGGCAACGTGCAGCTCAGCGCCGGTAACGCCCTGACGATAAAAGGCTCCGACGTGCTGGCGGGCAAAAATCTCAGCCTGACCGGGAAAGAGGTGAGCATTCAGGCGGCGGAGCATCAGAGCCGACAGACCCATATCGTTGAGCAAAAACAGAGTGGGCTGACGCTGGCGCTTTCCGGCACGGTGGGCAGCGCGGTGAACACGGCGGTTTCCGGCGTGAATGCCGCCAGCCAGGCAAACAGCGGTCGTCTGGCGGCGCTTGAAGGGATGAAGGCGGCGCTGGATGGCGTCCGGGCGTATCAGGGCGCGGAGCGGGCGGCGCTGGAGGGCAGTACCGATACCCTGTTCGGGGTAAATCTCTCGCTGGGCAGCTCCTCGTCGCGCTCGGAGCAGACCACCACCCGGACGGAGAGCCAGGGAAGTCAGCTGACCGCCGGGAATAACCTGAGCATTGTCGCCACCGGCAGCGATATTAACGTGCAGGGCAGCGGGTTGCAGGCCGGGAAAGATATCAGCCTGAACGCGGCGCGGGATGTGAACCTGGTCTCCGCGCAGAACAGCCAGCGGCTGGAAGGCAAAATCGAAAGCCACGGCAGCAGCGTGGGCGTGGGAGTAAATTTTGGCGGCGGCAGCAATGGCCTTAGTCTCTCCGCCAGCGTTAACCAGAGCAAAGGCCGCGAGCAGGGCAACGGCGTCACGCACACGGAGACCACTGTGGATGCGGGCAGCCGGGTCAGTATCGTCAGCGGTCGCGACACCACGCTGACCGGAGCGCAAGTCAGCGGTGAGTCGGTGAAGGCGGACGTGGGGCGCAACCTGACCCTGACCTCAGAGCAGGACAGTGACCGCTATGAGATGAAACAGCAGAGCGTGAGCGGCAGTGTCAGCGTGCCGGTCGGCGGCGCGGGCGGCTCGGTGAGCCTGAATGCCAGCCGCGACCGGATGCACAGCGACTATGCGTCCGTGCAGGAGCAGACCGGTATCTTTGCCGGAAAAGGCGGTTTTGACATCAGGGTAGGTGAGCACACGCAGCTTGACGGTGCGGTTATTGGTTCGACGGCAACGGCAGACAGGAACCGGCTGGATACCGGCACGCTGGGCTTCAGCGACATTGAGAACCGGGCAGATTATCAGGTGGAACATCAGGGCGCGGGGATCAGCTCCGGCGGCAGCATCGGCGGGCAGTTCGCGGGCAATCTGGCGAACGGGCTGCTGGTGGGGGCGAACAACGAAGGGCACGACAATTCGGTCACTCACGCGGCGGTCAGCGATGGCGCGATAATCATCCGCGACCGCGACAGCCAGCAGCAGGATGTGGCGGCACTGAGCCGGGACGCGGAGCATGCGAACCAGACGCTGTCGCCGATATTCGACAAGGAGCGTGAGCAGAACCGGCTGGCGGAAGCGCAGCTTATCGGGGAAATCGGGGCGCAGGCGGCGGATATTGCCCGCACGCAGGGGGATATCAGCGGGCTGGAGGCGGCGAAAGAGAAATATCCCGGCATGAGTGCCGACGAGCTGAGACAGACCGATACCTACAAAGCGGAGATGGCGAAATTCGGCACCGGGTCGGCGCTTCAGCAGGGAATCCAGGCGGCCACGGCGGCGGTGCAGGGGCTGGCGGGAGGCAATCTGGCGCAGGCCGTGAGCGGCGCGGCGGCGCCGTATCTGGCGGAGCAGATACACAAACTGACGGAAGGCAACCCGGAGGCGCAGGCGATGGCCCACGCGGTGGTGGGCGCGGTCACCTCTTATGCATCGGGCAACAGCGCACTGGCAGGCGCGACGGGTGCGGTCAGCGGCGAACTGATGGCGCAGCTGGTTGCGGAGCAGCTGTATCCGGGCAGAAAGGTCAGCGAACTGACGGAGACGGAAAAGCAGACCGTGAGTGCGCTGGGTACGCTGGCGGCGGGTCTGGCAGGCGGTCTTGCGGGAGACAGTACGGCAGCGGTAATATCAGGCGCGCAGGGCGGGAGAAATGCGGTTGAGAATAATTTCCTCAGCGTCAGTGAGAAAACTGAACTGGAACTGGCGAAGCAAAAACTCCAGAACAGTAAAGACCCGGCAGTACGTGAGCAGGCACAGCAGACCATTAATGATCTGCGTGAAAAGGACATCAGCCGTGACCAGAAGGTCATCGAAGCATGTGGGAACGGAAAGGCAGGAAGTGCGGGGTGTGCTTCAGCACGGCTTGATGCGATAGCGGCTAAAGTAGAATACGAGAACACCGGCAACTACAACTCGAAAGCCAGCCAGCAGTATGCGGATGCTTATGGCCAGATAGTAAACCTACTGAACATCACCAGCGTTGATGCGCAGAATCAGCAGCAGGTGAAAGATGCACTGACGCAATACGCGATGGATGTGCTTGGAGTGGATCGCCAGACTGCTCAGGGTTATGTAGAAACCAAGCAAGGAATGGATATTATTGTTGCTTCAGTGACGCCTATATTAGGTAGTGCTGCGGCAAGTAAACTGGGAAATATAAGTATAGAAGCTAATACAAAAGCATCATTACTTAAAGAAATGACATCTCAAGGAATAAAATACACTCCTGAAAATATTGTACAGGTTGCTAAAAATGCGGATGGCAAAATTGTCTTCCTTGAAACTGGTAATAGTAAGGCCGGATTGCAACACATCATTGGAGAACACGCAAAAGACTTTGCTAATATAGGTGTATCTGAAGCACAAATACCTGGCGTGGTAATGAAAGCCGTTTCAGAAGGGAAAATTGTTGGATATCAAGGAAAAGGAACAGGACGTCCAATATATGAAACAGTTATAAATGGTGAAGTTCATCGCCTCGCAATTACTGTATCTAGCAATGGTTTTATGGTAGGTGCTAATCCTGCCGGGAGAGTGAAATGAAAATGATAAAATTAATGGCGGATTATTACTCATTTCCACTATGGGAAAATTCTCCTGGAGAAGTCGGTAATATTGATCCGGAAAGCTTACCTCTTTCTGAGGAATTAAAGGAACGACTTGATAGTTGGTCAGAAAAATATGACTCAATATTAAATGATGAAGACCCAGCAGCATCAGGCTTTGAGACAAAAGAAGATGAATTAAATTTTATTAGAGAAGGTAGCGAATTAGCTAAATCTCTTCAGCTAGAATTAGGCGACACTTATCAAATTACATATTACTCTGATTATTAAATGAACTAAATCCCGGCCGCCAAGCCGGGAGCGCATCCGGAAATGAGTGCGGATGAACTGAGGCTGACGCCGGAATACAGAGGCGAGATGGCGAAGTTCGGTACCGGCTCGGCGCTGCAGCAGAGGATACAGGCGGCGACGGCGGCGGTGCAGGGGCTGGCGGGCGGGAATCTGGGCCAGGCGCTGGCAGGTGGCGCAGCGCCGTACCTGGCGGAGGTCATTCACAGGATGACCACCGACCCGGTGACGGGCAAAGTGAACACCGAAGCGAACCTGATGGCCCACGCGGTGCTGGGCGCCGTCACCGCAGCGGCTGGCGGCAACGGCGCGCTGGCGGGCGCATCAGCGGCGGCAATGGGGGAATATATCGCACAGCAGATGTACCCGGGGGTGAAGAGGGAGAACCTGACGGAGGCGCAGAAGCAGACCATCAGCGCGCTGGGGACGCTGGCGGCGGGACTGGCAGGCGAGCTTGTGGGAGACAGTACGGCAGCGGTAATATCAGGCGCGCAGGGCGGGAGAAATGCGGTTGAGAATAATCTCCTTGGAGGAAATGAAGAATCACAGGCTGCATGGATACGCCAGCACGGAATAAATATGGCGAGCTGTTCTGATAATCCTGGCGGGAGCGCATGCCAGAAAGCAAAAAATGAACGTGATGCAGCAGGACTGGCACTGGCAACGGGTAGCGTCACTTTGTTACCAGGTAGCGTTCAGGCAATGTGGGGACTCGGAGCGAGTGCGAATGCCGGTATCAATTATCTAATGGATGGTACGATAGATCCGGCAAATTCAGCGATTGCGGGCTGGGTGAACGTTATCAGTATGGGAAATAGCCTGGCGGGTACAGTCGGCTGGAATGCCGCAGGTGGTGCGGTTGGTAACTGGATAGATGGAAAAGATCCAACATTTGGTGCGATTATGAATGGTGGCTCATCAGCAATAGGATATGGGACTGGAAAAATCATCCAGAGGCCACTGGAGAAAGTAATTAATCCTAACTGGAAAAACTGGGAATGGACTGATATAGGTGTGGGAGTTAGTAAGCCTTTACCTCTAAATCCAGCTCCAGGAATTGCTGGGAATATAGGTTCTTCAATCGGATCAGAAGGATCAGGGGTTATTCTTCAGGAACAGATCAGAAACCAACAGGAGAGGATGAAATGAAAAAATATCTTCTTCTACGTTTTGTAATGACTTTTTCCATATGTTTTTTTGCCATATTTTTTATGGCAGCAGTGATATTTTTTATCATGAGAATTTTTGCTTTTTATTGGATTGGTGGTGATTTTCTATTTTCTTATGCTGATATTGTGAGGGCTTTAAAAATAGGTGGGTATTGCTCTTTGTTATGTAGTGCAGGAGGTTGGGTTTTATGCTGGCTCAATAAGAAAATTAATAGTTGAGAATAACTCGCTGTCCGGTGACCAGGCGCGTGCAGCAGTGAAAGAGGCTGCCGACTCGCTGAAAAACCAGGTCAGGAACAAGCTGGGGAACGGCACCACATCGTCCATCGCCAACGGTATCATTAATGCCCTTGCTGATACCGGTGATGCAGCATTAGGCGGGGCAGATTACGCTGCCGATGCGGCAATGGCGCTGGCGGCCTGTGCGGCGGGTGACAGTGACTGTGGAACCGCCCTGAATGACCTGTCAGGCAAGAATCAGGCGGTGGCAGACAGCGTCAGGGCGCTGATGAGCAGCGACACCTGGTCTGCGGTTGCCGACACCATCAAACAGGCGTCTGAAGGCGATCAGTTTGCGCTGGAAGCCACAGGCGGGATGCTGGCGGGAATTATACTGCCCGGTAAGAAAGTGCCGGGTGTGGTTAAAGCCGTTGATCCGACTATCAAGATCGCTACTGGTATACTGTTGGCGAGTTCGAAAATAAATTATTCAATCTTCCTCCTGGTGAGCGTGTTGCTCTTATTAAAGAAACAGCGCCTTCTGTAGCTTCATCCTACGGAATGGTCAAAGATAATAAATTAACCAGAATGAATAACCGTGATGTTTATCGTGGCAAGGATGGCAATTTATATGCCCTTGATACTCAACATGGACGTTTTGAAGTTGTTTCACCAAATGGAAAACATTTAGGAGAGGTCGATTTTTCGATGCAAAGTATGCCACGGAGTATCGATAAATCAGGAAAACATGATTTAAAGGTGAAGTAATGGAAATGACAAAGCTGATTGACTACAAAGAGATTTTTATCAGTCGAGGCATGATCTTTAGATTGCCTGCCTGCTGGCCTTATGAAGAAGTTGTTGATTTTATGGTTGTTGACTTTGCTGAAACCCACGGTCTGGTTGTCTCATCTGGTTATAAAGCAGGTCTTATCTTGATTAAATTGCCTCAAGAAAGTCATTTAAAAGAAATGAGAGCTTTAAGTACAGAATGGATTATTGATAATTGGACAAAATGGATATATCCCGAATGCGATGTTAATGACGTTTATTTACTAGATGGTTATATAGCGACAGAACTGAATTGACCTACGATCCCGGCCATCGAGCCGGGATCTTTTTTTACCTGCTGTTCAATCCCTAGCCAGCCGGATTACCAGCTCACCCTGTTCGCAAATCACCTCAACCCTTCTGCCCGTCTCAAATCCCAGCGCCTCCATCCAGTGGCCCTTAAGGACAATGGACGGCGACGGCCGGAACTTCCTCGCATCCCGAATGTAACCTACCGTATATCTGTGGGTTGTGGATGTGGGGCACTCTGGCTTAGTATCTGCGTCAGCCATAAATCAACTCCTTGTCAGTTGGTTGTGGTCAGCGGGCTGGGGTGTTCGAGCACCTCAGTTCCGCGTCTGTTAACTACTCTGTTTTACCAATCACGTCTGCCGCGCACGATACTGAGCGTGGAACAGGTGGAAGACATCGTGAGCCTGTGCGACCTGAGCACGCTTCAGGGCGTGCGTGACCGGACACTGCTGGAGCTGCTGTGGTCAACGGGTATCCGGCGCGGTGAAGCAGCCATGCTTGAGATATACAGCCCGGACTTCGTGCGAAAGATACTGACCGTCATGCAGGGGAAGGGGAAGCAGGACAGGGTTATCCCGGTGGGCGAGCGGGCGCTGTGGTGGCTGCAACGCTATATCAGCCACGTCAGGCCGGAGATACTGGCCGCACCGGACTGTCAGGCGCTGTTCCTGGCGATGGACGGCGTGGCGGGGCTGACCGCAAACGGCATCACAAACGCGGTGGTGCCGTACCTGAGAGCGGCAGGGATAAACAAAGGAAGCTGCCACCTGTTCCGCCATGCGATGGCCACACAGATGCTGGAGAACGGCGCAGACCTCAGATGGATACAGGCGATGCTGGGGCACCGCAGCGTGGAGAGCACGCAAATCTACACGCAGGTGAGTATCCGGGCGTTGCAGGCGGTACATGCCTCAACCCATCCGGCGGAGCAGCGGGAGAGTGAGCATGACAACACCGGTAATGATGAGTATGATTAAATCCTACTCTCAACAAACAGAGGTATCGCTGATGAGAACCACACAGCAAATGAGTATCACGCTGCCCAATGAAATGGCGGCACAGGTGAAAGCCCGAGTAGCCAGTGGTGAGTATGCGTCAGAAAGTGAAGTTATCCGCGAAGGAATAAGGGCACTGGCCGCACGTGACCGCGCTGTAGAAAACTGGTTACGTGAGCAGGTGGTGCCTGCTTATGAAGCGCTGAAAGCTAATCCGGAAAGCGGCATCAGCGGTAAGCAACTCAGGGATAAACTGGCCAAAGCACATCAGGAAAGCAATAAAGGATGAGGGAATACCCGGTTATCTTCGCCCCGGAAGCCGAAGAACAACTGCTTGCGTTGTATCATTACATCCGTGAAGCAGCCAGTGCAGCAACAGCGCAGACGTATACTGAAGGCATCATCGGCTACTGCGAAAGCCTGGGTCTGTTCCCGGAAAGAGGTAACCAGCGTGATGATCTGCTCACAGGACTGCGTGTGACAAACTGGCGTAAGCGGACGGTCATCGCCTTCGTGCTGGAAGATGAGCAGGTTAAAATCCTGGGTATCTGGTATGGCGGTCAACAATATGAAGCCGGGTTCGCTGAAGAGTGAAGCGTTGCCAGGCAGCCCGCAGAGTTAGCGGAGTCCTCTGTAAACGGCGTTGTCCGTGCACGGCAGTACGCGCTATCCGTGGCGCTTCCTGCCTTCATGGTGTTCCGTGCCGCGCGGGGTAAATGGCCGCGCAGCGGCATCCCCCGCCAGCCACCTGTAAAACCCGCGTGGCCGCCGCCCGGCCATTCACCATAATGTGGGAAATTATACGCACTCCCGCCGTTCCGCGGTGAAGCCCGGTTGCGCCGCGTCCTGCGGCGGTTATGGGTATAATTTACATTATGGCGCGCGCCCCGCGTCGGGTTGTGGGTGCGGCCGCCATCCCTGGCGGCCCCGGCTGCGGTGCCGTCTGTAAGAACTCACCTCAGCTTCATCATCGTCTTCAGCAAACAACAAAAAGGGCTGTCGGCCTGACGGCCTCCGCTTAAAGGGCTCTATGCCCGCCCGCTGCGTCTGGCTGCACGGGGTCGCACGCCGCTTCGCTCTGTTGCTCCTTCCCCGTTCGCCAGCTTCCGCCCCCGCCCTGGCCTGTTACGGTCATGCAAAAGCAACCCCCGGTCAGGCAGGCGTGCCACAGGCGGGCTTCGCCAGCCCGCACCCGGCAGGCCCTTCGTCGGTCACAGTAAACTGTGACCTCCTGAACGGCGCAGACCTGCGCTGGATACAGGCGATGCTGGGGCACCGCAGCGTGGAGAGCACCCAGATATACACGCAGGTGAGTATCCGGGCGTTGCAGGCCGTGCATGCGTCAACCCATCCGGCGGAGCAGCGGGAGGAAAAGCACCCGGACAAAATGGAGAAAAAGTAATGATAAGGTATATACTTTGTCAGTACTCAGGCAGAAACGAGGAAATAATCATGCCGAAAGAAGCGGTGTTCACTATGAAACTGGAAAGCGCCCTGCGTGAGAGCTTTATCGCAGCGGCAAAAGCCAGCCACAGGCCAGCCTCTCAGGTAATGCGCGAACTAATGCGGGAGTATATCCAGCGCCAGGAGGACAGCCAGGCTTACGATGAATATGTTGCACAAAAAGTAGAGCGGGGTCGTCAGTCCATCCGTTCAGGTGCCGGAATGGATAATGAAGATGTCAAAAAGCTCTTCGCGGAACGTCGGGCAAAGCTGGCAGGTAAAATGTGAAAGGACGCTGGACAGATGAAGCACTACTGGATCGTCTTGCCATCTGGGAATATCTGGCAGAAAGAAATCCGACAGCGGCTGTTGAGCTGGATGAAAGGTTCGACACGTCAGCAGAGAGGCTGGCAAAACATCCGCGACTGGGTGTCGCCGGTCAGATAGCTGGCACCTGTGAACTGATACCACATGAACATTACCGGCTGGTATACGAACTGGATGAAGTGAGAGAAATCGTGTGGATAGTGGCGCTGATCCACACGGCACGTTGCTGGCCGCCGGTATCGCCTGGCAGCCCGTAAACCCTCTGTGAGCCGGGTTGTTCATGCACGGCACTGCGCGCCATCCGTGGCGCTTCCTGCCTTTATCCGCGCCAGTGCCGCGCGGGGTTAATGGCCGCGCAGCGGCACGGGCAAGCTACAATATATTATTCTACGAGGGTCATTTCCCGGCCATTAACCAGTCTCTGAAGGATAAATAAAGAATTCGAGACGTGTCTTATTATTGCCAGGCTGAGCTTGTTCATAATATAAACCATTCACTATTTACTTCAATCCTTGTTGGATATAATTCATTAGTAATTGAAATTAATGTCATTTGATGAGTCCAAAATTGCTGGCATGATACAGACATAAAGGTACTTTACAATATCTGTTATGCCGTACTTATGCTCAGGCAGGAAAGCCCTGCATAGAATTACAGGGAATTATTTTCTATTAAAAGGGAATAATAAATGATGAAAGTGAAAATTACCGCAGCAGCGTTATTCTGTGCGAACATGTTAACCAGCACCAGCCTGTTAGCTGATAACTATACAATGTCCATTGGTTATGCACAGAGCAAGGTTGAACATTTTAAAAATATTCGAGGGGTTAATCTTCAGTATCGCTATGAGTGGGATTCCCCACTCAGCGTTATCGGCTCGTTCAGCTATATGAGTGGCGACGAAAGTTATTCATACCGTAACTTCGATTTCGGTGAAATTGGCGGTTTTGATTATAAAACGGATCTGAAATATTACTCTCTTTTGGCTGGCCCTGCTTATCGCATCAATGATTATATCAGTCTTTATGCGCTTGCCGGTATAGCTCATACTCGAGTAAAAGATAAAGTAACTTATCTTTCGCACTATTCAGAAGATTTTAACAACAGTAAAACCTCTTTTGCTTACGGTACGGGGGTAGTTATTAATCCGACAAACGCTTTTTCCGTTAATGTCGGATATGAAGGCACCCGCGTAAAATATAACGATAATCTGGCAATAAATGGTTTTAACGTAGGTATTGGCTACCGCTTCTGATGTTATTTGATATAAAGCCCGGCCATTTAACCGGGCTTTATACTGTCGTTGAGAATAACGCGCTGTCGGGGAGCAAAGCCCGCGAAAGTGTCAAGCGGATCGCCGGGCAGATGACAGACCTGGTGCCGGAAACGTCGGGTGACGGCATACCATCGTCAATAGCGTTAACCATCCTGGCTTTTCGTCAATCTCGAAAACCAGCCAATCCCGCTCTGAACCCCACCCGGCAAGGGATTAAGCCTTGCAGAATTTGCTCAGTTTCGCATATTATCCAACCGTTATAATAATCATTCTCGTTTCCATTCTCTTGCTTGAATCCTTTACTTTTAGAGAACCTATTATGAATGCGCGAGTCACCTCTCCTTGTTACACCCGAAACCTGTCTGCCCGACGTCCGCTTTCGCTGATGATCGCTTTAGCCCTGAGTGGCATAAGCGCCAGCGCCTTTGCCGCAGAAACCATGGTCGTCTCGGCTGACAGCGCTACCGGCGCAGAGCAGGAGAGTGCCTGGGGACCGTCACCCACCATCGCGGCGAAAAAGAGCGCCACCGGTACTAAAACCGACACGCCTATTGAAAAGAATCCGCAGTCGGTCTCTGTCGTCACGGCGGAAGAAATGGAGATGCATAACGTCAGCAGCGTGAAGGAAGCCTTCGACTATTCACCTGGCGTATTTGCCGGTAACCGTGGCAGCTCGCAGGTAATTGATGCGCTCTCAATTCGTGGCTTCAGCGAAACCAACACCAACCAGTATCTCGATGGGCTGAAGCTGCAGGGTGACAACTACTCAGAATTCGCCATCGATCCTTATTTCCTTGAGCGCGCCGAACTGCTGCGCGGTCCGGTGTCGGTGCTGTATGGCAAAAGCAATCCGGGCGGTATTGTATCGCTGGTAAGCAAGCGTCCGGTACAGGAAACGCTGCGTGAAGTACAGTTCGAAATGGGCAGCGACAATCGGTTCTCTACCGGTTTCGATTTTGGCGGGGCGCTGGATGATGATGGCGTCTACAGCTATCGCCTGACCGGCCTGGCGCGCAGCCAGGATGCGCAGCAGGAGATGAACAAAGAGAAGCGATATACCATCGCGCCTTCCTTTAGCTGGCGGCCCGATGAGAATACCCGTTTCGACCTGCTGACTTATCTCCAGAACGAGCCGGAGACCGGCTATTACGGCTGGCTGCCGCGTCAGGGCACGGTGGTGCCGATGGTGGGTGCGAATGGTCAGCAATATAAGCTGCCGACCAACTTCGACGAAGGCGAGGACAGCAATAAAATCTCGCGCAATACCAAAATGGTCGGCTACAACTTTGAGCACAGCTTTAACGACACCTGGACGGTGCGTCAGAACCTGCGCTATGCCGATCTGCGTACCGATTACCGCAGCATTTACGGTAATGGATTCAATCCGCAGACGCTGGAGATCACGCGCGGCGCCGCTTTCTCAAATGAAAAGCTGAATCAGTTCGCGATAGATAATCAGGTACAGGCGAAATTCGCTACAGGTCAGGTTGACCATACGTTGCTGATGGGCGTCGATTTTCAGCGCACCCGTAACGACATTGATGGCCAGTTCGGCACCGCTTCGAATCTCAGCGCCGTCAATCCCCAATATGGCGATGACAGCTATACCCCCTTTGCCGATCCTTATCAGCATCTGAACAAGCAGCGCCAGACCGGCCTCTATGCCCAGGATCAGCTGGAGTGGAACCGCTGGGTGCTGACGCTGGGCGGGCGTTACGATTATGCGATGACCTCCACTTACGATCGCGTCACCAATTCGCTGGATAAGCAGAACGATCAGGCCTTTACCTGGCGCGGCGGCGTTAACTACGTCTTTGATAACGGCATCGCGCCTTATTTCAGCTACAGCGAGTCCTTTATTCCTACCTCTGGTTCAACGTGGGAAGGCCAGACCTTCGATCCGTCGCGTGCCAAACAGTACGAAGCGGGCGTGAAGTTTGTCCCGAAAGATCGTCCGATCGTGGTTACCGCTGCGGTCTATCAGCTGACCAAAACCAAAAACCTCACTGCCGATCCGAATCCTGAACACGCCTTCGCCAGCATCCAGAGTGGTGAAATTCGTTCGCGCGGCGTGGAGCTGGAGGCGAAAGCGGCGCTGAACGCCAACATCAACGTCACCGCCTCCTATACCTATACCGACGCGGAATATACGCACGATACAGCGCTGAAAGGCAAAACGCCGGTGCAGGTGCCGAAGCAGATGGCTTCTCTGTGGGGGGATTACACCTTCCACGAAACCGCACTCTCGGGTGTGACGGTGGGAGCCGGAGTGCGCTATACAGGGCAAAGCAAAGGTCTCTACAGCAGCGGCGATAACATCAACCAAAACTTCGACGTTTCAGGTTACACCACCGTTGACGCGGCGCTGAAATACGATCTGGGCCGCTTCGGCCTGCCAGGCTCAACCATTGGCGTCAATGTTAACAACCTGTTCGACCGCGAATATGTTGCCAGCTGTTATCGTGAGTACGCCTGCTACTGGGGCGCTGAACGTCAGATCGTCGGTACTGCTACCTTCCGCTTCTGAGTCATTGACCGGGCGCTGCGGCGCCCGTTAACAGGGATTACCATGCAGCATCCGCAAGCCGAAGAAACCACCTTCACTCTGGACAACGCCAGCTTTGATGTTCCGGGCCGTACCCTTTTGCATCCGCTGTCGTTAACCTTCCCGCCCGGCAAGGTCACCGCGCTCATCGGCCATAACGGCTCCGGCAAATCGACGCTGCTGAAAATGCTGGGTCGACATCACGCCGCCAGCACAGGGCGCGTGCTGCTGAACGGGCAGCCGGTAGAGAGCTGGAACAGCAAAGCTTTTGCACGTCAGGTGGCTTATCTGCCGCAGCAACTGCCTGCGGCGGAAGGAATGACGGTACGGGAGCTGGTGGCGATTGGCCGCTATCCCTGGCACGGCGCGCTGGGCCGCTTCGGACAGGAGGATCGCGATCGCGTGGAGGAGGCGATTGGGCTGGTGGGGCTAAAGCCGTTTGCCGCACGTCTGGTGGACAGCCTCTCCGGCGGCGAACGGCAGCGCGCCTGGCTGGCGATGCTGGTGGCGCAGAACAGCCGCTGCCTGCTGCTCGATGAGCCGACGTCTGCACTGGATATCGCTCATCAGGTCGATGTGCTGGCGCTGATCCAGCGTCTCAGCCAGCAACGTGGGCTGACGGTGATTGCCGTGCTGCATGATATCAACACGGCGGCGCGCTATTGCGACCATCTGGTGGCGCTGCGTGGCGGCGAGATGATTGCCGAAGGCGGCCCTGACGCGATCATGCAGGCCGACGTGCTGGCCGACATTTATGGAATTCCGATGGGTATTCTGCCGCATCCGCAGGGCGGGGCGCCCGTCAGCTTTGTTTATTGAGGCCAGGGAAATGCCGGATCACTTTCGTCGCCGTCTGTTGACGGCGCTGGCGCTATCGCCGCTGCTTTCCGCCTTTCCGCTGCGCGCGGCGCTGCCGGACAATCAACGCATCATTGCGCTTGAATGGCTGCCGACCGAGCTGCTGATGGCGCTGGGCGTGATGCCAATGGGCGTAGCGGATGTTTACAACTACCGCGTCTGGGTAGGCGAACCTGCGCTTCCGACCAGCACGGTGGATGTCGGGCTGCGCACCGAACCGAATCTGGAGTTGATGATTCAGCTTCAACCCTCGTTAATCCTTTACTCCAACGGCTACGGTCCGTCGCCCGATAAGCTGACGCGCATCGCGCCGGCGATGGGCTTCGATCTTAACAGCGGCGACGGCAAACCGTTGAGCACCGCGCGTCGTTCACTGCATCAGCTGGGCGCGCATATCGGGCGGGAAGCGCAGGCGCAGCAGCATCTGGATTACCTCGATGAGTCGCTGGCGCAGACGCGTCAGCGACTGGCAAACAGGGCAAAGCGGCCCATCCTGCTGATGACGCTGATCGACAGCCGTCACGCCATTGTTTTTGGTAAGAGCAGCCTGTTTCTTGAAGTGATGGAGGCGCTGGGGCTGGAGAGCGCATGGCATGGCGAGACCAATTTCTGGGGCAGCGCGGTAATCGGCCTGGAACGGCTGGCAGCGATCAAAGATGTCGATGTGCTCTGTTTCGATCATAACAACCAGAGCGCAATCCGCCAGGTCACCGAGAGCGCCCTGTGGCAGGCGCTGCCGTTTGTGCGGGCCGGACGCTTTCAGCGCGTGCCCGCCGTCTGGTATTACGGCGCGACGCTCTCGGCGCTGCGCTTTTGTCGCGTGCTGGAACACGCTCTGGAGGCGCAATGAAGCGCAAACACCTTTTCTCCGTGCTGCTGCTCAGCGCGCTGTTTCTGCTGGCGCTGCTGCTGACCTTGATTAATTTGCAGCACGCGCTGCCGCCGGGGCAGTGGGCGCAGGCGCTGACCCGGCCAGATGTGAACAATATCGATCAGGTGGTTTTCCACTACAGCCTGCTGTCGCGCCTGGCGTTGGCGCTGCTGGTCGGTGCCGGATTAGGGCTGGCGGGCCTGCTGTTTCAACAGGTGCTGCGCAATCCGCTGGCGGAGCCGACCACGCTCGGCGTTTCATCCGGCGCACAGCTTGGATTGACGGTCGCCACCTTGTGGAACCTGCCGGGCGGCGCGCTGACGCAGCAGTTTGCGGCGATGGGCGGCGCGCTGCTGGTGGGTGCGCTGGTGTTCGGCGTCTCCTGGGGGAAACGGCTTTCGCCGGTCACGCTGATTCTGGCGGGGCTGGTGCTGAGTCTTTACAGCGGCGCGGTGAATCAGATCTTCGCCATCTTCAATCACGATCAGCTGCAAAACATGTTTCTCTGGAGCACCGGCGCGCTCAACCAGCTTGACTGGCAAAACGTGCAGCAGCTCTGGCCGCGCCTTCTGCTCGCTTTTGTACTGGCGCTGGCGCTGCTGCGCCCGCTGACGCTGATGGGGCTGGATGATGGCGTGGCGAAAAATCTTGGCCTGGCGCTGTCGCTGGCGCGGCTTGCGGGACTGCTGCTGGCGATTGTGCTCAGCGCGCAGCTGGTGAACGTGGCGGGCATTATCGGCTTTATTGGCCTGTTTGCGCCGCTGCTGGCGAGAATTCTGGGGGCGCGTCGTCTGCGCAGCCGGATGCTGCTGGCGCCGGTTATCGGTGCGCTGCTGCTCTGGCTGGCGGATACGTGCGTGATCTGGCTGACCAACCACTGGCGCGAGCTTTCTACCGGCACGGCGACAGCGCTGATCGGCGTGCCGATTCTGCTCTGGCTGCTGCCGCGCCTGCGTACCGGCTCGGTGCCGCCGCCGCTCGATCAGGGCGATAAGGTGCCGGCGGAACGTCATCGCGTGCTGCGCTGGGCGCTGCTGGGCCTCGGCATCCTGGCGTTGCTCTCCCTGTGCGCAATCGCCTTTGGCCGCGACGCTCACGGTTGGCGCTGGGCAACCGGCGAGCTGTGGCAGCAGCTGCTGCCCTGGCGTGGGCCGCGGCTGCTGGCGGCGCTGGTAGTGGGGATGATGCTGGGTGTGGCGGGCAGCGTAATCCAGCGGCTTACCGGCAATCCGATGGCCAGCCCGGAAGTGCTGGGCATCAGCTCGGGCGCGGCGTTTGGCGTGGTGATCATGCTGTTTTTCGTCCCCGGCGATGCGGTCGCCTGGCTGCTGCCCGCAGGCAGCCTCGGCGCGGCGATGACCTTGCTGATCATTATGCTGGTCGCCAGCCGTGGCGGCTTTTCGCCGGAGCGTATGCTGCTGGCGGGCATGGCGCTGAACAGCGCCTTCGTCACGCTGCTGATGCTTTTGATGGCCAGCGGCGATCCGCGTATGGCCGGACTGCTGACCTGGATCTCCGGCTCCACCTATAACGTCAGCGCTTCTCAGGCGCTGCACAGCGCAATCTGCGCCCTGATCCTGATCCCGCTTGCGCCACTCGCCAGCCGCTGGTTAACGCTGCTGCCGCTCGGCAGCGCCACCGCGCGTTCGGCGGGCATGTCGCTCACCGCGTCGCGTCTCTGCCTGTTGTTGCTCGCCGCCGCGCTCACCGCTGCGGCAACCCTGACCATCGGGCCGTTAAGCTTTATTGGCCTGATGGCACCGCATATAGCGCGCATGCTCGGCTTTCGCCGTGCGCTGCCGCAGATTTTGCTGGCTGGATTGCTGGGCGCGGGACTGATGACGTTTGCTGACTGGTGCGGACGTATGCTGGCGTTTCCGGATCAGATTCCGGCGGGGCTGATGGCGACCTTTTTCGGTGCGCCTTACTTTATTTATCTGCTGCGGCGCTCGCGCTAGCGGAGGGCGGACCGGCTGAACGCCGGTCCGCCAGGATTACAGCTTGGCGAAGCAGCGGCGCGCGGCATCCACGGTGCGTTGAATATCTTCCGCGCTGTGGGCCAGCGACATAAAGCCCGCTTCAAACGCCGACGGCGCCAGATACACGCCTTCTTCCAGCATCAGATGGAAGAAAGTTTTGAAGCGCGCCACATCGCATTTCGTCACGTCTGCATAGCAGGTGACCTGTTCGGCATCGGTAAAGAACAGGCCGAACATGCCGCCAACATGGTTGATCACCAGCGGAATATTCTCCGCCTGCGCCGCGGCGCGCAGGCCGTTAGCCAGCTGCGCGGTAAGGTCGCTCAGCGTCTCGTGGGTGCCCGGCTGGGCAATCTGCGTCAGGCAGGCGAAACCGGCGGCCATAGCGATCGGGTTGCCGGAGAGCGTGCCCGCCTGGTAGACCGGACCGGTCGGCGCCAGCGCTTCCATCACCTCGCGACGGCCGCCAAAGGCGCCCACCGGCATGCCGCCGCCGATGATTTTGCCGAGGCAGGTGAGATCGGGCGTCACGTTGTAATACGCCTGTGCGCCGCCGAGCGCCACGCGGAAGCCGGTCATCACTTCATCGATAATCAGTAGCGCGCCAAACTCATCGCACAGGGCGCGCAGGCCCGGCAAAAACGCTGGCTGCGGCGGAATGCAGTTCATGTTGCCCGCTACCGGCTCGACAATAATACAGGCGACTTCATGGGGATACTGCTCAAAGGCCGCGCGCACCGAATCGAGATCGTTATAGGTGCAGGTCAGGGTATGTTTGGCGAAATCGCCCGGCACGCCTGGCGAGTTGGGCTGGCCCAGCGTTAGCGCGCCGGAGCCCGCTTTCACCAGCAGGCAGTCGGCATGGCCGTGATAGCAGCCTTCAAACTTGATGATTTTATCGCGCCCGGTGAAGCCGCGCGCCAGGCGGATGGCGCTCATCGTCGCCTCGGTGCCGGAGTTCACCATGCGCACCATATCCATGCTCGGCACCAGCTCGCACACCAGCTCCGCCATTTTCACTTCCATTTCGGTCGGCGCGCCAAAGCTCAGACCGCGTGACGCCGCTTCAATCACCGCGTTGCGGATGGTGGCGTTGTTGTGGCCCAGCACCATCGGACCCCAGGAGCCGACGTAATCGATATAGGCTTTGCCGTCGGCATCATACAGGTAAGCGCCGTCGGCGCGCTCAATAAACAGCGGCACGCCGCCAACGCCGGTAAAAGCGCGTACCGGAGAGTTCACACCGCCGGGGATCAGGCGCTGCGCTTCGGCAAAAAGGTTTTCTGACTTACTCATGTTTCAGCTCCAGCTGTTCTCAGAAAATATCGAACCATTCTACGGGAACTTTCCGAGCGGATGAAAGGCGAGAAGAGCGATTGCAACAATTCGCCAGGTTTTTTAGCAACATGTGCGGGCCCGATCGGCGTATCATGCCTGTCCCGATTCATTTTCGCTGAAATTAAGATGAACGAAACTCCTCAATCTGCCGAGCAATTGCCGGTCGTGCCGATCCGGCGCGGCGATTTCCTCCGTCTGCTGTTACGTCGTGATAAAACGCCCGTCGCCATTCTGATTGTCGCGGGTATTGTGGGCACCCTTGCCGGCCTGGTGGGCGTGGCGTTTGAAAAAGCGGTGAGCTGGGTGCAGGCCGAACGCCTGAGTATGCTGGCCTATCCGCCGGGCTGGATCGCCTGGCCGCTGGCCTTTGTGCTCTCTGCGCTGCTGGCGGTGATCGGTTACTGGCTGGTAAGGCGCTTTGCGCCGGAAGCGGCCGGATCGGGCATTCCGGAAATTGAAGGGGCGCTGGAAGAGCTGCGCCCGGTGCGCTGGTGGCGCGTCATTCCGGTAAAATTTATCGGCGGTATGGGAACGCTGGGCGCGGGCATGGTGCTGGGGCGTGAAGGACCCACGGTGCAGCTGGGCGGCAATATCGGCCGCATGGTTCTCGATCTGTTTCGTATGCGCAGCACTGAAGCGCGCCACTCGTTGCTGGCGACCGGCGCAGCGGCAGGACTCTCAGCGGCCTTTAACGCGCCGCTGGCGGGGATTCTTTTTATCATTGAAGAGATGCGCCTGCAGTTTCGCTACAGCCTGATCTCCATTAAGGCGGTATTTATCGGCGTGATCATGTCGAGCATTGTGTTTCGCCTGTTTAACGGCGAGCATGCGGTGATCGAGGTGGGCAAGCTGACCATCGCGCCGGTCAATACTCTCTGGCTTTATTTGCTGTTGGGGATGCTGTTTGGCGCGGTAGGCGTCGCCTTTAACAGCCTGATCTTTAAAACCCAGGATTTATTTCAGAAACTGCATGGCGGCGTGATGAAAAAAGCGCTGCTAATCGGCGCATTGCTCGGCGGCCTGTGCGGCATACTGGGGATGATCGTGCCGGAAGCGGCAGGCGGCGGCTTTAATCTGATTCCGATCGCGGCGGCGGGCAACTACGGTCCGGGTATTCTGCTGTTTATCTTTGTCGCGCGCGTGGTGACCACGTTGCTCTGCTTTGGCTCCGGCGCGCCGGGCGGCATCTTTGCCCCGATGCTGGCGCTCGGTACGCTGCTCGGCACCGCCTTTGGCATGGTCAGCGCGGCGCTGTTTCCTGCTTACCACCTGGAGGCGGGCACCTTCGCCATCGCCGGGATGGGGGCGCTGTTCGCCGCCTCGGTGCGTGCGCCGCTGACCGGTATCGTGCTGGTGCTGGAGATGACCAATAACTATCAGCTGATTCTGGCGATGATCATCACCTGCCTGGGCGCAACGCTGATGGCGCAGTTTCTCGGCGGTAAGCCGCTATACTCTTCGTTACTGGCGCGTACGCTGGCGAAACAGCAACAACAACAGGATGCGCAGGCCAGCGGGGCACAGAGTGCAAAGCAGGGCGCTTGATTGCATTAACCGGCTGGCGGATAATAACGAAATTGAGGTCGTTTTCTGACCTGGACGTTTACCGGAGTGAAAGATGAGTGAAGATTTAGCAGCACTGCCGCTGCAATTTACCGACGCGGCAGCCAGTAAGGTAAAAAACCTGATCGCTGATGAAGAGAACCCGGAGCTGAAGCTGCGTGTGTATATCACCGGCGGCGGTTGCAGCGGTTTCCAGTATGGCTTTACCTTTGACGACAAAATGAACGACGGCGACATGACCATTGAGAAACAGGGCGTCTCGCTGGTGGTTGACCCTATGAGCCTGCAATATCTGGTAGGCGGTTCGGTTGATTATACCGAAGGGCTGGAGGGTTCACGTTTCATCGTGACCAATCCCAACGCCAAAACCACCTGCGGCTGCGGCTCTTCCTTCAGTATCTGAGGGCACTGGCCGCCTGACGGCGGCCGTCCCTTACCACTCTATCGTTACCAGCTTCGCTACCGTTTTGCGTGTGCTCTGATCGGTGACATTGCTCTGCGTCACGCGCGGCTGCGCGCTGAAATGACGGCCACAGTCGATCGCGGTTACGGCGTTTTGGTTCCCCCCCTGCTCAATTTTACAGCGGGAAAAGATCGTGAGCTTTACGGCAATGGAGCCGGTGGTTGACGCGTCGGCAACGGGGCCAGCGACCATCAACAGCCCCAAAGCCAGCAAAATGGCCCGGGTCATAATAAATTCCTGGTGTTGTCAAAAATGCATAACGCATTAAAAAACGGACAAAGAGCATACGTGTACTCAATGTCTCGTTAGTGGATTAACGGCAAATTCTGCTTTTTCTTTAATCCGTATTGATGATTTATTATTCAGGGTGGAGCGCGACACACAGTTGCTGTGCGGCTAACAGTAGACGCGGCCCTGGGCGGCTGAGCCAATCATCGTTAATGGCAATCACCCGAGCCTTAAGCTGCGGCTGCCAGAATTGCGCGACGCTGGCGGCCTGCGCGGCGCTGCCGCCGATCACAATCGCCTGCGGCTGGCGCGCTAATACCTGCTCACGGCTCACCTGCGGCCAGGGCACGACGCTGGCGGCAAAGATATTCTCACCGCCACACAGTGAAATAATCTCGTTCTGTAAGGTCGCTTTCGCTGCGGTAAAAAGCGGCTGCTGACCAAACTGCAAGAAAACAGGAATTTTGCGCTGCTGGCTGTAGCGCTGGCGCAATGAAGTTTCCTGCTGCTGCAGTTTCTCTGCGTTTTGCTGCGCCAGAGCAGGCTGCGGGCTCCATTTTCCCAGGCTGCGCAGGGCGGCGATCATTCCGTCGATGTTGACCGGATCGATCCACTCCACCTGAATCCCCAGCCGCTGTAGCTGATCGATCTGCCGCTGCGGATTGCCGCCGCGCCAGGCGAGCACCAGATCGGGCTTCAGCGCGAGAATGCGTTCAACCTTGATTCCCTGCCAGTTGGCGACCTGCTCAAGCTTTTTCGCTTCAGGCGGATAGTCGGAAAAGGCGCTGACCGCGACGGGCGTGATGCCCGCGGCGAAAGCGAGTTCGGTAAGGTGCGGAGAGAGCGTAATCACGCGCGGGGCGGCGGCAAACAGGCTGCCGCTGAACAGCAGCAGCCAGAGCGCCAGCCGCCGGAGGAATTTAACCACGCGCCAGGCGGGCCAGCAGGTTTTCGACCAGCAGCGATGATTGCTTCGCCGCAACGGTGAGAAACTCTTCAAAACTCAGGTGAGATTCCTGATCCGCCACGTCGGAAATAGCGCGCACCACCACGAAGGGCACTTTGAACTGATTACAGACGTGACCAATCGCCGTGGCTTCCATCTCAACGGCAATCGCCTGCGGGAAGGTGTGGCGAATGCGCGCCAGCGGTTCCGCGCCGTTGATAAAGGCATCGCCGCTCACCACCAGGCCGCGAACCGCATTCAGATCCAGCTGTTGAATGCAGGTTTCCGCCGCCGCAATCAGCGCTTTATCCGCAACAAAGGCTTCCGGGCAGCCTGCCATCTGGCCCGGCGCATAACCGAACGCGGTGACATCCGCATCGTGGTAGCGCACTTCCTCAGACACCACGATATCGCCCACTTTCAGCGTGGGCGCCAGACCGCCCGCCGAGCCGGTGTTGATCACCAGGTCCGGCTTGCAGATCTCAAGCAACAGCGTGGTGCCGAGCGCGGCCGCCGTTTTACCAATGCCCGACTTCAGCAGGGCAACCTCAACGCCGTTCAGCGTGCCGGTGTAAATTTCACAGCCAGCCAGCGTAAGCGTTTGACGGTTTTCAATTTTGTCACGCAGCAGAGTGACTTCCTGCTCCATTGCGCCAATAATGCCTGCTTTCATAGAGAGTCTCGCTAATGTTGTGGAATTAATCGTCGAAAGTGAGGCATAGTCTATCATGGCTGTCAGGGGATTAATTCAGGTAAAAATAAGGGGTAATGATGGCGACGATCAATTTCAGGACGAAGATCAGCTTCTCCCGACCCTATACCAGCCGTAAGGATCCCGAAGGCGAATATTTTATTACCCGCCATTTTGAAAGCGATCGCGGACGTATTATCAACTCTGCGGCGATCCGCCGTTTACAGCAAAAAACCCAGGTCTTCCCTCTGGAACGCAACGCGGCCGTGCGTTCGCGCCTGACCCATTCGCTGGAAGTGCAGCAGACCGGTCGCTATATCGCGAAAGAGATCCTTCAAACGCTGAAAAGCCGCGGCGGGCTGGCGCAGTATGGCCTCGATGAGCTAGAAGGGGCGTTTGAAAGCCTGGTGGAGATGTCCTGCCTGCTGCATGACGTCGGCAATCCGCCCTTTGGTCATTTCGGCGAGGCGGCGATTAACGACTGGTTCGAGGATAACCTGCCGCCAGAGCTGGTCGACCCGGTGGTGGCGGGGGTAGCGGATGATTCACAGCAGGCTGATTTTGATTGCCTGAACGCGATGATTCGTCAGGATCTCTGTCATTTCGAAGGCAATGCCCAGGCGATTCGTATGGTGCATACGCTGTTGCAGCTTAATCTCAGTTATTCACAGGTCGCCTGCATTTTAAAATATACCGCTCCCGCCTGGTGGCAGGGCGAAAAGCCCGCGCAATTTAGCGCGCTGATGAAAAAGCCGGGCTTCTATTTGTCTGAGCGGGAATACATTGCCGAGCTGCGCCAGGAAACAGATTTGGCGGAACATCATCGTTTTCCGCTGACCTATATTATGGAAGCGGCGGACGACATTTCCTACTGTATTGCCGATCTTGATGATGCGGTGGAAAAGGCGATATTTAAAGTCGAGGCTTTGTATGAATTTCTTTCACAGGCGTGGGGAACCATCCGACCCGGCGATGCGTTCAGCCGTACAATAGGCGAAGCCTGGCGTGAAGCCTGTAATAAGAAACGTCGCAGCAAGAGCGACCAGTTCTTTATGTCGCTGCGGGTGAATGTGCAGAGCGTTCTGGTGACCTATGCAGTAAAAAGATTTGTCGAAAATTTGCCAGCCATTTTCAACGGAGATTTCAATCACGCGTTATTAGAGGATGAAGGTGAAGAAGGGCGACTGCTGCATTTATTTAAAACGGTTGCCCGACAGCACGTATTTAACCACTCTGAAGTCGAACAGCTGGAATTGCAGGGTTACCGGGTGATCAAAGGATTGCTGGAAATCTACCAACCGCTGATGAAGCTTAGCTACGAGGACTTTAGCTGCTTGATCAGTGAGGATTTTCTCAAAGGACATCCGATTGAGACGCGTCTGTTTCACAAGCTCTCCGGCAAGCACCGTAAAGCCTATCAGCATAAAATGCGCTCGCTGAATATCGGGCATAAATATGAGCGTTTGTTATGGGAACGTTATTATCGTTTCCGTTTGATTCAGGACTATATCAGCGGTATGACCGATCTCTATGCATGGGATGAGTATCGCCGTTTGATGGCAGTAGAATAACAGGAGATTTGTAAAGAGGCGGAATAAATTTTTACCTTTGGCTAAAACTTCTTTAGGAACTTCGCGCTAAAAAATTAATCTCAACCTCATGACTACAGCAATGGTCTGGACATATTTCTTTAATGAGACAACGACAAATGAAAAAAACGACTTTAGTGTTGAGCGCGCTGGCGCTTAGCCTTGGCATGGCTTTGGCTCCTGTCACTGTTTCTGCTGCCGAAACGGCCTCTTCTTCCAACCAGCAACTGCCCAGTCTTGCCCCGATGCTGGAAAAAGTGATGCCTTCGGTCGTCAGTATCAGCGTAGAAGGCAGCACCACCGTTAAAAACCCGCGTCTGCCGCAGCAGTTCCAGCAATTTTTTGGCGATAATTCGCCTTTCTGTCAGGATGGCTCGCCTTTCCAGAGCTCGCCGATGTGTCAGGACGGTGCCAGCCCGGACGGCGGCAATACCCAGCAGGAAAAATTCCGCGCGCTCGGTTCCGGTGTGATCATCAACGCCGATAAAGGCTATGTGGTGACCAACAACCACGTTGTGGATAACGCCACGAAAATTCAGGTGCAACTGAGCGACGGTCGTCGTTACGATGCCAAGGTGATCGGTAAAGATCCGCGTTCCGATATCGCGCTGATCCAGCTGAGCGAGGCGAAAAACCTGACCGCGATTAAAATCGCGGATTCCGACAGCCTGCGCGTCGGCGACTATACCGTGGCTATCGGCAACCCGTACGGTCTCGGCGAAACGGTTACCTCCGGCATCGTTTCCGCGCTGGGCCGCAGCGGACTGAACGTGGAAAATTATGAAAACTTTATTCAGACTGATGCGGCGATTAACCGCGGCAACTCTGGCGGGGCGTTGGTGAACCTGAACGGCGAACTGATCGGTATCAATACGGCGATCCTGGCGCCGGACGGCGGCAATATCGGTATCGGCTTCGCGATTCCGAGCAACATGGTGAAAAACCTGACCGCGCAGATGGTGGAATATGGTCAGGTGAAACGTGGCGAGCTGGGCGTGATGGGCACCGAGCTTAACTCTGAGCTGGCAAAAGCGATGAAGGTGGACGCCCAGCGCGGCGCCTTTGTCAGCCAGGTACTGCCGAACTCAGCGGCGGCAAAAGCGGGCATCCAGGCTGGCGACGTGATCGTCTCGCTGAACAATAAACCGCTGAGCAGCTTCGCGGCGCTGCGCGCTGAAGTCGGCTCGCTGCCGATTGGCACCAAAATGGAGCTGGGCCTGCTGCGTGACGGCAAGCCGGTGAAAGTGACCGTGGAATTAATGCAGAGCACCCAGGATAAAGTGCAGTCCGCCACCATTTATACCGGCATCGAAGGCGCCGATCTCAGCAACAACGATGCTGGCGGCGTGAAAGGCGTGAAGGTTGATAACGTGAAGGCGGGCAGTGCGGCCGCGCGTATTGGCCTGAAAAAAGGCGATGTGATTCTGGGTGTTAACCAGCAGCGTATTAACAACCTCGGCGAGCTGCGCAAGCTGCTCGATACCAAGCCGTCGGTGCTGGCGCTCAACGTGAAACGCGGCGACAGCAGCATCTATCTGCTGATGCAGTAAGCTTAGCCGTTAGCACGATTTTTCAGGCGGGCGCAGGCCCGCCTTTTCTTTGTCCCGCTACAGCCCATCTCCGTTACGCTGGCCATGAAGTGTGACGCCAGACGCAATTCTGCGCTTCCCTGCCGCCCTCTGTGCAGCTGCACAATGTCAGCGGGCAAACAGGCGCGTATTCTTTATCTCCTTATCCTTTGCAGGAGTTTTTCATGGCCACTTATCATCTGGACGCCCGGCTGGCGCAGGATATTGTTGCGCGCACCATGAAAATTATTGACAGCAATGTCAACGTAATGGATGCCAGAGGACGCATTATCGGCAGCGGCGATCGGGAGCGCATTGGTGAATTGCACGAAGGTGCGCTGCTGGTGCTCTCTCAGGGACGGGTCGTGGACATTGACGACGCGGTGGCGAAACATCTGCACGGCGTGCGGCCCGGCATTAATCTTCCGCTGCGCATCGATGGCGACATCATCGGCGTGATTGGCCTGACCGGCGAGCCGGTTACGCTGCGTCATTACGGCGAGCTGGTCTGCATGACGGCAGAGATGATGTTGGAGCAGACGCGCCTGCTGCATATGCTGGCGCAGGACAGTCGCCTGCGCGAAGAGCTGGTGCTGAATCTGATCCGCAGCGAAACGCTGCCGCCAACGCTGAGCGAATGGGCGCAACGGCTGGGCATCGATCTCAATCAGCCGCGCGTGGTGGCGGTGGTGGAGGTGGACAGCGGGCAGCTGGGCGTAGACAGCGCGATGGCGGAGCTCCAGCAGTTACAAACGCTGCTGACCACGCCCGAGCGCGACAATCTGATCGCCATCGTTTCCCTCACCGAAATGGTGGTGCTCAAGCCCGCCCTCAATGCGCACGGACGTTACGATCGGGACGATCACCGCAAGCGCGTCGAGCAGCTGCTGCAACGTATGAAACAGAGCGGCAATCTGCGTATGCGTATCGCGCTGGGCAACTATTTTACCGGGCCGGGAAGCATTGCGCGTTCTTATCGCACCGCCCATACCACCATGATGGTGGGCAAACAGCGTATGCCTGATCAGCGCAGCTATTTTTATCAGGATCTGGTGCTGCCGGTGCTGCTGGATAGCCTGCGCGGCGGCTGGCAGGCCAACGAACTGGCGCGCCCGCTGGCGAAGCTGAAAAGTATGGACAATAACGGTCTGTTGCGTCGCACGCTGGTCGCCTGGTTTAGCCATAACGTGCAGCCATCAGCCACGGCAAAAGCGCTGTTTATTCACCGCAATACGCTGGAGTACCGGCTCAATCGCATTTCGGAGCTGACCGGTCTGAATCTGAGTAATTTTGACGATCGACTGCTGCTCTATGTGGCGCTGCAGCTGGATGAACAGGGGTAAGAAGGGGTGAAATAGTTCACCCCGACAGGAAGAGTGATTAGCGACTGTTGCGGGTCAGCTTATCGAGGTCCGCTTCGATTTCAGTGATCTTGTGAGAAACCACACTTTCCAGATGACGCAGGTCGTCAAGAATTTTACGCTTCAGATCGACTTCTACCTGATCGCGCTGACAAATTTGATCCAGTTCGTCGATGACATAGCGCAGGTTGGGACTGATCTCCTGCACTTCTTTATAACCCTGGCCGATATGGTCCGCTACTACGGTTTTACGCTGGCGCGGATATTTAAACTTCACGCTTTTGGCAAAAAATTCACCTTTATCCTTGCGGAAGTAAATTTTCAGAATGTCATTGTTCGCTTCCTGACGCAGGCTGTAGCGGT
The DNA here is from genome assembly GCF_044342975.1 of Pantoea osteomyelitidis. Lineage (NCBI taxonomy): Bacteria > Pseudomonadati > Pseudomonadota > Gammaproteobacteria > Enterobacterales > Erwiniaceae > Pantoea > Pantoea osteomyelitidis. Next base: position 532,814 of record NZ_JBGFSN010000003.1, read on the forward strand.
CGATATCGTCAGGGTTGCTGATGCCTAAGCTTTTGAGATTGTCATACATAGCTTTCGTTCCAATAGCAGAGTGGGAAGCGCGCAATTACCCTTATCTTTCCAGTTACAACTGGCTTTTTTTCAGGGAATACTTAAACAACTTTAGACTCAAAACCCAGGATGGACATTGCGCGGCCTGATTAAACTGGCGCGGATTATGAACTGAATGAAAAGTAAACGCACCTGTTAATTCGCGCTGCGAAACAGGAAATTTCGTATGAACTGTAAAGAAAAGATGACGGGCCGTCAGCAACGGCCCGAAAAGGATTAATCGATGGTGCGCAGCAGTTCGTTGATGCCGACTTTACCGCGGGTTTTCGCGTCCACTTTTTTCACGATCACCGCACAGTAGAGACTGTAGCTGCCATCTTTGGACGGCAGGTTGCCGGAAACCACCACCGAGCCAGCCGGAACGCGGCCATAATGCACTTCGCCAGTTTCACGGTCATAAATTTTGGTGCTCTGGCCGAGGTAAACGCCCATAGAGATAACAGAGCCTTCTTCCACGATCACGCCTTCAACCACTTCAGAACGTGCGCCGATAAAGCAGTTATCTTCAATGATGGTTGGATTAGCCTGCAGCGGCTCAAGCACGCCGCCGATGCCAACGCCGCCAGAGAGGTGAACGTTTTTACCAATCTGCGCGCAGGAGCCTACGGTCGCCCAGGTATCAACCATGGTGCCTTCGTCAACGAATGCGCCGATGTTGACGTAGGAGGGCATCAGCACGGTATTGCGCGCGATGAACGCACCCTGACGCACGGCGGCCGGCGGCACCACGCGAAAGCCCTCTTTTTTGAAGCGCGCGTCGTCGTAGTTGGCGAATTTCATCGGCACTTTGTCGTAGAAACGCGTCTCTGCGCCTTCCATTACCTGGTTGTCATTGATGCGGAAGGAGAGCAGAACGGCCTTTTTCAGCCACTGATGCGTTACCCATTCACCGTCGATTTTTTCTGCGACGCGCAACGCACCGCTGTCCAACAGCGCGATAACCTGATTGATTGCTTCACGGGTTACGGTGTCGACGCTGGTCGGAGTAATGTCGGCGCGGCGCTCGAAGGCGGATTCAATAACACTCTGTAGCTGTTGCATAATTTTTCCTGATTCTGTCATGTCCGGTGCAGGGAGTAAGAAATCGCCCCGGTTATCGGCGCTATCACCGTCATCCCTGCGCATTTAACTTTCAATAGGATGATAAAGCGATTTCGGTCACACTTTATCGTTTGGATTAAGGGCTTCTGTCAACCGTTCTTGCAACACATTGCGCATTTCAGCATCAAGCGCGCGACGCTCGCTGTTGGCCAGAATAAATAAGTCCTCTACGCGTTCGCCAATGGTGCTGATACGGGCGCCATGCAGCGAAACGCCGAGATCGGCAAACACTTCACCGATGCGCGCCAGCAGGCCGGGCTGATCGAGCGCCACCAGTTCCAGGTAGCTGCGGCGTTCGGTATGGGTCGGCAGAAATTTTACCTGCGTCTCTACGCTGAAGTGCTTCAGTTTCGACGACTGACGGCGGGTGCGTGGTGGGACCCATTCGGTTTGCGTGATCGCCTGTTTCAGCGCCTGAATGATCATCGCATGACGATCCGGCGCCAGCGGGCTGCCATCCGGCTCCAGCACGATAAACGTATCCATCGCCATGCCGTCGCGGCTGGTGAAAATCTGCGCGTCGTGTACGCTCAGATTGCGGCGATCCAGTTCACCCGCCACGGTAGCAAACAGATGCGGACGATCGGGACTCCAGATAAATATCTCCGTGCCGCCGCGCGTCGCCTGCGGACTCACCAGCACCAGCGGTTTGCTGAGATCGTGCGTGATAAGGTGGCGGGCATGCCAGGCGAGCTGATTAGGCGTGTGGCGCAGGAAATAGTCGGCCCGGCAGCGGCTCCAGATATGATGCAGCCGCTCCTCGTCGAGATTGTCCATACGCAGCAGCGCCAGCGCCAGCAGGCGGTGGTGACGCACACGCTCGCGCAGATCCGGACTGTTTTCCATCCCGCGCCGCAGCTGTTTCTCGGTGGCGAAAAAAAGCTCGCGCAACAGGCTCTGCTTCCAGCTGTTCCACAGGCTTTCGTTGGTGGCGCAGATATCCGCCACCGTCAGGCAGACCAGATAGCGCAGACGATTTTCATTCTGCATCACTTCGGCAAACTGCTGGATAACCGTCGGGTCCTGAATATCACGCCGCTGTGCGGTCACTGACATCAGCAGATGGTGGCGCACCAGCCAGGCGACCAGCTGGCTTTCACGCGAGTTAAGCCCGTGCAGCTCGGCAAACTCCAGCACATCCTGCGCGCCCAGTATCGAGTGGTCACCGCCGCGCCCTTTAGCGATATCGTGAAACAGCGCGGCCATCAGCATCAGCTCCAGCTGCGGCAGACGCGGCCACAGCTCGACGCAGAGTGGGTGTTTCGGCCGCGTCGCCTCATCGGCGAAGCTCTCCAGTTTCTGCAGCACGCGGATCGTATGCTCATCCACCGTGTAGGCGTGGAACAGGTCAAACTGCATCTGGCCGACAATGGTTCCCCACTGCGGCGTATAGGCCCATAACACGCTGTGGCGGTGCATCGGCACCAGCGCGCGGCTGACCGCGCCGGGATGGCGCAGAATCGACATGAAATAGCGGCGCGCTTCCGGGATCTGACAGAGCGGCTGTTTCAGGTTGCGGCGCGCGTAGCGCAGCTGGCGCAGCGTGGTGGAGTAGATGCCTTTAATGTTCTCGTTGCGCACCATGACATAAAACATGCGCAAAATGGCCTGCGGCTCGCGTTCGAATAGCGTTTCATCGCGCAGATCGATCAGGTTGCCGCGCAGCTGAAAGTCATCATCGATCATGCGCGGCTTTTCGGTAGCGGGGAGCGCCAGAATCGCTTCATCAAACAGCTGCAGCAGCATCTGATTCAGCTCGCCGATGCGGTGCATGACGCGATAGAAATCCTTCATCATGCGTTCAACCGGTTCGTTGCCTTCGCCCTGATAGTTCAGGCGCTGTGCCACGGTGAGTTGACGATCAAACAGCAGGCGGTTGTCATAACGGGTCAGCGTCAGGTGCAGCGCGAAACGGATGCGCCAGAGAAACGCCTGACATTCGTTCAGTTCGTTACGCTCGGCCTCGGTTAAAAAGCCAAAGCCGACCATTTCATCCAGCGAAGTGGCGCCAAAATGGCGGCGCGCCACCCACAGCAACGTATGAATATCGCGCAGGCCGCCGGGGCTGCTTTTGATGTCCGGCTCCAGGTTGTAGCTGGTGCCGTGATAGCGCTGATGCCGCTCCTGCTGCTCTTCAATTTTGGCGGCGTAAAAGCGTGCCGAGGGCCAGAAGCCATCGCTGAAGATATTCTTCTGCATCTCCAGAAACAGCGCCACGTCGCCGGTGAGCATCCGTGATTCGATGAGGTTGGTGGCGACGGTAAGATCGGATAACCCCTCCAGCAGAGACTCTTCCAGCGTGCGCACGCTATGGCCCACCTCCAGCTTCAGGTCCCACATCAGGGTCAGCAGCTCGCTGGCGCGCTGCGCCGCCTGCTCATCCAGCGTCTGGCGGCTCAGGATCAGAATGTCGATATCGGAGAGCGGATGAAGTTCGCCACGGCCATAGCCACCGACGGCCACCAGCGCAATGTCGCTCATCGCGTCAAAGCCGTAGAAGCGCCACAGGCGGCGCAGCAGGCGATCGATATAGCGCGTGCGCGCCTTGACCAGCTTTTCCGCCGTTTCGCCAGCGTCAAAAGCCGCGGCCAGCTGTTGATTAAAACTCTCCAGACGCTGTTTGAGGTTTTCACGGGTTAACGCATCGTCATCCCAGTTTGCCGGGGAGTCCTTCAGGCTGTTTTTTACTGCATCCGTCACGCTACCACTCATCGACTCGTTCTCTTCATTGGTGACATAAAAAAGCCGGCCTGGCGCCGGCTCTTTATGATTTCGCTTTTTTACCCTTCGTTGACCAGCACGGCAGGAATGGTGTCGTCTTGACGCAGGGTTAAAATCTCACAGCCGTTTTCCGTCACCACAATAGTATGCTCATACTGCGCGGACAAGCTGCGATCTTTGGTTTTCACCGTCCAGCCATCTTTCATGGTGCGGATACGGTAGTCGCCAGCGTTGACCATCGGCTCAACGGTAAAGGTCATGCCAGCCTGCAGCACAACGCCGCCGTCATCCGCATCGTAATGCAGCACCTGCGGCTCTTCATGGAAGCCTTTGCCGATGCCGTGGCCGCAATATTCACGCACCACGGAGAAGTCGTTGGCTTCCACATATTTCTGGATTTCGCGTCCCAGAGCGCGTAAACGGATGCCCGGCTTGATCATGCGCAGCGACAGGTAGAGGCTCTCCTGCGTTACGCGGCACAGACGCTCGCCGAGAATAGTCGGCTTGCCGACGATAAACATCTTCGAGGTATCGCCGTGATACTCATCTTTGATCACCGTGACGTCGATATTGATGATATCGCCATCCTTCAACAGGCGATCGTCGCTGGGAATGCCGTGGCACACCACCTCGTTAACCGAGATGCAGACCGATTTCGGGAAGCCGTGATAGCCGAGGCTGGCGGAAATCGCTTTCTGCTGGTTCGTGATGTGATCGTGGCAAATGCGATCCAGCTCGCCGGTCGAAACGCCCGGCTTGACGTGCGGTTCGATCATTTCCAGCACCTCGGCGGCGAGACGGCCCGCGACGCGCATTTTTTCGATTTCTTCAGGGGTTTTGATTGATATTGCCATTAAATTTATCCGCAGTTGCCGAATTTTTCGGCAATAATGAACTCTGTGCTGTCATGTTAGCAGTCGGCAAAACGCCTGCCAAATAGAGAACGTCCGGGACGTGGCAGACAACAATTATTGGCTTCGAACCCTGCTTTATGGTATAAAGCGCGCCGACGATTCTCTGTACGGCTGTAAAGCTGGCAGGAAACGCATAAATCTCATTATGTGTAATAAAACACACATGTATCGACACATACTCCGGGGTGCTTCGCAAGAGGTCGGTGGTATGGGATACATGGAGGCTCAACCCCAATCAAAACCCAGAGGTAATCATGGCAACTGTTTCCATGCGCGACATGCTCAAGGCCGGCGTACACTTCGGTCACCAGACCCGTTACTGGAACCCGAAAATGAAGCCGTTCATCTTCGGTGCGCGTAACAAAGTTCACATCATCAACCTTGAGCAAACTGTACCGATGTTCAACGACGCTCTGGCTGAGTTGAAAAAGATCTCCTCTCATAAAGGCAAGATCCTGTTCGTTGGTACCAAGCGCGCTGCAAGCGAAGCGATTAAAGAATCTGCGCTGAGCTGCGACCAGTTCTTCGTTAACCACCGCTGGCTGGGTGGCATGCTGACTAACTGGAAAACTGTTCGTCAGTCTATCAAACGTCTGAAAGATCTTGAGACTCAGTCTCAGGACGGCACCTTCGACAAACTGACCAAAAAAGAAGCGCTGATGCGCGCTCGTGAACTGGCCAAGCTGGAAAACAGCCTGGGCGGTATCAAAGATATGGGCGGTCTGCCGGACGCGCTGTTTGTGATCGATGCCGACCACGAACACATCGCAATCAAAGAAGCAAACAACCTGGGTATTCCGGTATTTGCTATCGTTGATACCAACTCTGATCCGGACGGCGTTGATTACGTTATCCCGGGTAACGACGATGCGATCCGTGCTGTAAGCCTGTACCTGTCTGCCGTCGCCGCTACCGTGCGCGAAGGTCGTTCTCAGGATCTGGCTGAGCAGGCTGAAGATACGTCTTTAGAGAACGCCTAATAAGGTTTGCTCTTTTACAGAGCCCTTAGACATCAGATGTGATCTGTAAGGGGCCTGACAGGGCCCCTTTATTTTATCCAAGTCTGTTACGCCCCCGTTCGGGCTGGCGGGACAGAGTAAATTTTCCGCAACAGGTGCCTGCTGGTGTGAAAGCATACAGGTACGAACCGAGGATTCTGGAATGGCTGAAATTACCGCTGCACTGGTAAAAGAACTGCGCGAGCGTACTGGCGCAGGCATGATGGACTGCAAAAAAGCGCTGACCGAAGCGAACGGCGACATCGAGCTGGCAATCGACAACATGCGTAAGTCTGGCCAGGCGAAAGCTGCGAAGAAAGCAGGCAACGTTGCTGCTGACGGCGTAATCAAAACCAAAATCGTTGGCAACTACGGCGTGATTCTGGAAGTAAACTGCCAGACCGACTTCGTGGCGAAAGACGGCGGTTTCCAGGCATTTGCTGATGAAGTTCTGGAAGTGGCTGCTGCCGATCGCATCACTGACGTTGACGTGCTGAAAGCGAAATTCGAAGATCAGCGCGTTGCGCTGGTAGCGAAAATCGGCGAGAACATCAACATTCGTCGCGTTGCAGTACTGGAAGGCGAAGAGCTGGGCAGCTACCTGCACGGCGCGCGTATCGGCGTACTGGTTTCTGCCAAAGGCGCTAACGAAGAGCTGATCAAACAGGTTGCTATGCACGTTGCTGCCAGCAAGCCGGAATACGTGAAGCCGGAAGATGTGTCTGCGGAAGTGGTTGCGCGCGAGCACCAGATCCAGCTGGACATCGCCATGCAGTCTGGCAAGCCGAAAGAGATCGCAGAGAAAATGGTTGAAGGCCGTATGAAGAAATTCACCGGTGAAGTTTCTCTGACCGGTCAGAACTTCGTTATCGACCCGAGCAAAACCGTTGGCCAGGCTCTGAAAGAGCAGGGCGCTGACGTGATTAATTTTATCCGCTTCGAAGTGGGTGAAGGCATCGAGAAAGTTGAAAGCGACTTCGCTGCTGAAGTAGCGGCAATGTCCAAACAGTCTTAATGCTCTGAAAGAACCGCCAGAAGGCGGTTCTTTTTTGTCTGCTGTGTGCTGTAAACACTTTTTTCAGTCTCATCCCAATAGCTATTATCTGGCACTAAGCGGATGATCGATCAGATTTAACTTTTCACTCATCACATCTTCCAGGAAGAAATGACCATGGCGACCAACGCAAAACCTGTTTATCAACGTATCCTGCTGAAACTGAGTGGCGAAGCCCTGCAAGGCGCCGAAGGTTTTGGTATCGACGCGAGCGTGCTTGACCGCATGGCGCAAGAGGTGAAAGAGCTGGTCGAATTAGGTATCCAGGTTGGTGTGGTCATTGGCGGCGGTAACCTGTTTCGCGGCGCGGGTCTGGCGCAGGCGGGCATGAACCGCGTAGTGGGCGACCATATGGGCATGCTGGCGACCGTAATGAACGGCCTGGCGATGCGCGATGCGCTGCACCGTGCCTACGTCAATGCGCGCTTGATGTCCGCCATTCCGCTTAACGGCGTGTGCGATAACTACAGCTGGGCTGAGGCGATCAGCCTGCTGCGTAACAACCGCGTAGTGATCTTCTCTGCCGGTACCGGCAACCCATTCTTTACCACCGACTCAGCGGCCTGTCTGCGCGGCATTGAGATCGAAGCGGACGTAGTGCTGAAAGCGACCAAAGTCGACGGCGTTTACTCTGCCGATCCGGTAAAAAACCCGGATGCCACGCTCTATGAGCAGTTAAGCTATCAGGATGTGCTTGAACGCGAACTGAAAGTGATGGATCTGGCCGCCTTTACCCTGGCGCGCGACCATCAGCTGCCCATTCGCGTGTTCAATATGAACAAACCTGGCGCACTGCGTCGCGTGGTGATGGGTGAAAAAGAAGGCACCCTGATTACGCATTAATACCCGACGCGGCATAAAATAGGGTATATTCTGTCTGCGCGGCGGCAAGCTGCTGCGCACCATTCAGGATTATCGATGATTATCGACACCGTTTCCGGTGCTGCCGGAAGTGGCCAGGTCAAACCGAATCCAAGGGTTTCAACGTGATTAACGACATCAAAAAAGATGCTGAGACGCGCATGGATAAATGCGTTGAAGCGTTCAAAAACACCATCAGTAAAGTACGCACCGGTCGTGCTTCTCCTTCGCTGCTTGACGGCATCGTTGTGGAATATTACGGCGCGCCGACGCCGCTGCGTCAGCTGGCCAGCGTCACCGTAGAAGATTCTCGCACGCTGAAAATCAACGTGTTCGACCGTTCCCTGGGACCGGCTGTAGAGAAAGCGATCATGGCTTCCGATCTCGGCCTGAACCCCAGCTCAGCAGGCAGCGACATCCGCGTTCCTTTGCCGGCGCTGACCGAAGAGCGTCGTAAAGATCTGATCAAAGTCGTGCGTGGCGAAGCTGAACAGGGCCGCGTCGCTGTGCGCAACGTCCGTCGCGACGCGAACGATAAAATCAAAGCGCTGCTGAAAGACAAAGCCATTGGCGAAGATGAAGAGCGCCGCGCGCAGGATGAAGTACAGAAAATGACAGATGTGCACATCAAAAAAGTGGATGCTGCCCTGGCTGATAAAGAAACGGAACTGATGGATTTCTAATCCCATCACCGTCTGAAAAACGCCGTACAGAGAGGTATTCTTTTGGAATGCGTTATCTTGCGGCGTTTTATATTTTGACCTGTTCCTGGCGCGCATCCCTCTTTACGCGCATGTTTACGACTTCACACGGATAGCCTTATGAAGCGATTAACCCTGCTGGGTTCTACTGGTTCAATTGGTGTCAGCACGCTGGCGGTGATACGCGAAAATCCCGAGCAGTATCAGGTTACGGCGCTGGTCGCGGGCCAGAACGCCATGTTAATGGCGGAGCAGTGCGCGCATTTCCGGCCGCGCTATGCCGCGATGGCGGATGAGGCGTCGGCGGCGACGCTGCGTGAGCGACTGAGAGCACTCAAGGTGGATACTGAAGTGCTCTCCGGCGTTCAGGCCGCGTGCGAACTGGCCGCGCTGGATGAGGTGGATCAGGTGATGGCCGCGATTGTCGGCGCGTCCGGATTGCTGCCGACGCTGGCCGCTATCCGCGCCGGTAAAACCGTTTTGCTGGCCAATAAAGAATCGCTTGTCACGTGCGGCCGTTTGTTTATGGAGGCGGTGCGCGATCACCATGCGCAATTGCTGCCGGTCGACAGCGAGCACAACGCCATTTTTCAGAGTTTACCCGCTTCCATCCAGCATCAGTTAGGTTACGCTGACCTGCGGAAAAACGGCATTGAGTCGATTATCCTCACGGGATCGGGTGGTCCTTTTCGTGACGCGCCTCTCGGCTATCTGGCGGCAATGACCCCGGAACAAGCCTGTGCGCATCCGAACTGGTCGATGGGGCGTAAAATCTCCGTAGATTCGGCCACCATGATGAATAAAGGTCTTGAATACATTGAAGCCCGTTGGTTGTTTAACGCCAGCGACGCGCAGATGGAAGTGATACTGCATCCGCAATCGGTTATTCACTCCATGGTGCGCTATTGCGACGGCAGCGTTCTCGCCCAGCTGGGTTCGCCAGATATGCGAACGCCTATTGCGCACAGCATGGCCTGGCCAGCGCGCGTTCCGGCTGGCGTGACGCCGCTTGATTTTACGCGCATGGGCGCGTTGACGTTCGCAGAACCTGACTTTGCCCGCTATCCTTGCCTGAAGCTGGCGATCGACGCCTGTGCCGCAGGGCAGGCGGCCACAACCACGTTGAACGCCGCTAATGAAGTCGCCGTGGCGGCCTTTCTGAATCAGCAAATCCGCTTTACGGATATTGCCGCCGTGAATACGGCTGTGCTTTCATCGCTTTACTGTGCGGAGCCGGAAAGTGTCGAAGCGGTGATGGATATCGATCAGCAAGCGCGTGCGGCGGCGACAGGCATGTTGTCGCGCTTCACGTTGCCGGTCTGATCGCGCCCTGCTATTTGTTCGATTCAGGCGGAAATGGTATAGTCGCTCGCGTTTAACGGTCTGGCACCGAATTCGGTGCAACCCGGCTCTTCAGGCCGGGATTTTACCGGGCGCAATGTATTCAGAAACCACAGCATTTCTGATTAAAGGAATTGATTACGCGTTATGTCGTCTAACAATCACAACAAAACCGATGACCAACACGGAACCGGGCCGCGCCATGTGGCCATCATTATGGATGGCAATGGCCGTTGGGCAAAGAATCAGGGAAAGCTGCGTATTTCCGGCCATAAAGCGGGCGTGAAATCGGTGCGTCGCGCCGTCAGCTTTGCGGTAAGCCATCATCTTGACGCGCTGACGCTTTATGCGTTCAGCAGCGAAAACTGGAGCCGTCCGGCGCAGGAGGTGACGGCGCTGATGGAGTTGTTTGTCTGGGCGCTCGACAGTGAAGTAAAAAGCCTGCATAAACACAATGTGCGATTACGCGTGATTGGCGATACCAGCCGCTTCAGCGCCCGAATTCAGGAGCGTATTCGTCGCGCAGAGGAACTGACTCAGCAAAATAGTCGACTGACGCTCAACATTGCCGCCAATTATGGCGGCCGTTGGGATATTATCCAGGGAGCCAGAAAACTGGCTGAACAGGTGCAGGAAGGTTTATTGCGTCCTGACCAGATAACCGAAGAAAGCCTGGCTTCGCAGCTCTGTCTGCAGGAGCTGGCGCCGGTGGATTTAGTGATAAGGACCGGGGGAGAGCATCGGATTAGCAACTTCCTGCTGTGGCAGGTCGCCTATGCTGAGTTTTATTTTACCGATGTTCTCTGGCCTGATTTTGATGAACACGTTTTTGAAGGTGCACTGAATGCTTTCTCTCTGCGGGAGCGTCGCTATGGCGGCGCTGCACCAGGCGGCGCCTGAGCAACCTGGGGGTAACCTTTGCTGAAGTCTCGTCTGATTACCGCGTTGATTTTGATTCCGCTGGTGATTGCTGCGCTGTTCTGGTTACCGCCCGTTGGCTTTGCGATTACAACTATCATTATCTGTATGCTTGCCGCCTGGGAATGGGGGCAGCTGGCGGGCATGGCGTCCCGTCCGCAACGCATTTGGCTGGCCGTGCTCTGCGGCCTGCTGCTCGCCCTCATGCTTTTTACGCTGCCGCCCTATCAACACGATGTTCATCTGCCGCAAATCGCTACGTCGCTTTGGGCGTCGCTCTGCTGGTGGATCGCCGCGCTGTTGCTGGTGCTCTTTTACCCGGCCTCAGCGGCGTTGTGGCGTAATTCACGTCCGCTGAAATTGCTGTTTGGTATTCTGACGATTATCCCGTTTTTCTGGGGCATGATGGCGCTGCGTCAGTACCATTATGAAACCGATCACTTTGCCGGCTCATGGTGGCTGCTGTTCGTGATGCTGCTGGTTTGGGGCGCAGATTCCGGCGCTTATATGTTCGGCCGGCTGTTCGGCAAACATAAGCTGGCGCCGAAAGTCTCGCCTGGTAAAACCTGGGAAGGCTTTTTAGGCGGCCTGGTCTCCTCGGCGATTATCGCCTGGCTTTTCGCGCTGCTGGCGCCGCTTTCAGTGGCAACCGGCACGTTGGTTGTCTGCGCCGTGATTGCCGCACTGGCCTCGGTGCTGGGCGACCTGACGGAAAGTATGTTCAAACGTGAAGCCGGTATTAAAGACAGCGGTAATTTGATCCCTGGTCACGGCGGCATCCTCGATCGTATCGATAGCCTCACCGCTGCCGTTCCGGTGTTTGCCTGCCTGCTGCTGCTGGTGTTCCGCACCCTCTGAGGACACGCGAAAGATGTTGAACATACTCTGGAGTTTCTTCGCGTTTATCGTCGCGCTCGGCGTGCTGATCACCGTTCATGAATTTGGTCATTTTTGGGTTGCCCGCCGCTGCGGCGTCAAAGTAGAGCGCTTCTCCATCGGTTTCGGCAAAGCGCTCTGGCGCCGTCGCGACCGTCAGGGCACCGAATATGTCATCGCGCTTATTCCTCTTGGCGGCTATGTCAAAATGCTGGACGAACGCGTCGAAAGCGTCCCGGCAGAGCTGCGTCATCAGGCCTTCAACAACAAAGCCATCTGGCAACGCGCCGCTATTATCGCGGCCGGTCCTGTTGCTAACTTCATTTTTGCCGTGTTTGCTTACTGGGCCGTTTTTATCCATGGCGTGCCGGGCGTGCGCCCGGTGGTTGGCGAAATTCTGAACGGTTCGGTCGCTGCCGAGGGGCAAATTGCGCCTGGCATGGAACTTAAAGCTGTAGATGGTATCGAAACGCCTGATTGGGATGCGGTGCGCATGGCGCTGATCGGCAAAATCGGCGACAGCGAAACCACGATGACGGTTTCCCGCTTTGGGGAAAACGCGACCCAGCAGAAGCGGCTCGATCTGCGCCAATGGCAGTTTGAGCCGGACAAGCAGGATCCGGTTATCGCGTTGGGCATCCGCCCGCGCGGCCCGCAGATTGAAACGACGCTGGATAACGTGCAGGCAAATTCACCTGCCAGCGCAGCCGGTTTGCAAGCCGGCGACAGGATCGTTAAAGTCGATGGTCAGCCTTTAACGCAATGGCAGGCGTTTGTGGTTCAGGTGCGGGACAATCCCGGCAAAGAGATGGCCCTTGAGGTAGAACGCAAGGGTGAGATGATTCAGCTTACGCTGACGCCTGAAGCGAGGCAGGGCAGTGCGGCGGAAGGGTTCGCCGGAGTAATACCGCGCGTAATACCGCTGCCGGATGAGTATAAAACGTTAAAACAGTATGGGCCTTTTGAGGCGATCGGCGTGGCCAGCGTGAAAACCTGGCAACTGATGAAACTGACGGTCTCTATGCTGGGCAAGTTAGTAACCGGTGACGTTAAGTTGAATAACCTGAGCGGGCCAATTTCGATTGCGCAAGGTGCAGGCATGTCAGCGGAATATGGGTTGATTTACTATCTGATGTTTCTGGCGTTGATTAGCGTCAATCTGGGCATCATCAACCTGTTTCCTCTGCCGGTTTTAGATGGTGGGCATCTGCTTTTTCTGGCGATCGAAAAGATCAAAGGAGGACCGGTGTCCGAGCGAGTTCAGGACTTCAGTTATCGCATTGGCTCGATTCTGCTGGTGTTGTTAATGGGGCTTGCACTTTTCAATGATTTCTCACGTCTGTGATAGCTGGAACGCTGGCTGACGAGGGATGTGTTAGGAAAACGCATAATAACGATGGCGATGAAAAAGTTGCTCATAGCGTCGCTGCTGTTTAGCAGCGCCACCGTTTACGGTGCAGACGATTTCGTGGTGAAAGACATTCATTTCGAAGGGTTGCAGCGAGTCGCCGTCGGCGCGGCTCTGCTGAGTATGCCGGTACGTGTTGGCGATAAGGTGGATGATGACGACATCAGAAATACCATTCGCTCTCTGTTTGCGACCGGTAACTTTGAAGATGTGCAGGTCCTGCGCGACGGTGAAACCCTGATTGTTCAGGTGAAAGAGCGTCCCACGATTGCCAGCATCACTTTCTCCGGCAACAAAGCGGTGAAAGAGGAACAGCTGAAGCAGAACCTCGAAGCCTCAGGCGTGCGCGTCGGCGAAGCGCTTGACCGCACCACCATCTCTTCCATTGAGAAAGGGCTGGAAGATTTCTACTACAGCGTAGGTAAATATACCGCCAGCGTTAAAGCCGTTGTGACGCCGCTGCCGCGTAACCGTGTCGACCTGAAATTGGTTTTCACGGAAGGCGTATCGGCGAAAATCCAGCAGATCAATATCGTCGGCAACAAAGCCTTCAGCTCTGATGAGCTGATTTCCCGCTTCCAGCTGCGTGATGAAGTGCCATGGTGGAACGTGGTCGGCGATCGCAAATACCAGAAACAAAAACTGGCTGGCGATCTGGAAACGCTGCGCAGCTTCTATCTCGATCGCGGCTATGCCCGTTTCAACATCGATTCCACGCAGGTCAGCCTGACGCCAGATAAAAAAGGCATCTACATCACGGTGAACATCACCGAAGGCGATCAGTACAAGATTGCCGGCGTGATTGTGAACGGCAGCATGGCAGGCCACTCGGCGGAAATTGAACATCTGACCAAAATCCCTGCTGGCGAGCTGTACAACGGCACCAAAGTCACGCAGATGGAAGATGAGATTAAAAAGCTGCTGGGACGCTATGGCTATGCCTATCCGCGTGTCGCCACGCAGCCGGAAATCAATGACGCCGACAAGACGGTGAAGCTGCATATCAACGTGGATGCTGGCAACCGTTATTACGTGCGTAAAGTTCGCTTCGAAGGCAACGACACCTCGAAAGATTCCGTGCTGCGCCGTGAAATGCGTCAGATGGAAGGCGCCTGGCTGGGCAGCGATTTGGTGGATCAGGGCAAAGAGCGCCTGAACCGCACCGGCTATTTCGAAACCGTGGATGTAGATACCCAGCGCGTGCCCGGCTCGCCTGATCAGGTCGATGTGGTCTATAAGGTTAAAGAGCGCAACACCGGTACCTTCAACTTCGGCGTAGGCTTCGGTACGGAAAGCGGCGTCAGCTTCCAGGTCGGCGTGACCCAGGATAACTGGCTGGGTACGGGTAACACCGTGAGTATCAGCGGTACCAAGAACGATTATCAGACCTATGCTGAATTCGCGCTGACCGATCCTTACTTCACCGTTGACGGCGTCAGCCTCGGTGGTCGTATCTTCTATAACGACTTTAAAGCCGATGATGCGGATCTTTCCGACTACACCAATAAAAGTTACGGTACGGAAGGCACGCTTGGCTTCCCGATTAACGAGAATAACACCCTGCGCGTTGGTTTAGGCTACGTGCATAACGATCTGTCTGACATGCAGCCGCAGATCGCGATGTGGCGTTATCTCAATTCGGTCGGCAAACCGCAGCAGCTGAATAACGATGGCGATTTCTCTGCTGACGATTTCACCTTCAACTACGGCTGGACTTACAACACGCTGGACCGCGGTTTCTTCCCGACCTCGGGTAACCGTACCAACCTGAACGGTAAAATTACCATTCCAGGCTCGGACAACGAGTTCTATAAAGTGACGCTGGATTCGCAGCAGTATGTGCCGCTGAACAAGGATCGCACCTGGGTGATGTTGGGACGTGGCCGCGTCGGTTACGGTGATGGTCTGGGCGGCAAAGAGATGCCGTTCTATGAGAACTTTTACGCCGGTGGTTCGAGCACGGTGCGTGGTTTCCGCTCCAATACCATTGGTCCGAAAGCGGCATACTACAACGACAACTCGTCTGACTGCTCCGGCAGTAATGCGATCTGTTCATCGAGCGATGCGGTGGGCGGGAACGCCATGGCAGTGGCCAGTCTGGAGCTGATCACGCCGACGCCGTTCCTGAGCGAAAAATATGCCAACTCGGTGCGGACCTCCCTGTTCGTTGATGGCGGTACCGTATGGGATACCAAGTGGGAAAATACCGCAGAAACGCGCGCGGCAGGCGTGCCTGACTACAGCGATCCGAGTAATTTCCGCGTCTCCAGCGGCATTGCACTGCAGTGGATGTCGCCGCTTGGCCCGCTGGTCTTCTCCTATGCGCAGCCGATCAAGAAATATGATGGAGATAAGGCAGAACAGTTCCAGTTTAACATCGGTAAAACCTGGTAAGGTTCTGGGCAGGGAAGCGTAAGCAAAGTATTGCGCCGGGACGGAGCGTTCAGCGATCCGTCTTATGTGCAAAAACTGTGTCGCAGACACAAACGTTGATGGTAAGGAGTTTATAGTGAAAAAGTTGTTGTGTGCCGCAGGTCTGGGTCTCGCTTTAGCGGTCTCCGCGGGCGTTCAGGCTGCTGATAAAATTGCAGTGGTAAACGTGTCCAGCATTTTCCAACAGTTACCGCAGCGTGCGACCGTTGCTAAACAGCTGGAGAACGAGTTCAAAGGCCGTGCGACCGATCTGCAAAGCCAGGAACGCGATCTGCAAACCAAAATGCAGCGTCTGCAGCGCGATGCTTCTACCATGAAGGCCAGCGAGCGCAGCCGTATGGAAAAAGACATTATGTCGCAGCGTGAAGCTTTCTCCTCTAAAGCCCAGGCTTTCGAGCAGGACAACCGTCGTCGTCAGACGGAAGAGCGTAACAAACTGCTGAGCCGCATTCAGGACGCCGTGAAGAAAGTGGCTGCCGATGAGGGATATGACGTGGTGATCGACGCCAACGCCGTGGCTTACGCAGCAAACGCGAAAGACATTACTGCAGACGTGCTGAAACAGGTTAAATAATCAATGTCATCTATTCGACTGGCTGATTTAGCCCAGCAGTTGGATGCAGAATTGCACGGAGATGGCGAGATCGCCATCTCCGGCATTGCTTCTATGCAATCCTCCCAGGCAGGCCAGATCACATTTCTTGCCAACAGCCGCTACCGCGAGCAGCTCGCCCAGTGTCAGGCATCGGCCGTGGTGCTGACGGAAGCGGATCTGGAGTGGTGTCATTCGGCCGCGCTGGTAGTGAAAAACCCCTATCTGACCTATGCGCGCATGGCGCAGATTCTGGATACTACCCCACAGCCTGCGCAAAACATCGCGCCGAGCGCGGTGATCGATCCCGGCGCAAAATTGGGTAATAACGTCTCGATAGGCGCAAATGCGGTGATCGAGTCCGGCGTGGAGCTGGGCGATAACGTGATTATCGGCGCCGGCTGCTTTATTGGTAAGCAGACGCGTATCGGCCAGGGCACACGCCTGTGGGCCAACGTCACGATTTATCATGAAATTGAGATTGGTCAGGATTGTCTGATTCAATCCGGCACCGTTATCGGGGCAGATGGCTTCGGTTACGCCAACGATCGCGGCAACTGGGTGAAAATCCCGCAGTTAGGCGCGGTAATTATTGGCGATCGCGTTGAAATTGGCGCCTGTACCACCATCGATCGCGGTGCGCTGGATAACACTCTGATCGGCAATGGTGTTATCATAGACAACCAGTGTCAAATCGCACACAACGTGGTGATTGGTGATAATACGGCCGTTGCTGGCGGTGTGATCATGGCGGGTAGCCTCAGGATTGGTCGTTATTGTATGATTGGCGGCGCCAGCGTCATTAACGGCCATATGGAAATTTGTGACAAGGTGACCGTGACCGGAATGGGAATGGTGATGCGCCCAATCACAGAACCTGGGGTATACTCTTCGGGCATTCCGCTGCAACCCAACAAAACCTGGCGTAAAACTGCAGCGCTGGTGATGAATATTGATGACATAAGCAAACGCTTAAAAGCCATCGAACGTAAAGTCGGCAAGGACGACTGAACGCATCCCGAGACTGAACCGGCTTTCATAAAAAAATGCTAAGCAGGGAAAGCCAGGTGCCAACGAACCGATTTGCGGCCTGCAGAAGATCGTTTTGATCGATGCAGGCCGTGTTATTGATGCCATCAGATTTTTTAGGACAGGAAGAGTATTTTGACTACTGAAACGCATACTCTGAAGATTGAAGAGATTTTAGAACTTTTGCCGCACCGCTACCCGTTTTTGCTGGTTGACCGCGTGCTGGATTTTGAAGAGCACAAATATCTGCGTGCGGTGAAGAATGTTTCGGTAAACGAACCGTTTTTCCAGGGACATTTCCCTGGTAAACCGATTTTCCCGGGCGTTCTGATTCTGGAAGCGATGGCGCAGGCAACAGGCATTCTGGCGTTTAAAAGCGTAGGAAAGCTCGAGCCGGGCGAACTGTACTATTTCGCCGGTATCGACGAAGCCCGTTTCAAGCGTCCGGTTGTACCGGGCGATCAGATGATTATGGAAGTGACATTTGAAAAAACCCGTCGCGGGCTGACGCGCTTTAAAGGCGTAGCAACCGTTGACGGCAAAATTGTCTGCGAAGCAACCATGATGTGTGCCCGTAGCCGGGAGGCATAATTAGTGATTGATCAAACCGCCAACATCCATCCCAGTTCTGTTATTGAAGAAGGGGCCATTATTGGCCCTAACGTGCACATTGGCCCGTTTTGCTTTATTGGTGCCAACGTCGAGATCGGTGAAGGAACGGTATTGAAGTCGCACGTGGTGGTGAATGGCCACACGCGTATCGGCAAAGATAACCAGATTTACCAGTTCGCTTCTATTGGTGAAGTGAATCAGGATCTGAAATACGCGGGCGAACCGACGCGTGTCGAGATTGGCGATCGTAACCGCATCCGCGAAAGCGTCACCATCCATCGCGGAACCTCTCAGGGCGGCGGCGTGACCACTGTCGGCAGTGATAATCTGCTGATGATTAATGCCCATATCGCGCATGACTGCGTAGTGGGTAACCGCTGTATTTTCGCCAACAACGCCACGCTGGGTGGACATGTTACCGTTGACGATTTCGCCATTATTGGCGGCATGACGGCGGTGCATCAGTGGTGCATTATCGGTGCGCACGTAATGGTTGGCGGCTGCTCCGGCGTCGCGCAGGACGTACCGCCCTATGTGATTGCTCAAGGCAACCACGCCACGCCGTTCGGTATCAACATCGAAGGGTTGAAGCGTCGCGGCTTCAGTAAAGAGGCGCTGCACGCCATTCGCAACGCGTATAAACTGCTCTACCGCAGCGGAAGAACCCTCGATGACGTGAAGCCGGAAATCGAAGCGCTGGCCCAACAGCACAGCGAAGTCAAGCCGTTCTACGATTTCTTCGCCCGTTCTACCCGCGGAATCATTCGTTAACAGATGTCAGCGCGTCCCTTAACGATTGCCCTGGTCGCCGGAGAAACCTCCGGCGATATTCTTGGTGCCGGTCTCATTCGTGCTCTGAAAGCCAACTATCCCGATGCGCATTTTGTGGGCGTTGCGGGTCCGCTTATGCAGGCTGAAGGGTGCGAAGCCTGGTATGAGATGGAAGAGCTGGCGGTGATGGGCGTGGTGGAAGTGGTGGAGCGTTTGCCGCGCCTGCTGAAAATCCGCCGCGATCTTACGCAGCGTTTCATTAGACTAAAACCCGACGTATTTGTCGGTATCGACGCGCCCGACTTCAACATCACGCTGGAAGGTCGTCTGAAGCGCGCCGGTATCCGCACTATCCATTATGTCAGCCCGTCAGTCTGGGCATGGCGACAAAAGCGCGTTTTTAAAATTGGCCGTAACACCGATCTGGTATTGGCCTTTCTGCCTTTTGAAAAAGCATTTTACGATCGCTTCGACGTTCCCTGCCGCTTTATCGGCCATACAATGGCGGATGCCATGCCGTTGCAGCCGGATAAGCTGGCCGCACGGCACGAGCTGGGGATTGCCGCCGATGCGCTGTGTCTGGCGTTGCTGCCTGGCAGCCGAAATGCGGAAGTCGAGATGCTAAGCGCCGATTTCCTCAAAACCGCTCAACTGCTGCACGTGCGTTATCCAGCGCTGGAGATTGTGGTGCCGCTGGTGAACGCCAAACGGCGCGCGCAGTTTGAGCGCATCAAAGCCGAAGTGGCCCCTGAACTGCCGATGCACCTGCTGGATGGCCAAGGCCGCGCGGCGATGATTGCCAGTGATGCGGCATTGCTGGCATCCGGCACCGCCGCGCTGGAATGTATGCTGGCGAAATGTCCGATGGTGGTGGGGTATCGCATGAAGCCCTTCACCTTCTGGCTGGCGAAGCGGCTGGTGAAAACACCTTACGTCTCGCTGCCGAATCTGCTGGCAGGCCGTGAAATCGTCAGAGAACTGTTGCAGGAAGAGTGTCAGCCTGAGGCGCTGGCGGCTGCGCTTGAGCCGCTGCTGCATGCAGGTCCGGCGCGCGATACGCTGTTGACTACCTTCCATCAGTTACATGAGCAAATCCGCTGGAACGCCGATGAACAGGCGGCCCAGGCGGTACTGGAGTTAGCCCGTGGCTGAATTTATCTATCCTGATGCCCGCCTGATCGCAGGCGTGGACGAAGTAGGGCGCGGACCGCTGGTCGGCGCCGTGGTCACTGCCGCGGTGATCCTCGATCCGGCGAATCCGATTAGCGGCCTGGCCGATTCGAAAAAGCTGTCGGAAAAGCGCCGTCTGGCGCTGTATGACGAAATCACCGTGAAGGCGCTGGCCTGGAGTCTGGGACGCGCCGAACCGGAAGAGATCGACCAGCTTAATATTCTGCATGCCACCATGCTGGCGATGCAGCGTGCGGTAGCGGGCCTGGCTATTCTGCCGGACTATGTGCTGATTGACGGCAATCGCTGTCCGGCGCTGCCAATGCCCGCACAGGCGGTAGTAAAAGGCGACAGTCTGGTAGCGGAAATCAGCGCGGCCTCAATTCTGGCGAAGGTCACGCGCGATCGGGAGATGGCTGAGCTGGATCGCCTGTTTCCCGACTATGGCTTTGCCCAACATAAAGGTTATCCTACCGCCCTGCATCTGCAAAAACTGACGCAGCACGGCGCAACGCCACATCATCGTCGCAGCTTTGCGCCGGTGCGCAATAGCCTGATCGATGCCGACGTTCTGGTCGCCCGCCAGCCCGCTGCGCTTTAATAGCCTGACGCTGTTTAACCGGAAACTGATATGGCTGAACCTCGTTTTATACATCTGCGCGTACACAGCGATTACTCCATGGTGGATGGGCTGGCGAAAACCGGCCCGCTGGTGAAGAAAGCCGCTGCGCTTGGTATGCCAGCGCTGGCGATCACCGATTTCACCAACCTCTGTGGTCTGGTAAAATTTTACGGCACCGCGCACGGCGCCGGCATCAAGCCGATCATCGGCGCGGATTTCAACGTTGCCAGCGAGCTGATGGGCGACGAACTGACGCAGCTGACGGTGCTGGCGGCCAACAATACGGGCTACCAAAACCTGACGCTGCTGATTTCACGCGCCTATCAGCGCGGTTACGGCATTAATGGCCCGACCATTGAGCGCGACTGGCTGATTGAGTACCAGGAAGGGCTGATCATTCTTTCCGGCGGCCGCCGTGGCGACGTGGGCCGCAGCCTGCTGCGCGGCAACAGCGCACTGGTGGCGCAATGTCTGGCGTTCTGGCAGCAGCATTTCGGCGATCGATATTATCTGGAGCTGACCCGTACTGGCCGCCCGGATGAAGAGAGTTACCTGCACGCAGCGGTTGAGCTGGCGATTGCGGAAGGCATCCCGGTTGTCGCCACCAACGAAGTCTGTTTCCTGAACGAAGAAGATTTCGACGCGCACGAAATTCGCGTGGCGATCCACGACGGCTATACGCTGGACGATCCCAAACGTCCGCGCAACTACAGTCCTCAGCAATATATGCGCAGCATCGATGAGATGTGCGAGCTGTTCTCGGATATCCCGGAAGCGCTGGAAAACAGCGTGGAGATTGCCAAGCGTTGTAATGTCACGGTGCGCCTCGGCGAATATTTCCTGCCGCAGTTCCCTACCGGCGAGATGAGCACCGAAGATTTTCTGGTGGCGAAATCGCGCGAAGGGCTGGAAGAGCGTCTGGAGTTCCTTTTCCCCGATCCTGAAGAACGCGCGCAAAAGCGCCCGGAATATGACGAGCGTCTGGAGATTGAGCTTAACGTCATCAACCAGATGGGCTTTCCCGGCTACTTCCTGATCGTAATGGAGTTTATCCAGTGGTCGAAGGATAACGGCGTGCCGGTTGGGCCCGGTCGTGGTTCTGGCGCGGGTTCGCTGGTGGCCTATGCGCTGAAAATTACCGATCTCGATCCGCTGGAATTCGACCTGCTGTTTGAACGCTTCCTTAACCCGGAACGTGTTTCCATGCCCGACTTCGATGTCGACTTCTGCATGGAGAAACGCGACCAGGTGATTGATCATGTGGCGGAGATGTATGGCCGCGATGCGGTGTCACAGATTATCACCTTCGGCACCATGGCCGCGAAAGCGGTGATCCGCGACGTGGGCCGCGTGCTGGGGCATCCTTACGGTTTCGTCGATCGCATTTCAAAACTGATTCCGCCCGATCCCGGCATGACGCTGGAAAAAGCCTTTGTTGCGGAACCGCAGCTGCCGACGATGTATGAGGCGGATGAAGAGGTCAAAGCGCTGATCGATATGGCGCGCAAGCTTGAAGGGGTGACGCGTAACGCCGGTAAGCATGCTGGCGGCGTGGTCATTGCGCCAACCAAAATTACCGATTTCGCGCCGCTGTACTGCGATGAAAACGGCAATCATCCGGTTACCCAGTTTGATAAGAACGACGTGGAATATGCCGGGCTGGTGAAGTTCGACTTCCTCGGTCTGCGTACGCTCACCATCATCAACTGGGCGCTGGAGATGATCAACGCCCGTCGCGCGAAGCAGGGCGAAGCGCCGATCGATATCGCAGCGATCCCGCTTGAAGATCAGAAAAGCTTCGACATGCTGCAACGCGCGGAAACCACCGCGGTATTCCAGCTGGAATCGCGCGGCATGAAAGATTTGATCAAGCGTCTGAAGCCCGACTGCTTCGAAGATATGATCGCCCTGGTGGCGCTGTTCCGCCCGGGACCGCTGCAGTCCGGCATGGTGGATAACTTTATCGACCGTAAGCATGGCCGTGAAGCGATCTCTTACCCCGATATTGAGTGGCAGCATGAAACGCTGAAGCCGGTGCTGGAGCCGACTTACGGCATCATTCTCTACCAGGAACAGGTGATGCAGATCGCCCAGGTTCTGGCCGGTTATACCCTGGGCGGCGCAGATATGCTGCGTCGCGCCATGGGGAAAAAGAAACCGGAAGAGATGGCCAAACAGCGCTCGGTGTTCAAGGATGGCGCGGAGAGCATCGGCGTCAACGGCGAGCTGGCGATGAAGATTTTCGACCTGGTGGAGAAATTCGCCGGTTATGGCTTCAACAAATCGCACTCGGCAGCCTACGCGCTGGTCTCCTATCAAACGCTGTGGCTGAAGGCGCACTATCCGGCAGAGTTTATGGCGGCGGTAATGACGGCCGATATGGATAACACCGAGAAGGTGGTAGGGCTGGTGGATGAGTGCTGGCGTATGGGGCTGAAGGTGCTGCCGCCGGATATCAACTCCGGGCTGTATCAGTTCCATGTCAACGATGACGGCGAGATCGTCTACGGCATCGGCGCGATCAAAGGCGTCGGCGAAGGGCCGATCGAGGCGATCATCGATGCGCGTAATCAGGACGGCTATTTCAAAGAGCTGTTCGATCTCTGCGCCCGCACCGATACCAAAAAGATCAACCGGCGCGTGATGGAAAAACTGATCATGTCTGGCGCATTCGATCGCCTCGGCCCGCACCGCGCGGCGCTGATGAGCGCTCTCGGCGATGCGCTCAAGGCAGCGGATCAGCATGCCAAAGCGGAAGCGATTGGTCAGGCGGATATGTTTGGCGTGCTGGCGGAAGAGCCGGAACAGGTGGAAAAATCCTACGCCAGCGTGACCCCGTGGCCGGAGCAGATTCGGCTCGACGGCGAACGGGAAACGCTGGGGCTGTATCTTACTGGCCACCCGATCAACCAGTATATAAAAGAAATTGAGCGCTACGTTGGCGGGGTGCGGCTGAAAGATATGCATCCCACCGACCGGGGGAAAACCACCGTCGCAGCCGGGCTGGTAATCGCGGCGCGCGTGATGGTGACCAAGCGCGGCAACCGAATTGGTATCTGTACTCTGGACGATCGTTCCGGTCGTCTTGAGGTGATGTTATTTACCGATGCGTTAGAGAAGTATCAGCAGCTGCTGGAAAAAGACCGTATCCTGATCGTTAGCGGACAGGTCAGCTTTGATGACTTCAGCGGCGGCCTTAAAATGACCGCCCGCGAAGTGATGGATATCGATGAAGCTCGTGAAAAATACGCGCGCGGACTTGCTATCTCGCTGACGGACAGGCAAATTGATGACCAGCTTTTAAACCGTCTCCGTCAGTCCCTGGAACCTTATCGATCGGGGACCATTCCGGTGCATCTCTACTACCAGAGAGCGGATGCGCGGGCGAAGCTGCGCTTTGGTGCAGCGTGGCGAATTTCGCCCAGCGATCGTTTACTCAACGATTTACGGTCGTTGATTGGATCGGAGCAGGTGGAACTGGAGTTTGACTAAAACAGGAACATTATGAGTCTTAATTACCTGGATTTTGAACAGCCGATTGCAGAACTGGAAGCGAAAATTGATTCGCTCAAATCGATTGGCCGTCAGGATGAAAAACACGATATTAATCTGGATGAAGAAGTGCAGCGCCTGCGCGAAAAAAGCGTCGAGCTGACCCGTAAAATCTTCTCCGATTTGGGCGCATGGCAGATCGCACAGTTGGCTCGCCATCCTTTGCGTCCTTACACGCTGGACTATGTCCGTAACGCCTTTGATGAGTTCGACGAACTGGCTGGCGATCGCGCTTATGCTGATGACAAAGCGATCGTTGGCGGCATTGCCCGTCTCGATGGGCGTCCGGTGATGATCATTGGTCATCAGAAGGGACGTGAAACCAAGGAGAAAATCCGCCGTAACTTCGGCATGCCGGCACCTGAAGGCTACCGCAAAGCGCTGCGTCTGATGGAGATGGCGGAACGCTTTAAAATGCCGATCATCACCTTTATCGACACGCCGGGCGCCTATCCGGGCGTCGGCGCGGAAGAGCGCGGTCAGTCTGAGGCCATCGCACGCAACCTGCGTGAAATGTCCGGGTTGAAAGTGCCGGTAATCTGCACCGTGATCGGCGAAGGCGGTTCCGGCGGCGCGCTGGCGATCGGCGTGGGCGACAAGGTAAACATGCTGCAGTACAGCACCTATTCTGTCATTTCGCCGGAAGGCTGCGCCTCTATTCTGTGGAAAAGCGCCGACAAGGCGCCGCTGGCCGCTGAAGCGATGGGCATCACTGCCGATCGTCTGAAAGAGCTGAAGCTGGTCGACTCGGTGATCCCGGAGCCGTTGGGCGGCGCACATCGTCATCCTGTCGATATGGCGGCGAACCTGAAGCAACAGCTGCTGGCCGATCTGGCCGATCTCGACGTGCTGAGCACTGAAGAGCTGCTCAACCGTCGCTATCAGCGCCTGATGAGCTACGGCTACGCCTGATCGTAACAAACCCTTTAAAAAGGCGGACCTTGCGTCCGCTTTTTTTATGCCCGCAGAACAGCAGAACAATCCGACTCAGCTCACGTCAGCTTTTCGCTATCCTTATTCAGTGCCACAACAACACTGGAGGTGAGCATTGAATATTATTGCGATCATGGGACCGCATGGCGCTTTCTATAAAGACGAGCCGATTCGCGAACTGAGTACGGCATTAAGCCAGCAGGGTTTCCAGCTCATCTATCCAAAAAATGCCAACGATTTGCTGAAGCTGATTGAACATAATCCCCGCATCTGCGGCGTCATCTTCGACTGGGATGAGTACAGCATGGAGCTGTGCCGCGAGATTAACCAGCTGAATGAGTATCTGCCGCTCTACGCATTTATCAACACCCATTCGCAAATGGATGTCAGCATCAATGAAATGCGCATGGCGCTGCGTTTCTTCGAGTATGCGCTGAGCGCCGCTGACGATATTGCGCTGCATATTCGCCAGTACACCGATGAATACATCGATACCATTACGCCGCCGCTAACCAGAGCGCTTTTTACCTACGTGAAAGAGGGAAAGTACACCTTCTGTACGCCAGGCCATATGGCGGGCACCGCATTCCAGAAAAGCCCGGTGGGCAGCCTGTTTTACGATTTTTTCGGCGGCAATACGCTCAAGGCGGATATTTCGATTTCCGTCACCGAGCTGGGATCGCTGCTCGATCACACCGGGCCGCATCTGGAGGCGGAAGAGTACGTGGCGCGCACCTTTGGCGCTGAACAGAGCTATATGGTGACCAATGGCACCTCAACTTCTAATAAAATCGTCGGCATGTATGCCGCGCCGGCAGGCAGCACGGTATTGATTGATCGCAACTGCCACAAATCCCTGACGCACCTGCTGATGATGAGCGACATCATTCCCATCTGGCTGAAGCCGACGCGTAACGCACTGGGCATTCTGGGCGGCATACCGAAACGCGAGTTTACCCGCGACAGCATTGAGCGTAAGGTCGCGCAAACGCCGCGCGCCGCTTGGCCAGTGCATGCGGTAATCACAAACTCCACCTATGACGGCCTGCTCTATAACACGCAGTACATCAAAGAGACGCTGGAGGTGCCGTCGATTCACTTCGATTCCGCCTGGGTGCCTTACACTAACTTTCATCCTATCTATGCCGGAAAAAGCGGCATGAGCGGCGAGCGTATTCCCGGCAAGGTTTTTTATGAAACCCAGTCGACGCACAAGCTGCTGGCGGCCTTTTCTCAGGCATCGCTGATCCACATTAAAGGCGACTACGACGAACACACCTTCAATGAAGCCTACATGATGCACACCACCACTTCGCCGAACTATGCGATCGTCGCCTCGATTGAAACCGCGGCGGCGATGCTGCGCGGCAATCCGGGCAGACGCTTGATTAATCGCTCAGTGGAACGTGCGCTTCATTTCCGGCGCGAGATCCAGCGGCTGCGTGAAGAATCAGATAGCTGGTTCTTTGATATCTGGCAGCCGGAACATGTGGATGAGGCGGAGTGCTGGCCGATTCAACCCGGCGAAGAGGAGTGGCACGGCTTCACCCAGGCCGATCGCGACCATATGTATCTGGATCCGATCAAAGTCACCATTCTGACGCCAGGCATGAGCGAACTCGGCAAGATGGCGGAAGAGGGGATCCCGGCGGCGCTGGTGGCGAAGTTCCTCGACGAACGCGGCGTGGTGGTAGAGAAAACCGGGCCTTATAACCTGCTATTTCTCTTCAGCATCGGCATTGATAAAACCAAGGCGATGAGCGTGCTGCGCGGCCTGACCGAGTTCAAACGCGCCTACGATCTCAACCTGCGAGTGAAGAATATGCTGCCGGATCTCTACGCGGAGGATCCCGATTTCTACCGTAATATGCGTATTCAGACGCTGGCGCAGGGGATCCATCAGTTGATCCGGCAACACGATCTGCCGCGCCTGATGCTAAAAGCTTTCGATGTGTTGCCTGAAATGCGCATGACGCCGCACCAGGCGTTTCAACAGCAGGTCAAAGGCAATGTTGAAACGGTGGATATCAGCGACATGGTTGGCCGCGTTTCCGCCAATATGATCCTGCCTTATCCACCCGGCGTGCCGCTGGTGATGCCGGGCGAGGTGATCACCCAAGAAGGACGAGCGGTGCTCGATTTCCTGCTGATGCTTTGCACTATCGGGCGTCACTATCCCGGTTTCGAAACGGATATTCACGGAGCGACCTTAACGGAAGATAACCGTTATCTGGTGCGGGTATTAAAACAGGATGAAACTAAAGCAACTTAGTTGAAACAGGCCGAATAAATTCTGTCCTGCCCGATGAGTTATAGCGGCAGGACAGATTAACAGTCGTTAAGCTATGGCGTTAAAAACGGAGGCCTGCGCCAATTACCCAGGTTCCATATGGATGTTGACGGGCATAAGCATATTCATACCCTGTATCGAGCAACAGGTTTTTCCCGGGACATCACCTGTAATCCCAGACCTGCAACAACGCCAGCTTTGGAAGAGACTTTATCCACTTTATAAGTTTTTTTACCGCTTTTTTAAAGTACTTTTTTTGGGTTCTTCTTTTTTCCTCCGAGAGTGTGGTATAGCTTAAACCAGTAGTAGCATAGAGCAAAAATAATTATTAAACTGCCAGACTGGTCCGACAGAAAAAGCTAAGTGGCTTAATTTATCTTTCCTTATTCTTTTTCGATTTGCAGCCTGGCGACTGAACGTGTCGGTGACCGATGCAATCATTCCAATTCTACTGTCGTTTTCTATCTTATATTTCAGGTTAAATCCGTGAAGTGTGTTGTCATAAATGCTGCTCTTTTTATTTTCGATACTTTCTGAAAGAACAGAAGATTGCGCAAAGCCTGATGTCAGTGTGTCAGAAAAAGCAGGCAGGCTAATCAGGCATAACAAAGCGCATGTCACAGAAAAGAAATATTATTTCATATTTAAATCCTTTTATGGATGGCAGCCCGAACGGGCAACCACCGATGATTAAAAAGTCATGTATCCGTCATGCTCGCCATAAAATTGAGCGTAAGGTTAATCCTTTTTGTAGTTAATAATTTCTCCTGGCTGGCAGTTAAGCTACTTACTTATCTCGTTTAAGGTAGTGAAACGAATTGACCTGGCTTTACCACGTTGAAAAGAGACAAGTTAGCTTTCGTTAGTTAAATCGGCGGGAAATAAAAATGATTACGGTTTCCTTGAATATCAATCCCGGTAGCAGGACCGGAAGCTGTTTCGGCTAACAGCGGCAAAAGATCTCAATTTTGCGATCGTTCAATAAGGCAGTACGAAAAATTTAATCCCATTGCAAAAACAGACTAAGCCTGGTTAATTCTTTGTACTGTTTGCTGTAAATTACTCCATGGTCATACATGTGAAACTCCCTTTGATGTTATCGGTTATCAATAATAAACTTGCGTTATTGAAACTCAATAATTTTTCATGATGGGAGAGTTAGGGTTTATCTTTCTGACTAATCAACTGAAAACTAAGGGTAAGCTATGCTGAAATTAAGGGGTATTCACCATATCGCTATCATTGCGTCTGACTACGCTCGTAGCAAAGCCTTTTACTGCGATGTGCTTGGTTTTACCCTGACGGGGGAATTTTACCGTGAGGCGCGCGACTCCTGGAAAGGCGATCTGGCGCTGAACGGTCAATATACCATTGAGCTATTTTCCTTTCCGGAGCCGCCCGCACGCGTCAGCCATCCGGAAGCATGCGGCCTGCGTCATCTGGCGTTTAGCGTCGAGGATGTTGACGCGGCCTGTGCGTTGCTGGCGAAAAAAGGCATTGTCTGCGAGCCGGTGCGTATCGATCCGCTGACCAATAAGCGCTGCACTTTCTTTGCCGATCCTGACGGTTTGCCGCTGGAGCTTTATCAGGCGTAAAATGTGTGCTCTGTGGGCCGCACCCGGCGGCCCGTATTATCACGGATCGCACCATGTCTTTGTCTCATCTGGAATCGCTGTTGGCTCCCGACGCTTCGCTGGTGATAGCATTCAGTGGCGGCCTTGATTCCACGGTGCTACTGCATCAGCTGGTGTGCTGGCAGCAGCGACATCCTGCGGCAACCTTGCGCGCGCTGCATGTTCATCATGGTTTAAGTCCACATGCTGAGGGCTGGGCTGCGCATTGTCTGGCCGTTTGCAAGCAGTGGCAGATACGCTGCGACATCCTGCGCGTTCAGGTTGACAGCCACGGACAGGGCATTGAGGCCGCTGCCCGTCAGGTACGCTATCAGGCGCTGCGACATCATCTGCGTCCCGGCGATATGCTGCTCACCGCCCAACATCTCGACGATCAGTGTGAAACTCTGCTGCTGGCGCTGAAGCGCGGCAGCGGACCTGCCGGTCTGGCCGCGATGCCGCAGCAGCTGATGCTCGGCGAAAATCCTTTGCTGCGTCCATTATTAAACTGCACGCGTCAGCAGCTGGAGGCCTGGGCGGCGGAATATCAACTGCAATGGATTGAAGACGAAAGCAATCTGGACACGCGCTACGATCGCAACTTTCTGCGCCAGCAGGTGCTGCCGCTGCTGCTGGCGCGCTGGCCCCATTTTGCCGCCGCCGTCGCACGCAGCGCAGCGCTTTGTGGCGAACAGGAGCAGCTGTTGGATGAGCTGCTGGCAGAACAGCTTGCCCTGCTGATCAAGCCGGATGGCAGCCTGCTGATGACGCCGCTGTTAACCATGAGCGAAGCGCGCCGCAATGCGCTGGTGCGACGCTGGATTGCCGGGCAGGGCGGGGCGATGCCGTCGCGTGAGATGCTAACGCGCCTTTGGCAAGAGGTGATGCTGAGTCGTGAAGACGCCGGGCCGCGCCTGCGTCTGGGGCCGCATGAAATACGGCGTTACCGTCAGCAGCTCTACTGGCTGCCAGTATGGCCTTCGCTGCGCGACTCTGTTATTCCCTGGCAAGATCTCGCCCGGCCACTGACGTTGCCGCAGAATTTAGGCGTGCTGTTGGCAGAGCGTCAGACAACAGGCGGCCTGCGTTTGCCGCTTCCCGATGAGCAGGTCAGCGTGCGTTTTCAGGCGCAGGGCCATTTTCATCTGGTTGGGCGTGCCGGCGGGCGTGAAATGAAAAAGCTGTGGCAGGAAAAAGGCGTGCCGCCGTGGCAGCGGGAGCGTATACCGCTGATTTACTATAACCAGACGCTGATAAGCGCACCCGGACTGTTTGTTACCCGTGAAGGCGATGCGGGCGAGGCGCCGGGCTGGCAGGCGCACTGGCATAACGATAAAAGTGGAGAACAATGATGGACAAATGGATAGCTGTGGTGCTGATGACGGCAAGTTTATCCGCGCTGGCTGACGGTAATATCAAAGCAGGCGAGGCGAAATCTGCCGCCTGTACCGCCTGTCACGGTCAACAAGGGAAGGCCTCGGCGCCGCTTTACCCTGACCTGGCCGGGCAGAATGCGCCCTATCTGAACCATGCGCTGCAGGCTTACAAAAAGGGCGAGCGCAGCGGCGGGCAGGCGGAAGTGATGAAAGCTTTTGTGGCGGGATTGAGTGATGAAGATATGGCTGATTTAAGCGCGTATTATGCGTCGCTGACGCCGTAACGAAAGTGGGCGGGAACCTCGTTTCCCGCCCGTCGCAGATCAATCGTCTTCACTCATGATGACGGTACCCAGCTCCGGGTGAATGAAGCTGGCGATATGGTCAAGACGAAGCTCGCGTGTTTCACCGGAAAGATCCACCGCCAGATATTCGACTTTTTTACGCATCACCATATCCACTGCTTTCGCCTTTAGCTGTTCGCCATTTTTCAGCGTCAGCGTTAACATCCAGTTTTTTTGGCAGGCGAGTTCCAGGTTGTCGTAGTCATCGCAGTTGATGGGTTTGTAGGCTTCATTCGTCAACATAGTCACTCACCAATAAGTTTGCAGCAGCAAAAGCTGCCTGTTCCCTGACAGAAGAGTTTAGCGCAGAATTGGCGGCAATATCATTGAGCGCTTTCAGCGCGCAACCGATAGCATCCGGCACATATCCCAGTTCACCGCCGCCAATGGCAGCATATTTCTGGCGAACTAACTCACAATATTTTTGCACAGGCACCTCCTCAGCAGAGCGTAACTACTCTGGTTGATAGGTGACTATATCACAGACATTTCCTGGAAATCAGCCAGACGAAATGGGCAAAGCAAGAGGGAAAGGGCGGAGAGCTAAAGAATCCGCTGGCCTTCGCGCTTTTTCCGGCAGCACAGAAAGTTAAATTAATGTTAATAAGTGACGGGCAGCCGCTGCCCGCTAACGGAGCAGGAGAGAGATGATTGTTTTGTCACAGAACGTCGTGATTCCTGACAGCGAAATTGAACTCAGCGCAATCCGCGCCCAGGGCGCGGGCGGCCAACACGTTAACAAAAACGCCACGGCAATCCATTTACGCTTCGATATTGCCGCCTCATCACTGCCAGAATTTTATAAAGCGCGCCTGCTGGCCGCCAGCCATCATCTGATCACGGCAGAAGGAGTGGTGATCATTAAATCTCAGGAGCATCGCAGTCAGGAGCTTAATCGTGAAGCGGCATTACAACGACTGGCAAATATGATCCGTGAACTGACGACGCCAGAGAAAAAACGGCGGCCAACGCGGCCTACACGCGCCTCAAAAGAGCGGCGGCTGGAAGGAAAAGCGCGGCGCAGCGGGACAAAAGCATTACGCGGTAAGATAAGGTAAAGGAAAGAAAGCGGTCGCCTCTGCGCAGCGCAAAGGCGACCGACGGGCTTATTTATTCAGCGCCTTCACGAGGAAATCCACAATCTCGCTCTGCTTGATCATCTCTTTCTCGCCAGCGCGACGCGCTTTGTATTCGATCTCCTGATTATCGAGGTTGCGATCGCCAATCACGATGGTGTGCGGAACGCCAATCAGCTCCATATCGGCAAACATCACGCCCGGACGTTCTTTACGGTCGTCGAGGATGACGTCGATGCCTTTGGCGCGCAGCGTATGATAAAGCTCTTCCGCCACTTCCTTCACGCGGAAGGATTTATGCATATTCATCGGCAGAATCGCCACTTCGAACGGCGCCAGCGCCGCAGGCCAGATAATGCCGCGCTCGTCATGATTCTGCTCGATAGCCGCCGCCACCACGCGGGTGATGCCGATACCGTAACAGCCCATGGTCAGCATTTGGTTACGGCCATCTTCGCCCTGGACTGACGCCTTCATGGCATCGGAATATTTGGTGCCAAGCTGGAAAATATGGCCCACTTCGATACCGCGTTTGATCTGCAGCGTGCCTTTCCCGTCCGGGCTGGGATCGCCTTCAACCACGTTGCGGATATCCATCACGCGCGGCAAAGGCAGATCGCGCTCCCAGTTGATGCCGATGTAGTGCTTGCCATCGAGGTTAGCGCCAGCGCTGAAATCGCTCATCTTCGCCACGCTACGGTCAGCCACGATCGGCAGGGTCAGGCCGACCGGCCCCAGCGAGCCAGGACCGGCGCCAACAGCAGCGCGAATCTCTTCTTCAGTGGCGAAAACCAGCGGCGCGGCAACGATATCAATTTTTTCCGCTTTCACTTCGTTCAGCTCGTGATCGCCACGCACCAGCAGGGCAACCAGCTGATAGCCGCTCTCTTCAGCTGCTTTAACGATCAGCGTCTTAACGGTTTTCTCGATCGGCAGATTGAACTGCTCAACCAGCTCGGCGATGGTTTTGGCATTCGGCGTGTCGATCTGACTCATCGCCTGACCAGGCTGCGCGCGTTCGCCAGCTGGCTCAACCGCTTCAGCCAGCTCGATGTTGGCAGCGTAGTCGGACTCGGTAGAGAAGATCACATCATCTTCACCGTTCTGCGCCAGCACCTGGAACTCGTGAGAAGCGCTGCCGCCGATAGAACCGGTATCCGCCTGCACGGCGCGAAAATCCAGGCCCATACGCGTAAAGCTCTGGCTGTAAGCGCGGTACATGGCGTCATAGGTTTCCTGCAGCGACTCCTGCGTGGTATGAAAAGAGTAGGCGTCTTTCATAATGAACTCACGCGAGCGCATCACGCCAAAACGCGGGCGAACTTCATCGCGGAATTTAGTCTGGATCTGGAACAGATTAAGCGGCAGCTGCTTGTAGGAGCTGAGTTCGTTACGGATCAGGTCAGTGATCACTTCTTCATGGGTCGGGCCGAGCACAAAGGGGCGTTCGTTACGATCGCTGATGCGCAGCAGCTCAGGGCCATATTGCTCCCAACGGCCGCTCTCCTGCCACAGATCGGCGGGCTGCACCACCGGCATTGAGATTTCAATGGCACCAGCATTGTTCATCTCTTCGCGTACAATGTTTTCAACTTTTTTCAGCACGCGCACACCGGTGGGTAACCAGGTATAGAGACCTGAAGCCAGCTTGCGGATCATCCCGGCGCGCAGCATCAACTGATGGCTGATCACTTCGGCGTCGGACGGCGTCTCTTTCTGAGTGGAGAGCAGATATTGAGTAGTACGCATTGATTAGGGTTCCAGTTAGACAGAAAGTCTGAATAGTGACAAAAATTTAGCTGGCGGCTAGTGTACCAGCGAGCTCACAACGCCAAAAGTGAGTTTTAACGTGGATCAAGGGCGACGACTTCCGTGCCTTTGGCGTCGATGCGCCAGCGAACATTAAAATCGAGCAGCCAGGCGGCATATTCCCGATCCTCTGTTTCCCCTTTGCGATAGGCGGGACGCGGGTCCTGCGCCAGCACATCACGGATAAAACGCTCCAGATAAGGAAAATGGCGCAATTGCTGTTGCAGTTGCTGCTGTGCATGCAGAGAAAAGCGTACCGGCATATCTGCCTCGGGCGCTGTCTGCGCAAAACCGGCGCGCGCATTGGGCAGCGCTTCGGCAAACGGCAGGTAGGGCTTAATATCCACCACCGGCGTGCCGTCGACCAGATCGAGACTGCCCAATTGCAAAATAACCTGCTGTTTTTCACAGCGGATGCCTTTCAGCTCCACCAGCGACATTCCCAGCGGATTGGGACGAAAGGTGGAACGGGTAGCAAAGACGCCCATACGCGCATTGCCGCCGAGGCGCGGCGGCCGCACCGTAGGACGCCAGCCGCCCGCCATGGTCTGATGAAAGACAAACAGTACCCAGAGATGACTGAAGGCTTCCAGCCCGCGTACCGCTTCAGGCTGGTTATAGGGCGGCAGCAAATGCAGCTCGCCGCCGCCATCCTGCACCAGACCCGGCTGACGCGGCACAGCAAACTTCTCTTTCCATGGGGAACGAATCACCCCAATTTGGCTAAAGGCGAAGTCGCTCATTGATTAGAAACTTTCAGCGCCGATCCCTGACAGATGGCCTGACGGTAGCAACCTGCATTACCGCTGACGATTTCACATTTATGCAGCAGTACCGCGTTGGCTTTCAGGTAAGAGGCTTTAACCTGCATGCGTTTACGGGCGGTATTGATATTAGGCGGGGAATCTTTGCTGCTGCTCTGGCAATCATCGCCAGCGACTTCGCCCAGATCGCGGAAAGGCTTGCTCACCAGATCGGTGGCATTGGTGTAGAGTTTCACCGGTGCAGGGCGCGGCGCAGGCTTACGAACGGGTTCGCTGGGCTGCGGATGTAGCGGAGCGCGACTTATCGGGTGATATTCATGTACGCACCCGGTCAGCGTCAATGCCAACAAGCAGAGCGGTAAAAAACGCATGGCAACATCCTCATGTTCTTAAAAGTGGCGATATTGAAACAAGGACCAGAATAAATAACAAGTCGGTCAGGGTAATAGCAAAAGAAAGGGCGACCCAATGGCCGCCCCGTTTCTCAACGCAATGCGTGATTACCAACCTTTCACAGCACCGCCGTTAAAGATTTTATTCGCGGCGTCGTTTACTTCGTCAGACTGGTAAGCCTGAACGAATTTCTTCACGTTCTCCGCATCTTTATTATCTTCACGCGCTACGATCAGGTTAACGTACGGAGAATCTTTATCTTCAACAAAGATGCCGTCTTTTGCTGGCGTCAGGCCGATCTGGCTGGCGTAGGTGGTATTGATAACCGCCAGCGCGATCTGCTCATCGTCCAGTGAACGCGGCAGCTGCGGCGCTTCCAGCTCAACAATCTTCAGCTTTTTCGGGTTCTCAACGATATCCAGCGAAGTCGGCAGCAGGCCGACGCCTTCCTTCAGTTTGATCAGACCCACTTTCTGTAGCAGCAGCAGGGTGCGGCCCAGGTTAGTAGGATCGTTAGGGATAGCGATCTGCGCGCCTTCCTGCAGCTCATCCAGCGATTTGATTTTCTTCGAGTAACCGGCAATTGGGTAAACAAAGGTATTGCCGACCGGAACCAGCTTGTAGCCGCGATCTTTGATCTGCTGATCCAGATAAGGCTTGTGCTGGAAGGCGTTGGCGTCGATGTCGCCTTTGCTCAGCGCTTCGTTTGGCAGTACGTAGTCGTTAAAGGTGACCAGTTCTACGTCGAGGCCATATTTTTCCTTCGCAACTTTCTGCGCGACTTCAGCAACCTGCTGTTCAGCGCCAACAATCACGCCCACTTTAATGTGGTTTGGATCTTTCTCTTTCTGATCGCATCCGGCCAGCGCGATTGCGCCAATCAGCGCGCCCACAGCGGCAATTTTTTTAAATGTAAAAGACATATCCCTTCCTTAATCGAGAGCTTCGCTTGTTTACTTATGGCTAACCGCACGCACGATGCGGTCGCCACAGAACTGGATTAAATACACCAGAATCACCAATAAGACTAATACCGTATTCATCACCGTAGCGTTGTAACCGATATAACCATACTGATAACCAATTTGACCCAGACCGCCGGCACCGACGGCGCCGCCCATCGCGGAATAACCTACCAGGGTAATCAGGGTAATAGTGGCGGCGTTTACCAGACCCGGCAGCGCTTCCGGCAGCAAGACCTTGCGCACAATCTGCATCGGCGTAGCGCCCATGGCGCGTGACGCTTCAATCAGTCCGGTCGGCAACTCCAGCAGGGCGTTTTCCACCATGCGGGCAATAAAGGGTGCAGCGCCCACCGTCAGCGGCACAATCGCCGCCTGTAAGCCAATAGAAGTACCCACGATCATGCGGGTAAAAGGAATCATCCACACCAACAGAATAATGAAAGGAATAGAACGGAAGATATTTACCGCGGCCGAGAGAACCCGATAGAGGCTGTTATTCGCCAAAATCTGACCCGGACGCGTCACATAAAGCAGAACGCCAACCGGGAGGCCGAGCACGAAGCCGAAAAAGCCGGAGACAAAGGTCATCATCAGCGTTTCCCAGACGCCACGGCCCAGTAACCACATCATCGCTTCAGACATAACCCAGTACCTCAACTTTTACATGGTGTTCCTGCAGCCAGGCGATGGCTGTTTTAGCATCAGCTTCCGTGCCGCTCATTTCGGCCAGCATGATGCCGAATTTAACCCCGCCCGCATAATCCATCTGCGCGCTGATAATATTGTTGTTCACGTTAAAGCGGCGAGCCGCTTCGGAAAGCAGCGGCGCATCCACCGATTGACCGGTAAACTCCAGACGCAGCAGCGGCACGCTACCGTTTTTCGCTTCGGCAGAGAGACGCGCCTGATAGTCGTCCGGAATATCGAGATGCAGCGTAGACTGAATAAACTGCTGCGCCAGCGGCGTTTTTGGATGGGAAAAGACTTCGCTGACGCTGTCATTTTCAATCAGCTCGCCTTGGCTGATCACCGCAACCTGATCGCAGATGCGTTTTACCACATCCATTTCGTGCGTGATGAGCAGAATGGTCAGGCCGAGACGACGGTTAATATCTTTCAGCAGCTCCAGAATGGAGCGGGTAGTTGCCGGATCCAGCGCGCTGGTGGCTTCATCACATAACAGCACCTTGGGATTGCTGGCCAGCGCGCGGGCAATGGCGACGCGCTGTTTCTGACCGCCGGAGAGATTGGCGGGCCAGGCATCCTGTTTGTCCGCCAGACCAACCAGCGCCAGCAGTTCCGTGACGCGACGTGTGATTTCTTCGCGCGACAGGTTGCCCAGCTCCAGCGGCAGCGCGACGTTGCCGAATACGGTGCGGGAATTGAGCAGATTAAAGTGCTGGAAAATCATGCCGATCTGGCGACGCGCCTGGGTCAGCTGACGCTCAGAAAGGACGGTAAGATCCTGACCGTCAACCAGCACGCGGCCCGAAGAGGGACGCTCGAGCAAATTAACGCAACGGATAAGCGTACTTTTACCGGCGCCGGAGGAACCGATAACGCCGTAAATCTGTCCGGCAGGCACATGCAGGCTGACGTTTGAAAGCGCCTGAATCGTGCGGGTGCCCTGCTGGAACACTTTGGTAATATTTTCTAGTTTAATCATTAGGTTAATTATTATCGTCTGGCATTGTCCGTGGTGTTTCCGCTTCGCCACTGCCTGGCAGTGCGAATTCTGGACGGATGGTAAGGCATCCAGACGTCTAAATCAATCAAAGTCATTCAATCTGTCGTTCTCTCTGAAAGCGCAATCATGCGATACTGAACAGTAAATTTTGTAGCAGGAGTTTCTACGTGGCGAATAAAGTCCCGGCAATCTTTCTTGATCGTGATGGTACGTTGAATGTCGATCACGGCTATGTTCACGAAATCGATAATTTCCAATTTATCGATGGCGTTATTGAGGCGATGCGTGAGCTAAAAAACATGGGCTTTGCTCTGGTGCTGGTGACCAACCAGTCGGGCATCGCGCGCGGCATGTTTACAGAAGATCAGTTTATGCAGCTGACGGAGTGGATGGACTGGTCTCTGGCCGACCGCGATGTCGATCTCGACGGCATCTATTATTGTCCGCATCATCCGGAAGGCAGCGTGGCGGAATATCGTCAGGAGTGCGATTGCCGTAAGCCGCAGCCCGGTATGCTGCTGTCAGCACAGAAGGAGCTGCATATTGATATGGCCGCTTCTTATATAGTAGGTGACAAGCCGGACGATATGCATGCAGGCGCGGCGGCAGGGGTAGGGACCAAAGTACTGGTCAAAACCGGTAAGCCTGTGACGTTGGAAGGCGAAGCGGTAGCGGATTGGGTGATTAATAGCCTTGCGGACCTGCCTGCGCGTATCAAACAGCGCTAAAAGTAGACGGATTGCATAAAAATAAGCCAGACGGCAAAAAAGTTAAAATTAACCCTTGTCAGTAAGAATTAACTCCCTATAATGCGCCTCCACTGACACGGAACAACGGCTTCACAGCCACCGGGTCAGAGGTTCAGGAAACGCTGAACCGCCGGAGAAAATCGCTGAAAAAAGTGATTGACTCTGAGGGAGGAAAGCGTAATATACGCCACCTCGCGACAGACGGTTAACCCGCTGGTCGCACCGCTCTTTAACAATTTATCAGACAATCTGTGTGGGCA